>DHCY01000012.1:0-59439 GCA_002399085.1 Anaerolineaceae bacterium UBA4890
GCATAGAAACCGTCGGCTTCGAGCAGGCTCTCGTGTGTGCCTTGCTCAACGATATCGCCATCCCGCAGCACCAAAATCCGGTCAGCATTCTTGATTGTGGACAAACGGTGGGCGATCACGAACGAGGTTCTGCCCTTCATCAGTTTGTCCATCGCTTTTTGGATCAAGACTTCCGTACGCGTATCGACCGAACTGGTGGCTTCGTCCAAAATCAGGATGGGGGGGTCTGCCAAAACTGCACGTGCAATTGTGAGCAGCTGTTTCTGACCAGCCGAGACGTTGCTGGCATCCTCGTTGAGCACCATGTCATAGCCGCCTGGCAGTGTGCGTGTGAAGTGATCGGCGTATGCCAAATCTGCGGCGCGTTCAACCTCTTCATCTGTAGCATCCTGGCGACCATAGCGAATGTTTTCACGGATGGTGCCATTGAACAACCAGGTATCCTGCAGCACCATGGCAAACTTGCTGCGCAGGTCAGCCCGGGTGAAGTCCTGGATATTGACGCCATCCACCAAAATCTCGCCGCTGTCGATATCGTAAAAGCGCATCAACAGTTTCACCAGCGTGGTCTTGCCTGCGCCGGTCGGTCCCACAATTGCCACCTGCTGACCAGGTTTCACCTCGACAGAAAAATCGTTGATCACCGGGTTGTTGGGGTCGTAGCCGAACCGAACGTTCTTGAATTCGACAGCGCCTTCCACGTGGTCCAGGTAGACCGGGTTTTCCGTATCGGGCGCTTGTTCAGGTTCGTTCAAGAATTCGAAGACACGTTCTGAAGCTGCCGCGGTTTGTTGCAGGATGTTAGTGATGTTGGCGATTTGCAGCAAGGGGTCCTGGAAAGAGCGTAAATATTGAATGAAAGCCTGGATTTCACCAACATTCAACTTGCCCTGGATCACCAGCGAGCCGCCCAGCATGGCAACTGCGATATAACCGAGGTTGCTCAGCAGGCGCATGCTGGGCATTATCCCCGCGGTCAGGAATTGGGAGCGCCAGGCGCTTTCATGAAGCGTATTATTCAGCTCTTCAAAGCGGGCGATGCTGGCTTGTTCACCGTTGAAAGCTTTCAAGACGATATGCCCGCCATACATTTCTTCCACGTGACCATTGATATGCCCCAGGTATTCCTGCTGACTGCGATAATAGCCTTGTGATTTGCCGACAACGAAGCGTATGAGGATCATGGCAAGTGGCACCATGGCGAGACCGATCAGGGTCATGAGCACATTAATGCTTAGCATCATGATCAGAACGCCAACCACGCGGGTAACAGAGGTGATGATCTGCGAAAGACTCTGGTTGAGGGTCTGGTTGATGGTGTCCACGTCGTTGGTGACACGTGAGAGCACTTCACCGTGGGTGACGTTGTCTAAATATTTGAGAGGCAAGCGGTTGAGTTTCTCGGAAATCTCTTTACGCAGCTGATAAGTGATTTTCGCAGAAATGTTTGTCAAAACATAGCCCTGGATCAGACCGAGAAGCGTTGAGATGAGATACAAAATCATTACCTGGGTCAAAATTTGATTCAGGCGCACAAAGTCAATGCCCACCGGGTCGTTTTGAACCATGCGTTGAACTCCGAGATAGAGTTCGGTGGTTGCCTGACCGAGCGTGCGGGGACCGAAGATCGAAAATACTGTAGAACCGGCTGCCAAAAGCAGCGTAAACAAAATCATCCATTTATATTTGCCAAGGTAGCTAATAAGGTGCCTCATGCTGCCTTTGAAATCCTTGGCTTTTTCTCCGGGCATCAAAGCGCCCGGTCCGCCGCCGTGCCGCACAGGTTGTTGCTGGGGTTGGGCTTTGGCGTTGTTTTTCACGTTATTGTTGTTTTGAGGTTGGGAATGGAAACTCATGCTAACTCCTCCTCGTTGAGCTGGGAACTGGCAATTTCACGATAAGTCTTACAGGATTGCATGAGCTCATTATGCTTGCCGATTCCTACCACGCGACCATTATCCAGAACTAAAATCTGATCTGAAAGTTTAGCGGTTGCCACTCGTTGAGTTACCACCAGCAGTGTGCTGTCACCTAAGTTTTGGTGCAATTCCTTCCTCAATGCTGCGTCTGTTTTGTAATCGAGCGCTGAAAAGGTATCGTCGAAGATAAATACAGGTGGTTTCTTGATCACCGCCCTGGCGATTGAGAGCCGTTGTTTTTGACCTCCGGAGACGTTGGTGCCTCCCTGGGATATTTCCATATTCATTCCATCTTCATCCTTGAGAACGAAATCTTTTGCCTGAGCAATTTGAATCGCTTCCAGCATTTCTTCTTCGCTGGCGCCAGGTTTGCCTACTTCCAGGTTGCTGGCAACGGTGCCGCTAAAAAGGAGTCCTTTTTGAGGGGCATAACCGATTTGCTCGCGCAATTCGTGTTGGGTTAACTGGCGAATATCGACGCCATCCAGCGTGATTGCGCCTTTCGTGACGTCAAAAAAGCGGGGGAGCAGCTTGACCAGGGTAGATTTACCCGAACCGGTCGAACCGATGATGGCGGTTACCTCGCCTGGTTCTGCCCTGAAACTGATGTCGTGTAACACATCTTCCTCGGCATCAGGATAGCGGAAATCGACATCATGAAATTCAACCACACCTCTGACGGGTTCTTCAAGCTCTGTTGGTTCTTGCGGGTCTTTGATTAAAATGGGCGTTTCCAAAACATCGGCAATGCGGTCGCCCGAAACCGCAGCACGGGGAATAAAGATGAAGAGCATGGAAAGCTGCATAAATGAGAAGAAAATTTGCATTGAATATTGCATGAAAGCGATCAAACTGCCAACCTGCAGCGCGCTCTCAGCAACAAAACGAGCTCCCACAGCGATGATCAACACCTGCCCGCCCAGCATCACCAAATTCATCAGTGGGAAGACAAAAGCCATCGCCCTGCCTATGAAGACCTGGTTGTCGGTGACATCCAGGTTGGCATTGTCGAAGCGTTTTTCTTCGTAACTTTGCTTGTTAAACGCCCTGACGACTAGAATGCCAGACAAGTTTTCGCGCATGACAAGGTTCAGACGGTCGATCAGTTGTTGGATAATCTTAAATTTCGGTGCGACAATTGCGAAAAGCGTTACGATCACAATCACCAGCAGACCGACAATCAAAGCAATGGTCCACCACATGCCCGGGCTTTGGTCGAGGGCACGGAAGATACCCAGGGTACCGATTAAAGGTGCCTGGAAAGCCATGCGCATCAACATGAAAACCACCATCTGGACCTGAGTGACGTCATTGGTGGTACGGGTGATCAGTGAGGCTGTTGAAAATTTTTCGAATTCAGCCGTTGTAAAAGATTCCACTTTTTTGAAAATCGCCGATCGAACATCCCTGGCGACATCCGCAGCAGTTCGTGAGGCAAGAAAACTGACAATCAGTGAAGCAATCAGACCAACCACTGCCACCATGATCATGCGGAAACCAGTGTTGAGAATGTATTGGTTTTGAGTTTTCTGCGTGTCGATCCTTAGCCGGGCATATTCTGCGGTGATTGCCTGGACGGTCAATTGGTGCAGAATGGCACCTTCCAAGGACGAAAGGTGATCGGAGACTGCCGTTTCCAACGCGGCTCTCTGTTCAGCTGGCATAACCTGCAAAAACTGACCGAGATCTACATCCGGGGGAATATCCATCATTTGGGTGGGGAAATTTTCACCCAATAACTGCTTAGCCTGTTCCGGATCGTTTTGAAGAAGGTTGACAGTCCGAATAAAAATGAGAGGTTTTGATACCAGATCTTCCAGAGCAAGCTTACCGGTGTCATCGAGAGGTTTGAGAACGTAGACGGGCTCTTCTTCCAGTACCGGGATCTCTTGGAGCAGGTCAACTGCACGCTTAGATCCAGGTTCGACCAGCTCATAATATCCGGTTAGCAACTGGTAATCCTGCTCGCTTTGCAAGAACTGCAGCGATTGCATCGTCTCAATGCTGAGGGCATCAGGAGCGCCGCTTTCAATACCGCGCTGCTGGATGCCGACGTTGATGATTTGCGAGAGGAGGTCGGGTAATGAAAGGTCCGCCGCAGCTACCACAACCACCATGACAATGGCGAGGAGGATGCTTTTCCAATAGGGTTGTATGTATTTTCTGAGTCTTACCATAAATTAATTTTCACCTCGAGTGGGGGATTGATGTTCAGTACCTTGCAGTAAAGCGTGTTTCTTGAGAATGATTTGGATCGCTTCCTCGATCACAGGTCTTTCTTCGGGTTGAATGGACTCGGCTAAAGTCTGGACCCATTGGTGGTGGGCAATTTTTGCCCGGGTTACCAGTGATTTGCCTTCTTCGGTCAAGCCGAGCAGCTTTCCGCGCCGGTCGTCGGGGTTGTCGATTCGCTTGACGAGACCTGAACGGACCAGTTTGTCGATCAGTTGAGAGACCGCCGGGTTGGAAATACCCAGGTAACATGCCAGGGCGTTGATTGCCACGTTCTGATTGCGGTGCAAATAGAACATGCTTATCATCTGGCTTTGCGAAATGCCGGAATCCTGTATGAAGTGAAAGCGCTCGATCATGGAATTTCGCGCGATCAGATCTGCCAGGTCATAAAGAAATTTTAGAAAAGTATCGTTCATTTAATCCTGCTTAATAGTTAAGAACGGTTAACTTTACGACCTTTGCTTGCAGATTTCAAGGGGATGTACAAAAAGCCATTTCTGGATTTGAAGGCAGGCATTGTGGAAGGAGCAAGCCCCTCTCGCTATGGCAAAATTGCTCAGATGAATAATGTCGGAGAATGTTAAGCCTGCTCCGTATGGGTGGGTCCCAGACCCACCCCGGATCAAAGATCAGGTAAGATAGAATGAATTAAAGGCAGATCGCCATAATCGCTACGCTCCCTCAGAATGACCGAAGGTGGATGGTAGTTGAAGACTATTCCCCGAAATTATCCAGGAATAGTTGCTCCAATTCCGCGAGTAGGGCGGTTCTATCCGGACCGGTGGCTTGTAACAAGAGCTCATCCCCCTGCTTGGCAGCTAAAAGCATGACCGAGATCATGCCCTTCACCAAAACAGGTTCAGCCCCTGTTGTGCGATTGGTGACGGTCAGGCTGGCATCGTGTTTCTTGACGGTCTGAATAAATGTTGATGCAGGTCGGGCATGCAAGCCAGTTGGATTGGTGACAGTGACCAGCACTTCAGTCTTATCCTCAACTTGCTCAGCCAGCGCTGGAGTTTCAAAAGATTTCGGTTCGGCTGGAGTTTGCACTTCCACATCCCCTACGATCTGCTGCTGCTTGGCAGCCAGGGCGTTCATCGCCTCATCATATACTTCCTGGATCGGGCTGCCCATATTTGCCTGCACGCCAGCTGCAATCGCGCCTTCCACAAAGGGTGCCGGGCACATGCGCACCTTGCCAGCGATCTCTTCATCGAGCATCTGCAGTGCCATCTCTGTGCTCAAAACTGCGCTGCCCAAATCCATAAGAACCAAAACATCGCCGTCTTCAGTGAGTTCGCTCAAGGCTTCCATGATTTCAATTGCATTCGTGCCGATTTCTTCGTGTTCATCGCCCATACCGGCGGCAACCCTGATTTTCAGGTCAGCCGATGATGCCATCTGCCGGACGAGTTCAGCAGTACCCTGGGCAAGTTGATAGCTGTGTGAGACCAATAAGATACTTACCATTTGCTTCCCCTTATTTTTTATTGCTGGTGGTGTCGTCTGGTTTGCCATGCAGCAGACCTTGAAACCATGCCATTCCGAAGAAAACCAGCCAGACCATGGCGGCAAAAATGAATCCCCATAAGATTGCCCGTCCCCAACCTCCACCACCCATGACGATCTGCGCTGCAGTCAAAACCCCGAGAGCGAGACTTACGACCGCAATGACGATCAAGCCGGTTTTCTTTTTGATCCAGGGTTTGCGGAATTCTTCCCAATTCACTTCTTCCTTTTTCTTGGTATTGGGTTTTTTGTTTTTAGTGCTCATATTTTTCTCCAGTCTGGCAAAAAATTAAGGGGCGAAGGCGCAAGGCGCCTCGCCCCTTAATTCTAAACGAACTTTTGATACTATTCTTCGATCCAAGCGAAGGAGCGGGTGACCGCTTTCTTCCAACCCTTGTAGAGTTTTTCACGGGTCTCAGGATCCATCTTGGGAGTCCATTCCTTGTCCTTGCCCCAGTTGGCGCGCAGATCTTCGACCTTTTCCCAGAAGCCAACAGCCAGACCAGCTGCATAAGCAGCGCCCAGGGCGGTGGTTTCTGCGACAGTCGGGCGAATCACGGGAACGCCGAGGATATCGGACTGGAATTGCATGAGGGTCTCGTTGAAGACCATGCCGCCGTCAACTTTCAGGGCGGTCAGGTCAACACCGGAATCCTTGTTCATGGCTTCCAGGACTTCAGCTGTCTGGTAAGCGGTTGCTTCCAGGACGGCGCGAGCCAGGTGACCGCCAGTGATATAGCGGGTCAGACCGACGATAACGCCGCGGGCATCGCTCTTCCAGTAGGGAGCGAACAGACCAGAGAATGCCGGCACAAAGTAAATACCGCCAGAATCTTCCACAGTATTGGCGAGCATTTCGATGTCAGATGATTTTTCGATCATCTTGAGGTTGTCACGCAACCACTGCACGAGCGCACCGGTGATGGCGATTGAGCCTTCCAATGCATAGACAGCGGGTTCGTTGCCAATCTTGTAACCGAGTGTGGTCAGCAGACCATTCTTGGATTGGACAGGTACAGTGCCGGTGTTCATGAGCATGAAGCAGCCGGTTCCATAGGTGTTCTTGGCTTCGCCGGGGCTGTAGCAAGTCTGACCGAAGAGGGCAGCCTGTTGGTCGCCCAGATCGCCAGCGATCGGAATGCCATCCAGTTGGCTGCCCTTGATATAGCCATAGACCTGGCTTGAAGCTTTGATATCAGGGAGCATGGCACGGGGGATGCCCAGCACTTCCAGCATCTCGGGATCCCAATCGAGGGTTTCGAGGTTCATCATGAATGTGCGGGAAGCATTGGAGACGTCAGTGATATGAACGCCACCCTGGGGTCCGCCGGTCATATTCCAGATTACCCAGGTATCGATATTACCGAAGAGGATTTCGCCCTTTTCTGCTTTTTCTTTGAGGGCAGGGTCATTATCCAGGATCCATTTTGCTTTCATGCCAGAGAAGTAGGTTGCCAGGGGCAGACCAACTTTGGCTCTGAAGCGATCCTGACCGCCATCTTTTGCGAGTTCGTTGCAGATTTTGTCGGTACGGGTATCCTGCCAGACAATCGCGTTATAAACGGGTTTGCCGGTGGCTTTTTCCCACACTACTGCGGTTTCGCGTTGATTGGTCACACCAACAGCTGCGATTTCCTTGACATCAATCTTGAGTTTGTTGAGCGCACCTGCGACGACATCCTTGGTTGCCTGGATGATCTCGAGTGGATCGTGTTCGACCCACCCTGGTTTCGGGTAGATTTGCTCGTGTTCTTTTTGATCGTAGCCGACCACTTTCCCTTCATGGTCAAAGACCATAAAACGGGTGCTGGTGGTTCCTTGATCGATTGCTCCTACATATTTTGCCATAATTTTATTCTCCTTTTTTTAATTTGATTTCAGACACTAACTGTCTGCCCAGGTCTCTGCGGCTGATTTGATGAGTAAGTAAGATGAGGTTGCTCCAGGGTCCTGATGCCCGGCGCTGCGTTCACCGAGGTAGCTTGCACGACCCTTTCGTGCAACCAAGGGGATCGTTGCCAGCATTCCTTCGTGTGCAGCGTCTGCGGATTTTTGCAGGGCTTCTCCATTCGACGAGCCATTACCGATGGCTGTATTCAGCGCATCGACAGCAGGATAAAGTGCATCCAGCATGGTTTTGTCATTTGGTTGGGCTTTTCCCAGCGCGGCGATTCCGGCGGTGCTTGCTTCAAGTGCTTTTGCCCAGTCGTCTATTGCCATCTCCGATTTTGCGCCGATCGTAGTGCCGGCTTTCATAAAAAAGGTGGAATAGAGCGGACCAGCCGCCCCACCTACTTTGGACAATAAGGTCATGCCAACACTTTTCAGGATGGCTCCGATATCTTTGTCCTCCACAGATGGCAGTTTTTCGAGTACGGCTTTAAAGCCGCGTCTCATGTTGGCACCATGATCAGCATCACCGATTTCGCGGTCGAGGTCGGTTAACATTTCAAAATTTTCTTCGATCACCTGGGCGTAATCCCTGATCCAACTTAATACATCATCTTTTGTTATTGCCACATTTGCCTCTTTATGACACGGCTGGGGTTCGAAACCCCAGCCGTGTTTTGGATAAATTATATGCCCCAGCGCATTCCGGCGGTTTTGACCGGTGCGTCCCAGAGTTTTTTCAGGTCTTCGTCCATCTTCAAAAGGGTGATGGATGCTCCAGCCATTTCGAGGCTGGTGATGAAAGGTCCGATCAGATTGCGGACGACCTTAATGCCCTTCGCTTCGAGCAATTCCACTGCTTTTCGATAAACAATGTAGAGCTCGATCAGAGGGGTGCCGCCCATGCTGTTGACAAAGAGCAAGACTTCATCGCCTTCCTTAAAAGGAAGATCTTCCACCACAGGTTTGATCAACATCTCTGTGATCTTGTCTGCGGGTTCGATTTTGATGCGATGACGACCGGGCTCGCCATGGATACCGATGCCGATTTCCATTTCGTCTTCTGGCAGGTCAAATGAGGGTTTGCCAACATGAGGCACCACACAAGAGGTCAGCGCCATACCCATACTGCGTCCCTGAGCATTGACCTTGCGAGCCAAATCGGCACATTCCTTCAGGGAACGACCTTCTTCGGCGGCAGCGCCAACGATTTTTTCCATCAACACGGTCAGACCAACACCGCGTCGTCCGGCTGTCCAGGTGCTGTCTTCGACAGCGACATCGTCATCCACCAACACTGATTCGACTTCGATGCCTTCTTCACGTGCCAGATCGGCAGCCATTTCGAAGTTCATCACGTCGCCAGTATAGTTCTTGACAATATGCAAAACACCGGCACCGCCGTCAACAGCCTTTGTGGCTTCAAGCATCTGATCCGGGGTCGGGCTGGTAAACACGGCACCAGGGCAGGCAGCATCTAACATCCCTTTGCCGACGAACCCGCCGTGCATGGGTTCATGACCGCTGCCCCCACCGGAGACCAGGCCAACCTTTCCTTGAACAGGCGCATCAGCACGAACGATGTAATCGGGGTCGTAAAACACCTTTACAAGGTCAGGATGAGCAAGTTCGATCCCTTGAAGCTCTTCTTTCACAACATTTTCAGGATCATTGATCAATTTCTTCATATATTAGTCTCCTTTTCTACTTGATAGGACCTTGCCTAGACCAAGCGTCGTGTGACCAGCGGTCATGCGCGGTCGTAAATATTAACTAGTCTCTGTGGGGCAGGTTCTTGGTCACGAGCACGTCGTAGAGCCAGAAACCAATGGGACCAGCAATTGCAGGAACCAGGACTGGAACGATCAGCCAGTAGAGGCCGTCAAACAAGCCTTTGGTTCCAACCAGCAAACCCAGGATACGGGGACCGAGGTCACGAGCGGGGTTGATGGAATAGCCAGAGGGACCACCAAGGGACAGACCAACGGCCAAAACAGCGAAACCAACGATTAAAGCACCGAGGTTGTCTTTGAGACCATTGTTCTTCATATCGCCGCTAGCAGCAATACCCCAGATCAGGACGAAGGTGCCAAATAGTTCAGCAATTGCTGCGGTGAGCATGCCGTAAGTTCCGGTTGCACCAGAGCTCTCTGCGCCAAACCATGCCTGTCCAAAGATTGAACCGGGTCCGGTTGACCAGACATTAGGCATTCCAGCAGCCACGAGACCTTCGCGATAGATGAAATAAACAGCAGCGGCACCGAGGAAAGCGCCGATCATCTGAGCAACGATGAATGGAACAACTTTCTTCCAGGGGAAGCCGCGGCGGACTGCCAAACCGAGGGTGACTGCCGGGTTCAGGTGAGCACCTGAAATACCACCGGAGACGTAGACAGCGATAATGACTGCAAACGCCCAACCGATAGTAATGGTGTTCCAGTTGTAAGCGGTACCAGCAACACGAGGTGCCAGACCAACGTTGGCGACAACACCATCACCGAGCAGAATCAGGATGAAGGTGCCGAACACTTCGCCAATAAATTCTTTCATAGTACGATTTTCCATGAATATTTCTCCTTATATTTTGTTTGATTAAGTATAAAGTTACAGAAAAATATATTTTAGTTATTGGATTCCGATATACACCTCGCTTTCAAACAAACAGGTTTTGTTGGTTTCTTTCCTGGTAATCTTTGGGAGGTTGAAAAACCACACAACTTTAGTTGTGGTCTCTCGCGGACACACCATGTTTTCGTATTCAAAAAGCTTCATTAAAGATGGCTTGCTCAATTTTAGTATCCTTGCACTCCCTAGAACCTAAAAGACTTGCCAAAAAGAATATCGTCCTGAATAATTGAGCTGACGATATATACTAACCATAACTATAACACATTCACTACAGTTAATGAAAAAATCTCGCAATTTTGCATAACTTCTTCTTCTAAAAGTTCAAAAGTAACAGTTTTTACAGCCGAGGTAGTATAATGTTTTGAAATTGCGATAAGGGTTATCTCTTTACTGACATGATGGCTGTTAGAAATACCAATATTGTACCAAAAAAAATATAATTATGGCTCATTTCTCACAATCATCATTAAATTATGAAAGTAATATCATCAAGATATTGTAAATATTGCTCATATCAAAAAATTGTAGATGGAGGCAAATGTGCAAGAAAAATACGATTACATCGTGATAGGGGGAGGCGTAGTCGGCGCAATGATTGCCCGGTGGCTTTCCCGATACGAAGGCAGACTGCTGCTAATCGAAAAAGAGGCAGATATCGGCATGGGCTGCTCTTCGGCAAATACAGCAATTGTCCACGCCGGTTACGACCCTCTCCCAGGCTCTTTGAAAGCCTTGATGAATGTCAGGGCAAACCCTATGTGGGACCAATTGGCAGGTGAACTGAACTTCCCCTTTGAACGTCGGGGCGATTATGTCGTCGCGGTTGGAGAAGAAGAACTGCCCCTGGTGGAAAAACTGATGCAGCAGGGCATTCGTAACGGCGTGCCAGGCATGACCATGATCGATGGTCCTGAAATGCGCTCCCGCGAACGGGATATCAACCCGGAAACCAGCGGCGCGTTGTGGGCAACCACCGGCGGAATTTGCGATCCCTTCCAGGTTACGGTTGCCGCGGCTGAAAATGCAGTGAACAACGGCGCGACCGTGCTTCTGAACACTGAATTTCAGGACTTTATCTGGGAAGGCAACCGTGTGATCGGTGTCAAAACCAACCGCGGAGAATTCTTCGCTCGTTGGGTGATCAACTCGGCTGGAATCTACTCTGACAATGTGATGCATAAAGCCGGTGTACGTCCTGAATTCTTTATTAAAGCCCGCAAAGGTGAATACTTCATCTTTGATCGGGCTGAGGTTCAGATCCATAACGTACTCTTCCCGGTGCCATCCAGCCGGGGCAAGGGCATTTTAGTGACTGGCACGCTGCACGAAAACACCATTGTTGGTCCGAATGCCAACGTGATCGATGATAAAGAAGATACCTCCCTGACGAAGGAAGGTATGGACGAATTGATTGATGGCGCCAAGAAGCTGATCCCCAACCTCAACTTGCGCGCTTCGATTGCCAACTTTGTCGGCTTGCGCCCTATGGGTAACGGTCCTGCCTGGACACCAGGGCTCAATTACAATAACGATTACGTAATCGAGATCCCCAGCAATGTACAGGGCTTCGTCAACCTTGGTGGCATTGAGTCGCCTGGTCTCACCTCGGCGCCAGCAATTGCCGAGATGGTGGTGGATCTGTTGAAGGACGCCGGAGAAAATCTTGTTGCGAAAAAAGATTGGGACCCGATTCGGCTGGCTCGTCCGCGCTATGCCCACATGACCCACCAGGAGCGCAGGCTCTTATGCGATGTTGACCCGAGCTACGGTCGTGTGATTTGCCGCTGTGAAAACGTTACGGAAGGCGAAATCATTGCCGAGGTGCACGCACCCATCCCTGCTCAAACCTACGATGCCATCAAGCGCCGCACCTGGCTGGGCACTGGCAGATGCCAGGCGGGTTTTGATATGACCCGCGTGGTTGCCATTTTGGCACGTGAGTTGGGTGTATCGCCTTTTGAGATCACCAAGCGCGGTAAAGGTTCCGAATACCTCTATCGGAAAACCAAAGATACGGAGGTCACTGATGTCAATTAAGAAGCAATATGACGTTGTTGTAATTGGTTCTGGTCCAGGTGGACTGGCAGCTGCAATTGAAGCCAAAAAAGGCGGTGCTGATGACGTTTTGGTCGTTGAACGCGACGTCGAATTAGGCGGCATCCTGTTGCAGTGTATTCACAATGGCTTCGGACTGCAGACCTTCAAGGAAGACCTGCCCGGTCCGGAATATGCCCAGCGCTACATCAACGAAGCTAAAACCCTGGGGATCACCTTTTTGCTGGACACGATGGTGATGGATGTGACATCACAGCGCAAGCTCTACCTTTCGAGCCGTGACTTTGGTTACCTGGAAGTGGATGCCCGCGCCATCGTTTTGGCGATGGGCTGCCGTGAACGGACGCGCGCCCAGGTGCGCATCCCCGGCTACCGCCCCAACGGCGTCTTCAATGCTGGCACGGCACAGCGCTGGGTTAATGTTGAAGGCTTTATGCCCGGCAAACGTTTTGTCATTCTCGGTTCAGGTGATATTGGCATGATTATGGCTCGCCGCCTGACCTTCGAAGGCGCGCACGTGGAAAGAGTGCTCGAAGTTCAGTCTTACCTTTCAGGCTTGAGCCGCAACTATGTTCAATGTCTTGAAGACTGGGATATTTCACTGCAGCTTCAGCATACAGTCAAGAAAATCATCGGTAAAGACCGCGTCGAGGCGATCGAATCTGTGGCAGTTGATGACAAATGGAACTTCATCCCAGGCACCGAAGAGATCATCCCTTGCGACACCTTGTTGCTCTCGGTTGGTCTGATCCCTGAGAATGAACTTTCAAAGAAAGCCGGTGTGATTCTGGACCCCGTGACCGGTGGTCCCTTTGTGGATGAGCACTTCCAAACCAACGTGCCGGGAATTTTTGCCGCCGGAAACGTGGTGCATGTATATGACCTGGTCGATTATGTTTCGATGGCAGGAGCTGGAGCCGGCAAGAGTGCGGCTGAATTTGCCATAGCTGAAAAAGAACGAGCAGCACGCTACATTCCACTTGTTCCGGGTAAAAATGTGCGCTATATCGTCCCACACAAACTGGACAAAAAAGCGCTGGAACAGGGTGACATCAGCTTGCAGATGCGCGTCACCAGACCGATTGAAGAAGATGTCTGGCTGGAGGTGCGCGGTGATGAAAATAGTATTGTCAAGCGTTCAGAACGTTATGTACGCCCAGGTGAGATGGTTACGATTGTGCTGAAGCCCAGGATGGCGGCTGAACTCGAGAAGACCGGCAAATTGACCGTCGATATTTATCCCAAATCGGAGGCATAAGATGGAAGAGAAGAATTTTATCTGCACCGCTTGCCCTACGGGCTGTAAACTGATCGTGCGCATGGAAGGCGAAGAAGTAGTCAAGATTTTAGGGCAGCGCTGTCGCAAAGGCGAAACCTACGGTCGCCAGGAAGCGATTGCCCCTCAGCGAATGGTTGCCAGCACGGTAAAAATTGCCAACGGCATCCATCCGCTGCTGCCGGTTTACACCAAGGGCTCGATCCCGAAACGAAAAATAATGGAAGTTTTGGAGAAGATTCGGGCTGTCGAGCTGACCGCTCCGGTTAAAGCTGAAGACGTGGTCATTGCCAATGTGATTGGTACGGGTGTGGACGTGATTGCCAGCAGAGACATGCCAGCAGTCAAATAGCACTGATTGTTTTGTTGATGTAAAAAAGGCACTCGTTGGGGTGCCTTTTTTGGTCTTTCAAACTGAGAGGGAAGAATCTTGTCGTTGGAAGACGAAGATCATTCTTACTTAAAAATTACTGGGTAAGATAGATTCAGGGTGGCAACCAAAAAGCGCTTTACTGTGCTCGTTTTATCACTTGATTTGCAATCAGGGTCACAATCAACGGCAGGATGATTGCCGCAATAATCGTTCCAACCAGGTATCGAGTATCTGTCACGCCAATAACCATGAGGACGTTAAGGAAGATCAGAGAAAGCAAGATCACGACCTGGTATGCAAGCGTAGTCACATCCAGCAGCGGTTTCCAACCTTGTTTGTTCGGATCGTTCCATGATTTGATTGCCAGAGAGTATGCCAGCCAGGTGAAAATTGCCCAGTTGATGAAGACAATCGCCACAATCATGAAGCTGGTTTTGGTTTGACTGTCAAGTGTGGGATGCAACAGTGCCTGGATAGCCAGAGTGATTCCTATGGCAAGGTTGACGAAGTATAAAAATTTCTTGGTGTTAATAGCCCACTCTCCTGATTCAAAAACTTGGATATTACTGGTTAATATTGTACATTATCTCCAGGGGGGGCAAAAAACAAGGCAGCTTATTGCTGCCTTGTTTTGTCTGGAATACAATGGCTGTTTTTTGCCTAACTCATGGTCAACGCCATGACTGCTTTTTGAGCGTGCAGGCGATTTTCGGCTTCATCATACACCACAGAATTGGGACCATCAATCACTTCATTCGTGACCTCGATGTCGCGGTCGGCAGGCAGAGGGTGCATGTAGATGGCATCCGATTTCGCCAGCTCCAGCCGGCGCTGATCCATGATCCAATCGGTGTAAGAATCCTGTAATTCTTTACCCTTCACCGGATCGTCTGTGGTCATCAAGGGACCCCAGCTCTTGGCATAGATCACGTCTGCATCCTTCATGCCCTCGTCCATATCGTGGACAATTTCAAATGAAGTGCCCCATTTTTTGGCTTCGTCGGCAGCCTGCCGTTCGATGTCAGGCATAAGCGGGAATTCTTTGGGGTATGCCAGGGTCACGTCCATGCCAAAGCGCGGCATCTGGATGATCAGGGATTGCGGCACCGAAATTGGTTTCAGATAAGAGGCTGCGTATGCCCAGGAAACCACTATCTTCTTGCGCTTGAGGTTGCGCCCTTTTTTCTCCATGATGGTCATTAGGTCTGCCAGGCATTGGAAGGGATGGTAAACATCGCATTGCATGTTTAGAACGGGCACCCGGCAATTGCGGGCGACTTCGTTCAGGTAATCGTTGCCGATTTTCCAGTCACAATGGCGAATGGCAATCCCATCGAAATAGCGCCCATAGATCTCGCCGATTTCCTTGGCGGTATCACCGTGCGAAATTTGAGTGGTTTTGCTTTCAATGAAAGCACCGTGCCCGCCAAGCTGTGCCATTCCGGCTTCAAAAGAGCCGCGCGTGCGCGTGCTGCTAAAGAAGAACAACATTGCCAGCACCTTGTCGCGCAGGTAGGGGTGCGGTTCGTTGAGGGCGCGCTTACGTTTCAGGTCCCAGGCAACTTCCAGAACAGTTTCAACTTCTTCTTTAGAAAAATCCAGATCGCCGATCAAATCCCGGCCATGTAGAAAAGTTTGCATATTATCTCTCCTTAATTATTCTTTTCCTGATTATACTCAGCAAGTTTCCCAAACTGTTATGGAATCAGGCTGGGCAGGATGGCGTAAAACTCAGTGGCTTTGACCATATCATCCAGGTTTACACTGTCCAGTACGGTGTGGGCGGTGACTTCGTCGCCGGGTCCGAAACCGATTGAGGGGATGTTTGCCTTGCCTGCCCAGTAAATGCCATTGGTGCTGAACGACCATTTGCCGGCGGGTTTCGGGTCCAAGCCAATCAGTTCCCGGGCTTTCAGACCAGCCTGCACCAGGTCGTGTTTTTCATCCAGAGCCCAGGCAGGGAAATATTTATCTACCGGGAACACGAAGCCCGTGTACGACGGTTCTTCATAAAAGAGCGCTTCCACCTTGACCCGGTCTTTGCTCTCTTCAGGGATCAAAGCTTCAACCTGTGCGATCGCCTCTTCTTTGGTCTCGCCAAAAGTCATGCGGCGGTCAATGTAAATTACAGCCTCATCGGGAACAGCGTTAATGCTGGGGGTTTGAACGGTCATATCCGAGACAGTGATTTTGCCATGCCCCAGAAACGGGTCATCGCCCAGCTCGGGTTCCAGGTCGCGGATGCCTGCAATCACAGGCAGTAGCAGGTAGATCGCATTAATACCCACGTGGTTGCTGGCAGCATGGGCAGAGAGACCTTTGGCGGTGACTTTGAGCTCAATGCGTCCCTTATGACCGCGATACACCTGCATCCTGGTCGGTTCACCAATTACGACAAAGTCGGGTCGGATGCCCGGATCAACCTCAACGAAGGTGTTGGGGGCAATCCCGTCGCACCATTCTTCCATGTTGCCAAAATACCAGGCAGTCCAGCCATCGAGCAAACCCAGGTCGCGGGCGAAGGACATGCCATAGATCATGCCTGGGGTTGAGCCTTTTTCGTCGCAGGCTCCCCGGGCATAAAGCACGCCATCTTCAACCTTGCCTTCAAAAGGGTCCCAGCTCCATGCTTCAGGGTCACCAAAACCAACGGTGTCGATATGGGAATCAAACACGATGGTACGCGCTCCGTTTCCGATGCGCCCCATGATATTGCCCATTTTGTCGAAGCGAACTTCGTCAAAGCCCAGTTTCCGCATTTCTTCGGCAATTCGTTCGCCTACCGGACCAATCTGTGATTCGAAGCTGGGAATGGCGCAAATTTCACGCATAAAACGGATAAGGTTGGTTCGGTTTTCTTCAGTTTTTTGGTGAATTTGCTCGAGGATTTCTTGTGAGGTCATTATTCTCCTTTTCTTGTTCCTGGGCGTTAACCCAACAGGATGGCATTATAATAATTCCAGTACAAACACCTGCATTTTTTTATTGTGAGAAAGTGAGTCAGCATGGATATTTTATCATCAAAGGCAGGCAGCGGCAATTTATTCCGAAAACCAGAAATGAATTGGGGCATCCTGGGCACTGCCCGTATCGCCGAGCAAGTAATACCAGCCATTAAATCGACGAAACACAACCATGTGGTTGCTGTCTCGAGCCGCGACCTAACCCGCGCCCGCCAATTTGCAGACAGCATGCAGGTCCCGGTTGCCTATGGCAGCTATGAGGAGCTTTTGGCTGACACCACGATACATGCTGTCTATATCCCGCTGACCAACAATGAGCACAAACCCTGGACCATCAAGGCGCTTCAAGCCGGCAAACATGTTCTGGTCGAAAAGCCCTTTGCTCTCGATGCAAACGAAGCCCAGGAAATGATCGGTTTATCAGTCGAAAAAAGCCTGGTGCTGATGGAAACTTTCAACTATCGCTATCATTCCCGCACAAAAAAAGCCCTGGAAATAATCAAAAAGGGAGAGTTGGGAAAATTGCGCTTTCTGTACTGCAGCTTCAGTTTCCCGCTTGAAAACCCTGATGATTTCCGCCTGGTGCCGACGATGGGAGGTGGAGCGCTTTACGATCTGGGTTGTTATTGTGTTGACTTCCAAAGGCTGGCGGTTGGTCGTGAACCGGAGGCGGTGCAAGCCCGTTACCACCTGGGTGGTTCGGGGGTGGACCTGCAGATGCAGGTAGCGCTCGATTTCGGCAACCAGATCTTTGGCAGTTTTGATGTGGCTTTCAATGCCGCCTTTCAAAACATCGCCAGGGTTACAGGGACGGGCGCGGTGATGACTCTTGATTGGCCCTTTTCTGCCAAGGGAAAGAAAGTGTCCATATTCACTGAAAAAGAACAGGAAATTCTAAAAGTCACTTATCGACCGGAAGATACATTCAAGAATCTGATCGACCATTTTTACGGAGTGGTGATCAAGAAAGAAATTCCGCTATACCCGTTGGCTGAGTCGGTTAAAAATATGGCTGTGATCGATGCGATCTTCCAATCTGCCATTGACAATGGTAAACTCATCGAACTGAATTAACGATTACGAAAGAGATTTTTTTATGAACTCAACAAACAACCAGGAAACCCCCAATAACCAGTCTCACCACGACAAGCCCAATCAATGGATATTGCCTCTAATTCTCATTGCTGGAATTGTGGTCATTTTAATTTATTTCAGCGCTCAACCAATCGTAGACCGTGCGATCGAAATCCCCTTTGAAGAAAACCTCGAGATTTTCGTTGGCTACGCAATTTTACTGGCTGAAATTGCGGCAATGTTAATAGTCACGGTATCAGTTCTTGAGGCTCTGTTTAACTTTTTCAAGGGTTTGCTGAACAGAAAACAAACTCGCAGAGTCCGTTCATCTGAAACCTTGCGACTGCGCCTGGGACATCGCCTCGCTCTGGCACTTGAATTTGCCCTGGCGTCAGATATCCTACGGATCGCGATCTCACCCTCATTGTCAGACCTGATGTTCTTGCTGGTCATCATCCTCCTGCGTTTCCTGTTAAATTTCTTCCTGGAAGATGAAGCCGAGACAATCAAAGCCACCGCCGTATACCCCGATCTCGAGCCCTGCGATTCAGATGATCTTGAATGAGTAACAGCAATCGAATTACGGACAACCCCTCCTGCAGGAGGGGTTGTTTTTTTTAGTCAACCCTATAAATAGAAAAGCCCCTCAAAACGAGGGGCTTGGTTTCGTTCTTCTTGACTACGGTGAGGCTGGGGTAAGCGTGCGCGTAGGGGTGGAGGTTGGGATTGGCGTAGCGATGTTCGCCGGTACTTTGAGCAAATCACCGATCATCAGAGCGGTTGTCTCGCTTAGCAGCGGGGTGATCCCTTGTGCAGAGCGGTAGCGGTTGGTCTCGACAATGATCTGTGCAACGGTTGAGCGATAGAACTGGGCGACCGAGAGCAGGGTGGCACCGGGTTCAACATAGTAGTCAATCACTGTGCCAGGTGCCAGGTCGGTCGGTACCATTGTAGAGGTTGGCATTTGCTGCCAAGGGGCAGGGATCTTGATGATGTCGCCTTCGCGGATGATGCATTGATCGCCCAAACCCAGCCCGTTTACGTAAAGTAACAGGTCGAGGTCGACGTTGAACTTTTCTGCGATATTGGCGCAGACAAAGTCATCAGCCTGGACGATGTAATCGAAGGGACCGTCCAGCGTTGCTGTGGGCGTGATTGTGGGCGTTTCGGTGGGTGTAGCCGTGATCGTCGCTGTATTGGTCGGTGTGACAGGGGTGGGCGTGGAGGTCATGGTGGGGGTGGGGGTCTTGGTACTGAAAAGACCTGGTCCTTCACCAATCACACCGGTTGCCCAAAGCGCAAGCACTACGATGCCGGCAAGAACCAGCAGGACTGCAATGATAATGAGAATGGATCTGTTGTTCCGTCTTTTTTTTCTGTAGGAAGATAACAGACTTCCGGATCGTTTCTTTGCCATAATAATTTCCTCTCAACCGTATGTAACAGAAAGGTAGGTTAACTGATATTAACCTGATAACTTATGTTTCGTCAAGTATACCATTTTTGAATGATTGCAAAAAATGCAAGCTGGGTTGATATGAAGTACTACTTTAGAGAGATAATAAACTGTGGTTATAATATGCACATGCAAATTCGCAGAATAATCCTGCCCCTTTTTAGTTGTGTGCTTTTGTTAAGCATTTTCCTTTGGGCTTGTCAGCCGGTTCAGGAACACCCTACGATCGAACCCTCGTCTACGGCAGAGGTGCCCATTACGGTTGTCTCTACCACCACACCTGAAGTGATTCCGACCGCTACCGAAGTGCCCTCTCCAATTTCAGTCAATGGTGAAGGCATCCCGCTCAGTTATTATCAGAACGAACTTTTGCGCTACCGCGATAGCTTGGTGGGGCAGGCAACACAGCCCACAGAGGAAGAGATTGGCAAAACTGTGATTGATTACCTGGTAGACCAGCAGCTGCTCTCGATGGCAGCCCGACAGGGCGGTTTTCAGGTTTCTGACCAGCAATTGCAGGAACGGATCGACCAATTGGTCAGCGAACTTGGCTCGGGCGGTGCCCTAACCGGGTGGATGCAGGCGAATCATTATGATGACACGGAATTCCGCCTGGCATTGCGGCTTTCTATGGAAGCTGCCTGGCAGCGCGACCAAATTGGGCAGTCGGTGCCAGACGCGGTGGAACAAGTGCGTGCCCAGCAGATCTTCGCCACCACCCAGGCAGGGGCAGACCGTGCGCTCAACAGCCTCAATGCTGGTGCCGATTTTAACACCCTGGCGTGGGACTATAGCCCCGAATCCGGAGGTGAACTGGGTTGGTTCCCAAGAGGATACCTGCTGTATCCGGAAGTGGAAGAAGCCGCGTTTTCGATGGAACCGGGCAGCTATTCGGGCGTCATCCAGTCTGCTATTGGTTATCATATCCTCCTGGTGCTTGAGCATGAAGCTGAACATCCACTCACCACTGATGCGAGGATTTCCCTGCAGAGCAAAGCCCTGGAAGCCTGGCTCGCCCAGGCGCGTTCAACCGCCCAGATCGTGGTAAACATCCCATGAATCAAAAGCGGCGCGTGACCAACCAACAATCTTCAGCGACCCGCCCGATGGCGGTACGTCGCACCGAGCCGGAATCCAAAAAGCGTGGCTGTGGCAGTGCTGGCGCGGTAATCTTTCTGTTGGTAGTGATTGCGGTGGTTATTTTGATGCTGACTGGGGTGCTCCCCTCACCTTTTGAGAGCCAGATTACGCCTCCAGCCATAATAACACCTGGTGACGCGACCTTGAATTACTTTATCACCCCGGTTGGGCTGGGGACTGAAACCCCTACCGCCACGGAGCAAGTGGTTTTGATACCCACCAGCACACCGTTACCGTCCCAAACTATGCCGCCGACACAAACCTCAACCCCCTGGTCGGCTGCTTTTGTGATTCGCGGCACGCCCGAAGCTTTCCCCCACACACTCTTATATGATCGCTACGCCTGCGAAGAATACCTGTTTATTGGCGGCGAAGTGTGGGATCTGCGCGAAGCGCCGTTGACGGGTCTGACCGTTCAGCTTACCGGAACCTATGGGGGTGGGACGGTGGATATTTCAAGCCAGTCAGGCGAATTTGGGATTTACGGGCAGAGCGGCTATGGTTTCGTGCTCGACAATCTGCAGATCCCCACGGAATCGCTTTATATCCAACTCTTTGACTCCGAAGGAAACCCGCTCTCAGCAAAGACGAAACTGACGATCAGCGGTGAGTGTGACGGCAACCTGCTGCTCGTGAATTACAAACAAGTCCAGGAAATTTCGAATTAAGTTTGCTCAAAAACCCGATCACTGTGACGGAGTTAGCGACTGTTGGAGTCTGCCTTAGACTTTGACTTTGGCTTTTATTCTGTCACTGCGAGGGAGTGAAACGACCGTGGCAGTCTGCCTTTGACTTTTAACAACCCCCTCCGTTTGCCAGCGCTCGTGATGTCAGGTTGAAGAACGCACTCGAAGAGTACTACGTTACCTGACCTACAGGAAAGTAAACGTTAGTCCCTCGGTCACTGCGAGGGAGCGCAGCGACCGTGGCAGTCTGCCTTAAAGCGATGCAAATGGAGATGTTTTTAGAACGATGGAGTCGGAATTTATGCCTATTGCTGATCTCCACCCGAATCTCGGTCACTGCGAGGGGGTTATCGACTGTTGAATTCTGCTTTTGACTTTTGACAAAACCCACCGTTTCCCAGCGCTCTTGATGTCAGGTTGAAGAACGCAACCTGACCTACAGGAAAGTCAAAGTTAGTCCCTCGGTCACTGTGAGGGGGTTATCGACTGTTGAATTCTGCCTTTGACTTTTGACAAAACCCACCGTTTCCCAGTGCTCTTGATGTCAGGTTGAAGAACGCACTCGAAGAGTACTACGTAACCTGACCTACAGGTAAGAAAACGTTAGTCCCTCGGTCACTGCGAGGGAGTGAAACGACCGTGGCAGTCTGCCTTTGACTTTTGACAAAACCCACCGTTTCCCAGCGCTCTTGATGTCAGGTTGAAGAACGTACTCGAAGAGTACTACGTTACCTGACCTACAGGAAAGTCACAGTTAGTCCCTCGGTCACTGCGAGGGGTTTATCGACTGTTGAATTCTGCCTTTGACTTTTGACAAAACCCACCGTTTGCCAGCACTCGTGATGTCAGGTTGAAGAACGCACTCGAAGAGTACTACGTTACCTGACCTACAGGAAAGTCACAGTTAGTCCCTCGGTCACTGCGAGGGGGTTATCGACTGTTGAATTCTGCCTTTGACTTTTGACAAAACCCACCGTTTCCCAGCGCTCTTGATGTCAGGTTGAAGAATGCAACCTGACCTACAGGTAAGAAAACGTTAGTCCCTCGGTCACTGCGAGGGAGCGCAGCGACCGTGGCAGTCTGCCTTTGACTTTTGACAAAACCCACCGTTTCCCAGCGCTCTTGATGTCAGGTTGAAGAACGCACTCGAAGAGTACTACGTTACCTGCCTACAGGAAAGTCAAAGTTAGTCCCTCGGTCACTGCGAGGGGGTTATCGACTGTTGTATTCTGCCTTGGACTTTTGACAAAACCCACCGTTTCCCAGCGCTCGTGATGTCAGGTTGAAGAACGCACTCGAAGAGTACTACGTTACCTGACCTACAGGAAAGTAAAAGTTAGTCCCCCGGTCACTGCGAGGGAGTGAAACGACCGTGGCAGTCTGCCACGCCCTTCGGGCTCGCAGTGACAGAGCAAAAGATTAAAGATACAAGGTCAAAGGCAGACTGCCACGCCCTTCGGGCTCGCAGTGATAAGATTAAAGTCAAAGGCAGACTGCCACGCCCTTCGGGCTCGCAGTGACTGAGACTAATCAAGATTTAAAGGCTCTTCTCGCCGTGATTGCTATCTCTTCGTTACCCTTCAACTTGCCCAGTAACGGCGCGGAATTCACCGGCAGAATGCGACAGTTGGCAAAGAAGTCAAAGTCAAAATTGGTCATCTCACCGGCTTTTTTACCCGGAATGGGCATCAAGCGGGCGGTGAGCGCCTTGTTCAGGCGCAAAGCAAGAGCAGCCAGGTCCAACAAGATCGGTGTCAGTTCTTCGGCGGTAGTCTCACCAGGCAGCGGAATCACATCCAGCCCGGCACCGCACACTGAAGAGTACATCAACAAATCCCGCAAGCCTAAATGACCGTCCGAGACGCTTTGAGCCAGACCACTGTCTTCCAACACAGGCAGCATCAGCCCATTGAAGCCAGTGCGCTTAAATTGCGCCTGGTCGAGTGTGTTGGTCAGAAAGGCAGATGCGAACAGGCTACCTGGCTTTCCAAAAGCTTCCAACCCCAAACTCTCCAGAGCCCGACCAATTGAGGCGGCATCAGCAGGGAAGGGAGCCAGGGTAAAATCGAGCCCATTAAATTCATAAGTGTACATCTGGCTGAGGCGATTGCCGACTGCCTCGAGTTGAGCGGCGTGTTTCTCAATTTCAGTGATCAAGCCAGCAGAGGCTTCCTGCAGGCTGGTTGCGTTTTTGAAAACCTGAACTGCCAAATCGGCGGCTTCCAGGGCAAGTGCAAAAGACGGTCGCCCTGGCTGCGCATAGGCAGCAGGAAAGAAGGGTGTGTTAGCCGGCACGTTCGCCAACGCGCAAAAGCGCAGGTTCGCGAAACCGGTCTTTTCCAGCGTTGAAAGGCGAACAATCGTCTCGGCGCATGCCCTGGCAGCCGACAGGCTGAGGGCGCTTTCATGGGTGGTCAGGCTACCGCTCAGGAAAATTCGATCGCTTTTTGATAATGCTTCGGGGATGTGATTCCAATCAGCTGAATCCGCCTGGATGGGTCCAAGTGAGACATATTCGAAACCGTCGGCATGCGCTTCAATGGCGTAACTCTGTGCCGCCAAAGGCAGATCGACAGGGGCAATAAATTGTTCAAAAGGCGGAGTCGCAAGACGCAGGGATTGCACTTCATACCCATGGTCTTGATATAACTTACGGGCATGGTTGGCAAATATACCGACTTGCTGTAGCAGCAGGCGATTGACCGGGAAACCAGGTTGGCAAAAGACAGTTATGGAACGAATTTTCATGGGATACTCCAGCTGCGTTGGCGTGCGACTTCGAACATGAGCAAACTGGCGCTCACCGCTGCGTTCAGCGATTCGGTACCGCCAGCCATGGGTATACGCACGCTGGAGGTTGCCAAACGGGCACCTTCCGGGCTGGTTCCTTCGGCTTCTCCGCCAATAAGAAGCGCGAGTGGTTGTTTGAAATTTGCCTGCCAGCAAACCTGCTCACCGTGCATATCGGCATGGAAAACTGCCAGCTTTTCGAGCAGATGTTCGATCATATCCCAAGGGAGATGCAGGATGGGCAGCCTGAAGTGCGCGCCCATGCCAGAACGCACAACTTTTGGCGCGAAGGCATCGGTATTGCCAGGCGGGAGCAAAACTGCCTGTGCGCCTGCTGCTTCGGCGGAACGTAAGATCGTACCGAGGTTGCCGGGGTCACGCAATTGATCGGGCACGACCAGGAAATCAGGATGCTCCGGCAAGGCGAAGGGTCTCATCTGGAACACCCCCAACACACCTTGAGAGTGCTCGGTACCACTGAGCGAGTCGAATAATTGGTCATCAACCAGGTTCAGGTCCACTCCGTTTTCGTTCAGCTCTTCCAGCAAACCGGCAGATCGCGCAGAAGAGGATTGTTTATAAAGCACGAACATGAGTGGCAACGTTGAGCGCAGTCCATCTTCAAGCAGGCGCACCCCTTCAGCAACAAAAGCCTGCTGCTTAAGGCGTGCTTTGCCCTGGTTCATCAGGGCGCGCACCAACTGCACTTTGGAGTTTTGCGAAGATTGGATTGGCGTTTGAAGGCTCATATCCCGATTATACAGTTGTCTCGGGTTCCGGGTTGGTGAAAATCAGGGAAGTTGAGTAAGTACGATCCGGCTCGATATTCAGGATAATGAAGCCTGGACGGTAATTGTTGCGCCTTTCAGGGTAACCCACCCCCGGGTTGAGAAATAACTTTCCGTCCATTATCTGGTTGGAGTAATAGTGCAGATGCCCATAGATGATGATATCAGCGTCGGGGTATCGTTTAGCCAGTTCTTTCTGAAAGAAGCGGTCACTGAGAGGCTGCCTGGTCAGGAAAAGACGGACATAGTTCCAGAACCAATGCCAAATACTGAAATGACCATGGGCGAGTGTAATCTTGACGCCGTTTACTTCCTGGCGAATTTCTTTTGGCAGTTTGAGCCCGAGGAACCAGTCACGGTTGCCCTGTACAGCCAGGGTGGGTGCAATGGTCTCCAGTTGTGTGAGCACTTCGCGGGTGCATACATCTCCGGCATGAAAGATTTGGTCAGGCTGCTCCTTTTGGATCGCGCTGAAGAGCGTTGGTTCGAGAATTTTGGTACGGTCACCGACGTGCGTATCCGCGAGGATGACGATTTTCTGCTTACTTGACATGCCGGCGATTATATCAGAGGCGAATATGGAGGTCACGCATCTGTAGGGGAGACTTGCCACGGTCAGAGAAAGAGGAGCGGGTAGGTGGGTGTGCGCGTGATTTGCCCGAAGGTCTCCATTCATTGGGACGGTATGGCAACGGTCCCCTATTTTGTAGAAGGGTGTGCCATTTCCCTATCACGCGGAATGATCGTTGTCAGCACCGACGGTGATAGAATCAATCAACTATGGAAGTTTTCGATCTCTATGATCTGAATCGCATCCGAACTGGTGAGACCATCGAACGGGGGCAAAAACCACCTGCCGGGCGGTATCACCTGGTTATTCATGTTTGCATCTTCAATCAAGAGGACCAGATGCTCATCCAAAAGCGCAGCGAAAACAAAACAGGCTGGGCAGGTTTGTGGGACGTAAGTGTTGGTGGAGCGGCACAAAAAGGGGATTCCAGCCAGCAGGCAGCTCACCGCGAACTTATGGAGGAATTGTCTCTCGATTATGATTTCAGCCTGGTCCGCCCGGCAGTTACAGTGAACTTTCCGAACGGTTTTGATGATATCTACCTGATTCAACTCGACCTGGAACCCAGCCGGCTCAGATTGCAGGATAATGAAGTTGAGGAAGTGAAGTGGGCGAGCCAGGAAGAAATCAAGGCGATGATACAAAACGGTGAGTTCATCCCTTATCACCTCAGCCTGATTGACCTGCTTTTTGAATATCGTTTCCATCCGGGTTTATTTCACTGATTATTCGCAACAGGTATATAAGCACGTACAAAAAACATATTTTGTCATAGCTGCAGTACAATTGTAAAATCATAACTTTTTCCAGGAGGCTGAAATGAACATTCGTGACTTAGGCAATTTTGACAAGATGATCACCCCCGTGATAATCAAGATCCTTTTCTATATTGGTGTCGCCTTAGCTGTTATCGGTGGGCTCATTGCATTTTTTGGCGGTATATTTTCTGCCTTTCAACAGGGCAGCATTGGACCGGCAATCGGCGGGCTAATTGGCGGACCTTTAGTGATCATTCTGGGCATTTTATTGGCAAGGGTATATGCTGAATTATTGATCGTCGTGTTTCAAATCCACCAGAACTTGGTTGCGATCAAGAAAAAAATGGTCGATGGCGAATAAGACATCGGATATGCAGCTGAGTTGAGGCTTACCTCAACTGGATAGAGAGTTCGTGTACGGAGGGGGATTATCTCCGTCTGCCTGTCATCGTACCGGCAGGTCGGTTCTTGGTTCTTTGCAGATTTTACTAAACGAATTTTTACCCTTCCTTAGGGGTACAATTGGGGGGATAAATTGGCAATCAGAGGTTAGCATGTTGGATATTAAATTAATTCGTGAACAAACCGAGCTGGTTAAATACGCTTTAGTTAGCCGGCACATGGAAACAGGCATCATAGACGAAGTCATCGCGCTTGACGAAAAACGACGGGCATTGATTTTGGATGTTGAGAGCAAGAAAGCCGAACGCAACTCGGTCTCCAAAGAAATCGGTCGCATGAAAGACAAGGCAGAGAAAGAAGCAATGATTGCTTCAATGCGTGCATTGGGTGATCAAATCGATTCCCTCGATGAAGAGTTGAAGGGCATTGAATCAAATTTGTACTTCCAGTTGGCAACTATCCCCAACATTCCCAACCCTGATGTGCCGGTTGGCATTGATGATAAAGATAACGTGGTCATCCGCACCGTAGGCGAGAAGAAAAGTTTCGATTTTGACCCCAAACCCCACTGGGACCTGGGACCCGAATTGGGTATTATCGACTTTGAAGCTGGTGTAAAGTTATCCGGCTCCCGTTTTTACGTGCTTGAAGGTGCCGGTGCCCGCCTGCAGCGCGCGCTGATTTTCTGGATGCTCGACTTGCACATTCGCCAGGGCTACCGTGAGTTTTACCCGCCCTGGATGGTGCGCGAAGAGGTCATGTTCGCTTCCGGGCAACTGCCTAAGTTTGAAGACAACCTCTATCACGACGCCGAGGAAGATTTCTGGTGGGTGCCAACTGCCGAGGTTCCTCTGACAGGTATCATGATGGGAGAAGTGGTGGATGAAGCCAATTTGCCGCTCAACATGACTGCGTACACCGCCTGTTTTCGCCGTGAGAAGATGAGCGCTGGTCGCGATGTGCGCGGGATGAAACGCGGGCACCAGTTTGACAAAGTGGAAATGTATAAATACTGCCTGCCTGAAAATGCTGAGCAGGAGCTGGACAGTATGGTCGCGGATGCTGCCGCTACCTGTGAAGGGCTAGGGTTGATTTATCGGGTTTTGCTGCAATCTACCGGTGATTTGAGCTTCGGCTCTCACAAGACCTATGATATCGAGGTTTGGGCACCTGGCTGCCAGGAGTGGCTGGAGGTCTCGTCGATCTCCAATATCGGTCAATTCCAGGCACGGCGCGCGAATATCAAATACCGCCCGGCTGACGGCTCGGCGCTGCAATTTGTCAACACCCTCAATGGTTCTGGTTTGGGTCTGCCGCGCACCTTGATTGCCGTGATGGAAAATTATCAGCAAGCCGATGGCAGCATCGTGATCCCTGAAGTTCTCAAGCCGTTTATGGGCGGGATTGAAGTAATTCGAAAATGACAAGCTGGACGTATTACCTGGTCCTGGCAATCAGCGCGATACTCAACCTGGTGGGGTTGGTTGGGCTGCTTTTGGTGTTCTTCCCTGGGTTGACCGTTGCCTGGGTTGGGCAGCTGATCTGGGTCATATTTGTTGGCTTCAATAAAAGCCACGAGGGCTGGCAGTTTGGACTGACGATTGCGATCTTTGTGGTCAATACCATCATCATGATTATTGGCACCCTGCTGGATAACATTTTAGGGGCGGCGGGGACACGAAAGAAAGGTGTCCCCTGGTGGGAAATTTTTTTGGTGATGGTAATCATGGTTGTTGGCGGGATCTTTTTAACGCCAATAGGCGGACTTGCGATCTCGCTTGGGACCCTGTTTTTGATTGAATACTACCGCCTGGAAAAGGACTCACAAAAAGCCTGGGAAAGCACCAAGGCACTCGCCTTTGGCTATGGCACCGCCGCCATCATCCGCTTTTTCTTATGCCTGCTCATGATAGGGCTGTGGGTTTTCATGGTGGTGTTTTTGTAGTTTTCAAACGAACAAAGCATTGTGCGGAACGGACAGAGAAATGATTAAAGCTTAGTTAGTTCTTGCCTGGCGGGCGAGGTAGAGTGCTATTGATCCGGCGACGGCGGCATTAAGCGAGTCGATCTTGCCATATTGCGGCAGACACATGATCTCATCGCAATTCTTACGCACCAAGCTGCGCAAGCCTTCGCCTTCATTCCCCACAACCAAAGCGAGACCGCCCTTCAGTAACAATTTGTCGGGAGTTTTAGCTCTTTTTTCATCCGCATCCAGCCCATAAACCCACAAATCCAGCTGTTTCAACCGCTCGATTGCCTGCACAAGGTTATATTGCGCGATTAGCAGATGCTCTGTTGCACCTGAAGAGGCATTTACCACAGAAGGTGTCACCTGGGCTGCCTGCGACGAAGGGATGATCACTCCATGCACGTGCATCAATTCGGCAGTCCTCAGCAGAGAACCCAAATTTTGCGGATCCTGGATCAGGTCGAGCAGGAGGAAAAAGGGTGCTTCATCCTGCGCCTGGGAATGTTTTACCAGGTCTTCCAAGGCAGAATAAGGGTAGCTGCTGGCTTCCAGAGCAATGCCCTGATGGTTTCTGTCAATCTGTGAAAGCTGCTGTTTGTTCGCCATGCGTACAGGCAGTTTGTATTGACGGGCAAATTCGACACTGTCTTTCAACCTGCCCTCAATGCGCACATCCTGCTGCACGAGCAGGTTGAAAAAATGTCGCCGTCTCGCCTGCAGTGCTTCAAAAACCGGGTTTCGACCGGTGAGCCATTCTTTCATCAGCTCTCCCAGCTCCAGGTACTGCCGTCTTTGCTATCTTCCAGGATGACGCCCAAAGACTTGAGTTTATCGCGGATTTCATCTGACATCGCCCAGTTTTTTTCCGCACGCAAGTCACGCCGCAGGGCAACCAGCAGGTCGATAAACGCGTCAGCGGATGTGCCAACCGCGGTCTCTTCTTCCAATTTCAACCCCAAGGTGCTGGTGAGCTCATCGAAAACCGACTGGGCAGTCCCGAGCTGGGTGTCAGTAGCACCATCAGCGCGTGCCTGGTTGATGGTTTTACCCAGTTCATAGATGGTCGCCATAGCCAGGGCAGTATTGAAATCATCGTCCATTGCTTCAACGAAACCCTGGCGGGCAGCCTGGGCGGCGTCTTGCAATTTTGCCAGTTCGTTTTCCGACAAGCCAGCCGATCCGGGTAATGCGCCTTTTTTGGCACTCAGCAAGCGTTTATAGCCCTGCGTGGTTTGCTCGATGACCGCTTCGCTGTAAGTCAGGGGGCTGCGGTAGGAGCCGTTCAAGACCCACAGGCGCATTACATCCCCGGGATGTTCGCTGAGGAACTGGTCGATTGTGACCATATTGCCGAGAGATTTTGACATCTTGTCGTCTTTCAGACCCATCATGCCATTGTGCATCCAGAAGCGGGCGAAAGGTTTACCAGTAATCGATTCAGTTTGGGCGATTTCGTTTTCATGGTGGGGGAAGATCAGGTCGTTCCCACCACCGTGAATATCGATCTGATCACCCAGGTGTACCATGTTCATGGCAGAGCACTCGATATGCCAGCCGGGTCGCCCCTTACCCCAAGGACTTTCCCAGGCAGGCTCACCAGGTTTAGCCGATTTCCAGAGGGCAAAATCCATGGGATGCTCTTTGCGCTCATCCACCTGGATGCGTGAGCCAGCGTTCATCGTCTGAATCGAGCGACCGCTGAGCTTGCCATAATCGTCATCGCTGTCCACACTGTAATAAACATCGCCGTCCACAACATAAGCTGAATCGTTATAGATGAGCTGCTGGATCATCTCGATGATCTGTGGCATATCCTCGGTGGCACGGGGGTTGACCGAGGCAGGCTTGATGTTGAGTTCTTCCAGGTTACGTTTGTATCCGGCGATATATTGCTCAGCCAGGCTAAAGGGGTCGACCCCCAGTTCGTTGGCTTTGTTGATGATTTTGTCGTCCACGTCTGTAAAATTCATGACATAGCGGACTTCGTACCCCTTGTATTCCAGGTAGCGGCGGGCGATGTCGAAAACCAGGGCAGACATGGCATGCCCAAGATGGGCGTCGGCATAGACGGTCGGTCCGCAGACGTACATGCGCACCTTACCGGGTTCGAGAGTGGTGAACTCTTCCTTTGTACGGGTTAGCGTGTTATATATTTTGAGTGCCATAAGCGGCTCCTAATGTTCAGAAACAGGTTTCGCGAAGATCATCCGTCCTGCGGATGTCTGCAAAATTTTTGTAACAGTTACCGCGATGGTCTTTTCAAGGTATCTCTGCCCGTTTTCGATGACCACCATTGTGCCGTCATCGAGGTAACCGACGCCTTGCTGGTATTCTTTGCCTTCCTGGATCACGGCAATCGAAAACTCTTCACCAGGGAGAACCACGACCTTCACAGCGTTTGCCAGATCGTTGATATTCAGGATTTTTATGCCCTGCAGTTCGGCTACCCGGTTGAGATTGTAGTCGTTGGTCAAAATGGGAGCATTGAGCTGCTGTGCCAGGACGATCAGACGTTCGTCGACCTCGCGCACTCCTTCCACGTCGACATCGCTGATGATCACAGGCACGTCTTTGCCTTCCTGCAATTCAGACAACACTTCCAAGCCGCGCCTGCCGCGTTGCCTGCGCAAACTGTCAGCAGAGTCTGAGACGAATTGAAGTTCGTTCAAAACAAATCGCGGGACGATCAGGCTGCCGCCCAAAAAACCGGTTTTCGCAATGTCGGCAATCCGCCCATCAATGATGGCACTGGTGTCCACCAAAATGCGCCGTTCACCTTCGGGTGAGTTTTTGCTTGTTCGGGTGGCTTTTGTGCTCATTCCCCTGAACATGTTCATAAAGTCTTCCTGGCGGGTGATAAAAAGCACTACCCCGAGATAGCCGAAAAGGACCAGTCCAACGAAGGGCAGAATCTGACCGAGAGCTCCAGGAAGCAAGCTGAGGGGGTATGCCATAATAGCGGCTGTGATCAAGCCGATGATCAAACCAACCAGACCACTGATCAATACCTGGGGAGTAGCCTTTTTAAATAACTTGCCAAGCGCCTGCAAAGGTTTGATTGTGATGTATGGCGTGATTAAAAATCCAATAATGGCAAAAATAATAGTATTAATCGCTATTGTGGCGCCCTGGGAAAGCAATAAATTCGGAATAAAGCCAGAAACGTATTCATAAATTGGTAATCCGGTGAATGCACCGACAATTCCAAGAATGATAGCGCCGACAATGCGAGAGATGAGTATCGCATTCATATAAGACCTCCTATTTTAATGTGCTAATAATAATAAATATTTACTTATTAAAATAATAGCATTTGAACGACTCAAAGTCAACGAAACCGACAAAGGTTTTACAAAACTCTTATCTAATTGATGCTAATTTAAAGTTCAAAACAAAAACGACTCCAAAGTAGGAGTCGTTTTGATATTACGGTTATTGCGCTGGTGCCGCCCTGACCAGTCCGTCGATACTTAACAGCCCGACGGAATCGAAAGGATAGTATATTAGCAAGGCTTTGCCGACCACCCAACTGTTATCCACAAAGCCCCATTGATGCGAATCGGAGGAATGATTTCGGTTATCACCAAGCACAAACAGCTTTCCTGCGGGAACAGTCCAACTGCCTGAGTAGTTTGGCACTTCCATGATGTAAGGCTCTGTCAGGGCATTTCCATTAACCCGAACAACTCCACCAGAAATATCAACTTTATCTCCCGGCAACCCGATTACGCGTTTGATGTAATCTTCTTGCTTGTCGCCATTGTAATGAAAGACGATGATGTCACCATACTTTGGCTCGCCCAGTTTATACGCCATCTTATTCACAAGCAAAAGATAACCTTGTTTCAAAGTGGGTTGCATGCTGACATTGAAAACCTTCACGCGTGAAGTGACGGCATTGAGGATGACGAAAAGCACCAAAGCCATGAGGATAGTTTCAAAAAGGTCGCGCCAGAACCCCTTGGTCTTTGGTTTTTCTTCTGCTGGGGTAGCCGGGTCTTGTGGGCTTAAGGTCGATCCAACCGTTTCGATTGGTTCGTTATGTTCGTTTGTTTTTTCGTTTTGTTCCATAGTCTTTCCATGCGGGTCGATTTGACCGTCTGCTTATTATACTCCGCCTGTTTTATTCTGCTGGTTCAACATTGCACCCCCAAAGTGGCGACGAGGTAAGCGCTGGAATTGCGGTCAGCTGCTACTCACGCCTCTCGCGTTTCTTCAATACCAGCTTGATTGGCGTGCCCTTGAACGGAAAGGTTTCTCTGATCTGGTTCTCAAGGAAGCGCTGATAAGTAAAATGTGCCAGGCTGGGGTCATTGCAATAAAGCAAAAAAGTGGGAGGGGCAGTGTTGACCTGCGTGCCGTAATAGATCCGGAAGGGTTTGCCAATGCCCGAAGGAGACTGATGTTTGTCTTGGGCGTTTACCAGCACCTTGTTCAGTTGGGCTGTGGGAATCTTTCGCAGGCGTTCCTGCTGGATCTCATTGACAATTGGCAAGATCTGGTGAACGCGCTGCCCGGTCTCGGCTGAAATAAAAATTACTGGTACATAGGGCAAAAAGTTCAATTCTCTGCGCAGGAGTTTTTCAAATTCAGCGGCAGTGTCCTGGTCTTTTTCGATCAGGTCCCACTTGTTGATGACCACCATCACGCTCTTCCAGGCTTCATTGATATAACCGGCTATATGGGTGTCCTGGGCAGTGATTCCGCTGACTGCGTCGATTACCAGGATGGCGACATCGCAGCGTTCAATTGCCTGCATTGCCCGCAAAACCGAATATTTTTCCACACCAGGAATCACCGAACCGCGCTTGCGTATGCCAGCAGTATCGATCAGGGTGTATTCCTGCCCTTCGAAAGTCATTTTCAAGTCAATGGCATCCCGCGTGGTGCCAGGGATATTGCTCACGATGGAGCGTTGTTGCCCGGTCAGTTTGTTCAGCAGACTGCTCTTGCCGGCGTTTGGCTTGCCAACGATGGCAACCTTGATGCTTTCATCTTCCTCCTCCTCATCCACGCGGTTGGGAAAAAGGTCCACAACTGCATCGAGCAAGTCGCCGGTTCCGGTGCCGTGAATGGCAGAGATGGCATAAGGTTCACCCAAACCCAGCGAGTAAAAATCCAGGGCATGGAGGCGGGCAGCAGGGCTGTCGGCTTTATTAACCACCAAGAGAATGGGCGGGGTTGGGCGGTCGTCGCTTTTACGGCGTTTGCGTAAAATATCGACAACTTCGTGGTCAGCCTGAGTGACACCTTCTATGGCATCCGTGACCAATAGAATCACATCGGCTTCTTCCAGTGCGATTTCTGCCTGGACGCGGATATCCTGAATAAAATCTGCCGACCCAATTGAAAGCGGATTTTGAGTACGCTGCTTGCTGGGGTCCAGCCCGCCGGTGTCGACCACAAAAAAATCGTGCCCAGCCCAGTCGCCTTCCGCCACAAGGCGGTCGCGGGTGGTACCCGGCACATCGTCCACGATTGCCAGGCGCTGCCCGACCAAGCGATTAAAGATCGTACTTTTACCAACATTCGGTCTTCCGACCAGGACAACTACAGGTTTTTGCATAGGGGGAATCCTTGTTTTTCTACGTCAACGCCAGAGAACGACTTCAATAGTACCCGGCAGCATCGAATCCAGCCGTAATTCATCATCGTTCAGCAATACATCAGGCGATAATTGAAAAGTACCCGGGCTGCGACCACTAAGGTCAAGCGTCACCCGAAGGTTATTTGCTGACAACTCGTCGAGCAGGTTCATTGGACCAGAGATGTAAAGATCTACATATTCAGGCGTAATGTTCACCCGTAAACCCTGACCCAGGTTAATAATTTCAACCGGTACGCCAATGATCTGAGTTGAAGATTGGATCGCATCGATACCAACTTCTACTGTGACCTGCTGGTTGCCGACGATCACGATGCCATCCTGCAGCTGCAAATCCACGTTGATACTGAAATCTTCATAGGCACCGCTCAGGTTGATCGGAGTTGTGTCCAGAAAAGAGGGCATGTTGTCTGCGATGGCAGGGTCAGATGTATAGATGGTCACGTTAGGTGGTGTGACAGTCAGACCGGTCAGATGATAGCCCTGGGCGATGGTACCGGTGGTGACAATTTTGATAAACACGTTACGGTAACCGACCAACTGCCTGATTGGCACTTCAACCGTTATGGATGTTGGATTGAGACTGACTCCGTCCACGACATTGCCGCGTCGGTCAATCGGTCTGAGCTCAACAGTCCTGGTAATGGTGGTTGTGGTATTGCTCAGGTCAATGCTGGCAACAACGTCCATGACTTCATTGACTTTCGACTGCGGTCCCAACACCTCCACACTTTCGTGGCTCAATTTGGCTTCATCGGACTCATAGCTGATCGGGAGAACACCGGTTTGAAGCAGCGTGATACCGAAAGTCTGTGATGCGATCTGTTCCAGAGTGATTTTGATCTCAGCTGGACTGACATCGAGCAGCTGCACCGGTTTAAAGTCAGATATGTCAACTTCAGGAATCAGCTCGTAGCTGCCAGCCGTAAGTCCGGAAAGATTGAGGCGGGCAGTAATCTGGTTAAAATTGCGCAATATCTGCTCATGCACCGAACGCGGCGCGCGAAGTGCGATCGTGACGTTCGTTGCGCTTTGCTCCATGATCAGGAGGTCCGGGTTTTGTCCTAAAATTGTCAGTGGAATTGGCGAGGAATAGGAGACAACCTCGTTAGGGTCGCTGGAGCTTACAGAAGATACCCAGACGATGACAGCCAAAACCAGTGCGGTCAGGAAGATGGGTAGTAGTTTGACTACACGTTTGAGAAAATCCATCATTCTGCCTCCTCCGCTGGTTCTTCCACCTGGTTTTTTCCAAACAGTTTTTTCCGGGTTTTGTTCCCGGCAGACTGTTCGGTTGCCATGATGGCGCGCATACTATTGAGCAGGCGTTCACCATCGAGACGCCGGATAAGCCTGCCGCGGTGTACGATTGAAACGGTACCGGTCTCTTCCGAGACAACTACTGCCAGGGCGTCACTGACCTCGCTGATGCCCAGGGCGGCGCGGTGCCGCAACCCCAATGAACGGTCAGCAGTACTGTTCAGCACACCACTGCTGGAAAGGGGCATGACACAGGCGGCTGCTTTGATACGATTTTCAGAAATGATCACAGCACCATCGTGGAGCGGTGTGTTTGGATAGAAAATTTGCAGGAGCATTTGCGGCGTGACTTCTGAATCCACCATGACTCCATTCTTATAAAACCGATCCAACCCTTCTCTGCGGGACAGCACAATCAGGGCACCATGGCGCCGTTCTGAGAGTTGAACAACAGCTTTGGTGACTGAGACGAGCATCTCCTCCAACTCGAGCATGGCACGAGAACCTTTGCGGGTGCGCCAGAAGCGTAACTCACCCATGCTGCCCATACGCTCCAGCCCTCTCCTGATTTCAGGTGCGAAAATGACAGGAACTGCCAGGATCAGTGCGGGTGAGACTGTTTGCACCAGCCATGAAAAAGCCGGAAGGTTGACCAGTGACGTGAGCAAAAACACAAGGATTACGATCAGGAAAATTCCCCGAAGCAGCGTTTGAGCGTCCGTGTCTCGCAGCAGGTAGAGCAACAGGCTGAAGAAAATGGTCACCAATAGAATGTCAAGCAGACTCGACCAGGTGAACCGCTCCATGATGAAGATAAGATTATTCCAAAATTCTTGCATTTTCACTACCTATTATTAGGTTTTAAGTATAACCTCATTCGAGGCTGTTACTTTGGTTTTTATAAATAGTTGAGGGAATTCGGGCGTCTAAAACGGGCGAACATACAGGTCGCTGCTACGAAAGTATAATAATTATCATCTGGGACGGCATCCATGTCGTCCTGGTGATGGCTCTAAATCAAGCTCTTAACCCAGACTTCACCGGGCATCAAACCATTTGCTTTCAGAAAAGAAACGTATATATCCTCGGGTATGTCCTCCGGGATGTCCTCACCGGGTAAGAAACGGCACTGCCAGGCGTCCCTGGAGGGCAGCACCATGCGGGAGACAGCCAACAGCCTGTAGGCACCGCGCAGCCAATCTTCCAACATCGGGAAAATGATCTGCTCGCTGGCATGCTCTGTTTTGATCGGCGCCTGGTGGGTTAGCAATGCCAGATTCTGGCGCGTACTGAGCCGCCTTACCTGGATCAATTCTTCTTCATGACTCAAGACGGGCACCAGGTTGGCAGCCAAAACATTGTAAATCCGGTCGCAGGTCCAGCCTTGCTGCGTGCGACCTGAAAGTAAATCACACGCGCTCTGAAATTTGCTTTCCACGATCGAATGCATTCGCAAAGAATTCTGCTCGATCTGCCTGACCATTGGCAGACCCAGGTCGCATAGTGACCTTGCCGTCTGTTGGAAGGTCGACGCGAAGGTGCCATCTGTCCAGATCACGGTATTGGAGCAGGCGATTTTCTCTTCCTGCGGCGCCTGGGCGTTGATCTTTGCCCAGGCAAGTTCCTCGCTGTGTCCGCGGTTTTGCACCAGGCGCTCAAAACGCACCTGTTTATCGGCTGCTGCCGTCCAGATTTGGTCGCACAGTTTCACTACATCAGATTCGAGCAACTTAATGGCTTCAATCGCCAGAACCGGACGATCGCATTTCTCGATTTGCTCTGATATCGCCAGATGGACGTAAGGGTGGACAATCGCCTCAAGTTTTCTCAGGCTGGCGGGGTCATTTAAAACGATCATACCCAGCTTACTGCGATTAATCTGCCCGTCTGCCATGCAAAGGTCTTCGCCAAAGGTGTCCTGGATGGTTTGCCAGGCGGGGGTGCCTGGCAGGTAGCTGTCTTTTGCCGTCAGATCCGCGTCAATGGTGTCGGCACCAAAATTTGCCAGATAATTACGGACCACGCTTTTACCTGAGGCGATATTTCCAGTTATTCCGATGACAAAAGGCTTCTGAGGCATGAGTAAAGTATACTGCGAACAACTGATTTATGAATAAATCGTTCTACGAAATGGCTTAAGCTATAATTTTCACTATGGACAAGACACAGTTCCTGGCAGCATTTTTTGAGAGTCTTCATCCGGTCCTGCTGAAGCCGGTTGTAATCGGTGTTTCTGGTGGGGCGGATAGCCTTTGCCTGGTTCATTTACTGCTGAATGCTGGCTTGGCGCTTGTTCCAGCCCACTACGATCACCAACTCAGAACCGTCTCTGGCGTGCAAGCCAAACAGGTTGAGGCTCTCATGAGGGCCTGGGGGTTGGAACCAGAGGTTGGCTCGGGTAATGTGAAAGACTATGCCAGGGCAAACAAAATGGGGCTGGAGGAAGCTGCCCGCATTTGCCGTTATGAGTTCCTGGTGGGTGTTGCCGAAAAATACAACGCCCAGGCAATCCTGACTGCCCATCACCAGGACGACCAGGTAGAAACAATATTGATGCACTTTTTGCGGGGCAGCGGAATCAATGGTCTCACCGGGATGCGATCAGTCGAGACCCTCACCCAATTTTCTAAGAATATCCCCCTCTGGCGACCACTTTTGGAGACCAGCAAGCAGGAGATTTTGGATTATTGTGCCGAGCACCAGATCATCCCAATTGAAGATGAATCCAACCTGGATATCCGTTTTTACCGCAACCAGCTACGCCACGAATTGATCCCGTCAATCGAAAAAATCCAGCCTTCTTTCCGCCGGATTTTATCGAGGAACGCAAAAGTAATCGAACTCGACCGCCAGATGCTGGAGAAAATGACAGAGCTTGCCTGGCAGAAAACGATCGTGCAGGAGACCCCAGGTGTAGCCCTACTTTTTGACCGTGATCAATGGGAGCATCTGGAAGAAGCGATTCAATACCGGCTGCTGGTAAAAGCAGCTAACCAGTTGGTGCCTGGTTTACGTGATCTTGGTTTTTCGGAGCTGCAGCGCGCGAAGACAGCGTTGGACCAGCTTGCCCCCAGGGCAGACTTCAAAGCGGGCATCCTGATCCAAAATCAACCCGGGACTTTTTTGTTGTCTCTGGGAGAGTTTGACCTGCCCCAAACCGGGTTCCCGCAACTGCCTGGTGAGTCGGCACTCAAACTCACGCTAAAGAAACCGGTGAAACTGGCGCAGGGTTGGCAGATCAAGGCAGAAAAGATAGATAAAGATGTCTTTGAGCGCCTGCCAACAGCGGTCAAGGAAAATCCGCTGCATGCCTGGTTGAACCCAGCAGACCTGGAGCTGCCGCTGGTGGTCAGGCAGCCATTTAAAGGCGAACGCTGGTCGCCGCTTGGCATGGTGCACAAACATCAAAAAATGAGTGATTTCTTCATTAATCAAAAAATCCCCCGCACTGCCCGGAATTCATGGCCTGTAGTGAGCAGTGGGGGGTCAATTTTGTGGGTGGTTGGCTTGCGCATAGCCCAAGCCTGGCGTCTCACCGGCTCTGAGGTGGAGGTTCTGCACCTCCAGCTTATCCCGCCAGCCTGATCGTGCTATTCAATCCAAAGTGCCTGCCTGATGATCGCCTGGATGGCGTTGATGTCCGGGTATAAAACGGAAGCACCACCATCAGTCATACCAGGTATGGCTTCGTTTGGCGTGATCTGGAATGTCGTGATATCGGGTCCATCGATAAACTTGGAAAATGGAACCACATACAAAAACATGTCCGGGATATTCAGGTCAGTTTCAACAGTTTCATTGACAGCCTGAAGGACTCTGCCCAGGTTGCGCAATTCTGTGGGGCGCAGTGCCTTACTCACCATCGCCTTGATGACTTCATGCTGTCTGCGGTTGCGGTCGAAGTCAGAGGTATTCTTGCGGGCACGTACATACCAAAAGGCATCACCGGCGGTCATATATTGCCTGCCGGGTTCGATTACACACCAACCGGTGTCGTTGAGCCAGCATTCGTCTTCCATGTGTTTTTCGACATCCACGTCAATGCCGCCCATCACATCGATGATGTGCTTGAAACCATCGAAATCCACCATGGCAAAGTTGTCGGGTCTGATGCCAAAGTTGAGCGCCAGGGTGTCACTGAGCAATTCCGTCCCACCGAAGGGCATGGCTGTGTTGAGTCGCTGCGGACCTACGCCGGGGATGCTAACCCACAGGTCGCGGGGGAAAGAGAGTAAGTGAAACCTGCTGGTTTTGGTGTTCATCGCCACCAGCAGCATCACATCAGTGCGAAAACCGATTGTGGGCTGATAATCAGACCCCAGCAGCATCACAGTTTTGACATACCCAGGTACTGGCAAGAAAAAGGCATTGCCATCCAGGTAGGCATCTGGCTCAGGATTGGTTTCAGCTTCCCAAAGGTTGGTCATGAAACCAGGCTGACCGTTGCGGATTTTATTGATGCTAAGTCCCGCCAATATTACCAGGGCAAGGCTTATAAAAAGCAGTATCCAGCCTAGCGGAAACCTGCGTTTGCTTTCATTACGAGTTGAATATTCCATTTTATTCCTATGTTAGGGCACAAATTAGCCTTGCCCGGCATCCTCTTCTGGAAAGGTGTAGCCATTTTCCATCGCCAGGGTGCGCAGTTTGCTCTTTACTTCGCGCCATTGAATTTTTGAGATCCCCAATTTTTGCCGGATCTTCTCTTGTTCGACTCCAGTGGCAAGGTCGTTCAGTGCGCTTGTCCAGCGCAGCATGTCGAAGCTGATGTGTTTGTCCATCTTGCCAGCCTTGGTGACATCCTCGAGCAAATATTCCAGGCGGCGTTGAGACCAGGGGAAGACTTGATCTTTAATTTCATACTGTTGCGCGTACTGATTGTACGCTTCAACCCATTCAGGAGATATCGCGATCTTGCGTTCCTTGAAACGATAGCGCTGATTGGGGTAGCGCACGAAAACATAAGCCTCTTCCGGGTCGGTTAATTCAAGATGGTTGACCTTCAGATTCAGACATTCGCCCTTTTTCATGGCAGTTTCCAGCACCATCCGCAATAAAACATAGGGTCGCGGGTCTGCGCTAGCAGAGCTGCGGATGGAGTCGGCGGCATCAAGGGCAACCTGGAGCTCTTGTGGGGTGAGAACGGTTGGCAGGGGGCTGGTGACAGTCTTTTGGATGATTTTTTCTGCCGGGTCAACCGAGATTACTGCATTTTGAGTCAGCCAGCGGAAAAAGGACTTCAAGGAAGTGATCCGGCGCGAAAGCGTCTTGGGGCTGCAGGGGACACCGCGGTCCTTCTCGAGCCAGGTCAGATAATCTTCGAGATCTTTTGTTGAAATTTGCCCGATGGGTTTGTCGGTGGGCATAAACTCTTCCAGTAACATCAAATCGGCTTCAAATGCCTTTAGCGTGTGATGAGAGCGACCCTGGTCTCGTAAAAAGAATTTCCAAGCCTGGATTGCCGGTCGGAGCAGCGTGCTCTCGGTTATATGTGCGTTGATTGCTTCGTCTTTCTGGTTCATCGTGGCTCCCGCGTTTCGTATAGTCAAAAAAAGTGTAATTAAGTTTAGTCCTTGTAATCCAGTTTGTCAAACGGATTTCGACAAGGCTTGATGGGAGATGATTTCCTTCCGCATAACTGGATCTTGAAAATTAATGGCGGAGAGATATGCATTTTGCATAAAATATCAAAATTTCTTTTGGAAAATTTTTACGCAAGATAGACAATGGGATATAATTTAATGATGATCAGCAGTTATTCGCGTAAGCGAACTAAACTAGGTGCCTTCTACGGACTGATCGCCGGATTGTTTTTTACCTTAGCTGCCTGGGGGATGGATGCTTTTCTCTTACTTCGGCATAATTCATCGCTGCCTTTTTTAAAGTTCTTCCCAGCGCTTCTCATTTGTGTGCCTGCAGCTGTTATAGCCGGCTACATGACCGCAAGATTTGAGAAAGGTTGGGTGAGCCTGCTGCTGTGGGTCGGTCTGTCAATTTTATTTACCTACCTGGTGATCAATATTCCCATCAAAATCGCACCCTGGCTGACAACCCGACTGCTTCCAGAATTCACGACCCTGATGCGATTTGAAGATTTGACCAGTCTCGGTCATTATTGGTTTTATGGTGTTTTCGCAATCGGATTTACCTGTATTTTGTGCGGCATTCTTGAAAACTTGCTGATCGATCAGAGCCTGGCATCTTCAGGCGCCTTCGGCGCGATAGTGCCCTTCATCGTTTGTCTTGCGATCATGACTGGGGCTGGCTTTTCTGGCGACTTGTTAATGACCAGTAAATTTCGCGAGCCCCTGGTCACAATAGATACCCTCCTTGAAAACGGAGCCACTTACTACAATCAGGAGGTTGAAAAGACTGAAGCCAGGAAGATGCATCTGAGCATTGTCAATCCTTTGGATGAGCTAGTGCTGCAGCCACATACCCTGACTTTGGTCTCAACTGATAACTATCTGGGGTTGATGAAGGTATTGGTTGATTTCGAAGGCAAATATGCACTTTGCCATATCGCCTACTCTCAGCCAACATTCTGCGAACTCACCCACCTGCGGATCAACAGAACTGAGCAATTCGCCTACGGGTTGGGAAGTAAGCACAGGGTAGACTTTTTCAAAAGTGATATAATCGAATTTAACAATTTTCCGCACCTGTTAACAACATAACCGACAAGTCACATTTTCCATGAGAACATAATACATTTCAATTAAGGACAAATTGATGACAAGTGAAATACTGAACGTACAAGGATTGGAGACGCAGTTTAACACTCCCGAAGGAGTTGTTCACGCTGTCAACGGAGTTGATTTCAAACTCAATGAGGGGGAGACGTTAGGAATCGTCGGTGAAAGCGGTTGTGGCAAGAGCGTCTCCATGCTTTCCATTCTCCGCCTTATCCAACAGCCCCCAGGCAAGATCGTTGCTGGAACCGCCATGTTCAAGGGGAAAGACCTTCTCCAAATTAGCGAAGATGAAATTCGCCAGGTTCGTGGCGGTCAGATTTCCATGATCTTCCAGGACCCGATGACCTCGCTGAATCCAGTGATGACCATTGGCAAACAACTGGCAGAGCCGATGATGCTTCACCTGGGGTTCAATAAGGAACAAGCACGCGCGCGTTAAATTGAATTGCTCGAGCAGGTTGGCATCCCAAGAGCAGGCGACCGCCTGAAGGATTACCCCCATCAATACTCCGGTGGTATGCGTCAGCGGGTTATGATCGCCATGGCACTCAGCTGTGCCCCCCAGATCGTGATCGCCGATGAGCCCACCACAGCTTTGGATGTGACCATCCAGGCACAAATTGTAGATTTGGTGATTCGTCTGCGCGAAGAAGTTGGTATGTCGATCATCTGGATCACGCATGATCTGGGCGTAGTTGCCAGCATCGCTCACCGTGTGAACGTTATGTATGGCGGTTTTATCATCGAAGAAGCTTTGATTGACGATTTATATCGCCGACCAACACACCCTTACACAATTGGTTTGCTGGGCAGCCTGCCCCAGATTCAGACGGAAGGTCGAAAACGTTTATATTCCATCGATGGCATGCCCCCGATGCTTTATAAAAAACCTCATTCCTGCCCGTTCGCCCCACGCTGTAAGTGGGTGATTGAAAAATGCAGGCTGGAAAACCCGCCTTTATTGGATATCGAGGAGGGTCACCGGGCAGCCTGTTGGGTGAATGTTGATGATGGGAGTGTACGCGATGCATAATAACGACGAAGTTTTGGTTCGGGTCGAAGACTTGAAAGTCCATTTTCCAATCTACCGGGGTGTGATCCGCCGTCAGGTAGGTGCCGTAAAAGCGGTTGACGGCGTCTCTTTCGAAATACACAAGGGTGAAACCCTTGGATTGGTTGGGGAATCCGGCTGCGGTAAGACAACAACAGGGCGCGCCATTGTTCAGCTATACAAACCGACCGCCGGTCATATCTATTTTAGAGACATCGATCTCGTTGCTCTCAAAGAAGAGCCCATGCGCCTGATGCGCCAGAATATCCAAATGATTTTCCAAGATCCATATGCCAGTCTGAATCCGCGTATGACTGTGCGCGATATTGTTGCTGAGCCTCTTGTTGCTTTTGGACTGGCAACCGGCAAAGAGCTCGATGATCGGGTGCGGGAGTTGCTGGATCTGGTCAGGTTGGACCCCGACTTTATGCACCGCTTCCCGCACGAGTTCTCTGGCGGGCAGCGTCAGCGTATTGGTATTGCCCGATCTCTGGCTTTGAACCCGGATTTCATCGTCTGCGATGAGCCCATTTCCGCCCTGGATGTATCCATCCAGGCTCAGATCGTCAACTTGTTTGAAGATCTGCAAAAAGACCTTGACCTGACCTATCTGTTTATTGCCCATGACCTGTCCATGGTTCGTCATATCAGCAACCGGGTTGCTGTGATGTACCTTGGGATCATTGTTGAATTGGCGGATCGCAATGAGATCTATGAAAACCCACTGCATCCGTACACGCAGGCACTGCTCTCTGCTATTCCAGTGCCAGACCCTGAGCACTATAGAAAGCGCTCACGTATTGTCATGGAAGGTGATGTGCCCTCACCGGTTAATCCGCCTTCCGGCTGTCGATTCAGGACCCGATGCCCCAAAGCAGACCAGGAATGCGAAAAGGGTAGACCCGATTTTCGTGAAGTCTTACCCGGTCATTTTGTGGAGTGCTTTAAGGTTGAGTTGCCCGCTCATTTGAAGGAGGTGACGACTGAGGAAAATAGATAAACACGCACGATTGACAAAACCAAGTTAATCCAAAATCGTTCTCTCAAGGAGGAGAAACATGCGTAAGTTTTCAGTATTAATTGCTTTGGTGTTGGTCATCGGTATGCTTATGGCAGCCTGCCAACCCACAACCCCTGCCACTGAACCGCCCGTTGTGGAACCAGTGGAAGAAGAACCCGTTGTAGAGGAACCCGTTGAGGAAGAACCTGTAGTGGAAGAACCTGTAGAAGAAGAACCAGTCTCACAGAATCCCTACCTCGGTTCCAACAAGCTCGATGGCAACGGTGCCCCACCCACGATCTTTGATGACGTCCATGTTCGCCGCGGTTTTGCCTACGCGTTTGACTGGGATGCCGTTATCAATGAGATCTACCAGGGTGAAGCTGTGCAGTCCAAGGTCTTGTCCCTGATCGGTATGCCTGGTTACGATCCCGATGCCGATTTCTACACCTTTGACCTCGAAAAAGCAGCTGAAGAATTCATGCTGGCTGACGTTGACAAAGATGGCATTCCTGCCGGCGAAGATCCTGACGATATCTGGGAAATGGGTTTCAGACTCCAGATGGGATATAACACCGGTAATGCCACCCGCCAGACCTATGCAGAAATTTTACAGGCTAACCTGGCTGAGATCAACGACAAATTCGTGCTCGAAGTTCTCGGTCTGCCCTGGCCTGCTTACCTGGCTGCCCAGCGCGCCCATAAGCTCCCCATCATGGTCGCTGGTTGGCTGGAAGATATTCATGATGCTCACAACTGGTATCAGCCTTACACCACCGGTACTTACGGTGCTCGCCAGAATCTTACCGAAGATCTCAGAGTGCAATTCAAGGCATTCCTTGATGAAGGTGTAACCAAGGTCGATCCTGCCGAACGCCATGCAATTTACCAGCAATTCAACCAACTCTACTTCGATGAAGCCGTTGGTATCCCCGTGGTGTTGGTCACCCAGCACACATACGAACCTGTTTACCTGTCTGGCAGAATTTACAACCCGATTTTCTCTGGTGAGCTTTACAAGACCATTGAAAAATCTGGTGGCGCTGACCCGACAACCATCGTCAACGCCAGCATTGGTGATGCCGATACCCTCGACCCGGCTTTGAGCTATGACACTGCCAGTGGTGAGATCATCCAGAATGTCTACGAAACCCTGGTCTACTATGATGGCATTGCCACCGATAAATTTGTTGGTCAGCTTGCTGAATCCTGGGAAGTTTCTGATGACGGTACTGTCTGGACCTTCAAACTGGTTGATGGTGTTAAATTCCACGAAGGTGGCGACCTGACTCCGTCAGACGTTGTCTACTCCTTTGTTCGCGGTCTGCTGCAGGGTGGTTATTCTTCACCCCAGTGGCTGCTGGCTGAACCTATTCTGGGTGTGGGTATCGATGATATCACCGGTATCGTGGATGACTATGCTTCCGCTGATAGCCGTGAAACCCTGGTGGCAAACGATCCGGCTGTTTTGACTGGTGCTTGCGAAACCGTTTACTCTCATTTCTCAACCGATGATGCCGCGAACACCGTCACCATCACCCTTGCACAAGGCTGGGGTCCCTGGCTGGCTACCATTGCGCAGGGCTGGGGTTCCATTATGGACAAGGAATGGGTTATTGAAAACGGTGGTTGGAATGGCGAATGCGATACCTGGCAAAATACCTATGCCATGGTTTCCGCTGATAATCCCTTCAGCAAGATTATGAATGGTACCGGCGCCTACAAGCTCGATCACTGGACTCCTGGTGAGGAAATCGTTCTGACTGCCTTCGATGGCTATTGGGGCGAGCCCGCCAAGACCGAACGTGTCGCAATCAAGATCGTACCTGAATTTGGTACCCGCTTTGCGATGCTCCAGGCTGGTGAAGCTGACTATATCGATGTTGATACCGCCATGCGCCCGCAGGTGGATCAGTTGGTTGGTGAGATTGCTATTTACAATCCAGAAACCAATGCCTACGACGATCCAATTCCTGTTTGCACCGTAGATACCTCCCTGCTCGGTTTGGCACGCTTCAATACCGAAGGCTGTGAAGAAGGCAATGGTCAGCCGCTTCGCTTGTACTACGGTCGCCCTGCGTTGCAGCAAGATGTGTTGATTTTCAACTTCTTCATCGAGTAATAACGCTTCTAGTACCCTTATTGCGGGAGCCCTTAGGGGCTCCCGCAGACCCGAAGTCATTTTTACTTCGGAATGAGCTGAACACTTTTCTGCCTGTTCCGAAGGCAAAATGAATTGTGAGGTAACTTTATGACCAATTACATCATTCGTCGTTTGCTGATGGTGCCATTATTGTTGATCGGTGTCACGCTGATTATCTTTGGCATGCTACAGCTGCTTGGTCCGGTTGAAAGGTCTGCGCTTTATGTCAAGGACTTTCCAAAAAATGACAAGCAGATCCAGGGCATCATCACCAGGTATGGTCTGGATGAACCTTTCCTGAAACAATATGGCATTTGGCTTTTCGGAGTCAAAGACCCTTTTTCCGGAAAACGCGACGGCGGCATCCTCTTTGGCGATTTCGGTTACTCCCGCACTGCTTCACAGGATGTGATCGATATTGTCAAAAACCGCTTCCCGAATACGGTAGACCTGGCACTTTGGACTATTTACCCGATGCTCTCAGTTGGTGTCTGGCTGGGTGTGAAAGCTGCGGTGAACCAGAATAAATTTATAGACCAGGCAGCCAGGGTGTACAGCATTATCGGCACCTCTTTTCCTACCTTTGTGTTTGGTCTGTTGCTGCTAATGCTTCTCTATGCCGGACCACAATGGTTTTTACCGGGAAAAATGTCGGATTGGGTCAGCAAACTTGTCTTTTCTGGTGAACTTAAGCAATACACCCACCTACTCTCCATCGATGCCTTGCTGAACCTGCGTTTTGATATATTTGTGGACGCGCTCAGGCACATGGTAATGCCTATCCTGACCCTTTCGTATATCAACTGGGCAACTTATGTACGTGTGACGCGCTCTTCCATGCTTGAGACGTTGCGCATGGATTATGTAACCACTGCGCGAGCCAAAGGCTTGAGTGAAAAAACCGTTATCAACGAACACGCCCGACCGAATGCCATGCTCCCGATCGTCACCATGGCAGGCTCGAGCATTGTTGGTCTGTTGGGTGGGGTCGTGATCACGGAAACCGTGTTTAACTACCCCGGGATCGGCAAGGCAGCTGCAGACGCAGCCGCCCAGCTGGATGTTGTCACCGTGCTTGGGTTGGCAATTTTCAGCGGTTCGATCCTCATTGTCTCAAACCTGGTCGTGGATGTGATCTACGCCTTTATTGACCCTCGTGTCCGTCTTGCATAAGGAGCCCAGATGACTGAACAATCTGAAATGATCCCAACTGGTGACAACCGCATGCTCGATGAAGTCCACAGCGATCGAAAAATCACGTGGTTGGAAAAAGCGCTGGGAACAGAAAACTATCGTATCGTCAAAGGCTTGCTGAAGACTCCAGCTTCTGTTGTTGGCTTTATCTTGATCCTGATATTTGTGCTGATAGCAATCTTTGCCCCGGTAATCATGCCCCCTGTTGATAAGGACCCGTATAAGATGCCTCGCGATGGCTACAGCGGCGAGCCTAAAGCACCTGGCGCCGTGTGGACCCGCAAGGTTCCCGATGTTCCCTTCTGGTATGAACCATTGACTGGAAAAACTGAAATGACCCACGTTTTGGGAACCACCCAGGGTCAGTACGATATTTTGTATGGCATAGTCTGGGGTACCCGCACTGCCTTCAAGACCGGTTTGCTGGTCGTGGCAGTGACGGTGACCGTTGGCGTGGTTTTGGGTTCAATCGCTGCCTATTATGGTGGTTGGGTGGATAACATCATCATGCGTATCACCGATATATTTATGACCCTGCCTTATATTATGATGGCATTGATTTTCTCGGCGGTTCTGACGCCAATCCTCGGACGGAGTTTGTGGCCTCCGTTGATCGCCATGATCAGTTTTGGATGGATGGGCTACGCCCGTGTCATTCGCTCGGACATTCTCTCAATCAAGGAACGGGATTTTGTTTTGGCAGCCAAGGTTTCTGGAGTGAAGAAGAACCGCATTCTGTTCAAACATGTATTGCCCAACGCCATTTTCCCCACATTGGTGCTGGCGAGCCTGGGCATTGGCGATGTTGTGCTGGGGTTTGCGGCGCTCTCATTTCTCGGAATTGGTACGGATGTCGGGTATGCCGACTGGGGGCAGATCCTCAGTTTTGCCCGAAACTGGATCACCAACCTGGATCGCTATTGGTACATCGTGGTTTTTCCTGGCTTGACCCTGACCTTGTTTGTTATGGGCTGGAACCTGGTTGGCGATGCCATGCGCGACATCCTCGACCCGCGTATGAGGGGCAAGTCGTAAAGGAAGAGTTGTTGTTTTTCAGAAAACGGAAGGATGAAATCCTTCCGTTTTGTTTATAAGCCCTCCCTTTTTAGGGGGAGAGCCCGTGAGCAAGGCGAACGGGGATGAGGGTGATACAGAGGAATCTTCGGATGCTTGGACAGGTGCCAAACCCGTCCATACCGAAGAGCTCTCAATCTGACGATCGGAGACCTGCTGGTCAAAAACCTGTGCGCGGTCAGCCCACCAAAGGGGTGCTGTGCAAGAGACCGGCACGATCACCCTGCGTTTACTCCGTCTTGAAGAAGATCATCCCCAACGCCAGGAATACCACGGCAAAGCCTAGCAATATCCCAATCGTCGGCACGATCTGCTCAAACGGCTTGTTGCTGATCAGGATGTCTTTCAAGCCCTGCATCCCCCAATAGGTCGGGAAAATCTTTGCAACGTTTTGCATCACCTTCGGGAAGAGCTCGATCGGGAACCAGGCGCCAGAAAGAAGCGCAAAGGTCATACCGACGGTTGTGCCAATCCCTCCTGCCTGGCTTTCTGTCCTTACCAAACTGCCCATAAATGCACCCAACCCTGCTGATGCAAACGAAAATGCCAGCATCAAGAGGGCAGTCGGCAGGGGTCGCTCGAGCCAGGGGGCTTTCCAAACCAACGCGCCAAAGACCATCAATAAGGCAATTTGCACAAGCGCGATTAATACCGTTCCGAAAATTGTCGCAGAAAAGTAGGTCAGGCGTGAGGTCGGAGTCACCAGCAAGCGCTTGAGTGTGCCCCGCTCGCGCTCAAAAGCCATGGATCCGGCTACACCAAGCAGTGTCATGAAAACCCACGTGATCAATTGTCCGGCTGACGAACTGATGGCAGGGTCGTAAACAATCTCTTCGCCTGACTGACTGACCGTTTCCGTGAGCCTGGCAGGTGCGCTGGCAACCTCAAGCTGAATTTCTGGCAGCAATTGTTCTGCCAAATTATCTAATTCTGCTGCTGAAACCTCGGGGTGCAATTCTTGATACGCCTGCAGAACGGTATCAATCTTCGCCTGGACACTGGTCAGTTTGGTCAACGCCAGCTGAAGTTCCTGGAAAATCGTTTGGCTGGTGGTGCGGTTTGGCTGCTGATAAAGCTGAACAACCAGGTCACCTTCTAACATCGTTTCGCGGTCGAAATCAGGCGGGATGAGCAGGTAAGCATCCATCCGCCCTTCAGCAAAAACATCCTGGGCTTCCGCCAGCTCGACGGCTTGCAGTTCGAACGTATCGTCTTCCTGCAAGGTTTCCAGCAGGCTGGCAGAAAGCGGTGACTGAGCCTGGTCAACGTAGTTGAGAACAATTGCTCCGCCGCCAAAAGCACCAGTGGCTGCAGCCAGAATTGATGTGAACAAAATCGGCAATACGATAAAAAATATCAGCGTAACTGGCGAAGAAAAATAGAGCTTGATATCTTTTTTGATGATGTTGAAAAACTTAGTCATAATCAACCTCCCACCTGGACTACATTTCGGCGGAAGAAGACCGACGCCAGGGCGAGCAGGGCTGTGCCCATGATGAAAAGTGCCAGCAGAATGGTTCCCAAATCAACGATGGTGCCACCAGCTGCCAGGATGGTGAAACCTTCGCTGCCCCAGGCATTCGGCGAGATTCGGGCTACATTTTTCAACCACTCTGGCAAGGTCTCCATGGGTAAGAAGCCGCCTCCCAACATACCAAAGAGCAAACCGATCGTTGTGCCAGCATTAGAAACCTGGGAAGGTGTTTTGAGAAAACTGGTCAGGAAAATACCCCAGCCAAGTGCGCCGTAGGTGGCAAAGGCAATCAAAACCAATACTGCCAGCCAATTACCCCAATCGAGCCCAAACAGCAGGGCGGAGGTCAGCACCAAAATCAGGACCTGGGCGTAACCCCTCAAGAAAATCCCTAAAGACTTGCCAAGGATGATCTGGTGGCTGCGCGTAGGGCTGACCAGGTTGCGCTGCAGGGTAAAATTCCGCCGTTCCAACAAGAAGGATACCCCACCAGAAGTGACGTTAAACATCAGGAACATCAACGCCATGCTCGGCGCGATCAAAGCCAAGAAACTGACGTTCTGGCGTTCAACCTCGGTATCATTGACGATGAGCTGGTAACCAGGATCGTTTTCAGGGTTTCTTAGTTGGGGCATTAAAGCATCCAAAAATACTGGAACCTCTTCCGGTGTGATCAGATTTTCGGACAGCAATTTATTGAGCGCGATTGAGACAGTCGAATTTGATGAATTCAGTTCATTGATGAATATCTCGATTATCGTCCGGATTATGCCCACAGAATAGGTTGATTCACCGTCGGAATATAACTGCAATTGCACAACTTCCTCGGGAAGCGCCGCGCCTTCCTTTGGGATGATACTGTTGCTGAATCCTTCGGGGATCAACAGGGCAGCCACCGCGCTGTCATCGTCAATCATCTGGCGGGCGACCTCAAAATCCTCCTGCAAAACAGGATTCATCAATTCGTCCAGCTCTTCTGACTGAAAAACTTCCACCAAGGCATTACCCAACTCACCCTGATCGGCATTGGTGATCACGATCGGGATGTTGGAAAGACCGGTATCGCCTGAGCTGAAAGCACCGGTAATGGCAGCCATGCCCAGGGTCAACAAAAAAGGTGCCAACAAAAAGTAAACCAATGCCATCGGGTCACGGATGATCAGCTTCAAGTCCTTGATTGCGATTTGCCAAATTTTCCGCATGGTCTTAATCCCTCAGAGCACGACCGGTTAGATGGAGAAAGACGGTTTCCAGGTTTGGTTCGATGATCTCGATCGACCTGATGCGCGCGCCTGCCTGACCCGCATGGGTTATGATCGGCGCGAGGCTGCGTTCCGCGTCTTTCGTGATCAGGGTCAGCCCATCTGTTTCCACAATCACCTTGGAGATCTCACCAAAGCCTTCCATTTTTGCAGCAATTGAAGGCAGGTCATCAGTCGGGTCGGTCTCTAGATGGATTGAATCGGTTTCCCCAACTTGTTGGGTCAGCCCGTCCTGGGTGCCGATTGCGATCAACTTGCCGTGGTCGATGATGCCCACCCGGTCAGACAGTTCCTGTGCTTCTTCCATGTAATGAGTGGTATAGAGGATCGCCATGCCCTGCTGGTTCAGCTCTTTCACCATATCCAGGATCATGCGCCTGGACTGGGGGTCGATGCCGACTGTGGGCTCGTCCATGAAGAGCAGCTTCGGTTTGTGCAGCAGCCCGGACGCAATATTAATGCGCCGTTTCATTCCTCCGGAATACGTTTTGACGCGGTCTTTAGCGCGATCGGTCAGACCGATCACCTCTAAAACCTCGCGAATCCGCTTTTTCAGCTCACCCCCGCCCAGGTCATATAGTTTTCCCCAGTACTCAAGGTTTTCAAGGGCGGTCAGTTCGTCATACAGGGCAATTTCCTGGGGGACGATCCCAATAGATTTTCTCACCTGCATGTTGTCATTAAGAATTGAGGAACCATCGATCAGCGCATCTCCGCTGGTGGGAGTTAGCAAGGTTGAAAGCATGGAGATCGTGGTGGTCTTGCCGGCACCGTTGGGACCGAGCAGGCTGAAGATTTCGCCTTCCTGGATCTCAAACGAGACATCGTCCACCGCTGTCAGGTCTCCATATTTTTTGACCAGGTTTTTCGCTTGTAATATTGGTGTCATAAATCTTTCTCCTTAATGCCGTCATAATTGGTTGACGTGATCAAACAACTTTGTGTAGACGCCAAAAACAGAACCATTACAGGTTTTTAACATTGGCTTGGGGGAAAATGGGTTATTCGTTGCGATAAAGCGCTTCGTTAAGCATATCAGATATCGCGTCATAGTTAGGCATCAAAACCCAGGCACCTTCATATGTGATCCAGTTCGTCACCATCTCGTTGCTGACCGAGAAGCGACGAATGTTATCCGTAGTCATCAGGGGCTTCGCCATCGGCAGCAAGGTCAGCACCTTGGTGAGGGGTATATCGGTGTCGACATATTCGCGATACAAACCGTACAGTTCGGGCACTTTTACAAGCATGTTGAGGTTGACGGCTTTTTTGAAAATAGCCACAACCACTTCCTGAGCCCGACGGTTGCGGTCAAAGTCAGATGTTGTCAGACGCGAACGGGCATACCACAGAGCCGTGTTACCTTCCATATGATGCTCTCCCGGCTCAATCACACACCACCCGTTGGGTTCGAAATGACAACTGTCTTGCAGTTCTTCGCTGACAGTTACATCGATGCCGCCAATACTGTTAACCACGTCCTTAAAGCCGTTGTAATTGACCATCATGTAATATTCAGGGCGAAAACCAAAATTGACCTGGAAAGTCTCCTGCAAAAGCGGGAAGCCGCCCAACTGCCAGACGGTGTTGATTCGGTTGGACCAATAGCCAGGAATGGTCACATATAAATCCCGCGGAAAGGAGATCAGCGAGGCGGTCTGGTGTTTGGGGTTAATCGACAGCAGCATGATCACATCGGTGCGAAAGTTGCCCGCACCAAAGTCATCTGCACCCAGCATGATGATGTTGACCTGGTTTTCCGGCAGCTCACCCTCGGGGATGACCGGTACGGGTGTGGGGGTGAACATGGGCTGGGGGATGAGCTCTATGCTGCCATCCTCGAGAATGTTGGCAAAGGAATTTGGCTGAAAAGGCGTGGCAGTGCGTTCCATGCCACTGAGGCTGATATACCAGGGCGAGCTTTCTGAGTGAGCCATGGCGGTAATCACCACGCTGCCCAGAATCACACCGATGAAAGACATGGACAAGACAAAAATGACCGTCAAGGTAAGGGTTTGATGTTTATTGAATCGCATAAATTTCTACCCTTTGCTTTCTTCGGCTTCATCGGCTGTTTTACCCTGGTCGGTCAAGCCTTGCAGTAAGGAACTGGCTTGATCGATGGCTGCCTTCAGCTGGGCGGTTTGCTCAGCATTGCGGGCAATGGTTTCTTCGAGCTGCTTTTTTTGGCTGCGCAAGAATTCGGATTCAGCAACGCTTGCCTGGCTCTCTTTAATTGTCTGCTGCAATCGTTCCAGCTCCTCTTCGAGCTCTTTTTGGCGTTTGATCCAGAGTTTGACTTCCTCGGTCCACGCAGATTGTGTCTGCTGGAGTTCTTTACTTAAATTCTGTAGTTCAGCCTGGTTTTCGGTGACGTTTGTCTGCAACAAGCTGACTTCGTCTTCCTTTTGGAGCAGCAGGGTCTGCAGGTCGCTGATTTGACGGGCTTCCTGCTCCAAACGCCCGGCTTTTTCAAGCACGCTACCCAGGTTATGCTGCAAGCGATCCAACCGCTCAAGATCGCCTTTGCCCCATTCTTTATTCGTATAAGGGCTCAAACCCAAAAACGCCCACCTTGGCTGGTTGGCGGTTTGTTTGAGGGGGTAGAGCAGCAGGTTGCCAACCCGGTTGTAACCGCTGGCTTGCACCAGGTAATTCTTTTCGGCACTGAGCTCGGATTTATGGTTGGAAAGAATGCTTTCACCTTCGACAAGCATCTTGAACAAAATTGGCATGCGTTCGGCTTTCAGCACGATATTTTTCACATGGTCTTCGCGGATCAGGTCGTAAGCGTTTTTCAAGAGCGCCTGGTCGCTTCCTGGTTCGAAATGGATCAGTCCGAAGAGGTCAGCCATCAGGTAAAGGCTAAGGCTGTGAGTAAGTGACTTTTCCAGCTCATCTTGAGAAGGTTGAAGGCTGACTTCCAAAAAAGCATTGGCAACGTTCGCCCTCAAGTCACCGTTTGGTTCCGTTTTTGGATCTACTGGTTCATTATCCGTTTGATCCTGGTTGGAAACAAGGCTTAACAGAAGCGGGTAATACACGAGCTGGCTTATCATCGCTGCTGCCGGCAGGTTGCCAGGAGAGGGTAAGAGCAGATAGAGGACAAACCCTGCAGCCGCGATCGCCAAAATGAGCCAGCCCTCTACGAGGTGTGTGCGGTGGCGGGTGTAAAAAATGATCGCACTTACAAAAACCAACACAAGCGTAAAACCGATCAGGGCATAATCCATCCAACTCCGGTTAAACTCTTGCGATTGGGCGTCTGGCAGCCACCACAGGCTGAACAATATACCTGAGAGAAAAATAGCAAGCGAAAGAATGGCTGGAATCCAACCGGTAATATTCTTAGACTGGCTGCGGAAGAGCGCCCAAATTAGCCACAGCAGGCAGAGCAGGTTGAGCACCCTGTGCGCAAGCGGAAACAGTGCCCTGACAAGCTGGAAGCCCTGGTAGGCGAGCAGGTTAGTTGTTAACAACAACAGCTGACTGACAAAGATAATCACGAGTGCCGTTTGAAGAGCACGTTTGTTTTCGTTTTCCGACCGGTTAACTGCCAGCAAGGCAAGACCGCTGGAAACCAGAAGCAGCCCATAATAGAGCAGGGCATATGGAAAAACCGTTAAAATCGGGTCAATCTCGAGTATGTTGATCATAGGCTGTTTCCTGCCCAATAGGTGTGCAAGAATTGTACCCCTGATAGTACATATTTCGAAACCGTTTAGATTATATCCGGTATAATGCACAAGCTTAACAAAATGAAAGAGACACTGACTTAAATGTTCGAAAATTTACACCCACTTGTTAATATCCTTTTGCTCAGCCTGATGGCGAGCCTTGGCACCGGTCTCGGTGGTTTGATCGCGAGTATTCGCAGACCTGGACGGCGTTCTTACGGTTTTTTGATGGGGATCACGGCGGGGGTGATGATCTGCCTGGCTTTCCTTGAGCTGGTACAGCAGTCGATTGAACTCTCCAACTGGCTGACTGCCACAATTGGCTTTGGCTTAGGCGCGATTTTTATGTTCTTGCTGGACAACTTTATTCCGCACATTCGTTTTGACGAGCGCGAGATTCCAAAAGAACAAGTTGAATTTGACGACTGCGTCTGTGATGGGAAGGGTGAGGGGCAAGGCAAGCGAAGGCGGCAACGGCGGAAATTCCTCAATAAGGCTGCCGACGACGTCGATCGTTCGCTGGTGAATACCGGTTTGCTATTAGCAATTGGGATAACCATTCACAACCTGCCTGAAGGGATCGCGGTCGGTGCTGGCTACCTGCACAATCCTCAGTTTGGCGTTTTTATCGCTGTAGCAATTTTACTGCACAACATCCCCGAAGGGATTGCCACCGCATTGCCCTTATGCAAGGCAGGCATTTGCAAGCGAGATGCTGTGAAAGTCGCCTTTTTGTCAGGCTTGGGCGAACCAGTGGGCGCATTGCTGGCGAGTGTCTTCCTGGTTCGATTCACCGCCCTTCTGCCTGGTGCGCTTGCTTTTGCTGGCGGCGTTATGGTCTTTATCACTCTCGACGAACTCATCCCTACCGCACGAAAGTATGGCAGTGAAAACTACACTGCCTTAGGAATTATCACGGGGTCGATGTTTGTGTTTATCCTGACCGGAGTGTTCGGAATCTGAAAATCGTTCTTTTTGTTATTATTAACACAGACAATTAAACATATGTGTATAATAGTGTTGTACTTTGTCTAACCACTATTATTTTTCTTTGCCTGTTATCAGGAGATTTGAATCCATTCATTTTTTAGTTTTAAACTGAGGTAACTGTATGGAAAAATGTGTTGTTATCTATAAATCTAAGACCGGTTTCACAGAGAAGTATGCTCACTGGATTGGTGAAGAATTGGGCTGCGAGATCTACCCGGTAGAAAATTGCAATCTGGTTCATCTTTACGATTATGACCTGATCATCTTTGGCGGTGGGGTAAGAGCCGGTAAGATTGACGGCATAAAATTTGTAAACAAAACCCGCAGTCGTTTCCCCGATAAAAAACTGATCATCTTTGCCACAGGTGCGACGCCGCCTGAGGAAACTGTGGCAATTGACCGGGTTCGGAACATGAACGTACCAGCAAATTCCGGGATCCCTTTTTTCTATTTTTTGAGTGGGTTCAATTATGAAAAAATGAAGGGTTTCGATAAACTGGTCATGTCAATGGTAAAGGGAGTTGTTCGCAGAATTAAAGATAAGGACGGCACCCAGGATGCGATGCTGGCTGCCATGAAAAATTCTTACGACCATTCCTCACGCGAATATATAGATCCGTTAGTAGACTACGTGAAGTCGCTTTAGCATTAGTTGGTAAATTGTCTGGCACAAAAAAGAGGAGCAGATTTTTTTCTGCTCCTCTTTTTTGTTTCTGAGATTACATCGCCTTGACTTGAGTCTTCTTTACTTCGTACCCAAGCTTCTGGATTGCGTTTTCTACTTCTTCAACCTTTACTTTTTCATCGTCAAAGTTGAACTTCAATTTACTGGAATTGAACATTACCTGCACGCTGTCTTTATCCACGCCCTCCATCGATTTGGTAGCGTTTTCAATCTTCAAAATGCAAGACGGGCAAGTTAATGTTTCCAACTGAATTGTTGCTTTTTGCATCTTTAATTCTCCTTCTCTAAATTCTTAACTTATAACGCAGTAAGCGCATACCATTTAAGATTACCACTAAAATACTGCCTTCGTGAACAAACATTCCAATAGACATGTTCATCCAATCGCTGAAGAACACGCTTGCCAGTAAAACCAGCACAACGCCAACCGCGATGACAATATTTTGGCGCATATTGCTGGCTGTTGCTTTGGTCAGCCCCAGGGCGTGGGGCAACTTACTGAAATCGGAATTCATCAGGACCACATCGGAGGTCTCGATGGCGACATCGGTGCCGCTGCCCATTGCGATGCCGATATGTGCCAGCGCTAACGAAGGGCTGTCGTTTACGCCGTCCCCGACGAAAGCGACGATGTGACCTTTATTGATCAGGTCCTGGATATAGGCTGATTTGTCTTCCGGCAGCATGTGACCATGTGCTTCAGTGAGCCCCAGCTCGCGTGCCACACGGTCTACGGTGCCCTGGTTGTCTCCAGAGAGAACCACCAGGTTCTTGACTCCCAGCTTCTTGATCTTTGCCAGGTCTTCTTTCACGGCAGGACGAACCTGGTCGCGGATGCCAATCAGAGCTTTCAGCACACCATCGACCGAGGTCAGCACAAGCGAGTTTCCATCAACTTCAAACCGGGCAATGTCTGCGCGTGCCTTCTCAGAAAGGTTAACGCCCTCCTGGTCCATCAGCGCCACATTGCCTACAGCAACGGTATGCCCATCCACTTCGGCAACGATTCCTCCACCTTTGACAACGTTGGTGTTTTTGACCGGGTAGCGTTTGATTTCGCCTATATGACCGACAACTGCTTTCGCCAGCGGGTGATCAGACTCGTGCTCAACACTGGCGACATATGCCTTTACTGTTTCGGTATCTTCTGAGTAGATTTCAACATCAGCAACTTCCGGGTTGCCAACGGTTAATGTTCCGGTCTTATCGAAAACAATGGTGTCAACCCGGCTGAAATCGACGATGACTTCGCTTCCTTTTAACAAAATGCCGTGCCGCGCGCCGTTGCCGATGCCAGCCACGTTGGAGACAGGTACACCGATCACCAGTGCACCGGGGCAGCCCAAAACCAGGATTGTGATCGCCAGTTCGATGTCACGCGAGAACAACCAGACAACTGCTGCCAATAGCAAAACTGCCGGTGTGTACCAGCGGGCAAAACGGTCGATAAAACGCTCAGCTTCGGATTTGGAATCCTGTGCTTCTTCAACCAGCTCGATGATGCGACCGAAGGTGGTGTCTTCACCCACCCGATCAGCGACAATTTGGAGCGTGCCATTTTCGAGGATGGTGCCGGCGTAAACGCCAGAATCTTTATGCTTGCTCACCGGGACAGACTCGCCGGTGATGCTGGCTTCATTAATATGCCCATCACCGCTCAGAACAGTGCCGTCGACAGGCACTTTCGCGCCAGTTTTTACCAGCAGGATATCGCCTACATCGACCTCGTCGACTTCAACTTCAACAAACTCGCCATTCTCCATCTGCTTCAGGGCGCTTTCTGGTGCCATTTCAGTCAGTTCTTTTATGGCAGAACGGGTCTTGTTCAGCGTGCGCTGCTCGAGGTAAGCACCGAACAGGAAGAGGAAGGTTACGATGGCGGATTCCTCATAATTTCCTATCAAGAAAGCACCAATAACTGCGATGGTTACCAACACGTCAATGCTGACCACCTTAACCCGCAATGCCTGATACGCCTGGATCGCGATCGGGGCAACGCCCAAAACCGAAGCGATTGCTAACGCCCAGGTGGCTACTGTCTCATTACCAAAAGCGTAATGGCTGACGAAGGCAGTCACAATCAGAATAAAGCTGATTAGTGCTATTTGGTTCTTCTTACTTAAAATGAATCGTTGCAAAGTTACACCACTTTCCCGACCTGCAGGTTTTATTCCTGGTAGGCGGTCTGGAGTTCAGCCAGCATGTTGTAAACAGCTGCGAAACTTTCGCAAACATCACCAGGAATCGTGTAATTGCTGGTAATTTCGTTCAGTTTTGTGAATTCTTCTGTTAATTCAGGCTTGGCGGGGCTGATTGCCTCGGTTTTTTCAACAATTGTGCTAAACAAAGCGCGCACATCATGAAATTCGGGATGATGAGGACCATGAACGCGATCTACGATTGGTACGAATTGCTTCAGCGTGGGAAAGAGTCTGGTTGCTGCTTCTTTGAATTTTGTGTTGGTTGTCATGTTTTCTCCTCATGTAACTAATTTAGGGTTCTACTAGTAAATTACGGTCTAAGAATAGTTAACTAGATTTAATTATAAATATCATTATATGATATGGCTTTGGAATTTATGCATTTTTAGAGTTAATCTTTTATAAGATGTGCGGAGTGGCAATAAGGTGGATTGCAAGTATTGCTCTGTGTTGCCATGGCATGCATATTCCGTCATCGCTCATGTACCCCATCATCGCGACGAGCGGAGCGACGTGGCGATCTGCCTTTACCTTTCCCAAAAAGCAGTCTCGCCGGGCAACTTTTAAGGCAGACTGCCACGCCCCTTTCCGTAATTCAGGCAATCACGCCATAACAGCAACGGGGGCTCGCAGTGACAGAGGT
>DHCY01000012.1:59640-59865 GCA_002399085.1 Anaerolineaceae bacterium UBA4890
TCATCCTGAGGAGCGAAGCGACGGGGCGATCTGCCTTTTTCTTTTCCCAAAAAGCCGTCTCGCCGGGCAACTTCTAAGGCAGACTGCCACGCCCCCTTTCCGTAATTCAGGCAATCACGCGACAACAGGAACAGGGGCTCCAAGTGACAGAGGTACCACGCCCCCTTTCCGTAATTCAGGCAATCACGCCATAACAGGAACAGGGGCTCGCAGTGACAGAGGTGT
>DHCY01000012.1:60106-118039 GCA_002399085.1 Anaerolineaceae bacterium UBA4890
TCATCCTGAGGAGCGAAGCGACGTGGCGATCTGCCTTTTTTCTTTTACTTCGAAAGGTCACGCCGGGCAACTTTTAAGGCAGACTGCCACGCCCCCTTTCCGTAGTTCATGCAATCACGCCATAACAGCAACGGGGGCTCGCAGTGACAGAGGTACCACGCCCCCTTTCCGTAGTTCACGCAATCACGAGACAACAGGAACAGGGGCTCGCAGTGACAGAGGTGTTGGGACTATAAGGCAGACTGCCACGCCCTCTTTTCAGGGCTCGCAGTGACGAATGGGAAGGTCCCAGACCTGCCTCTCGAATGTTGTTATGGTTTATCGCACACATTCCATTCTGAGCATTCTTAATATCAACCCAATAAAAGGTCGTGGACCTTTTGGGCAAACCCCATGGTCTGCTTTTCGATGGTGTTCGTTAATTCGGCCGGGTCATCAAAATTCGGCTTCTCAGAAATGATCGATTCGATGATCGAATCCACACCCGGGCTGACCTTTGAAAGCCTGAAAAAGCCAAGGTCCTTACCTTTGAAGAAATCAATATACTCCGCTTGGATTTTCCGGTTGCTGCCCCCCAGCCAAAGCTCAAACCGGTTTTCTTGGTGCAGATAAACGATCGCAATCTTGAGATTCCGGCGCTTCAACTCCAGAGGAGTAAACGCGAAGTAGGTCATATCCATGTAGCCGAAATAGAGTCCGCTGACACTATAATCCGGATGGCTGCTCTCCAAGGCTGTTTTGAGCCTGGACATGAAGGTCATGATGCCTTTGTAGGCTATTTGATTTTGACCCTTCTGTAATTGGGCATTGTATTCAGTGATGGCATCATTGAGTGTTGCCATTTGTCGCTTCCCTTCGCTCTACCGTATCCTATTGTTTGTTCCAACGGTATTTCGGATTCTGAATGAAGGTTTTGATATCACAATTCATGCACAACCCGGTGTGACAGCAAATCGTGCCACCGCAGGTTGGGCAGCGCCACTCCACCTCTTGGGCTTCCAGGAAATCTCGCATCCCTTGATCCCGAATGGAGTCCAAATTTTCGATCATGCTCATATGATATTTTGTTCGATAGCGCTTATCCAAAGCTTTCAGTCTTTTACAAGGGTAAGACTCACATTCAAAACAAAACCTGACCAAACCCTCTCCGAGCAAATTGCAAGCATCAGCCATGTGGGTGCAGTGCTCACCCCTGGGGATGCAGCCCGGGCAGTACTTGCGGTGAAAACCTGCTTATTCAAGTCTTTTTGTTTGAATTGATACGCTGCGCATAGACTGCAGTTCATACCGCATGGAGCGATCAGTTCTTCTTCCATGAGCATATTGTACTCCTACACGCACCGTTGGTGTGCTTCTAAAAAAACTGATCAGTCACACATAACTTGTAAAAATTTCAGATTCCTGATGATTAAATCCGATTTCCACCGATTTTTACTAACCTGCCATTCTTCAGGGTATTCTGCCCATGCCCAGGTCACTGCCCATGTACCATCCGATTCCTGGGTATTGGCAATGAATTCGCATTCGTAGTAGCAGGTATACATATTCGCAAGGTAAAAATCGTTGGCTTTGGACCGGATGAACAGCGACGGCTTGCAGACATACTCTGTCGCCCAAGTTGAAACATCGTGAGTGATAACGTGCTGAATCTGCTTGTGAAGCAAATCTTCGAATTCCTGCAGGTCGATGATATCGTGAAGCGAACTGTCTTTCAGGTATTCATACAATTCTACGTAGCAGGCAACAGTGTGCATTTCTTTGAGGGGGTGGTGGTCCTTGAAGTGCGCATAGGCTTCTTGTGCCAGAATAGAGCCTAATTCAAAAAGGTGGCTGCCCCTGTCTGAAAATTTCAATATAAAGCCGACCAGGCTGGCGGTGGGGTTGTAAGTGACTTCCACTGGGTTGAAGGTCCACCAGGGCGCATGGGGATAGTCATTATTGGTCGGGACTGTGTTTCGCCAGGTGTGACGATTAAAATCCAACCCGGACTCCAGATAATTCAGAATGCCTTGGATGATGGGGTGTTTGTTATCCTGCAGATCCAGCTCATGAATGATGCGGGTTGCCACCCAGGTCTGCACGGGCGAAGAAAGGGGGTTCCAAAAGTCTGGTTCCAGCCCATGCCCAAAGCCCCCATCGGCGTTCTGATAGGTGGCTAACACCGATAAGACATCTTCCTTGCTGCCGTTCTCAAACAGATATTTCCACCTGGCAAAGTCAAGCAGTCTGGCATTTCTGTAAATGAATTCCCTGGCTTTATCGATGTTCATATCCGATCTCCTGAAACAATTCGTCTCTAAGGCTCAGTGTACTACGAAGCCTGGGAGTTTTGTAAAAAAAGAGGGCATGCGCTGCCAATCCGCCCCGATTACCTGGTGGAATATTCAAAGGATGACTTCAACCAGGTGTTCTGCTCCGTCATTTACCAGGGGAATCGCCTGGTTTTCAAGCCGTTCGCCATCCAACCGAATTTCCCTGACACCGTTATTTACGTGGTCGGGGTTGCGGACTTCTATCCGATACAAACTGTCAAAGAAACGATAGCGCATCGAAAAGCCGTCCCATCTGGCTGGAATTACCGGGTTAACATACAACCGGTCGCCTTCCTTTCGCAGACCGAGCAGCCCTTCCATACCCAGGCGGTAGAGCCAACTGGCTGAGCCGGTATACCAGGTCCAGCCGCCTCTGCGCTTCATTGGCTCTACGCTATAGACATCTGCGGCGGCGATGTAGGGTTCCACCCGATATTCCGCTGCCCGTTGTTCACTATCTGTATGATAGATTGGATTGAGCATATCGAACAGGTGCCAGGAACGTTCCCCATCGCCCATCGCGGCGTAAGCCCAGGTGGTCCAGGCGGCGGCGTGGGTGTATTGACCACCATTCTCCCGAACACCGGGAGGGTAATCTTTGATATAGCCGGGATCTTTGGTAGTTTTGTCAAAAGGTGGCGTGAAGAGCAGTGCCAGGTTGTTGGCGGGGTCGCCTAATCTGTCCCAGGCACTGTTCATCGCCTGCTGAGCGCGATCTGGGTCTCCAGCACCGCTCAGTACAGACCACGATTGCGCGATCGCATCGATCTGGCATTCCTGGGAGCGACGGCTGCCAAGCGGGCTGCCATCATCGTAATAGGCTCGTAGATACCAGTCGCCGTCCCAGGCGTGCTCTTCGATTGCTTTGCCATAATTGAGTGCCTGTTGGCGATAACGCTGTGCCTCTTCAAAAAGCCCGCGGTCTTCGGCAACCTTTGCGAATCTGTTCAGCACTTCAATCAAAAACCAGCCCATCCAGATGCTCTCGCCCTTACCCTGGCTGCCAATCTGGTTAAAACCGTCGTTCCAATCTCCCGATCCAATTAAGGGCAGTCCGTGAACACCTTTTGTGGCACCTTTCTGCAAGGCTCGACGGCAATGTTCGAACAGGGAGTAGGTTTCGGTGGTCCAGCTGTATTGCGCATAACGCTCTTTTTCATCTAGTTCAAGCGGTGGCGCGCTCAGGAAGGGGAGTTTTTCCTCCCAAATGGAGTAGTCACCAGTAGCTTCGGCGTACAAAGTGCTGACATAGGGAAGCCAGATCAAATTGTCTGAGATGCGCGTGCGCACACCCCGACCTGTGGGTGGATGCCACCAATGCAGAACATCGCCCTCTTCAAATTGGTGGCGGGCGGCATTGAGGATCTGATCTTTGGTGATTTCAGGTCGGGTGCCTCGAACCGAGAGCACGTCCTGGAGCTGATCACGGAAACCGTACGCGCCGCTAGACTGGTAAAAGCCGCTGCGACCCCAAATTCGGCAGGAGAGCGCCTGGTAGAGCCACCAGCGGTTGAGCATCAGGTTGGCGGCGGTATTGGGAGTGCTAACCTGAACGGCGTTGAGCAAATTATCCCAAAACTGGTTTGTTCTTTCGCGTGAACGGGCAACTGCAGCCGGCTCACGATACTTTTCTGCAAGGTAGGTTAACTGTTCTTCATCACTGGCATCCCCAATCACAAAATGAAGCTCGCTTTCGCCATTCGCCGGCAGGTCAATGTGAATCTGCATCGCCGCGCAGATGTCGGAGCCCACCTTGATACTGTTTGAAAGCCCAATCCGGTGCAGCGCCGCCGGATTTTTTGTGGACCCTTCAGTGCCCAAAAACTCAAAGCGATCAGTGGTAAAGCCATGGGGTGTGCGGTCTGCCATCAGAAAGGCAATCTGCTTGCCGAGTTCGGCGTGATATGGGTTGCGCACACTGAGCATGGAATGCTCAGGTCGGTATTCGGGTATCAGATTCAGAACGGTATCTTCATGGGTTAATCCCAGCACCCATTCCAGGTAATAGGTGGCAGTTATGCGCCGGTTTTCTGAGAGACGGTTTTTGAGATTAAGTTTAACCAACTTGACAGGGTCTTCCGGGTCGGCAAATAAAGTCATTTCCTGCCACAAGCCATGCGACTCAGACTCAAAAACGCTGTACCCAGCGCCATGCCGGGCACGATGAGCATGCGGACCGGGGGCAGGCAGGGGTGTTGGCGTCCAGACATCGCCGGTTTCTTCGTCGCGCAGGTACAAAACCTCCCCCGATGAATCGCTGACCGGGTCGTTTGACCAGGGCGAAAGGCGGTTTTCACCACTGTTGACCGCCCAAGTGGTCTGGCTGCCTGCCTGACTGACCATGAAGCCAAAATCCGGGTAGCCGATCACGTTTACCCAGGGGGCAGGCGTTGCCTGGTTGGGAGCCAGGTGCATCTGGTACTCTTTGCCATCACTTGAAAACCCACCAAAGCCGTTGAAGAATTGCAGTTCACCAAGCGGCTTTGTTTCCCAGGGCTGGGCTGCTGGCAGGTTCCGCCTGGACGTGGCTGTTGTCAGAAGCAGGGGAAGGTCAGCTGCAGTGTCAAACTTGAGACGGAGCTGTTTGGACAAAGTGCCGGCATCGCCCCGTAAAATTATCCTGGCAACCGAGCGCAACAACACCTTTTCCTCAGGCTGGATCTGGTCAGCAGAACGGATGAAAATCCCTGAGCGCTGATTCAGCCATTGGTCGGCATCAATCTGACGGAGCCTGCGCATCATCAGGTTGTTCAATTCAGAGGAATACATACTGGGCTGGGTGTTTAAAACCACCAGGTCAGACTTGTAACCGTGAGACCTGAGATAATTTTGCGACTGGACGGCTTCGACCATCAGGCTCATCTGGGGGTCGCTGTCAATTTCAACCAGGATTATCGGGTGGTCGCCAGAGATTCCGAACCGCCAGAGACCGCTCTGGTTGAGCACGTTCTTCATAAGGGTCTCTTCCGGGGCTCGTTTCTCACTGCGCGGGTAAACGAGCAAGGAGAGCAGGTCCAGGTTCGTCTTCAATTCTTCTCGTCCGATGTTGCGCCTGCCCAGCCAGGTCAGCTTGCTGATGTTGGCTTCGTGGAAAGTGTTTTCGATTTTTGTCCACGACCGGTAGCTTTCAGCCATTTTCAGGAGAGCACTCCGGCTGGATGCAGTGAAGGTAATATAAGCAACGGTAGCGCTATCGTGCGGTTTCAGTGTAATTTCCCTGCCCAATGAGAACACCGGGTCCAGGGTTGCACCAACTGAACCGGTCAGATAGCTCTTGGAATGGAGCGCGTAAGGATTGCGGTGGTTGCGCTCCCGCCCCAAAAATTCCCTGCGGTCGGTCTCAAACCTGACCGGGTGCGCATCCGAATTCCGGGAGTTTGGTTGGTTTACAACCAGCATATGCCCGAGGAAAACGAGCTGCTTCGAATCGACCATTTTGCGGTGCTTGAAGACCAGCAAGTCAAGTTCAGAGATGAACTCCGATTCGATAAAGAGCTTGTTATAAGCGGGGTGACGGGTATCAGCCGCTTGTTGATTCAGAACAACCTCACCATAGGAGGTCAACCGCAATTGCCTGGGTTTGACGGAATTATTAATCAGGTTCACCCGCCGAATCTCCAGCGGGTCGTCTGGCGCCACTGTTACTTCCATGGTGCTGGTCAACTCATTTTCAATGCGCCTGAAGGTCGCCATATGAGCAAAGAAATTGACCTGCATATCCTCGGGATTTCCAGGCAAGGGATGATGAGCCGCTGACCAGGTTCGCTTGCCGCCCTCAGCCTCCGCAGCTGTCAAATCCTGGATGTAAACCCAGCTGCCCCATGGCTCAAGAATGCCGTCGGCATGCCAGCGGGTGAGGTCAACATCTTTCCAACGGCTAAAACCGCTTCCACGGTTCGTCAACAGTGTGCTAAAAGAGCCATTGGATAGCAAGAGTATTCGTGGATTTTGCGGCACGATTGGCTCTGACCATGGTTCAATCTGAGTAGTCGGGTCGGTTTCGCGCTTGGTTCCCCTGCTTTCCTGCTCTCCAGGCATCATCAGCGGTACCCCGGTAGGCACTAGCTCTTGCATCAATATGTCCACACTGCGCATTTGTGGGTCCTGCATGACCCGGTTGATCATAATATCTTCGCGCAGGTAATTGACCACTGACATCAGGATCATGCCCTGGTGATGAGACATGTATTCCCTGATGACTTCATATTTTCTTCCAGGGCGTAAGCGATTGGGCGTGAAGTCCAAAGCTTCATAAAAGCCATAAGGTCCAAAAGCTTTGTGATCGATCAGGTTCCCGATGTTTTGTTCAACCGATGATGGCGCCCATTGCAGCGCCATCAAGGAGGCATAAGGCGCAATGACCAGGTCATCGGCAAGCCCGCGCTTGAAACCGAGAGCCGGGACGCCGAAAGCACGGTACTGGTAATTCATGTTAGCGTCAAACTGGTAAAAACCGGACTCAGAAATACCCCAGGGAACCTGTCTGGCTCTGGCGTAATCGCGTTGATAGGTGACCATCGTCTGAGCGCTCTTGTGTAACAAGGTGTTCGCCTGGGGATGAAAATAGAGCGTGGGCATCAGGTATTCAAACATGGTCGCGCTCCACGAAAGCAGCGCGTAGTCTTTATTGATCCTGGTAATCGGGCGACCGAGATGCATCCAGTGCGTTAGGGGTGCCTGATAGCGTGAGATTGCAAAGATGGATGCGATTCTCGCTTCCGAAGCCAGCAGGTCGTAATAACTGTTGTCCAGTTGAGCGGTATCCAGGTTGTAGCCAATGTGGAAAACGTTGCGATTCGGGTTGTACAGAAACCTAAAATTCATCTCCTCAATCAGCGAATCGATTTGAGCCTCAAGCTTTTGGTATTTTGCCTGGAGCAGAAGGGCATTGTCATTGGCGTAGTTTATCGAATGTTCCAACTCTTCCAGCCAGGTGAAGGTATCGTCAAGCTCCGGATTGAGGTCCGTGCCTGGAATGATCGTGTTCCGCAGTCTCAGCTTGAGGCTCTCAATCAGTGAGAGAGCCTTGGGAATAATACCGGGAACCTGGTGAAGCCTGGGATTGTAAATTAGCAGTTCCTTCAACCGTTCCATATCGGAGCGATAGTCTTCACTCTTCAACAGAGCAGGGATGACTTCAAGCAGGGGGATCCAGGGCACCAATTCGTCGATGGTATGCTGAATAGAGTTGTAGGTTTTTTCGATACTTTTGATGGCTTCCTGAAGGCGGGTAATGTTTTCAACCTCGATGTTAACGGGAAGCTTGGAAATAAGGTCGCTTAGTTCGCGGGAAAGGTTGGGCCAAAAAGTGGACCCAATAAAAATGAAGGTCGGATACCAGCGCAAGGGCACATTCTTGATGTCGCGAATTTGTTCCACCATCCTGTCGATCGTGCTCAACGCGCTATCGATTTCTGTCATCGGATGCTCTCGCTTAAGCACCATAAGAACATGCTGCAAACCGACCAGGTTATCGATATAGCCTTCCCAGGTCTGTCGCCTGAAAACCCGTTTTTGGGGCGTGGTTTTGCAGGCTTGAGAGACAATCACCAGGCTGATCGCCAAATTTCCACTGTCAACCGTGGAAACATAGCGCGGGTTGAGCGGCTCGAGCGTTTGCGTGTTGTACCAGTTCAGGAAGTGCCCGCGATGCTTCTCCATGCGGGTCAGAGTTTCCATGGTGGTCTCCAGGCGTGCTGCCAGACCCAACTGGTCAAAATAGCCCAGATCATAAGCTCCAACAGCAGACGTGAGGTAGAGACCAATATTCGAGGGGGAGGTGTGATGGGCAATGACCGGATTGGGCGATTCCTGGTAATGATCGGGCGGGAGCCATGAATCTTGCGGTCCCACAAAGCGTTCGAAGAAGTTCCAGGTGCGCAGGGCGATCGACCGCAGAAAAGCAACATCTTTAAAAGGAGCTTCAGTTTTAAGGCTGGGAAGCGGCTGATTGATCAATCTCACCAAAACTGAAGAAAGCAACCAGAGCACAACTACCGGTATAACCGGCATCTGCAGCAGGATGGTGGTTTCACCTTTTATGAGAGAATCCCACTGAATCGCGAGCACAGACACAACCACCAACAAGGCGGAAAGGCTCAGCTTGAGCCAGGCTTCATCGCGGTAGCTTTTTGACCGGAATAGCTGAGAAGCGTGTTCGGCTGTGGTCCAGGTGAGCAAATGGCGATGGGTGACAAAGACCCGCCGCAGCGTGATTAAAATCGCGTCAAGAGAATAATATGCCTCATAGGGCAGGAATGCTATGGCGAAGAGCCAGCGCAAAAAGACTGGCCACAAAGAAGGCCAGATCGCTTTGCGCTGCATGCTTTGCAGGTTTTGCCTGAAGCTGTTTGCCAGGGCGTTTGCCAACGGCACGCCAAATGAGAGCAGGAGGATCAAGGTCCACAACCAGGCTAAATCGGTCACAAACGCGATTCCAAGCAAGAAGGTAACGATCAGCGATGGCGAGAGCAGCGATCGCAGCAGGTTGTGGATTATCTTCCAATAATCGATCGCTGATAAGCTTACCTTAAACCGGGAGGGGTTGAGCAGCCAGGGCAGCAGCTGCCAGTCCCCGCGGATCCAGCGGCGCTGACGGGCAACCTGTTCATAGTAATTTTCCGGGTAATCTTCGATTACAGTGATGTCACTGATCAACCCTGCGCGACCGATAATGCCTTCCAGCAGGTCGTGGCTGAGAAGCATGTTTTCAGGAATGTGCGGGTCAACAGTCTGCAGCATCGAATCCAGGTCGTAGATACCCTTACCGACATAAATGCCCTCTCCGAAAAGGTCCTGGTAGACGTCGGAGACAGCATGGCTGTACAGATCGAGCCCGGTATCACCAGCAAAAATCCGCGTAAACCAGGTCCGGTTCACGCTGCGCGGATTGACCTCCACACGGGGCTGCAGGATGGTGTAGCCAGCGGTGACTTTACCTGTTAACGGGTCGAGCCTGGCTTGGTTAAGTGGGTGGGCAAGGGTTCCGACCATGCGGGCAGCTGAACCGGGCGGCAGGAGGGTATCGGCATCGACCGTGATGATATATTTCACGTTACCCAACGCCTGGCGTATCCCTTCGTTTGCCACTTCAGGCAGGAAGGAGGTCTGATCGTTTGCTCTTAAGAACACGCCAAGTTCATGCAATTTGCCGCGTTTACGTTCCCAGCCCATCCAGGTTCCCTGGGCTTCGTTCCACAAGCGCTTGCGGTGCAGGAAGAAAAATCGTCGGTCATCTCCTTCACCTTCCTTGCGGTACTTCCCATCGAGAATTTTGATTCGCTGAATGGCTTCACCAACCAGGGCTTGATCCTCTGGTTGGTTCTGATTGTCAGCATCCGCAAAATCGGTCAACAGGGCAAACTTGATCCCAGGCAGGGGATTGCTCAAATAATGAATCTCAAGCTGATGCACCAGGTTTTCGATATCGCCACTCGTGGAAATCATGCCAGGGATCACGACAAGCGTTCGGCTTTCTACTGGGATCGATTTTCTGAAATCCATCTTGGGCAGCATGGTTGGCGGATTGAGCGTATTGATGAGCAGGTTCACCAGATCATTCGCCACATAAATTGCAGGCGGGATCAGGCTGAGCGCAATGACCGCCATTAGGATAATCTGGAAGATGCCGATTTGATCAAAAACCATCGCCTGGTGGGTGATGATTAAGACAACAGTGATCAGGATCAGTGCCAGGAGCAGCGTGCCGCCAATGTACAGCACCGAATTCCAGGACTTTAAGTCCCGCGCCAGGCGGGTCTTGAGATTGGGTTTATAGCCAACAGCTTGTTCGAAAGCGATGCGCCTTTTTCCGATCAGGTATTCGCCAATATGCACAGTCGCATCAGGCTCCGTAATGCTCAGCTCAATTAATTCAGTCGCCAGCCAGGTTTCCTCTTTACGTGATGCCTTGGCTAACTTTTCAATCGCCCCTCGATACAAATTCCTGGTCTTAAAATCCATCCGGGCGTAGATACCTGCCGGATCTTGGCGCAAGGTTTTTTCCACAACGCTGATGGATTCAAAAATTTCTTCCCAATCGGTTTCAGAAATAACGCGCAGACTGCGAATGAGATTGCCGATCAGTTCGGCAGGGCTTGCCTGGTCGTCTGATGTCGGCTCGATGGAAGGTTTTGGATATTGTGGCAGGTCGGGAAGTTCACCCTTGAAAGTGCTTTTTTCTTCCTGGCTGATATCTTCTACAAGGATTTGAGCTAACTTTTCGAGCAGTCCAAAACGAATAAAGATCGGGATGGACCACAATTCTCCCATGGTGAGTGGCGCCTGCTGCTGGAAATCATTGAGAATGGTCTCAAAATCATCCAGGTTGAGCAGGTAGTTCTGGTGGTAGAGGATGCTTCGAATCAATCCAAAAATGCGCGGGAAGCCATAATTGGAAGAATCCAGCAAGCGAGGCAGTTGCGCGAGATAGGCGGGAGGCATATCCTCCTCGACCAGGCGGAACGCCTGCTGCAGGATGTAGTGATTATCGAGAACCCACTCAGCGGTGAGGTCGACGCCGCGCCCAGACTCGGATAGCTCGCGGTAATGTTCATACGCGCTAATAATCCAGGTTTCCAAGGCGTTCAGGTCGGTTTTGACCAGGTCAGCCCGTTTCGGCAATTTTCGGGCAGGCAGGACGCGCGCGTTTTTAAATTGATTCACCAGGGTCTGCACAATGGTGTTTTTTTCTTCGCTTAGACCTTTGTCTGGGAAGCTGGTTGCAGGCATTTCAGACATCAGAAGCGGCTCCTGGTCGATTCCCTGGCTTGCGAAGCCGCAGTTGGGGGCACTTCCTGGTAGCTCAGGTCCTGAACGATCAAAACTGGCATTGGGCTATATTCAACGAAAGTGCGCGCGGTGGTGCCGAACGGCAAGGTCAATTCTCCGGTCTGCCCATGAGCGCAGAAAATGAGCAAGTCAATCTTTTCTTCGTTCACCAGGTCTACGATTGCCTTATAAACATGAGGCGCTTCGATGATGCGGACCTCAGCGTTGCCATCAAATCTTGTTAAGAGCTCTTCCATTTTGTGGTGCACGATTTTGCGGGACAATTCCAGGTACTGCGCGTTCAAAGCCTGCAGGTCCTGGTTGTAGGGGTCGATAGCCGAAATTTCGGGAGGTGTAATCACCGATGCCAAGATAACCTTGGCATGGTAGTATTCCGCAATGGCACTGCCCGCAGTAAGGGAGCATTCGGCGCGACGCGAACAATCGATTGGCAGCAAAATCCGTTTATAGCTGACTTCCGCCGGTTCAGTTTCTTCCAGTTGATAACCGCGGATAATCAATACCGGTTTGTAGATTAAAGAAACCACCTTCATCGAGACGCTGTTTAAATTCCAACGGCTTAATCCGCTGGAACCATGGGTGTTGATCACTAGCAGGTCGATCTCTTCATCTTGGGCAAAATCGACGATGTTTTCGGCAACTTTCCCTTCCAGAATGATTACACTCACGCGCCCCCCACAGTCGGTTTCATCATCAGTTTCCTGTATTTCGAGTGAAGCGCGGATGCGGTTGGCTGCATCGTGCATGTAACGCTCTGTTTTCGCTTTGTGTAATTGCCAGTTAAGCGGCTCGGCGTGCAGTGTTTGCTCGTCGTTGGGTTCCGATGGCAGCACATGCAGCAGGTTTATCCTGCTGTTAAAAATGCGCGCAAATTCGATCGCATGGGGTATCGCTTTTTCTGCCAGGGCAGAGCCATCCAGCGGCAATAAGATTTTTGTAAACATGATTTGTTCCTCCCAATTGACTTCCAAATGCCAGAAGCCGATGTGAATCCTCCGATTGTTAAATAGCCAGACCATTTAAGGGACCTGTACCTTCATTTCATTGCCAGAGCTGGTTATTCAATTATCTGACTGAATATGAAGAGACAGTGACCTTTTGTAAGGTGGCAACACTCACCTGGTCGGTCTGTTTGGCAGCCTGAATGTCTCTTTCCCGGGTATTCTTGGCAGGAAAGCACCCAGCTGCTCCTGAACTTAGTATAACAATTTATAAGCAGGTCTACTTCGATAGTATAACGGGTCAGCGCCCATCATCTATTTCTTTCAGCCGCTCGAGCCATTTAATGTATGCGCTGTTGATTTCTGGTCTGCCTGATGATTTATACTTAAACGAGTAGCAAGAGGAGACATCATGTTGTTCCAGGACAGAAAAGACGCTGGTGCCAGGTTGGCACAGGCATTGGAAATATTTTCAAATCAGGATGTGGTTGTCTTCGCCCTGCCCAGGGGCGGCGTGGTTTTGGGCGCCGAGATCGCGAAAAAACTGGATGCCCCTCTCGATCTGGTGCTCACCAAGAAGATTGGGCATCCCCTGAACCCGGAATATGCTATCTGCGCGATCGCCGAAGAAGGTGAGCCGATCTGCAACCAGCGCGAACTGGCAAACGTTGACCCAACCTGGTTTCTGAAAGAAATCGAACGGACTCGGGCAGAATTGGAAAGGCGCAGAGTCGAATATCTGGGAGAAGCGGAACCTGTTGACGTTGAAGGCAAAGTTGCGATCATCGTCGATGACGGAATTGCTACTGGTTTCACTATGATGGCAGCCATCAAGGAGCTGGAAAAGCGGGGAGCCAGGCAGATCGTCGTGGCAATACCGGTTACCCCTGCCGATACCGCTCAAAGGCTGATCTCCATGGGTGTTGAACTGGTGTCGCTGAAAATTGACAAAAACTACCTTGGCGCGGTTGGGGCGTATTACGGCAACTTCAGACAGGTGACAGATGCTGAGGTCATCTCGCTGCTCAAGAAATCTCGTTAATCCCGGAATCCCGCAAAAAAAACAGATGATTACAAATAAAAATACCAACAAGCCCATTTAAGAAACCTCACTGAAATTTTCCACCAATTTGAAAAACCTATTGACAAAGCGTTAATAAATACACTATAATGGGAATTAATGAGAGCGCTCCCATAACTTTTCGAGAAAATACCTGAAACTGTGAAAAAATGGATAATCTAAAACTTGAGGATATCGCAAAATTAGCTGGTGTTTCAAGATCAACCGTTTCAAGAGTTGTCAATGGCAGCACCAATGTTGGCGTGGAAACGCGCAAGCGAGTGGAGAAGATCATTCAACGCACTGGTTACCATCCAAACATGGCAGCCAGATCCCTGGTATCGCAAAGAACCAATATCATCGGACTTGTTATTCCAAAAACCACGCAGGCTTTTTTTACCGATCCATACTTCCCGCAATTAACCCAGGGTGTGGCTTTTGCCTGTAATGACCTTCATTTGACCCTGGCATTGTTCCTCGTAGGAAATGAAGAAGATGAAGCCGAGATAACCCCCCGAATCATCCGAAGAGGTATGCTCGATGGCATCCTGGTGCAAACCAGCGCGAAAATGGAAGGCTTGTTCAAGCGATTGCTCTCATCATCCATGCCATATCTGGCGTTGGGGCGTCCCAATGACGAAGATGTGGTCAATTACATCGATGTAGACAATATTAGAGGGGCAAAACAGGCTACCCGCCACTTGCTTGTGCTCGGCTATAAACGAATTGGCATGATCATTGGCTCAATCGAGAGTGCCGCGGCAACTGACAGAACTGAAGGGTTCAAGCAGGCAATGGCAGGAGCTGGGCGTAAAGTTGACCCGGTTTTAGTCGCTGAAGGAGACTTCTCTGAGGTCAGCGGTTATGAAGCCATGAAAAAAATCCTGCCCTTTAATCCAGATGCAGTCTTCGCGCAGTCAGATATCATGGCGTTAGGTGCAATGAGAGCGGTGCAGGAAGCCGGATTGAATGTGCCCAGGGATATTGCCTTAGTGGGGTACGACGACCTGCCGCTCGCTTCGGGCTCTTCAACAAAATTGACGACCATCCGACAACCCATTACTCATTTTGGTATCAAAGCAGTTGAAATGCTTAAAGATATGATCGACAACGGCACAAAAGTAGCCAATCGAATGATTCTCGGCACCGAATTGGTGGTCCGGGATACCTGTGGCTCAAGTTTGAAAAATCCTGTTTCCGTCCAAAAATCGGATGAAGATGAGAGCGCTCTCAGGTCCCTGGAGATAACAGGAGGTATGACTGATCAATAAATTGTCAATTTTGTCGTTCACGTTTCTAATAAAATCAAAAGGAGAAAAGAAAGAAAATGAAACGTCTTAGTGTTTTACTCTCAATTATCGTCGTCATGAGCATGCTTCTGGCTGCTTGTGGCACCCCGGCTGCCCCGGCTACCGAGCCGCCCGCCGGTGAAGAAGAACCCGTGGTTGATCAACCTACAGGTGAAAAAACTGTCCTCAACGTCTGGTCCTTTACCAACGAAATCCTTACGATGGCAGTTGCGTTCGAAAAGACACACCCCGATGTGGACGTGGTTTACACCATGATCCCCATGACCAACGGTGAGTATCAGACCAAGCTTATGGCTACACTTGGCACCGATCAAGTTCCCGATGTGGTCGCTCTGGAAGCTGCTTTCGTAAAAAGCTATGTTGAAAGCGATTTCCTGGCTGATATTGGAGATCTGCAGCAATACGCTGACGAACTGGAAATGTACCCATTTGTATATGAAGTTGGCATGGCAGATGGTGTGCACAAGGCTTATGCCTACCAGGCAACTCCGGGCGCACTCTTCTATCGCCGCAGTCTTGCCAAGGAATACTTTGGCACGGATGACCCTGTAGAGATCCAGGCACTGCTTGGTGATTTCGATAAGTACATTGCAGCCGCCGAAGTTATCAAAGAGAAGTCCGATGGCAACACCTACATGGTCGCCTCCAATGGTGACTTCCAGAACCTGTTCTTCGCCAATCGTGAGCAGCCCTGGGTAGTCGACGGTAAACTGACTGTGGACCCGATGGTTGACAAGATGGTCGAGACCGTCAAGATCTTCCGCGACAATGGCTATGAAGCCCGCGCGACCCAATGGCAAGAAGGCTGGTTTGCCGGTATGAACGACACTCTGCAGGATGCCGAAGGCAATCCCAAGAAAGTCTTCAGCTACTTCCTCCCCACCTGGGGTCTGCCTTATGTCCTGTATCCCAACTCCACCTCCTCTGATGGCGGAAGCACAACCAAGGGCGACTGGGCTGTAATTGAAGGACCGCTGCCCTATCAGTGGGGCGGTACCTGGCTGGGTGTAATGGAAGATTCTGCCAAGCAAGACCTGGCAAAAGAATTCGTGCGCTTCTGCACGCTCGATGAAGAAAACCTGACCAATTGGGCAACTGGTGTCTACACCAATGAATACCTCAAAGCTGTTGACCCCACCGTTCCCGATGATCAATACCAGGCTGCTGGAGACTTTGTTGGCAGTCAGGTTGTCGTCGAGAAAATCACTGCCTCTTTTGATGACTCGGAAATGAGCAATTTCCTGGGTGGTCAGAACTCCTATGGTGGTTTTGCTGCAGCAGCCCCATCGGTAAATGCCCGCCTGATGCAGGGCTCTGATGATGCCATCCAGCGCGCGCTCAACGATCCGTTGAACTCTTATCTTGAAGGTACGATCACATTGGAAGAAATGTGGGCGACCTGGAAGGATGCTGTTCGTAACGAATTCCCGGATTTGATCATTGAATAATCCGGAACCTCGCCAATAATACAGGTGAGCCAGTACAATCAAAGTGCTGGCTCACCTAACCTACACTTTCGAAAAAGGGAGCACTATGTTTAAGAAACTCAAACATCATCAATATGGGTATCTTTTTATAACCCCCTTTATCATCGCTTTTTTGATCTTTAGCTTTTATCCGATTCTCAATACTCTCTTGTTGAGCTTCACAGATCGCACGCTCATGTCGCGAACCTTCAACATTACCTGGTTCAGGAATTTCCAGCTGCTCTTCGCTGACAAGACTTTTATAACCGCAGTGACAAATACCTGGGAATTGTGGCTGATGAACTTCATCCCGCAGATGGCGATCGCCTTTCTGCTCGCGGTCTGGTTTACCGATACCCGTTTGAAAATTAAGGGTGTTGGCGTCTGGCGAATGATATTTTACATGCCAAACCTGATGATGGCATCGGCAGTTGCGGCTTTATTTTTCTCGTTATTTTCATTTTACGGTCCGGTTAATCAATTCCTGGTACGATCCGGTTTCATCCCTGAAGCAATCGACTTTATCCGCAGACCGGCAGTGATGCGAGGTCTGGTCGTATTCATTCAATGGTGGATGTGGTTTGGGCAAACCACGATTTTGTTAATGGCTGCAATGACCGCCATTTCAGTATCCTTGTACGAAGCAGCCCTGGTGGATGGTGCCAGCACGATGCAGATGTTCTGGCATATTACCTTGCCTTTGATAAAACCAGTTTTGATTTACGTGTTGGTAACATCGCTTGTTGGGGGCATGCAGATGTTTGACATTCCCTATTTGTTGACCGATGGCAGAGGGAGCCCGAACAACTCCATTCTGACCAACACGATCAATATGTACATGAAATTTCATAGCAGCAAGGGTCACATCGGGGCTGCCTCGGCAGTCGGCATTGTGGTATTCCTGATGACAAGTGTTGTTGCCCTGCTGATTTTTTTCTTACTAAGAGAAAAACATGATCATCCAGAGAAAAATAAGGCAAGGAGTTCGTGATGATACAACTCAATGATCGCACCAAAGTAAAAATTGATCGTCTCTTTGTCTATTTGTTCCTGGTGATACTCGTGATTATTACGCTTATTCCTTTGTGGCTGTTGATCGTCAATGCAACCCGTTCGACGCTGGAGATCCAGCAGGGTATCAGCTTACTTCCAAGCAAATATCTGGTCACCAACTACAAAATTCTGCTGAGCAAAGGTCTTGACCTGCCGCGTGGTTTCATCAATAGCCTGACAATTGCAGTGTTGACTACAGTGCTGACGGTTTACTTTTCAATGCTGACTGCCTACGGAATTATTGGATACAGCTTCAAAGGAAAAAAAGTGTTCTACAACACAATCTTGGTGCTGGTTATGATTCCGATGCAGTTGACCATCATTGGTTTTTACCAGTGGATGGTCAAGTTGGGGTTGGATGATTCCTACGCGGCACTGATTTTGCCAAGCATTGCATCGGCGGGTTCGGTTTTCTTCGCGAAACAGTATCTCGAATCGATCATGCTGCAGGATTTAATCGATGCCGGCAGGATCGATGGCGCCAGTGAAATTGGCATTTTCCACCGCATTATGTTACCGATTGCCGTCCCTGGGATGTTCACCATGGCGATCTTCGCCTTTGTGGCATCCTGGAACAACTTCTTCAATGCATTTATTCTGATTACAACCCGTGATAAATACACCCTGCCTATGCTGGTTCAGACCGTCAGGGGTGACGTTTACCGGCATGAGTACGGTGCCATTTACCTGGGGTTGGCTGCGTCGATCGTACCAATTATTGTGATCTATTTCCTGTTCTCAAGATACATTATCAATGGTATCTCAATGGGCGCGGTCAAGGAATGAGGTTGGCAGTCAGGGCAATCTCACCAGACTGCGTGGATTCTTTGATCACATGTGGGGGATGTCAATAGAAAAATTGACATTCCCTTTGGTTATCTATTGATTCAGGCGGAGGATTTCGTATGCGTTATGGTTACTTTGATGATGATTCGAAAGAATATGTCATTACACGCCCTGACACACCCCTGCCATGGATCAACTACCTGGGGACGAACACCTTTTTCAGCCTGATATCAAACACAGCCGGCGGTTATTCTTTTTATAAAGACGCAAGGTTGCGCCGGCTAACCCGTTACCGCTACAATAACGCCCCGCTGGATCTGGGCGGTCGCTACATTTATATCCGGGATGCTCAAGATGGTGACTATTGGTCAGCAAGCTGGATGCCTGTTCGCAGCGATTTTGATACTTATGAATGCCGACATGGCATGGGCTATACCAACATCAACTTGAGCAGAAAAGGCATCGCAACCAAGGCTCGTTTCTTCGTCCCCCTGGATGCTGATCTGGAAGTGTGGGACTTTACGATTACCAATAAAAGAGCAGAAAGCGCCATGCTCGATGTGTTTTCGGCGGTCGAATTTGCTCTTTGGGATGCCTGGGACGACTCTACTAATTTTCAACGCAACTTCAATACGGGCGAGGTTGAGGTGCCAGACCTGGAAGGCGACCTCAGCCTGGATGCCGCCCGGAACAGCACGATTTTTCACAAGACTGAATACCGCGAGCGGCGCAATCATTTCGCATATTTTGCCTGTTCTGAACCTTTGAAAGGCTTCGATAGCCAGCGAGATGCCTTCCTTGGGCTAAACCGGGGTTGGGATCAACCCATCGTCGTGGAAAAGGGTCAATCGACGCAATCTGTGGCACATGGCTGGCAGCCAATCGGTTCACACCACTTCAACCTTCGTTTGGAACCGGGTGAGAGCAAACGGGTGATATTTTTGCTTGGTTATCACGAGAATCCTGCATCCGAAAAATTTGACCCGCCAACCTCAAACAACATTAACAAAACTTCTGTCTTGCCGGTTATCCGGGAGTTCCTTACACCCGGGCGTGTTGACCTGGCATTTCAGGAACTGAAAGAATATTGGAACGGGCTGTTGGGTAAGTTCAAAGTGACTACACCCGATGCTGATACCAACCGAATGGTCAACACATGGAATGCCTATCAATGCATGATCACGTTCAACATGAGCCGCTCAGCATCATATTTTGAAAGCGGCATAGGTCGTGGAATGGGCTTCCGTGATTCCACCCAGGATCTGCTCGGCTTTGTGCACATGGTACCTGACCGGGCACGCGAGCGGCTGCTCGACCTCGCAGCGACCCAACTTGAAAATGGCGGCGCCTACCATCAGTATCAGCCCCTGACCAAACGTGGCAATAATGATATTGGCTCAGGGTTCAACGATGACCCCCATTGGTTGGTGCTGGCTACCGCTGCTTATATAAAGGAAACCGGTAATCTTTCAATACTCGACGAACTGGTGCCCTATGAAAACCAGCCTGGCACCGAAATGCCATTGTTTGAGCACCTGCAGCGAGCCGTTCAGTACACAATCGATCGGTTGGGACCGAACAACCTGCCCCTGATTGGCAGAGCAGATTGGAATGACTGCCTGAATCTTAATTGCTTTTCGGACACACCCGGTCAGTCTTTTCAGACCACGACCAATCAGGATGGAAAAACCGCCGAAAGCGTCATGATCGCCGGGTTGTTCCTGTTATCCTGCCAGGAGATGGCTGAGCTGGCAGCGCTTTACCCGACTGGTTCTGCCATGTCGGCAAGGGTTTTCGTAAGGGCGACCATGGAAGGTCACCCGTCAGGTGGAAGCAACCAATCGTTTCCCCTCAACGCTCCGGCATTCTATCAAGAGCATGCTGCCCAGATGGAAAAGGCGGTCTGGGAAGCGGGATGGGACGGCGAATGGTTCAGGCGGGCGTATGATGCCTACAGCCGACCGCTCGGCTCGCAGCTGAACGATGAAGGCAAGATCTTCATCGAACCCCAGGGAATCTGCATTATGGCTGGGTTGGGGGTGGCGGACGGAAAAGCGCGCCAGGCACTTGACTCTGTCAGGAAATACCTGGCGACCCCGCATGGGTTGGTATTGTTGAACCCGACCTATTCGAGTTATCAGCAGCATCTGGGGGAGATTTCGTCCTACCCGCCTGGTTACAAAGAAAACGGAAGCGTCTTTTGCCATTCAAACCCCTGGATCATGATCGCCGAGACTATGATTGGTCGTGGTGAGCAGGCTTTTGATTACTACAAACGCATCAACCCGTCTGCGAGGGAGGCGATCAGTGAAGTTCACCGCTGCGAGCCGTATGTTTACGCCCAAACCATCGCCGGCAAGCAAGCCCTCACACACGGAGAGGCGAAAAACTCCTGGCTGACAGGCACTGCCAGCTGGAATTACGTTGCCATTACCCAATACATTCTTGGCATAAAACCAACCCACCAGGGGCTCTCAATTTGTCCGGTCATTCCGGAAGGCTGGTCAAGCTTCGAAGCCACCAGAATTTTCAGGGGCGTTACCTACAATATAAAAGTTGAGCGTATGGCTGCCGGTAATCTGGCAAAAATTAGTGTTGATGATCAACCTTTGCAAGGTTGTGTGATCCCGATACCACCTGAGGGAACAAAAGAAGTTAATGTGGTGGTGACATTAGGATAACAATTTCAGAAAAAATGAGTAAGGAGAAACTCGATGAATACTTTTAGCCCAAAACCTGAAAACAAATTCACCTTTGGCTTGTGGACCGTTGGATCAACCGGGCGAGACCCCTTTGGTTCGCCGGTGCGCGAACCGAAAACCCCCGTGGAACTGGTGCACCTGCTTGCTGAGGTCGGCGCTTATGGTGTCAACTTCCACGACAACGACCTGGTGCCCATAGACGCCACTCCTGCCGAAGAAGAGGCTATCAAGCGTGATTTTCGCAGAGCGCTGCAAGAGACCGGGCTGGTGGTGCCTATGGCGACCACAAATTTATTCGGCGATCCGGTATTCAAAGACGGCGCTTTCACCAGCAACGATCCCAAAGTACGCGCATACGCTCTGCAAAAGACCATGCGCGCCATTGATCTGGGAGCCGAATTTGGCGCAAAAATCTACGTATTTTGGGGTGGACGCGAAGGCACCGAGACCGACAGCAGCAAAAGTGCTGTGGATGCCATCAAACGCAATCGTGAAGCGCTCAACTTCCTTTGCGAGTACAGCATGGACCACAATTATGGGCTCAAGTTTGCCCTCGAAGCCAAACCCAACGAGCCGCGCGGCGATATTTACAATCCCACCACCGGGCATATGCTCGGCTTCATCGCCACGCTGGATCACCCCGAGATGGTCGGGGTCAACCCCGAGGTTGCCCACGAACACATGGCTGGCATCAACTTCATGCACGGCGTCGCCCAGGCGTGGGAAGCCGGCAAGCTCTTCCATATTGACCTCAACGATCAATACCCGGGGCGCTATGACCAGGATCTGCGTTTTGGCTCACGGGATTTGAAGGCGGCTTTCTACTTGGTGAAATTCCTGGAAGACGTCGGATATCAAGGGTCACGCCATTTTGACGCCCATGCTTATCGCACCGAAGATTACGAAGGTGTCAAAGATTTCGCGCGCGGCTGCATGCGCACCTACCTGATGCTGAAAGAAAAAGCCGCCCAGTTCAATGCCGACCCCGAAATCCAGACAATTTTGGCTGAAGTCAACGCCGAAGACCCGACCCTGGCTGCATTTTTTGGCAAATATTCACCCGAAAAAGCAGAAGCCATCAAAGCGATGGCTTTCGATCGCCAGGCAATTGCCAGCCGCGGGCTGAAGTATGAACGTCTTGACCAACTGACGGTTGATTTGCTGCTGGGTATGCGCTCTTAATAACCTGAAAAAGCTTACAGGACCATATGGGCGGGTTCCAAACCCGACCAACCACAAGAAAACGGCGATGTAGGGGTGGGTTCCAAACCCGACCAACCACAAGAAAACGGCGATGTAGGGGTGGGTTCCAAACCCACCCAACCAGAAGAAAGCATGAGAGTCTATGACGAATAACCTACAAATCAGAAAGCGTGTCAGCGACCTGCTGCGGCAAATGACAAGCGAAGAAAAGATCAGCCAGTTAGGAGGTTATTGGTTCTATGAACTGCAGACTGGCGGAAAGTTGGATTTTACGAAAGTCAAAACCAAACTCCAGCATGGCATCGGGCAACTCACCCGTATCGCCGGAGCCGGCAATTTGTCGCCGCTTGAAACCGCGAAAGCCTATAACCAGGTCCAAAAATTTCTCAAAGAAGAAACCCGCCTGGGCATCCCGGCAATTAACCATGAGGAATGTTGTTCTGGCGTGATGGCTCTGGGCAGCACTGCCTACCCGCAGATGATCGGTCTTGCCAGCACTTTTCAACCTGATCTTGCTCAGAAAATGACGGAACAAATTCGCAGGCAAATGCTGGCAATGGGCGCGCGCCAAGGGCTGGCACCGGTGCTGGATGTGGGGCGTGACCCTCGCTGGGGTCGCATCGAAGAAACCTTTGGGGAGGACCCACTGCTGGTCAGCCAGTTTGGCATGGCATACATTAAGGGTTTACAGGGCGATGACCCCACCCATGGCGTGATGGCAACTGGCAAACACTTCATCGGACACTCCTTTTCGCAGGGAGCGTTGAATTGCGCGCCTGTCCACCTGGGTGAAAGAGAATTGTGGGATGTCTATATGGCACCCTTTCATGCCGCCATCCGCGACGCGGGTTTGATGTCCATGATGAACGCGTATCCCCAGCTGGATGGCGAAGTTGTGGCTGCCTCACGGCGCATCCTGACCGACCTGCTGCGCGACACGCTCGGGTTTGACGGCTTGGTTGTGTCTGATTACTTTGCGGTTGTTATGATTCACAATTATCACAACTCTTCACCCAACCGAAAGGATGCTGCTATCCGAGCGCTCAACGCTGGGATTGATGTGGAACTGCCCAACCTTAAATGCTACCCAGAATTATTGGAAGCGCTTGAAGATGGCGATATTTCGATGGAAACGATCGACCTTTCGGTTGAACGACATTTGACCAAGAAATTTGAATTGGGCTTGTTCGAAAATCCATTTGTAGATGAAAATATGGTTTTGGCTGAATTTGAAACTCCGGAAAACCGGGAACTCGCTCTAGAAATTGCCCAGCAGAGCCTGGTGTTGCTCAAGAATGATGGTGTTTTACCCCTGTCAAAGGACGTAAGAAGGATTGCGCTAATCGGTCCAAATGCTGACAACGGGCGCTGCATGTTGGGGGATTACTCTTATTCTGCCGTGCTCGAACTGATGAGCCAGGACCCACCGGGAGGGTCTGGATATCAGGGGATGAGCCAGTCAGACATCGAAAAACTGCCAGTAGAAATTCCAACTGTACTTGAGAGCCTGGGACAGACCTTGCCCCAATCAACATCCTTGAGCTATGCTATGGGCTGCGAAATAACTTCACAAGACAAAACTGGCTTCGCACAAGCAATCGAACTTGTCAAAGATGCAGACCTGGCGATCGTGGTGTTGGGGCATAAATCCGGGTTGGGCTTCAGTTGCACAACTGGCGAATTCAGAGATGCCTCTGACCTGGGGCTGCCGGGCGTCCAGGCAGAGTTGCTGCAGACAATCATCGACACTGGTAAACCGGTGGTGTTGGTGCTGATCAACGGTCGACCATTATCCATCCCGACGCTTGTTGAGGGTGTAAATGCAGTGCTTGAGGCTTGGGTGCCAGGCGAAGAAGGCGGCAAAGCAATCGCCCAGGCATTGGTGGGAGAGATCAACCCCGGGGGTAAATTGCCGGTTTCCATTGCCCACTCGGTCGGGCAGGTGCCCCTCTATTACAACTACAAACCCTCTGGCAGACACTCCAATATTTATGGTGATTATGTTAACGAAACTGCCCAGCCACTCTATCCTTTTGGGCACGGTTTGAGTTACACTCAGTTTGAATACAGCAACCTTTCGCTTGATCGCAACCAGGCGGGGTTGAATGAAACCGTTCAGGTGACACTCGAAGTTACTAATATCGGTCCTGTTGCCGGTGACGAAGTTGTGCAGCTTTACAGTCGTGATGAATATGCTGCTTTTCCGCGTCCGCTAAAAGAACTGCGTGGTTTCACTCGTATCCACCTGCTGCCTGGTGAAAAGAAGATCATCCGTTTCGAATTGCCAGTTAATATGTTGGCTTACCACGCTGAAGGGTTGAAACTTGTATTGGAGCCAGGTGCTGTAAAGCTTATGGTGGGTAGTTCTTCAGAGGATATCCGCCTTGATGCCGATTTTCAGATTGTTGGCGAGGGCATACAAAATGTGAGCGAGCGTGTGTTTGACTGCCCGGTCACGGTCACACCATGAGGAGTTTATTATGGCGTACTATTTAGGAATTGATGTTTCCACAACCAGCAGCAAAGCGCTGATCATAGACCAGAATGGCGAAGTTTTGGGCACTACAACCTCCCCGCATACCCTGTCTTCACCGAAACCGTTGTGGTCAGAACAAGACCCCGAGGAGTGGTGGCAGGCTGTCATCCAAAGCATTCAGCAGGTTATTACCCAGACAAATATCCAAAGCACAGAAATTGATGCGATCGGTCTTACCGGTCAGATGCACGGATTGGTGCTGTTGGACGAGCATGGCGAGGTGCTGCGCCCAGCCATTTTGTGGAACGACCAGCGCTGCCAGCCACAATGCGACGAGATTCACCAGAAAGTTGGCAAGGAAAGATTCATCCAGATCAGCGGCAATGTCGCCCTGCCGGGCTTCACGGCACCAAAGATCCTTTGGGTTGCTGAAAATGAGCCCGAAGTATATACCCGCGCTCGCCATGTGCTTCTGCCTAAAGATTTCATCCGTTATAAACTGACTGGTGAATATGCCATGGATAAAGCCGATGGCTCGGGCACGGTCTTGTTTGACCTCAACGCACGGGATTGGTCTGACGAATTACTGGATACTCTGGGAATTCCACGGGAATGGATGCCGCCAACCTATGAAGGTCCGGAAATTACTGGTCGCGTGACAGGGACTGCAGCCGCCTTAACTGGTTTGTCACCCTGGACTCCGGTTACAGCTGGTGGAGGCGACCAGGCAGCCGGAGCAGTCGGGGTAGGCGCAGTAGAGCCAGGCATTGTTGGTCTGGTCGTGGGCACCAGCGGCGTCATTTTCGCTACCACACCGGAGCCTCTGATCGAACCCGAGGGTCGTTTGCATGCCTTCTGCCATGCTGTGCCTGGTCTGTGGCACTTCATGGGCGTGATGCTTTCGGCAGCGGGCAGTCTGCAGTGGTACCGCGATACCCTTGCCCTCGAGATGAGTTTTGACGAATTGTTATTGGAGGCTGAAAGCGTGCCTGCTGGCAGTGAAGGTTTGCTCTTCCTTCCCTATCTGAGCGGTGAACGCACCCCTCATCCTGACCCCCTGGCACGTGGAGCCTTTATCGGTTTGACGCTGCGCCACAGCCGCGGTCATATGACCCGGGCTGTGCTTGAGGGGGTTGCTTTTGGATTGAAAGATTGCTTCAACCTGATCCTTAATGCCGGTTTGCAGCAAATCTCACAGGTTCGCGCTTCTGGTGGGGGAACCAAAGGTGCATTGTGGCGCCAGATTTTAGCAGACGTGCTTGAGAGCGAGTTGGTCAGCGTTAATACTACCGAAGGCGGAGCATTTGGTGCTGCCCTGTTAGCCGGTGTGGGCTTGGGGGCTTGGTCTGATGTCCAAACCGCCTGCCGGGAAACGATCCATGTTACCGGGACAACCACACCAAACCCTGAAAATTACCCAGCCTACCGCGCCAGTTACCAGGTTTACAGCCAGCTTTATCCGCTCCTTAAAAATACCTTTCAACAACTCAAGTAAGAGATACTGGGGTTACCTATGACAACAATTCTAAAATTTCCTGACAACTTTATGTGGGGAGCAGCCACTGCTTCTTATCAGATTGAAGGCGCCTACCAGGAAGATGGAAGAGGCGAATCAATCTGGGATGCCTTTGCCCATACACCCGGAAAAATTCTCAACGGGGATACCGGCGATGTCGCCTGTGACCACTACCATCGCTGGCGCGATGACATTGCCCTGATGAAATCCCTTGGATACCCTTATTACCGTTTTTCTTTGGGTTGGCCAAGAATCCTCCCCGAAGGACGCGGAAAAATTAACCAACCTGGTCTCGATTTTTACAGCCGGCTGGTTGACGGTCTGCTAGAAGCCGGTATTGTGCCCATGGCGACACTCTATCATTGGGATTTGCCGACAGCAATAAAAGATGCCTGGTTGAATCGTTCGGTCGTAGATGCCTTTGCCGAATACACTTCCGTGGTTGCCCGGCATCTTGGTGACCGGGTTAAATACTGGTTCACAATCAACGAGCCCTGGTGTGCCAGCCACCTCAGTTACACAATTGGTGAGCACGCGCCGGGGCTGAAAGACCGTTCACTGGGCATTCTGGCAGCTCACCATCTTTTAATGGCGCATGGTGTGGGCGTGAAGGAATTGCGCATAGGTGTTCCGGACGCACAGGTCGGGATAGTCCTCAATATGAGCCCGGTACACAACGATCCTGATGCGCCGGTTAGTGACGACGTCGTCCGCCATGTTGATGGAGAAGCACTGCGCTGGTTCGCGGACCCGGTTTATTGTAAAGGGTATCCACAGGACATGCTTGAAGATTACGTACGCATGGGCGTCCTGCAGTCGAAAGAGCCGGAGTTTATCCAACCTGGTGATTTGGAACTAATCGCCCAGGAGACTGACCTGATAGGTCTCAACTATTACACCCGCAACGTTGTTAGCTCTGATGCAGCCTTATTACAGAAAAAAAGAGCCGCAATGGAAAAAACAGACATTGACTGGGAAGTTTACCCACAAGGTTTGTACGAGTTTATTGAGCGCATAGACCGTGACTATCACCCCAAACAGATCATGGTTGCCGAAAACGGAGCCAGTTACGGTGATGGACCGGACCAGACAGGCAGAGTGCGCGACCAAAAACGCATCAACTACCTGCAATCGCACATTCAAGCGGTTTGGCAAGCAATCCAAGACAGCATGCCAGTCACCGCCTATTTACAATGGTCGCTGCTGGATAATTTTGAATGGGCAAAAGGCTATTCACAGCGCTTCGGTATCATTTATGTTGACTTCGAAACCCAACAGCGCTATATCAAAGACAGCGCTTACTGGTATAGCGATGTGATCAAGGAAAACGGATTGCAGGTGGTTTAACGGATAAACAGATATCAATTAAATGAAAAGTGATCAAACGATCAGCGTCAATCATGTCTGGTAAAGCTTTCTGGGCAGTCAATTGCAGCAAAAAAAGCATCGATTATTGAAGGGATGATAACTTATTATTATTGACTTTTTACAAGGAAATTTGTGTTGACCTCAAGGAGAAAAACGCTGGACTTTCATCTCGTTTTTCTCTTTTATGTTATACTTGTTCTGATAGGTGAAAAAACAGAATTTCTGAGACAGACAATGGGGATGATGAAATGTATTGCACCAAATTATCTATGACAATAAGAAAGGCGAATTAATGGAAAGGGTAGCGAGTCGTTTTTTTCAAAAAGTAATTATCTACTTAATTCTTTTTTCGATCGCAGTCACTAGTTATGGATGTACTTCAGCAGGTAGCGAAAACACGAAAATTCGCATAGGCTATGAAGCTAATCTTTCGAACTATCAATTTTTTGTTGCTGATGAATTGGGGTATTTTGAAGACGAAGGTCTGGATGTTGAAATCATTAAGTTCAATACTACCAACGAGCAGACTTTGGCGCTCCTGGCTGGTCAAGTGGATATGATTCCAAACAGCTCCATGGCGCTCTTACTTGAAGCAGAAGCCGAGCACCCAGGTAGGTTCTTAATATTTTCTGCCCATGGCGATTTGGGGAACAAGGTACTCGTAAAAAAGGATTCCGGCATAACTTCCATTGATCAAATTGCGAACTTGAAGTTAGGAACTTTTCCAGGGACTACTATGGACACATATTCCAAAATGTCACTGGCGCCTTACTTTGACTCCGCTCACTTTCCGACAATTGTCCCTATGCAACCCCCGAACTTGGTCGAAGCTCTTGCCAGCGGACAAGTGGATGCTATTTACATTGTAGAACCGTTCCTTAGTATCGCAATGCAAAAAATTGAGGTGACAGAACTACTGGACAATCCTTTAGGCAATATATTGTCACCTTTCACCGGTGGCGCATCTGTTTTACATAAAGGATTTGCAGACGAGCATCCCGAAGAAGCCGCTGCAATAGTGAGAGCGATTGAGAAGGCGACGGCTTACATTCGCGAACACGATACCGAAGCACGCGATATTCTTGCCAAGTATACAGGTTATGAAGATGGATTATTCCAATCTACGATTGTAGGTTATATCTGGAACCTGGACGAGATCGACAAACAATCGATACAAACACTGGCTGATGTTTTTGCTGAGGCGGGTATTGTTGAGCAGCAGGTCGATACTTCTCATTGGTATTACATTGGCGATTAAGCTTACTGGCTTATCTAGATAACAATTGATTGGTAATAATCCTATGGCTGAGGTTGATATTCAGAGCTTACAACATCAAAAATTGAAAGCGATCTATCCCTATATCTGCAGTTCACCGTTTTACGAAAAAAAACTACCATCAAACATACGAAATTCTGATTTTGATCCAGCTCTTCGTTTATCGAATATCCCTTTTACAACAAAAGATGATTTGCGGTTTAGCTCTCCATTGGAGAGGACGCCGTTAAACTTGGCTGAGATCGCTGCATTTTTCTCAAGCAGTGGCACAACCGGTAAACCGTCGTCTTATGTTTGGTCGAAACATGACCAGGAAATTTATTGTGAGATAAGCAGTCGTATTCTTCGGAATATCCAGGTAAACGCTTCAGACGTTGTCTTACTCCCGATGCGTATGGGCATGTCTTTTTCCTGGTATGGAATTCTCTCTGAAATGCAACAACTTGGTGCCGCTGTTATTCCCCTTGGCACAGCCGCTACCGAAGAGATAATTAAGGGATTGGTTGATTACCCGGTAACAATCCTGAAAACATCTCCGGTTGTTGCCAGCAGAGTGATTCGAGCAATTATTAAGGATTCACCCAATCTTTTGAACAAACTGAAGTTGCGTCAGATCCACCTGGCAGGTTATTACTCGAGCAACGCGCATCGAAAACGACTTGAAAAAAGATGGGGCGTGGATTGCTATGACATGTACGGTCTCAGTGAACTCGGATTAGTAAGCGGGGATTGCCCTGCTAAAAACGGTCAGCATTATTGCGCTGATTATGCCCTTGTTGAAGTCATTCGACCAACAGATTTTTGTCAAGCTTCACCGGGTGAAACAGGAGTGGCCGTCTACACAACACTTTGGAAGAAGGCTTCACCGTTGCTGCGTTATTGGAGTGATGACTTTATTTACATCGACGAATCACCCTGCAGTTGTGGCATGCAATTACCCCGATTGTTTCATAAAGGGCGGCTGGTTGATTCGATTGTGGTAGGTCAGAAGCGTGTGTTCGCTAGTGATGTAGAACAGATTTTGTTCCAAAATGATGCAATTGCTGATGAATACAGGATCGAACTATTTGGAAGTCGTTCGAATTGCCATATAAAAGTGCAAGCCGAGGTAGAGTACCCAATACAAACAGCCGGAATGGAAGAGAAGCTGTATGACCTTTTCGAGGTGCCCGTTGTTCTCGACCAAATCCCTCTGGATTCGTTAGTGAGGGAGAAGCTTAAACCAAACCGAATTTCCGACTTTCGCACCAGTTAGAAAGGCGTTGAATGCAAAAAACAGAGAAACCTTTTGTAGAAGTGAACAACCTTTACAAGGTCTACGATGGTTTCTCGAGTGTCCTCGATAATGTATCACTGGAAATTGCCAGGGGCGAAATCGCCTGCATCTTCGGTCCTAATGGCTGTGGCAAAACTACATTGCTAAAAATCATAGCCGGCATTGATAAAGATTATCAGGGAAAAGTATTAATTGGAGGCAAATCGCCAATCGAAGTTCGCACAGGGATTGTTCCTCAGGATTATGACATGACTCTCTTGCCCTGGAGAAATACAGTAGATAATATTACTTTGCCACTAGAGGTTAATGGATATTCGCGGAGGGTATTAAGAGAGATTGTTGTAGAATTCCTGAAAAAAATGGGCATAAAATTACCACTTTTGTCGCCAGTATATAAATTAAGTGGCGGACAAAAACAACTGACTGTTATTGCTCGTACACTTATCAACAAACCCGAGTTTTTGGTAATGGATGAGCCTTTTGCCTCTTTAGATTCCTCTCATTTTTTTCAGATCGCTGATGTACTAAAGAGAATTTGGAACCTGACTGAAGTTTCGACTGTCTTGGTAACGCATGACTTGGTAACAGCTGTACTTCTCTCTGACCAAATTTTCCTTTTTAGCCCAAAACCTGGAAGAATTGTTCACTGCGAAAAAATATCACTTCCGGAACCACGATCAGTTAGTGATCCGTTATTTGTCGAAACTGTCAACTATCTTCAGGGGGTCTTTCTTATGGGTGGTGAATGAAAAGACGGGTTATTTTAAGCGGATTGGTATTACTTTTACTATGGGCTTTATTATCCTACTCAGGTGTTGTTGATTCTTTTTTCCTGCCAACTCCCTTGGAAGTTGGCGAAAAATTTGTTGAACTAATCTCGTCTGGACGTCTTTTTGTGGATATAGGAGGCACATTCGGTCGCGCGATTCTCAGCTTGAAAATTTCAGCGATTATTGGTGTGCCGGTTGGGCTGCTTATCGGTCTGTCTACCGGGCTGAGGGAATGGCTTGAGGTCCCGATTGAATTCTTTCGATCATTGCCTTCACCAGCAATTTTTCCCCTATTAATGGTGTTTCTCGGGATAGATGAAAAATCCAAAATCGCTGGTACGGTTTTTGCCTGCGTATTCCCCATAATTGTTCAAACTGCATACGGTGTAATCAATGGCAATCGATGGAGAGTGAAGTTGGTGAGGCGAATGGGTTTTTCCAGACGAAGAATGCTATTTAAGGTAGTCATACCCGAAGCACTGCCTTATATCTTTGTAGGATTGCGAAATGCCCTATCATTATCCCTGATTTCAACTATGGTAGTTGAGATGTTAATGACCGGGAATATTGGGGTTGGCTACTCCATCTTTGATGCCTACCAAAGGTTTCGAATCTCGGAAATGTATGCTTACATACTGACTGCTGGTTTGTTAGGATGGATGGTGAATAAATTATTTGTCTATTTTGAAAATCGCCAATTACATTGGGTGAGGCAATAATGTCAGGGGGAACAGTTGACTAAACCTGAGATCGACATGGTTGATAGCCTTACCAGGTTTATTGTGTCTGTTCCAGACCTGGTACGGTGGAAAGAATGGTATCACTCGAAAATCCCATTTGTGTTCATCACCTTATTCACAGTCACCCTGGCCGATTCCATCCCTGTAGATATTGCACTTCCAAGACTGGTAGTTTTGCTAATTTTTTGTTGTTCCTATCTCGCGTTCGGTTATTTGATCAATGACTTCAGTGATAAGAAAATTGACCAGGCCGCAGGCAAAATTAAAGCTATTCAGAATTTCTCGGATTCAACCATTTTGTCATTATTGGTAATCCTCTTCATCATTGGCAGTGCCATGGCACTTGTTAGTATCAGCAATACCTACCTCACAATTTTGTTTTTATTTGTCGCATATTTCTTTGGATTCTTTTATTCGATGCCGCCCCTCCGATTCAAAGAAAAAGGAGTTTGGGGCTTGGTAATTTCTTCTATTACTCAACGTGTCATTCCTATCTTGCTTCTCGGAGACTTGTTAACTGAACAAAAAATTATATTTATCCTATTTCTATTGCTATTTACACTGATCGGAATTCGCTGGATATTAGTTCACCAATTGATTGACCTTGAAAATGATCTGAACCAAGGGGTGTCTACCTTTGTAACAAAAGTTGGTTTTCCCCGAACAAACATACTGCTAAGGTATGTATTTTTTCCCTTGGAGTTGATTTGTCTGGGCGCAATCCTATACCTTCAGATTCGAATGATACCTTTCTTTTGGATAATCCCGTTTCTTTATGGAGGAGTTTTCGTTGCTAAATCGCTCATTTGGAGAGGTCACGGAAAACCTTACCTGCTTGATACTTTTTCAAGGCAACCTCTTGAAGACTTTTATTACTTCTATTGGCCCTTGGGGCTTGCATTTCTACTCACCATCCACCAGCCAATTTATTGGATTGTGCTTTCACTTTACATTTTTTGGCAGAGTTCATTTATTATTCACCAGGTAAAGGTTTTACGAAATCTTATTATTAGGAAGCATAACAACGCAATAATTAAATATGGATAGAAGCCAAAACGCATCTCCCGGGGTATCAATTATCACACCTACTCACAAGCGGGTTGATTTGGTGACTCAATTGTTAGTTTCTTTGCAAAGTGCCCGTCAGCGCTATCCCGGTGAAACGGAAGTGTTGATCGTGGATAGCAGCCCTGGGTTTGAAAGCGAGCAAATTCTAAAAGCCTGTAAAGATCGGGATGCCACCTACCACGCCATGTCTAACAATGTGCGTCAAAAGCGGAACTGGGGTATCGAAAATGCGCAGTATCCTGTAATCCTGTTTATCGATTCCGATTGTATTGCGGATGAAAATCTCATTAATGAGCATGCGCGCTTCTATGAGAGTGATGCAATCCCAGAACTTGGCGGGGTTGTTGGGCTTACAAATTTTGTTGGAGCGGACAACTGGGTGTGGAGGATTATTCAACGCTCATCCACCTTGGATGTCTTCTCATATCCGAAGTGTCACAAAGTCGTTCCATGGGGACCGACCTGCAATATTTCGTATAGGCGTGAGGTATTGGAAGAAGTCGGACTCTTCGATGAAACATTTCCTTTTGTTTTGGGAGGAGATGATACCGACCTGGGTCTACGCGTAACAGATTCGGGTCACAAGATCCTAACAAATGAACTGGCTATCGTGGATCACGAAAAGCGAACCTGGACCAGAGTTTACGATATAGTTCAGCGTCGTTTTCGCTGGGGCAGGATGCATTATTACCTGATGCAAAAGCACTCTCATCGGGTTACGGTAGTACCACCGACACAAACCACAATTTTTCTGGTGTTGGCATTTCTCTTTCTGCCTTTGGCTTTCTTTTCCAGTCTTTTTTACTGGGCGTTTTTTCCTCTGCTTTGGTTAATACTGGAAATTTTGTTTGAGGCGCTTTTCAATAGCAGAGGTAAGGGTCGTCAGCCAGTGGAGTTCTTTTATGCAATGGGAGCCAGCGCGCTGACACTTCTTTACCAGGTTGGGACGATAGTAGAAGGCATGAAAAATTTGAGTGTCATGCCGTTATTTAAAGACGCAAGTATTACACCTCCATCAAAAGATGGTCGCGTCAGGGGGCTTGCCCAGCTTTGGGCTAAGATTATGGCTTTTCCGATATCAGTAATGTTTCTCCTATTAGTTCAATTCATACTGGGAAGCTGATGATTGATAACTCTGAAGAAGCAAACGGTTTGACGATCGTCACTCCGAATTTCAATAGCTCAGGTTTTCTCGAAAAGCTACTATTGAGCATCGCCAAAAATCGAGATGATAGTATTCCACTGGAAGTCTTGATCATCGATGACAGCGATCCGGTTGAGGCAGAACGAACCAGGGTTCTTTGCCAAAAATACAATGCCCGATATTTGTGGTGTCAAGGGAATGTATCGCGTAAACGCAATTACGGTGTAGAAAATGCCAAGCACGATATTATTCTATTCACCGATTCCGATTGCGAAATATCTGCCAACACCATACCTGAGCACTCAAAGTTATCGTCGACTGGAGATGGAATTGGAGCTATGCTGGGACTGGTCGAATTCTCTGGTCCTATAAATTGGGTGTGGCGAATCGTAGAACGTACCGGTCTGATCGGGTCCTTCGCTTTCGCGAAACGTATGCCTTTTGCTCCGTGGGGAATTACAGCCAATCTTTCCGTTAAACGCAGGGTCTTCCAGGAAGTTGGTGGGTTTGATGAAACCTTTCTGAAAGCCCCGGGAGGCGAAGATGTTGACATCGGTTTACGGATAAATGACACAGGTTACAAAATCATCACTAACACACAGGCGCTGATCTATCACACACGGCTTACTTGGAACAGGCTCGGAAAGATGTTTCGAAGATCTTTCGCCTACGGACGTGCCCATTATCATGTCATAAAGAAGCACAAAAATCGCTCTGATTACGAATTCCCCCGTTTAGTAAGTACGTTCCTGATTGTGGGTCTCGCCCTCCTGCTGCGCCTGGTGATTTCTTTTTCCTGGTATACTTTAGCAGGGTTTCTCATATACCCATTGGTGGTTTTGATTTTTCAATTCATTCTAAGCAAGCGCGCTCTCGAACTTACCCTAAAGGAATTTCCTCGCCAAATGGCTGCATATGTGTTAGACCTTGCTTTTGAAACTGGCCTGATCGCGGAATCGTTTCGACATTATGACTTGAGTGGACTGTGGATCAAGATTATTTACTCTGACGTTCAACTCATTAAAGAACGACCCCAGAAAATTATCCAGACCTGGAGTTTGCTCTTAGGACTCGTGGCTCTACTAATTCTGCTTTCTGTTGAGATGTAGACTAATGGACAATTACTTTTTTTCTGTTGTTGTACCGACTCACAATCGTAGTTCTCTGTTGGAACCCCTGTTAGAATCTGTAGTCGCAGCCAAAGCAGCGTTTTCCGGGCAAGTTGAAGTAATCATTGTTGATAGCAGCGAGGGATCGGAAGCGAAAAAAATACAAACCCTGTGTGACGACTATTCCGCCCACTACATCAAAAGCACCAACAAGGTGACCAGAAAACGTAATCTGGGTGTGGAGAAAGCTAGAGGAGAATTCATTTTCTTCACTGATTCTGATTGCGAATTGACAAAGGACGTTTTTACTGAGCACTTGCGAACATATGAACAATTTGGAAGGGGGACTGTAGGTGTTCTTGGTTTGACTAAAGTTATCGGCGATACCGCCCCTGTGTGGCAAACTCTACACCTGGATTCATCTTTTACTGCTGCGTTTTCCTTTGCGCGTTTGATGGACCAAGCTCCCTGGGGAACATGTACAAACCTCTCTTTCCCAAAAAAGTTGTTTGAAAATATTGGTGGTTTTGACGAGGGCTGGGAATTGCCTGTTTATGGAGAAGATGTTGATCTCGGATTGCGATTCAACGAGGCAGGGTTTCACATACAGTGCAATCCTTTAGCCATAGTAAATCACAACTCAAGTTCAATTAACAGCGTATGGCAGGTAATACGGAAAAAATTTCTGACCGGAAGAGCCGATTTCTACCTGGGAAAGAAACACCCTGACCGGCTCGCGTTAGAATATCCTGGCTGGGTCTCGGTTGGACTGTTTTTGCTTCCGATCGCTATCTTAAAAAGCTCAATAGTTGGTAATTTTGCATTTACTCTTCTAGCCGTTGTAGTCCTTCTTTTGGGCATTCTTTTTCAAGCTTTGCTGACCCTTATTGCCCTGAAGGCAGAATATAAATATTTGCTTCGGCTTGTACTAGTGATTATTTTTGAGGCAATGTTTGAAGCCGGAAAACATGTCCAATCACTGGCAAAGGGCAAATTCAAGAGACTCTGGACAAAATTTATCTACAGTGAGAAACAATTACTTGGAGAACGGAATAAGCGCATTCGCCAGGTTTGGTCAATTGTTTTCGTATTCTTCACCTACATTTTACTGTCGTCATTCATAAGTTAAATAAGGACTCAAGAGAAGATAGAGAGATTCACCATGCCGCACCTGCCTTTTCAATATTTACCCATCACTGAGAGATTTTCGGTTGAGGAACTTGATAGGCGTGAGTCTGGTTTCTTAGCAAATTGCCCGAGAAAATACGATCACTTGCCAGCTCCATCCAGCTCTCTAAAGTTGTGCATTGTCGTTCCAATGCTCAACGAGGAAAGCAACATTTTAAACCTGTTGCAGTCGATGGAGTCTCAAACCTTAGCGGCAGAATTCTTCGAATTGTTACTCGTAGATAACAATAGCCAGGACCGTTCAGCAGAGATGGTTATAGAGTTTGCCAAAACAAGCCGGATCAAAATCATTCTAATCGAAGAACCGGAGAAAGGCTGCCTCCGTGCGATACGCGCCGGCATGGACGTGGCTATCAGCCGCCTTCGCCACGTTTCCCCTGCCAACGAGGGTTGGATTTCCAACATCGACGCAGATGACATTGTAGGACCAGACTGGGCAGTGGAGTGGCTGGCAGAATGCACCAGGCTGCGCGCCGATTTTTTACGCGGCCTCACTACTTTGCAGAACCCCTTACCCCCCCCAATTGAGAGGGTGGTAAAGCTAATGGGTGATGTTGAAAATCGTGTCAATGGTTATGCCGAATTGCTGCGGCTGCGCTTTGAAGAAGAATTGGTCGGTGCCCCTGAGAAATCTTACCCGAGGTGGTTCCCGCGGATTACTGGGCCCAACTTTTCAATAAGCAGGGCAGCTTATGTAGCTATCAGCGGTCTCAATCCCCGTCCTCCTGGCGACCAAAGCTCGCACCTGGCAAACCCTTTGCTGCGGGCGGGGGGTATCGCCTTACAAAGTCACAACCTAAAAACAACCTTATATCGATCAAACCGGTCATCAATGCGAAATTATGAAGAAGCCGCCGGTTATGGAGCCGGCTTTGGAATCGGTTTTGGAGATATGTTGAGCCGTGCCCAATATCATGCTGATACCGGGGTGGAAATTGATTACCCTGATCCCACACTACTTGAGAGCGGATTTATGCAGGTCCTGGAAGAATTCCAATCCCCAGACCTGGCAAGAAATCAAGCAGGCAGAAATTTTATCCAGGAATATCTGGATAACCCTCCCGACCCGAGCAGACTGTACAACAGGGCGAGATCAAAATCAGTTCACAATAATTTGCCATTGTCCAAAGTGAAGCTAATACTTGAAAAGCTAACCGCAAACATGGGTGGCATAGACTATCGGGCTGCTGAAAGAATGCTGCAAGGGCGTGAACATCTGAGACAAGCGATTCTGTCAAATCTTCAGAATGAGATAGATTATGATCAAGTAATTGCAGACCTTCACCACCGGGTGAAACAACAGGACCAAATTGTTCCGGACCATCTTGTGTCAATTTTGCAGATGATTGAAGCGATCCCTCGTCATGATCTGTCCGTTTGGTATAATATGGCATGTTGTGAGATGGAAAAAATCTATTCCCAATTATCCATGAACAATGATGTCAATTAAATATTGGAGATAGAAGTGAATGAGGATTGTCCGGTCGGCATTTCGGTTGTGATACCCACACATGGCAGGGTCAGGTTGACTGAAAAATTGCTCATTTCCCTCAACAGGGCAAAAGAGAAATTTGACCACCCTTCAGAAATTTTAATTATCGATGACTCACCTGAACCGGATAGACAAGCAATTATCGCGCTTTGTCACGAAAATAACGCCAGATTTTTACCAGGTCAGGCAAGTGTAAGAGAAAAGCGCAACCAGGGAATAAAAGAATCATCTTATTCAATTGTGCTTTTTGTGGATTCTGACTGCGAAGCCAGCGATGATCTTTTTACAGAACATTTTCGAATATATGAAGCTGAAGATCCCCAAATTGCTGGGTGTGTTGGTGTGACCGAATTTATAGGTGAAGACACTTGGATGTGGGATGTTATTACGCGAACACAGTTTTTGAACGCATTCAGTTTTGCCAAAAGGCTCATCAATCCACCCTGGGCAACCTGCTCGAACACCTCATATCGACGGGATATCCTGGTGGAAATGGAGGGTTTCGAAACCAATTGGCCTGGCAAACTTGGGGCTGATGATACAGATCTTGGACTACGTTTAGGCAAAGCGGGTTACCTTTTACGATCAAATCCGGATGCGATCGTTACCCACAGCCGCGAGACCTGGAGCAGCTTCGCCTCTGTCTGGTCCCGTTCTTTTCGTTGGGGGCGAATGGATGTTTACTTATACTACCGAAGGCATAAAGATCGCGTAAAAATCCTCGCACCTGGCTTACGGCATTTACTTCCATTCATAATTTTGTTCTCAGTAGTCGCAGCGCTGATCACACAATCCTGGTTACTGTTGTTGACGCCAGCATTCTGGCTGGTCATCACTATACTTTTCCGAGGCTTTTTTACAATCCTTATTGATAAGAAGAATCTCAGTGAATTCTTCCGGGAAGTAACCGCAGACGTTTTGGGGCTTGCATTTGAATTCGGCACCTTATTCGAATCTTTTGTCGCTTGGGAGCCCACTTGTTTTTATAAGACTGTTCAACGTGGACCGGTCCTTCCGACATTTACGAGCCAGGAAAAGATTGTCGAGGAATGGGCTATGTGGATTGCCTGGCTCCTGTTCGGTATCATCTATGTTGCATTCTTCCACAGGGGCACTTCGTGAAAATTTTAATCAATGCGGATGATTTTGGTATGCATTCTGATGTGAATGCTGGAATTATTTATGCATTTAATAATGGGATCGTCCAAAGTACATCAATATTGGCTAGTGGCGCAGCCTGCCTTGAGGCAGTTCAACTTGCGAAGCAATATCCTGAACTCGAGGTCGGATTGCATTTTAATATCAGCCACGGTCACTGTTCTTCGGAACCAGCAAAAATACCGCTTTTGGTTGATGAAGATGGTCTATTCCTTTTTGATTCCTCTGATATGAGATCTTCCTTTGCGAGGTTCCGTGAGCTAGCAAATGAAAACAATAAATTTCTGGATCAAATTCGAAGGGAGTTTTTTTCCCAAATAGACAGATTAGATCGGTTGGGTGTTAACCCCAAGCACCTGGACTTTCATCACTACATAAATTTGATAAATCAGAAGCTGTTCGCTCAATATTGTAAATTTGGCGATGAACTGGGGATTCCATTGAGAGGTATATGTCAGCCAGTTATGCAAAACCTGCATATTCCGTCCTCGTCCATTGAAGAGATGCAATGCTTGCTGAGAGCTGCTTCTGTACGATCGCCGGAAATTTCCATCTCCAATTTAATTAGCATGAATGACCCGGTTATTCCGGACTCCCAGGAATATGAGAAGCGAATTTTGTTGATTATCGACCAACTGGAAATGGACGGATTCACTATCGTGGAACTCATCACTCATCCGGCACGAATCACAACAGAATTTTTAAAAATAGACGATTATATTTGGGCACGAGAGCTTGAAACAACACTGGTTACGAGCCCAACCTTCAAGAAATCCATTCAGTTCCGCAATTATGAAGTAATTTCACATGCTGACTTGAGGCAAAATATTGGATATTAAGATTAGCGTCGTAATCCCTACACGGAATTCTGGAAGGTTTCTAGGTCAGACAATCCAAGCAATTCAACATGGGTCTTATTGTCCTTCCCAAGTGCTAATCATCGATGGAAACTCGTCAGATGAGACGGTTTCAATAGCAGAAACTCTTGGTGCCCAGGTTGTAAAAAACCCCATGTTACATGCAGCCAGTGCCAGGAAAATTGGAATTATCGAAGCAACCTCACCGATTGTGGCTTTCACTGATTCAGATTGTCTGCCAGGAGCTGATTGGCTTGAGTCGATTGCAAGAAGATTTACAGAGGACCCGGAGCTGGATGGCGTTGGGGGTCCGGTGCTGTTGAGCAATCCGAAAAATCAAATTCAAGCCTATAGTGCTCATGTGTTTGAGAATATCAAATCGTTTCCTGAGAACCTTACATATATTACCCAAAAAAAGACGAGGGGATTCTCCTTTCCAGGCGCTAACTGTGCTTTTAGGCGCGATAAAGTCCTGGAGGTTGGGAACTTTAGGGAAGAATTTAGCAATCTTGCGGAGGAAGTTGACCTGCTTTGGCGGTTGGTCGAAATAAATGCAAAATTACTTTTTGATCCCGGGATTAAAGTTGAACATTTAGGTTATCCTGACACACTAGCCGGATTAATAAAAACCAACTTCCGTTATGGTGCCACCAGCACGCAGCTTGCCAAGTTTCACAACCTCTCTCCGAGAATAGATTGGAGCTTGTACAAGATACTTGTAAAGAGCCAAATTTCAACAATAAATCCATTTAATAAAGATAAATGGGCTCCTTTGCGAGTTGTTCAATTAAGCGCCTTTATTGCCGCAAAGTGGTACACAAGCGTGCGTATAAGGACGATAAATTTATAGTTAACCAATGAAAGACACAATGGAAGATCCTATTAATCAGGCAGTCTTTTTATCACCCCACTATGATGATGCTGTGCTTTCGTGTGGCGGTACGTTGAATTTGTTGAGACGAAAGAACATCTCGTGTTCAGTAATAACCCTTTTTGCTGGAAGTCCAACAGGTGAATTATCAACATTTGCTACCTGGTTTCACGGGGTATGGAAATTACCATATGACGCGACTGCATACAGGCGTGAAGAAAATCGCAAGGCATTAATTGCACTTAATGCACAAGAACTTTCGCTTGACTTTCAGAGCAGCATTTACCGAAGGGACCCAAGTACTGGAACTATTCTGTACAATACAAAAGGAGATGTTTTTGGTGGGAACTGGAAGGATGACGATTCTCTTCTTTTTGATCTGATTGGCAGGTGCCGGGAACTTTTGACACATAAAGGCGATTTTTATCTGATAGCACCTTTAGGGGTTGGTAATCATATTGATCATCTGCTTACCCAAACAGCCGCCTCCCACCTGTCACAGGAGCTTGAGGATGCTAAATTAACTTATTATGAAGAGCTGCCCTACGCCACTCAGTCCGAAGCGGTTCCGATCGCTTTACGCAGGCAGAGTCCACCACCTCAAACGAGCGTTTTAGTGCCATTATCTGAAGAAGATCTAAAAGCTAAATATGTGGCAAGTAAGCAATATCAATCCCAATTGGAGGCAACTGCTGGTGCAGTCGGAATATCTATTGAAGAGATAATCAATTATGGCAAAAAATTGGGGCAAGCTTCAGGGTTGAATTTTACTGAGCGCTTCTGGTTTACTGATTCCCATATTGCTGAGCAGTTCAGTCTGGCAACTCAGTGAAAAGGAGATTTTTATGTTGACTGTCTCGGTAGTAATCCCCTCACTGAATACAGCGCAAACCCTGAGTGGCACCCTTGAATCGCTCAAAAGAAATACTATCCAACCGTTAGAAGTATTTGTTGTCGATGGCATGTCTTCCGATGGAACCGAAGAGGTTGCCAGAAGTTTCGATTGTCAGCTCCTGCCAAATCCTGCCGTTCATACTGCGGCTGCTGCCCAAATCGGGATTGACGCAGCCAAGGGTGATCTCATCGCTTTCACTGACTCAGACTGTCTGCTGGATGATAGTTGGCTTGAAAAAATTCTTAAGCACTTTGAGCAGGATCCAGAGCTCGATGGTGTGGGTGGTCCGGTTAGATTGGACAAACCCTTATCCAGGGTGCAGGCATACCTGGCAAAAAAAGCAGTCGAGGGCATCCCGGAAAAGGCAGAGATAATCTCCAAAAAGGGTATGAGGGGTAGATTTTCCGGTGCAAATTGTGCTTACCGCAGACAACTGCTATTAGACATCAATGGGATAGATCTGCGATTCAAGACTCATGCTTCGGATATCGATTTGTTCTGGCGAGCGCTTGATAATCATGCTCGATTACTATTCGATCCAGAAATATCGGTGGAGCATCTTGGTTTTGCACAAGATTACAACGGGATGATTCGGAAAAGTTTTGGATATGGATTGGGCAGCGCAAGGTTGGCAAAAGCACATTTCCCGGGAAAAAGGGTCAATTTACGTTTTCACTGGAGAGCATTTGCCAATACTTTTCGTGAGCTCGGGAAGCCTGCTCATTCCCGATACCCTTTGTGTGTTTTTTTGGATCAATCGGCTTTTGCTCTTGGAAGAACCTCGGGATTAATGAACAAGAAAGATTTTTGTTAATTCTTTACTTAAGATTGGGACAATTTACACAATCTTTTGGCAACGGTCCAAATTTAAGGTTGCGCCGAAATCGTTGGAACTCATCACTGTTCCAAATCATCCGAAAATCCTGCAGGAATACATTTTTGTTTCCAAGCACATCTGAGCCAGAAATATTACAACAAGGTGTTACAAAACCATCAACGCGAATATAAGGTGCAACCCATGGTTGTTTGCATCTGCTGATTGTTTTTGATTTGCTCTCTGCCTGTGTATTAATTGCCCTATTTGGTGAACCTGAACAAACTAAATGTATTCGTAAACTCCGTGCCAGGATCTTGGCTTCTTTAGAAGTTTGCGCCCACAATTCAGGGTCGGGTAACATCCAGCCAAGGTCCTCCCGAGGAGGCACGATAGGCGATGCCCGAAACTCTGCAGCACCCAGAACTTTTGCCAATTTTATCGTATCTAAAAATTCATGAATATTCTCTGAAGTGACCACCATATTAATTCGCAGGTGTGGTCGTTTTTTGTTTAGCTTCTCCTTCAATCTACGAAGTTCCAGGATATTCCCGATGACATTTTTGAACCGGGCGTTTGTTCGGATATTCTCATACACTTCTTTTGTAGCGCCGTCGATGGAAACAGTCAGGTATGAGAGGTTGGAGCGGATCAGAGCTTCAGATTTCTTTTGGCTGAGAAGACTGGCGTTCGTTGTAAACTCAGCATCGATACCACGTGAAGATAATAATGAGATCATGTGGCTTAGATCAGGATTCATCAATGGTTCACCAAACCCATGCAATCGTACATACCGAAGGGAACCTAATTGATCTAAAATCTCCTGGAACTGCTCTAAAGATAAATTCTTATTCCACCTTTCGTCTTCTTTGCTTCCAGGTTTATTTAATGAATTTGTTCTTGGGCAGATGGTGCATGCCAGGTTGCATTTTGTTGTTGTCTCGAGGTGGATGATTGAAGGCAAGAATGGCATTACCTCTGGGCGGGCAATGCTGGCATACCAATATTTCAATGCAAATTGCGAAGAACTTACCACTGGATTTGAAGTCAACCTAATTACCGCCTTTGATTTTACTAATCCAAAAATGCATGTTGTTTAACCAATCGTCAGAGAGATGTTCGGTGTGACAACGCAGCCAGCAGCCAGGGCAATCCAGGTCGATCATTGCCGCTCTCTGCCTGGTATATGCTTCAGAATTCCAAATTTCCTCCAAAGTTTGAGTGTGTAGGTTCCCTATTGGTCTCATGGGCCAGCATCCTTTGACATTCAGTTGATAATCGATTGCTATGCTGGTGTAACCCGCCGTACAAGTCGTTTGCTCTGGCAACTTTTTCTCAATCAAATAAGCTGGAAAAGCTAGTAGATAATCATCCCCACTGGAGATAAGATAACCCTGGTGCTTTTTTTGCAGGATCATTTCGATCTGCTCGTCCAGTAATGCATGGTCGTCCCTGGAAAACTTCAATTCCACCGGGTTATTTTCACTGTCGAAAGAGTTATGCAGCGGTTGGAAACCAACCTTTATGTTCAACTCATTGCAAAATTCGATTAAAGGTTCCAGGTCATGAATGTTTGCTTTTGAGATGACACAATTAATTGAAAAATCGCTCAGTGTTGGGAACTCATTGCGGATTTCAGCTACATAACGGATACCATCCAAAACCGGGTCGAGAGCCACGCCACGAATTTGCCGATAGATGTCGGCATCGATTGTATCAAGAGAAACGCAAAGTGAGTTTATCCCAGCGCTTAGGATTGGAACCAGTTTCTTCTGATTCAGCATCAATCCATTTGTCATGGTTGAGCTGAGGATTCCACGTTGGTCCATCAGCTGGATTACTTGTGGAAGATCGGGGTGAAGAAATGGCTCTCCCCCAGTGATGCTGATCATGCGCACTCCCAGGTCAGCAAGTTGGTTTACAGCGAGAAAAAGGTCTTCAACGGGTGGATTTTTCGCGTTAATTTCCCATATCCCGCAGTAGGCGCACCTGGAATTACAACACTTATTCGCTTGCAGACTTCCCGTTAGTGGAGGAACCAACGGTTTTTCCTGTTCGATGGATTGGTTAAGCAACTGGACATAATCTATTTTTCTATTCATTTCTTTCCGTACCTTGCCAATAAATTTTTTGAAATTTAGTATTTATTGTATTTCATTCCACTGGATCTAAGGACTGCTTTTCCTTCGCCGATTAACCCCTGCGTAAAAATATTTAGCCCATTGAATTCACTCCTCAACTCTTCTAGCCAGAAAGGCGGTTCCATTACTTCATTAGAGGCTTCCTTGATGGCATTACGCAAAAATTTTTGGTTTAAACACCGAATTTGGCTGATGGCAATTTTCATTTCCTGAAAAATTTTTTCCCTCAACTGAGGAGATAGGTCTCCGGTCATGAATAACGCATCATAGAGGTCGGCTATGATCGGTTCATAAATTGGAGAATAAAGATGAAGCAGATAGGCAAAGGATGCTACTCTGCGATCTGGGATTCGATAATGCAAGTCGAATTCGGTTTCATAGAGAATCCCAAGCTCGCGCGCCGTTCTCTCTTCGGGCGTCCCTTTTAGCACCGTCATCCCAATAAGCTTTAGCAAGGTAGGCGATCCAGGAGTCATCATATATTCAACGCTTTGTTCCAACTCCTCAAAGGTGGTGGAGGGGGTGTAAAACAAGTAGCCACAATTGGATATAAAACCCAGGTCCTGGATGATTTCCAATGCGCTATCGATCTCAGCCCTGGTGGTTCCTTTTGAAAATCGGGTCAAGACACTCTCGACGCCTGATTCCACACCAACAAAGACTGCGCGCAGTCCGACCTCTTTCAATGACCTTAATAGCGGCTCATTATTTCCAGTATCCACCCTGTACTGGATCATAAAATTGATATCAAGGTTTCGGACCTTGATTTCATCAATCAACTCTTTGAGCACCTGGTGGCGGTGCTTGCTTTCTGTAATGAACTCGTCATCCACGAAAAAGATCGACCGTACCCCATATTCGATCACAAGCATTTCAATTTCATCAGCGATGTTTTTAGCGCTGCGAGTGCGATAAGGAACACCCGTGGACTTTCGGTAAAACTGGGCAACCTGGCAGAATGAACACCGATGGTAACAACCCCTGCTGCTGTAAACAAGCGCATGGTGATACTTTTGATAGGTAACATCAAGGTAGTCACGGGTTGGAAAAGGAAGTTGATCGAGATCTCTTATCAGAGGGCGAGGACGATTATGCACTATCACTCCGTCAGGCAGCCGAAAAACAAGTCCAGGAATGCTTGTGAGATCACCTTTTTGTTCAAGGGTTTCTCCAAGGAATCTGAAGGTTTCTTCGCCTTCGCCAATTACGACGCTATCGATCTCTTGATTTTTGACTAATAATTCATCACACCAAAAAGTAGGCAGATACCCACCAGCTGTGACATGAAAATTCATTCCATCCGATCTCAGCTGACGGATGATTTTAATACTGTTGGTGATGGCTTCCGGTTCCATAGCGGTAATGCCAAGTAGTTGAATGTTGTTGAAGCGGCTGCTGATTGCCTGATAGGTTTGCTCAGCATTTTGGTTTTCAAGGAGAGCATCAAAAACGAACACATGGTGACCTGCTTGCCGCATGACTGCAGCAAGGTAAGCCAAACCAAGGTGCTCAGCCTTATACCAGCTGCGGTCCTTGGGAGGTGGATTTAGTAGCAGTATATTCACTGACTGGAATCGCCCTGTCTCATGATTGAAAAATAGAAATTCCTCCTGTCAGAATTATATACTGAATCCTCGATAAATAGCACCTTATTTGGAAATCGCCTTATTGGCGATAAGCCAAAGGCTGCTTAATTGCGTAACCTCGACGTATCCAACAGAGATAAGCCATTCTTCATATTCCTCATAGGAATAATACTCCGTTCCCCAAATAGACCATAATAGGAGCGAAGTGATGCCCAGGTTCTCGTGCCTCATATTCAACTGCCTTTTCATTGTGACATCCAGAAGCAGCTTGCCACCGGGCTTCAGACTCTGATGGATTTTCATGAAAAGGTCTTTATTCTGTTGAACAGTGAAAAAACCGGTGACATTTCCGAGAAGGACAGCGTCGTACTTTTCTTCTTCGAAACTCATCAGGTGCACATCGCCGTCAATGAAATCAGCCTGGTCCTGTACGAAAAGCCTTTTTGCCAGGTCTTCTGCTGCTTTTACAACCTCGGAGGAATCCACGCCAGTTACCCGAACTTTAGGGTAGCGCTGGGCGAGGGCGAGGCTGACGACCCCAGAACCACAAGCTAAATCCAAAACATGGAAATCCGAATCGCTTCCTGGTTGTACTCCTGCTTTTTCCCACAAACTGAGGCTGTCCTCGATACGATCGACAGCATAAGATTCAGACCAGGCAAGTTGATGCCAGGGCAAGGAGCGTGAGATCTTCTTACCAGTTTTGATAGAATCGAGGATACCCTCGAAAACAACTGGGTTGGTAACCTCCAACAGCCAATCGCCCACATATGCACTGCTATCTTTAAGAAAAAAAGTTCGCGTGGTGTCCGTCAGGAAGTATTCATGGTCAACCTTTTCCAACAAACCGTAGGAATAAAGGCACTCAAGCAGTTTCTCAGTGCCTACGGGGTTATTATTACTCATATCTGCAACCGAATTTGCACTGGAACGCCCCTCTTTCAGATAAGAAAAAATATCGAGAAGAATGGCTATTCTCAGTATTTGGGCGACGTAGGCTTGCTCATAAATATTGCGGATTTGCTTGGGGTTTGGAAAGCTTTTGCTCACGATTTTAATCTCGTCTTATTAGAATTGGTGCTCAATTGTTGGAATAAGTGTAACATAACCAACTTTAAAGAAGTGAAAAACGGAACTAAATTGTTGATCCACGGCGGGTGTGAAAAGGAATGGGCTCTCGTTTTCTCCCAGTCTTTGTTTATCAAGATCGCAACCCAGTTGCGGGAGTTGGCATTGCTTTTTGCACCAGGCGTTTTATCACTAACCTTTTGGTCAAATTTAAACTTCTCAGGGTTAACAAAGTCGCCAAAACCAGCGTATTATTCGATCAGTTTGCGCCGGCTAATTGGTTCTGCTTCCATGTGCATCCGCCAGCCTTCCAGGATCTCAATCGAATCAGCTCCTCCGGTTGGTCTGCTTGAAAACAACCGACCCTGTTTGTTGTGAGATGATTTCAAGTAGAAAAAAATTTATTTTTCATCTGGCTTAATCGAAGAAAAATAACTCTTCAAACTTCACTCCGAGAGCGATGCTGAGAATCAACGCTAATTTGGCGTTTGGATTGTATTGTCCTGTTTCGATGGAACTGATTGTATTTCGCGAGACCCCAACGAGCTCTGCCAGGTCAGCCTGGGAGAGCCCTTTTTGGTTTCTGATTTGCTTCAGGTTATTCTTCAGCACCAGTTCTTCATTCATAGCGTTCTCTACAAAATGGACGAGGTCGTGATCAGGTGATTGATGTGAATCACCGAGAAAAATACCGCGACAATGATGAAAATGATCGCTGCGACAATATCTTTCCTTTGTCTCATCTGGATCGCCTTTATCAGATAGCCGGTTGCCGGCACCGAGGCAACTATCGCGTACAATCCGTAGTTTTCACTAAACCGACCAGGATTTGAATCACATAGAATATGGTTGCCAGGACTGCTGCTATGATCGCGGCGGTGTTACCAGCCTTCTGAGACACCTCTCGTTCGTACAAGTCGAGATTTTTGTGTTCTTTTCTGCTTTTTTCTAATACTTCATTTTTGTTCATGAGTGAACCTCCTTAGTCTTGCCAAGTATACTTGGTAATTGTATTATACACGTGCCAAGCTAACTTGTCAATGCAGGTTCTCTAAAGTTGTCGATATCGGGAGAGCGTGGAAGCTCGCCCTTACAAAATGATCAAAATCGAAAGGGCGGATGCCAGACCTTAAAAAACGCATCATCCAAGCAGGTGAAGTTGTTAGAAATTTATCTTGTGATACGCCATTCCAAACGCGTTTAAGTCACCTTCAAAATCGTAGATGCTCTCCTGTTTCTCCAAACGTTCGCGGAATTTTTCTGTAACTTCTTCGGGGTTACGGGCACCCAAGACCTTCTTAACATAACCGCTCCATGAAGAAATTGGTATATCGTAATGAAAATCATTCGCGGCTTCGACACTCACGGAAACTCCGACCTCGTTGCCTTCCTTGTCGGTCCAGATGCGATAATTAAAGTAATCGTCCACAATAATTCTCTTCCCGCTTGTATACCCCTGCTTTAGCCAATCATCACTGTACATTATTACTCCTTCCAAGTCTTTGACTACGGTCATTCTACCCCATCAAAATGAGGGCGACTTATAAGGCACCCCTATCCGGTAAAAGCCTTGGAAATCACACCAACAGATCATGAATCCGTATTATGACGATAGTTGCACTCAAACAAAGACCAGTAGAACAATTACCCCAACAAAGGTTAACGTTTTCTTTTTAGCAATCTTCCCTTTAAAATTTGGCTATACTTGGAGCATTAACTCAATCATTAAATTACGGAGTCCGCATGAACGATCGTAAATCCCTTTTCGGCTTTTCCAACCTTACCTGGCGCTCAATCACACTGACTGCATTAGGCTCAATCATTATCACGATCAGCTCCATCTATGTATCCCTGCGGCTCAGTGCGCTCCCGTGGCCGACCATTTTCGTCGCAGTTCTTTCCATGTCACTGCTCAAGTTGCTTGGCGAAACCAACCTGCAAGAGATCAACATCACCCAAACTGGTATGTCCAGCGGGGCAATGGTCGCTGGCGGCATTGCTTTTACTATCCCCGGATTATGGATCGCGGGGATCTATAAACCCTTCGACCCGGCTGTACAGACCCTGAGGGAATGGCTGATGCCCAAGCTATGGCCTGTCTTGATTGTCTCGCTGATCGGTGTGCTGCTTGGCACGATGCTGTGCTGGTTCTACCGCAAACGCAATATTGAGGAACTAAAGCTGGCTTACCCAATTGGTACCGCCGCTGCCGAAACCCTCGAAGCCGGTGACCAAGGTGGGCGGAAAAGCTGGTTTCTCTTCGGTTCAATGGGACTGGCAGCTATTTTTACCGTGCTGCGCGACCAGTTCGCACTTATCCCGCAAAACCTGGAAGGAAAACTGGGGCGCTTTCCTGTTCAGCTGTATGCCTCACCACTGGCAGTCGGGATCGGCTACATCATCGGCTTTCCCGGCGCTGCGTTTTGGATGCTCGGCGCCTTGATCGCGCATTATGGACTGCGCGTCTATGGATTGGAACTTGGCACTTTCGCAAATGAAGCCAGCGCTTCCGCTTTTATCCTGACCTCCGCGGTGGGTTTGATGGTTGGTTCTGGGGTAGGCATCCTGATTCAGTTCCTGAAAACGTTCAAATGGAAACGGGTGTCCGCCGATAAAAACCAGGACCCAGCTGGTAACCTGCTGCGCAATCGCAATGGTCTCTTCGCCCTGATCGTGGTGGGAATTAGCTTCGTGCTCTCCATTCTGCTCGGACTTTCGCACTTGGTGTCGGTATCGCTTATGCTCGGTGTTGTCTTCGCAACGATGATGTCTTCGGTCATCACCGGTCAGACTGGCATCAACCCCATGGAGATTTTTGGCATCATCGTTTTGCTGGCGATCCGCCTGTTCGTCAAGGTGGATGATACCCAGGCGTTCCTAATAGCGGCGATCGTCGCGATAGCTTGTGGGTATGCGGGCGACGCCATGAACGATTACAAGACTGGGGCGATCCTGGGAACAGACCAGCGTGCGCAATTCGTGACCCAGTTCCTGGGTGCGTTTGTCGGCATTTTTGCGGCGGTGTTCGGCTTGTTCGTGCTCATCCTGCAATATGGCGGCGTGGGCGGCGAAACCGGTCTGACGGCAGCCCAGGCACACAGCGTCACTGCCATGGTCAACGGAATCGGCGATCCGGTGGTGTTCGGGCTGGCGCTTTTGGTCGGTGTTTTGCTGTATGTTAACGGCGTTCCGGCTATGATCATCGGCATCGGCATGATCCTCTCGCTTGGCATGGCGAGCGCCATCTTCTTGGGCGGGCTGGTCAGCCTTGTCGTTAAAAAGTTTGCAAAAAATAGTGAGGTAGCCAATGTCGGAAATGTGGTTTCGGCAGGGCTGCTCGGAGGTGAGGGGATCACCGGCACAATCCTCGCTTTCGTGGCAATGTTTATGAGGTAATCGCAATTGCTTAACTATCCATCAATCCCAGCGGAATGAACTAATTCTTTTGAATATGGTGCCTAAAACCAAGGATTTCTACGAAGTTACTCGTTGAGTTCTTTGTAGCACTGTCATCGTCTCCACATGTGTTTGCGCTAGCATAAGAGGACGCAGAAACGGCCTCGGTTTGTGATGAAGAAGACGGAAGAATTCCATTCCCGTCTTGATCAAATTGTCTCCGTAATATTCCATACTTATTCTTATGTAGCTTCTGCTTATAACCAGTTTTGAAGACAAAAGTAATCAATCCTGGATCAGGTGTTCCGCCTTCTTCATATCCACCAATGACCACTTTTTCGACGATGCTTTCGAAAACAAAACGGTCAAACTTTTCCAAGACCTGATTGCTTTCTAATATTGCCTTGAAGCTCGAAATGCGTGAACGAAGGTCATCCTGTTGGTTTTTAGTTACAGACAAATCGTTCAGTGTTGACTTCAGTGTGTCGATGTTGTTATCGAGATCGAACAATTTGCTCGAAAAGGCATCATCGTCTATGGATCCTTCGAGTCTCAAGTCGATGAGCTTGCTCTTCTTATTTTCAGCAGCGACTAAATCCCTTTCGGTCCTGCTGATGATCTTTTCAACATTTGCTTCCGTAAGCGTCTCTTCGGCCAATGCGAGGAAATCGTCAACGATCGATTTATCGTTTCCGCAAAGGAGCTTGTAGGCTTCGAGGAAGGCCTCTTCAATGATGCTTTCCTCTATGCCCTTGCTTTCCGGGCAATACTTCTTACCCTTTTTTGTCGCCAATGTGCATTGCCAGATTAATTTTTTATGTCTTTCACCAGCGTGCCAGCTTCTTCTGCTGAGTGTCGTATCGCAGAAACCGCATTGCAATAAACTGCTAAAAGCATACTTACGGCTATATTTTTCTCGCTTGCCGTCTGGATTGAGTCTACGGGGATAACCTCTCTTTGCGAGGATCTCCTGCGCTTTTGCAAAAACTTCTTCGCTAACAATCGGGTCGTGATGACCTTTGATATAGAACTTATCTTCCTCTCCGAAGTTAACCAGCCGACGTTTGGAGATCGGGTCCACAGTGAAAGTCTTCCCAAGCAGAAGGTCCCCTTTGTATTTTTCGTTCTTGATAATGTTGATGACCGTGGATGCAGGCCAGGAGGTGAGTCCCCTTTTCGTTTTATAGCCCAGGTTCTTCAATTCATTACTCAAGATTGTGCAACCTGTTCCTTCGATATAACGCTGAAAAATATAACGTACAATATTGGCTTCTTCTTCATTTACCGTTAGTGACTTGTCTTCAGGATGATAATCGTATCCAAGACAACCTTGAAAACCTACGATCTCTCCCCGTTGCATTTTCATCTTGAGTCCTTTTTTTACATTTGCGGATATGTTTTCTACTTCCTGTTGTGCAACAGAGCTCAGGATTACTAATAACAACTCGCCATCCATAGTCAAAGTATTAATATTTTCCTCTTCAAAAAACACAGCAACATTCTTCTCTTTGAGCATACGAACATATCGTAAAGTATCCAGGGTGTTTCTGGCGAAACGAGAGATTGATTTGGTAATAACCAAGTCAATCTCTCCATTCATGCAATCGTTGATCAGACGCTGAAAGTCTTCTCTTTTTTTCGTTTGCGTTCCGGTTATAGCTTCATCTGCGTAGATCCCTCCAAACACCCATTCGTTTTTTGATTTGATAAACTCGGTGTAATGCTGAACTTGTGACTTGTAGCTGCTCAGCTGATCTTCGTTGTCTGTGCTGACTCGACAATAGGCTGCTACCCGTTGTCTTTCGAATTTTTGGCTATTCCCCCGGCGAGCAACCAGACCCTGTCCCTTAATTACTTCGACTGAATTCATTTCGATTTACCTCACAACGTGTATCTTACATAGCCAATTATATATCATTTTGATATACGGAAGGAATCGTGATTTCAGAGAGAATCCCATATTTGTTCATCAACTTCTGACGGATTTCGGTATATTCAGCTTGACTAATCAGCTGGTTTCCTAAAAGCTTGCTGAGCATAGCTAATTGCAGGCTATATCTGATCAGACTATTTGCCTCAGCGGACGAGCAGTCAATATCGGCAGGACTAATCACACTCAACTCGACCTCGTCTTGATCTTGAATTGGACAACAGCGTGGATTAAACGAGAAATAAGCCGAGCCTCAATTTCAGCATTTGGCAGGCGCACAAAATAGCCATCTTCATCTCTGGTTGGTCGGTTTGACAAATGAATTATGTAAGGGTTGTAATGCGCGATCACTTGATCCATTGCTTCAGGATCTTTCGCTACTGCACAGACAATAACACGAAACGGTACAAGTTTTCGCATATGCCGGGTTTGTGGTTCAAATGTCTGCCCAGTCATCTGCGTTTTTCTCTATGTCGTGTCTGAGTTTGGAGAGGGCTGATACTCGCCAATATTGAACGGTACTCCTGGGCACCTGAATCATTTCGCTGATCGTTCGATCATTGAACTCATCAAAATAATACAGGTGGATGATCCTTCGCAATTGCTCAGGTAACTTATTAATGCCAGCGGTCAAAAGCTGGGTAGATATTAACTTCCCTGATATGAGATGATCTGCTTCAGGTTCTAAGGTACCATCATTGACAAATAGGTACTCTTCCTCAACTGGCAGGTCTGAAAAATTGAGAATTATCTGCTTTCGCCTATTGATGGATTTATGAGCATTGATCGCTTCGTTTCTAAGTGTTCTTTTACAATAGGTATCGAAGGCAAGGCAAACTTCTAACTGACGGCTCTCAGGTACCACTTGATCTCCTTTCTATTTGGTTGGATACGGGAAGTTCCTTTCATTACTTAAACAATGCCCAGAGATTATTTGCCAAACTATGTTGTTCTAAAATTGAATAAAAAAACCAGCCTGTTTGTATAGGCTGGTTTTGTAGAACGATCGGGTTCTTAGGATGTTTTTAGATCATCCGTTCTCCTATTCAAATAGTGAAACTTTCAAGTTTTCGGTCTCCATTTCGAGCGCGCGATCAGCCAAATCCTGGATTTCTTCTTAATTATGACTGATAACCATGACAGTTTTATCTATGTCGCGTAGTCTTTGCAGCAGTGTGCGTAATTCTGTCTGCCCGGCAAAATCCAGCCCGGTAGTGGGTTCAACTCACAGTAATAACCTGTGGAGTACTCCATAAAAGCCTGGGCAATTCCAAGCCTCCAAGAAGGGTGGGAAGAAAGGTTTACCACTTCTATTCGTGCCACATAGGACATCAAGCGCATTCTCAATAGAATTTTCCAAAAAACTAGGCTTATACTATCCCGGTTTATCAAACTGCAAAGAAACCGTCCTTTTAATTCTTCAAGAATTCCTATCACCTCTTCGTGATTCGTGACTGGGTAGTCCTCTGTGTACAAAGTTTTCTAGTCTGCTGCTGAATCTTGTGGGATGATTCCGTCTACCTCAGGAGAAGATGTGGTTTCGCTTACAGCAGGTCTCCCATGTTCAATAACAGGTGCGGGCATGGTAATTGTTGGGTTCCTCTATGGGATAGGAACTCCTGACACTTCCGCAAATTAGCAACAGAAGCAGCAAAAAACGTTCATACTCTTGAAAGAGTTCTACCTGTATACTTTATATCGGGCAGGCATATGAGACATGTCTGCCCGAAGTCTCAAGTTCGATTGAAGGGGTTCAGCGTTTATTTATACTTGCTTACTTGTAGCTACAAGCTGAAGCGCAGTGATCTGAACTAGACGAATTCACACAATGGCAGACATTTGGTCTTTGACACACTATATCCGTTGAACTCCACCAAGTGCAGGTGCTATTGTAGGTTCTGAGTTTTCCATCAGTTGTGCAATAATACTTATTTAGGTTATTTGGATCTGGCACACAGCCCGTACAAGCAGCACCGTTATGACCTGGGCCCCGAATTCTTGTGCCATAGAGATTAACTGCTTGGGCAACAGATACAATTGATGCTACTAGAACAACAATAATTGTCAGCAGTCCCAATAGTTTAAATTTTGGTTTCATGTTTTTCTCCTTTCATCATTTGAGTTGCTATGATCTCAACTGGAATCGATAGGCCTTTTCTTTCAATTATGTGTCAGTTTTGCTCTTCAAACTCAATCAGTTTCTTGTAACACTCGTCATAGAGAGTCTGTATGCGTTCTGGCAATTCTTCAAAGTATGCAATCTGTTGTAAATTGTAAGGAAGTAAATCGTCCAATTCTTCACCTCCGCTAAGATAGAACCGATCGGTATTTCCATCGATTGTTCCACCATTAAAGAGACTTAAATAATAAGAATGATCTTCGATTTCTATCAGTTTTTCGGTATCTACATAGGCAAAATTTGTTAGATACTTTACAAATATAAATACCGGCTGGTTCTCATATTCCCCGATCCATCCGAAAAAAAAGTTTGTTTTAAACTTTTTTCGGAGATATGGTTGTCCGGATCGCGAATCCATCGGATAAGAAAATCCAGGTGTTCTGAAGCAACACAGAAGTCACATGAAAGATAATAATCCAAATTTTCCCAGACTGTTTCTGACGGTGGTGTCTCAAGAGGAACGAAGTAAAAATCATTCAGAGAAGGGGAGTTCATCCTCCCATAGTGTCCGTCAAGTGATAAAAAATTCTAGGGTCTTAAAAAACCGTTATACTTTTCGTGTTCAGAATAGTGTAATACGCTATCAAATCTACCCGAATCCGGATCAGAAATGTGTATCCAATATTTTTTATTTAACCAAACGAGCTGATACCAGCCAGGCTTGTCAAACTGATTTAGAAAACGTCCTTTTAGGTCCTGTAGGATTCGGATCAGTTCCTGGTGATCAGTAACTGGGTTATCCTCTGTATACAAAGTTTCCCAGTCTGCTACCGCAGGTGTAGATGCAGTTTCGGCCACGACTGGATTTCTAGATTCAATAACTGGTGCGGTTTGTTGGTTCGTCTGACGGGTAGGATATTCTGGCGCATCCACCCAATAGCAGCAAAAGCAGTAGAAAAACGGTTATCCTCTTGATAGAATTCATGTAGTCTCCTTTAAATTGGGCAGGCAAGTGCTGTTTGCCTGCCCGAGGTCACAAGTCCGGTTGATGATACTTAGCGTTTATTTAGTTTTACTTACCGGTAGGCACAAGACGATGCACAGTGATCAGCATAGTTGGAAGTTACGCAATCGCAAACTCTAGTAGCTTTGGCGCATTGAATGACCGAGTTTCCTCCTGGAAGGTGACTAACTAATTGCTGGTTTTTCCACAAGAAGGGATCAGTCAAGAGATTATTAAAGTCCGCATTGAGGATCTAGTTCTGATTGCCACGGATCTCCTGTGCGGTTGCGATCTGCGCTTCGATCATGACCTGCTGGGTAAAGCGTTCAATTTCGCGAATAATGCGTTTTCGGAGGGTTGTGCCAAAGAAATGGCAACTCCGGTGCATCCTGCCCGACCTGTGTGGCCGATGCGGTGCACGAAGACTTCCGTGTCATCCGGGAGGTCAAAATTGAATACATGAGAGTTTCTCACCCTTTAGGATGATTCCGATGTGCTTTTTTGTAAAGACCTATCATCTCATATGTTTCTGAACTTACTCAGGTATAATTTTGTTTGTACAAAAATCTGGTTAATTAAGATGATGAAAAATGATACTAAAGAACTCAATCTGAAACTGATTAATATTTTTGCCTATGTCAGCTTAGTTATTTCGGCTGCCTGCATTCTGCTCGTTACCCAAACTAAGTTCTTCCAATTCCCTGACTCCATATTGTCTACTGCAACATTGATTTTAGCGGTTAAATTCGTTCTCTTATCATCCCTTTTTATTTTTATGTTTAGGTTCTTTCAAAGAAAAAAATCAAAAGGGGAAAAGGATGCTTTTTGGACAGTGATGCTTATTCTCGGCCTACTTCTGTTCATCGTTAGTTTGCTTTTTTTTGTTTTTGATAAGTATGCTTATATTGGCCCGGGTGTTCTAAGGTTTTCTGGATTCGGAAGTTTCTCGTTTGTGTTTATTTCGTCTTTATTATTTTGTGCTCAATTTCTTTTTTTTCAGGTTATTGAGCGTATTTATCGATTAGAGGCTAATCATTTTTTGCGAAAAGCAATGAATATAGTCATTGCATTAATGGCTGTCACATGCTTATTAATAGTGTTAGTCAATATTACTATTGGGACTTCAACTAAAAATGAAATCAAAAACTGGGAGAACGCAAAGTATCATCATGCAACGGTTGTTTTCGGGGCTGGTGTTTATCAGTCTGGAGAGATCTCCGGTGTATTTATGGATAGGCTTAAGACAGCTGCTAGATTATTTCACAGCGGCAAGACAGATTTGATAATTGTAAGCACCTCATTGGATCAACCCAATGAACAAGAACTTATCCTATCAACGTTAAGATCATTAGAAGTCCCGGATGGAATGATAATTATTGACTCAAAAGGTTCGCGTACGCTTGAGACCTGCAAAAGTGTATTTCAGGAATACAACCTTTCTGATATAAATGTTGTTTCTCAAGCTTACCATCTGCCTAGAATTATTTTCGCATGTAGACATACAGGCGTCATCTCCATAGATGGTATTATCGCTGACAATAGTTCTTATTCAATTCAAAACCAAATTATTTGGTATTTGCGCGAAAAAGTTGCAACAATGATAGCGTTTGTTGAATTAATTATCTTTCACGAGAGCAATTCCTCGTAGCTTGCTATGAGGATGATAATCAAAAAGACCTTTTTTTTGACTAAGTGCATGTATCCCCAGGCATAATACACTTATCAGATATGTTGCATGGGCAACACAGGCACCAATATGAGCATTCCACAGGCTCAGAGCCAACACAAGTGTGAATGATAGGAAGCCTGTAATAGTAAATTACACTTCCTTTATCACTTGAGCAATACCAACCACCACCACATTCGCAAGGTGACTGGCATGAGGCATCAATTTGCTGAGAGCATTGGCTCCCTTGAACGGGCATAACTAATTCAAAAAGGCCTAGTTCAACAACAATTAGGACTAATAGCACAATGACTAGAGTTTTCTTCATTTTTCCACCTCTTTTCAATTCGACTGGTTAATCTCTAGAAGCATGTTTATGATTGATGGAACCGAATTCCAATTGTTAATCCTGTATCCATTTACATAAAAGGTTGGTGTACCGATCACTCCAACTTTCTTTCCTTCACTTATATCCTGTTCGACTTCGGTTATGTAGTTTCCATTTGAAACACATTCGTTGAACATTGAATGATCGATGTTCAGATTCTCTACCCTACTTATTAGATTAAGGTCTGTTATTGGAGCGTCTGAAGAAAATATGTAATATACAAATTCCCAATAAATATATTGGCTTGGTAGACAATTTGTGATCTTGAGAAGACTTGTTTCAATATCAGGTGTTTTAACTGGGAAATCTTTTAGCACGAATTGGATTGAATCACGATGTTCATAAACTAGGGGCATGATCGCTTGATAGGCAGATTTGCAATGCTGACAAGAAAAATCAAGAAACCCAACAATTGTAACTACAGGATCATTATTGTTTCCGATATAGGGATCGTCACTTATTGGAATAGCCTCCACAAACTCGATATCTTGGTTTTCAAGGGATGCCTTTGTGGGCCCTAAAGTTAGCGCAACATATTGATTTAACTTAATGATTTGAACGGAAGTTAATGCTATTTGTAGAAGCAACAACACTACAACTAAGACAGAATATATGTTCGTTTCTTCGAGCTTTTTCATCTTCAGTCTCTTCGTCATTTACTCTGAACTACTGATTGTTGCACCAAGCACTGATGGTGCCAGATACCATGGAAGCAGTCTTGATCTATTTGAGAAATATTGAAGTAGATTTGAGAGAAGAAATGGAACACTAAGCGCGACAAAACGATGGTTTATCAACAGTGTAAATGCCATTCCTAATGATGCGAAAATTGCTCCAATAAAGAAGACAGCACNNCAACTAAGACAGAATATATGTTCTATTTAATAAGACGCGTAAAAAGGGAGAAGTGTTTCACTTTTAATTAAATAGCGTTGATGACTTGAAAAAGTAGCGAGACTCTTGATAAAAGAGGGGCAACACTAGTTTGCTGCCCC
>DHCY01000033.1:0-315 GCA_002399085.1 Anaerolineaceae bacterium UBA4890
ACAGGAAAGTCACGGTAGTCCCTAGGTCACTGTGAGCCCCGTAGGGGGCGTGGCAGTCTGCCTTTGATCTTTACTCTTGTCACTGCGAGCCCCGCGGGGGGCGTGGCAGTCTGCCTTTGATCTTTTGTCTTTAATCTTTTCCTCAGTCACTGCGAGCCCCGTAGGGGGCGTGGCAGTCTGCCTTTGTCTTTTAAATAGCTTTCAGTTCACCTCCGCTCATGATGTCAGGTTCAACGACGTAACCTGACCTACAGGAAAGTCACGGTATTCCCTCGGTCACTGCGAGCCCCGTAAGGGGCGTGGCAGTCTGCCTTT
>DHCY01000033.1:593-889 GCA_002399085.1 Anaerolineaceae bacterium UBA4890
TAGTCCCTCGGTCACTGCGAGCCCCGTAGGGGGCGTGGCAGTCTGCCTTTGGCTTTTAATAAGCTCATCGTTCGCTGCCACTCATGATGTCAGGTTCAACGACGTAACCTGACCTACAGGAAAGTCACGGTAGTCCCTCGGTCACTGCGACTAGACCGAGTGGGCTCAACCCACATCGGTCTGTACAGAACACATTGGTGTTCGCAGCAGGGGCGTGGCAGTCTGCCTTTGATCTTTTGTATTTAGTCTTTTCCTCAGTCACTGCGAGCCCCATAGGGGGCGTGGCAGTCTGCCTT
>DHCY01000033.1:1163-8434 GCA_002399085.1 Anaerolineaceae bacterium UBA4890
TAGTCCCTCGGTCACTGCGAGCCACTGAAAGGGGCGTGGCAGTCTGCCTTTGACTTTTAAATAGCTTTCAGTTCACCTCCGCTCATGATGTCAGGTTCAACGACGTAACCTGACCTACAGGAAAGTCACGGTAGCCCCACGGTCACTGCCGCTCGTGATGTCAGGTTCAACGACGCAACCTGACCTACAGGAAAGTCACGTTAGCCCCACGGTCACTGCCGCTCATGAGGTCAGGTTCAACGACGTAACCTGACCTACCCGGATTCTGACGTTTGCCAACGAAGAAAAAGGGAGGTCCCATCACCCATGAACTGGTAGTTGCTTTTTTTCTTTTCCTACCACCTATCAGCTATGAGCTTTCACCTATACCACCTATCAGCTAAATAAAGTAAACTTAGCTGCATGAACCTCATCACCATCACCACCGATTTTGGAAACCTCAACGGTTTCACTGGCACGATGAAAGGCGTCATCTTCAATATCAACCCCCACGCCCAAATCGTCGACATCACCCATGAAATCCCCGCGCAAGACGTCCGCACCGGCTCCATCGCCCTTTGGCGCTCCGTGCCCTACTTCCCCGCTGGCACCGTCCACATTGCTGTGGTCGATCCTGGCGTTGGCACCACCCGCCGCCCCATCGCCGCCAAACTCGGCGACCAGTTCTTCGTCCTGCCCGACAACGGGCTGATCACCCCCATGCTGGAAGATGCTGAAGCCGCCGGCAAAGAAGTCACCATCGTGCACCTCGACAAACCCGAATACTGGCTGCCCACCGTTTACACCACTTTCCACGGTCGCGACATCTTTGCTCCCGTTGGTGCGCATCTATCCAAAGGCACCCCCATCAACGCCATGGGCACCCCCATCACCAATCCCGTGCGTACGCCCCTGCCCAAACCAATCCAAACCGAACAGGGTTACCACGCTAATATCATCGTGATCGATGTTTTCGGCAACTGCTCCACCAACCTGCGCGTTTCCCAAATCCCTGATCTCACGAAAACGACCTTGAAAATCAAAAACGAAACCATCGAAGGCATCGTCCCCTCTTACGGTCACCGCAAACCCGGTGACCTGGTGGCAGTCACCGACAGCGAAGGCTTCGTCGAAATCGCCGTGGTCAATGGCTCAGCCGCCAAAAAATTCAATATTCAACTCGACGACCTCGTAGAGGTTATTTTTAATGACTGAAAACCAGCCGCTGCCCCTGGTAGTCGAAAACCTCACTTTTCAATACCACACGCGCAGCACGCCCGCCATCCAAAACCTGGACCTGGTGCTCGAACCCGGTCAAGTCATGCTCCTGGCTGGCTCCTCCGGCTGCGGTAAAACCACGCTCATGCGCTGCATCAACGGGCTGATCCCCCATTCTTATCACGGTGAAATGTCCGGCGAGATCCTGATCCACGGTCAGTCTGTCAAGGGCATGGGTCTTTCACAGATCTCAACCCACATCGGTACGCTCCTGCAGGACCCCGAACGCCAGATTTTGGGCACCTATGTGCTCAACGAAGTCTGTTTCGGCTTGGAATCTCAGGGCATGTCCCGCGAAGAAATGCTCCCCAAAGCCTACAAAGCCCTCGAGCGCCTGCATATCCTGCACCTCAAAGACAAGGAAACTTTCTTCACCTCCGGCGGAGAGAAACAAAAGGTCGCCCTCGCCGGCGTGTTGGCAATGGAGCCCGACATTCTCCTGCTCGATGAACCCCTCGCCAGCCTCGACCCTGCCTCCGCCTACGAAGCCCTGCTTGCCTTCCGTGAACTGGCAGACGAAGGGCTCTCGGTCATGATCGTCGAACACCGCGTCGAAGACGTGCTCGCTATCAACCCCGAAAAAGTGCTCTATATGGACGACGGTCGCATCATCTACAACGGAGACGCTGCCGGCTTGATGGACGCGGTCGACTACAGCCGCATCAAGTTACCTGCTCCGGTCATCGCCCGCCGCGCGAAGAACCGCCCTGCACCCCATTTTCAGCCCACCGTGCCCCCAATTGACCCCCACAGCCAGCCCCTGGTTTCTTTTCAGGACGTGCGCTTTCAATACACAGCCGATACTCCCGAAGTGCTGCACGGAATCAACCTTGATATCCGTGCCGGCGAGGTGATCGCCATATTAGGGCACAACGGCTCGGGCAAAACCACCACCGTCAAGCACGCCCTTGGTTTGCTCAAGCCCACCGCCGGCAAAGTGCTGCTCGAAGGGGTCGACACTAAAAAATCCACCGTCGCCGAGGCTGCCAAAACCATCGGCTATGTCTTCCAGAGCCCCAGCCAGATGCTTTTTGCCGCCACCGTGCGCGAAGAACTGGCATACGGTCCCAAAAACCTGCGCTTTTCCCCGCAGCAGGTGGAAGAAAACGTAAATTGGGCGATCGAGACCGTCAATCTGGAGGAAGAATTGCCCACCCCGCCCCTCGCGCTCTCTTTTGGTCAACAAAAACGAGTTTCCATCGCCTCGGTGCTCTCCATGCGCTCACGCGTCCTGATGATGGATGAGCCCACCGCCGGGCAGGATTATTGGAATTATCAAGCCTTCATGAGTACCATCTTGCAGACCCCTGGTTTTGACGCCATCGTCTTCATCACCCACGACCTCGATCTGGCGCTCATTTTTGCCAACCGCGTGGTGGTTTTATATGGCGGCGAAATTGTCGCCGACGGTCACCCGCAGGATATTTTTCAGGATGAGGAAAAGTTAATAAAGTGGCGCCTGATGCCAACTTCTTTGCTAAAATTGAATCAGCAATTATGGCCGAAGACCGGTCAATATTTGCGCGCGGAAGCGCTCAGCCAATTCATCTAATTTGTTTATCGGAGGTATTAAATGAAAGACACGTACACAACTGGTAAGAAAAAAAGTATTTGGTCCTTCGGAACCAAAGAAGTCGTCTATGCCGCAATCGGTGCCGCACTCTATGCAGTCGTCACCTGGGCATTCAACATCTGGCAGATCCCCGGTGCCGGCAACGTCGGTATCCGCCCGGCTGTCGTCATCCCGATGTTCTTCGGTATCGCTTTCGGTCCGATCGTCGGTTTCATCACCGGCTTTGTCGGCAACATCCTCGCCGATATGCTCAGCGGTTATGGCTTCTGGATCTGGTGGGACCTCGGCAATGGTATTATGGGTCTCATCCCGGGTCTCTTTTCTGCGATGGTCTACAAATACAACGAGACCAAATCCATCATTTGGGGTGAACTCTCCGTAATCCTCGGCGCTGGTCTGGGGATGGGTTTGGCAGCCATCTCGGAAATGTGGGTTTCTGGCGCGGATATCAACACAGTTATTTTCGCCAACTTCCTGCCCGCTTTCCTGACCAACATCGTCTGGGGCTTGATCTTACTTCCCATTTTGATGATCGCCTACGCTGCCATCGTTCAGCGCAGCGGTCGTTAAGGAATCTGAACAATCTGGGGGCGGTCGCCTGACTGCCCCCAAACTTGTCTCATGCTGGTCGCCTGGAACTACCGTTATCGCAACAGTCCCATGGATCATATCGATCCGCGGGCTCGCTTCATCTTCTCGTTTGCGATCCTCTTCGCTGCCACCACCACCTGGAACCCCAACATCCTTTTTGCTGTTTTCGTCATCGCAATCACCTGGTATAGCCTGGGCAGGCTGACCTGGAAGGATACCCGCTTTGGCTGGCTGATGATCTCGATCATGCTCTTTACCATGATCGTCATCAACACCATCATCACCGGAGGTGGTGCCGGCGGGGTTGTGCCGCCCGGAGGTCAATTGGTTTGGCCCGATGGTGTTTCCATTTTTGGAAGGCACCTGAACATCGGTCTGACTGTGGAACGCCTCTGGTTCGCGGTTTCGCAGTTGATGCGTATTCTCTCCATTTCGTTGGTTTTTATCATGATCCCCTACACCATGGATTCCCGCGCCTACGGTGTCACCTTCAGCAAGCTCGGTCTGCCCGATCGGCTCGCCTACACCATGGAGCTCTCATTCCGCTTCATCCCCACATTGGCGCGCAATTTCCAGGTTACCCTGGACGCCCAACGGGCGCGCGGGTTTGAACTGGACGCCGGCAAGGGCAATATAATCCAGAAGATCAGGCAGGTGGCACCCTTGTTGATTCCGGTAACGATGAACGCCATCGTCTCCAGCGAAGACATCGCCAATGCCATGGATCTGCGCGGTTTCGGACAGCGCAAACGCACCTGGCTCTATGAACTCAAATTTCACTGGTGGGATTGGGCGATCATCGCCTTTGCGGTGGTCATGCTGGCCGCGGTTGTTTTGCTGGCATACCACTTCGACATGCGCCTGTTCTCGGTTCCCAATTGGTGGTACGGTCTGTTTAATTAAGCCTTCCCCCTTGGTGTTGCTCCTGTAGGGCGAGACAAAGTGCCCGTAGGGTATTGAGGAGGGTTACAGACTGGTCAGACGGACACTTCGGACCCTCCTCAATCCGCCGTTTCGTCCGTAAAATCGTCCCATCGACTGATAGGGTACATAATGCATGGGGATGGATGAAGGTTCCCCAGTTTTTCCCCAATATCCACGGGCACGCTGTCTCGCTCTGCGGATATGCTGAATTCAGGCGGTTACGAAAGCAAATACATACCTCACCCCCGCTGTGCGGACCCTCTCCAAGGAGAGGGCTGGTAGTTTTTGCCTTCCCCTATGGGGGACCCGTGTCGAGCCAAGGCATATGTTGCTCCTGTAGGGCGAGACAAAGTACCCGTAGGGTATTGAGGAGGGTAACAGCCTGGTGAGGCGTGCACATCTGCCCTCCTCAATCCGCCGTTTTCCCCACAATCTTTACATCGGCAGATTGGCTACGCAAAGTCGCTAGTACAAGGAAAGAACAAGGTGACCATCGTTGGACGGTATACTTTAACAGTGGTTTTAGCACTCTTGCTACAAAACCAGAGACTAACGAATTTGCAACTGGAGGATACAAAATGGACAATTTATATGAAGACTATTCAGCAGGGATTTTAGATAATTGCGAACCTCCTTGCCTTTCGCTCTACATGCCTACGCATCGGCAGCACCCTGACAATCAGCAAGATCCAATCCTTTTCCGGAACCTTGTCAAAGAGCTGGAAGAGTCGCTCCTGAAACAATACTCAAGGAGAGAGGTGGATCAGTTATTGGAACCTGCAACCGCGTTGATGGATGACCGCGAGTTTTGGAACCATAGCCTGGATGGGCTGGCACTCCTGATCGCGAAGGATTTTTCCCGTATTTACAGACTTCAACTTCCCACACCGAAAATTGCTGTGGTGGCAAACAGCTTTCACCTAAAGCCCCTGATGTACACCCTTCAGTCAATCGATCGTTATCAGGTACTTGGATTGAACCAGGAGGAGGTCAAACTTTTCGAGGGTAATCGAAACGCCCTGGATGAGATTGAACTGCATCCGGATGTGCCACGCACGCTAAAAGAGGCTTTGGGCAGCGAACTGACCGAGCCATATCTCAATTTCCGCTCACCCGGCGGCGTACGTGGCTCTCAGACAGTCGCGTTCCATGGGCATGGGAGCAAAGACGAGGAGATGGCAGTCGATGCCGAACGCTTCTTCCGTGCGGTCGACAAGGCAATCCTCGAGCATCACTCCAAGCCGTCGGGTTTACCACTGATCCTGGCAGCACAAAGCGAGCATCACCACATGTTTAGAGAAGTCAGCAATAATCCGTTCCTCGTGGAAGAAAGCCTTGACGTGCATCCCGATTCCCTGGCATCGATCGATGAATTACGTGAGCGTGCTTGGAAACTAATGGAGCCGCGTTATTTAGCGCGAAAGGACACTTTGGTTGAACAGTATGCGATTGCGAACTCCCAAGACCTTGCTGGTGACCATCTCAAACAGGTTGCCCAGGCAGTTGCCGTTGGAAGAGTAGCAACACTCCTGATCGAAGCCAATCGACAGGTCCCCGGCCGGATCGATGAAGCGACAGGTGCGATAGAGTATGGCGAGATGGATCACCCGGAGGTTGATGACGTAATCGATGATTTGGCAGCCTTAGCACTGAAGATGGGCGGAGAAGTTGCGATTTTACCAGCCGATCAAATGCCAACAGAGACTGGAATAGCTGCAATATATCGTTATTAGAAGCGGAATACCGCCAAGCAACCAGGATCTGGTGGTGGTAGGCAGTTTTTATGAATGGATAACGGGCAGGCACTGAAAATGTGCCTGCCCGTAAAGTAGGCCGGGATCCGTTTTAACCCCGCAAACCAATGCCTTTTGTCACAGTGGTAGGTTTACTATTTCTTACTTGCCTTAGTTAATTTGTTTTTTGCCTGCACTGTGTAAGAGTTTCCTGGTTTACCTATTTAGCAACCACTCAATGATCGCCTCTTTTTCATAAGCGTTGATCTCTGCACCATAGCCAATCATCCGGTCAATAGTTTCAGACCATTCCTCTCTGGTGAAATCCTTCTCGAGAATAAACTCAAGTGTGTGGTTACCTTGCGTCTTCTCCAGAATAAACGCTTCCATTTCAGTATCGCTTAGCGTGCTCAGATCAAGTGTTGCATCAACCGCAATTGGGGTTTCAACTGTCTCAGTTGCCTGGGTACTACAAGCACTCAAAACCAGGATTGCCAGCAAACCCACAATCAGCATAAGATTCTTTTTAGTTTTCATTAGGTAGTTCCTTTCTCCTGATGGATACTTATTGTAGAACGATTGTAGACGGTATACAATAAGAATCATTAGACAACCCGAAAACCTCTTTACCTCACCTGGCTGGCGAGCACAGAACAAAGTGGTGTTCGTGTCGGGGGCGCGGCAGACGATCCTGACTATCCCTCAGCCTTCCCCTCTGGGCTGCTTGCGTGCCGTAGGCTGAAGGGGGACCACGAAGTGGTGGATGAGGTTTGCTTAGCTGAAAGCTCATAGCTGACAGTGGTTGCTTTAAGCCTTCCCCCGAGGGGAAGGGGGACCCGAAGTGGTGGATGAGGTTTGCTTAGCTGAAAGCTCATAGCTGATAGTGGTTGCTTTAAGCCTTCCCCCGAGGGGAAGGGGGACCACGAAGTGGTGGATGAGGTTTGCTTAGCTGAAAGCTCATAGCTGATAGTGGTTGCTTTAAGCCTTCCCCTCTGGGGAAGGGGGACCACGAAGTGGTGGATGAGGGTTCTTTTCGTTTGCCGGCTTCACCTACCCTGGTGAGAATTGAACACGGCATTAACTGGCTAACGCAAAGCCCCTCGGTCACTGTGACTAGACCGAGTGGGCTCAACCCACATCGGTCTGTACAGAACACATTGGTGTTCGTAGCAGGGGCGTGGCAGTCTGCCTTT
>DHCY01000033.1:8824-9007 GCA_002399085.1 Anaerolineaceae bacterium UBA4890
CCGTCACTAAAACCCGCTTTCCAGCTACGCTCCTGATGTCAGGTTGAAAAACGCACTCGAAGAGTACTACGTAACCTGACCTACAGGAAAGTTAAGTTAGTCCCCCGGTCACTGCGACTAGACCGAGTGGGCTCAACCCACATCGGTCTGTACAGAACATATTGGTGTTCGTAGCAGGGGGCG
>DHCY01000033.1:9274-19098 GCA_002399085.1 Anaerolineaceae bacterium UBA4890
TACAGGAAAGTTAAGTTAGTCCCTCGGTCACTGCGAGGGAGCAAAGCGACCGTGGCAGTCTGCCTTTGACTTTTAACAAAAATCAAGGAACGCGACCTATTCCTTCCGGTTCATCAACCACTTGATCATCATCGCTTTTTCTTCCGGGTTAATGTCCGCCCCATAATCAATCATCCGATCAAGCGTTTCAGACCATTCCTCCGCGCTCATATGGTGTGACATCATAAACTCCAGTGTGTGGTTACCATCGGCTTTTTCAACAAAAAAAGCCTCCATCTCTTCATCTGTCATTGGTTTTTCCATTTTCAACAGTTTCCTATTCTGCTAATTTACTCTGACAGCACAACGTCCGTCCAGGCAGGTTAGATATTTATTGTAGAACTATCAATTCAAGGTAACAACCAAATCGTTAGACAAAGCGTTTCTCCATTTAATGTCATTGGGAAGAGTATGTACTCGTAAACGATCCATGGTTGGTTTCTCAAAAACAACAGTATGGCATATTGTCAGAAGGCAATCGTCAATTCTCGTAGGTGGTTGCAGTCAATTCCCAGCCGTGTGAATAAGGCTCAGCCATTTCATCAATCTCCGCCAATTACCCCCATCTTCTCCATCTTAGTGTAAAATTAATTACCGTCGGACCGTTTTCATTCAGGAGATAAGAGGTAATCACCAAATGCTCCACCAATCAGCCACAAAAAGGAGAAAAATGAGAAGAAAGCTGTTGTTGTTTGTTAGTTTGTTTATGGTTTTTGCCCTGGCTCTTTCAGCCTGCCAAACCGCCACCCCGCCCGAAGAGGAACCCCCCGTTGTCGAAGTCGACTGTAAAGCCGAATCCGCACTCGAAGCTGAAGGTGCCTACCAGGTTCCCGCCCCAATCGAAGGCTGCTTCAACGTCGCCTTTGTCTATGTCGGTCCCCATGACGACGGCGGATGGTCTCAATCCCATGACGTCGGTCGCCTCTGGGTGCAGGAAAACGTCCCGGGTGTCCACACCGCTTACGTCGAAAACGTAGCCGAGGGTGTCGACTCCGAACAAGTCACCCGCTCTTTAGCCCGAAAAGGTTTTGATATGATCTTCACAACCTCCTTCGGCTTCATGGATGCCACCGAAACCGTCGCCAGCGAATTCCCTGACAAAGATTTTGTGCATGTTTCCGGCTACAAGTTCAACGGAACCAACTTTGGCAACCTGATGGGCGCCATGGAAAACATCAAATACCTCGCAGGTATGCTGGCTGGCTCCCGCGCCAAAGCCGATGGCAACCCCAAAATCGGTTACATGGCTACCTTCCCCATCCCGGAAGAACTGCGCCTTGGTAACGGCTTTGCCCTTGGTGTGCAAAAAACCTGCCCCGAATGCACCATTGACGTGCGCTTCATCCACACCTGGCACGACCCGACCATCGAACAAGAGGCTGCCAAGTCGCTCTTCGATGCCGGTGCCCAGGTCGTCATGACCGGTGCCGATACCCCCGCCCCCGCCATTGCCGCTCCTGAAGGCAAATGGGGAATCACCTATGACTATATCGGCAACTGTACAGCCGATGCCTGCCTCAGCAGCATGTACTGGGATTGGGGTCCCATGTATAAGATCGAGATCGAAAAATCCATGAACGGCACCTTTGCTGGTGAAGCAGTCTACTTTGATACCGCTGAAGGCGGCATGGGTCTGCTCGGTTTCATGCCAGGCGAAGAATATATGCCCGGTGTCGCCAGCCTGCCCGCAGAAGACCTGCAGATGATCCACGACGAACTGGCTCTGTTCCTCTCCGGCGACAAGGACCGCTTTGCTCTCTTCACCGGTCCCATCACTGACAATCAGGGCAATCTGGTCCTCGCTGAAGGCGAAAGCCTGCGCCAGGTCGACCTGGACTGCTTTGAAGGTCCCGGCGCACCCTGTGAGGGTGGTGTCGGGATGTACTGGTGGAACCAGAACGTTACTGCCGAACTTCCGTAATTTGAGCTAATATTTTCAGAGAGATGGCTCCAAAAGAGCCATCTCTCACATAAAAGATGGACTCATGACATTTAAAGAAACCCCAGATGCAGTCCCCGCCGTGGAAATGCAAGATATTACCCTGCGCTTTCCCGGCGTTTTAGCGAACGACCATGTCAACTTCACCATGTATCCCGGTGAAATTCACGCGCTTCTTGGCGAGAACGGCGCCGGTAAAAGCACCCTCATGAACGTGCTTACCGGTCTCTACAAGCCCCAGTCCGGCGAAATCCGCATCCATGGAAAAAAGGTAAGCTTCAATTCTCCCAAAGACGCCATTGCCAACGGCATTGGCATGGTCCATCAGCATTTCATGCTGGTCGAAAATCAAACCGTGACCGAAAACATCCTGATCGGGCTCGACACACCTCGCTTCGCTCTCAACCTCAAAAAGTATGACCAGGAAGTTAGCGACCTGGCAGATCAATTTGGCATCCATATCGACCCCACCGCCAAGATCTGGCAGCTTTCGGTTGGTGAGCAACAGCGCGTCGAAATCCTCAAAATCCTCTACCGCGGTGCTGACATCCTGATCATGGATGAGCCCACCGCCGTGCTGGCACCCCAGGAAGCCGATGAACTGATTGCCACCCTCAAGGGCATGGCTGCCCAGGGCAAAGCAATCGCCTTCATCAGTCACAAGCTCGCCGAGGTCAAACAGGTCGCCGACAAACTTACCGTCCTGCGCCGTGGTCGCGTCACCGCTGAACGCATGGACCTGCACGATTTCACCCGTGAAAGCCTCGCCTCGCTCATGGTCGGTCGCGAAGTGATTTTTAACCTGCATAAATGCGACCAGGATCCTGGTCGCGAAGTTTTGCGCCTCGAGGACGTCTCCGCGCTCAACAATAAAAACCTGCCCGCCCTGCGCAATGTGGACCTCGCCCTGCACGAAGGCGAGATCCTCGGCATCGCTGGCGTCGCCGGCAACGGTCAGAGTGAACTGGTCGAAGTCATTACCGGGCTGCGTCCCTGCACCGGCAACATCTGGCTGGAAGGCAAAAACATCGCCAACAAACCTCCCGCCTTTTCCATCAGCCAGGGGCTTGCCCACATCCCCGAAGACCGTATCGGCGTCGGTTCTGCCCCAAACCTCTCGCTCACCAGCAATATCATCATGAAACGCTACGACCAGGAGCCCATCAGCCACAATTGGCAGCTCGACTACGTGGCAGCCGATACGCTTGCCGGCGGCTTGAAAGATGAATACGACATCCAGGCACCCAGCGTGCAAACCCAGGCGCGGAAACTCTCGGGCGGCAACCTGCAGAAGCTGATCCTCGCCCGTGAGCTCTCCAGCACCCCCCGCCTGATCGTCGCCATGCAGCCCACCCGCGGACTCGACGTGGGCGCAATTGAAAGCGTACAGCAGCTCTTGCTACGCCAACGTGAACAGGGCTGCGCCATTTTGCTGGTCTCCGAAGACCTCGACGAATTGCTCGCCCTCTCTGACCGCATCGCCGTCATGTACGAAGGGCACGTCGTCGGCACAATTTGCAGCGCCGACTTCGACATCACTAAAATCGGTCTGATGATGACCGGCACGCTCCCGCAGGACCTTCCCCCCGAAGTTCCGGAGCTCAAAAGCCCCGCCCCCGGCTCCGTTTCCGATTTTGATTCGGTTCTCGATCACGTGAAAGACTTTGAGCAAATCGAGCAAGCCTCACCTGCCGGGCAACCCGTCGTCATTCCCGAAGAAGAAATTCCTCCTTCTGAAGAGCCGTCCAGAGGGGGCTCGTCTCCCTCCGCACAAGACCTCAACCTCTCCGAAAAAGAGCGCGTATTACGCAAAGTGTTGGGCGAAAACTACAACAAGGGAGATGAAGCGTGAAAATCCCCTACCCCGTGTTCCTCAAACGTCACGAAGACCCACCCAAATGGCTGCCAGCTGTCACTTCCATCGGCGCGGTCATCCTGGCGTTCATTATTTCAGGCATCGTCCTCGCCGCCACTGGCGCCAACCCCTTCACCGTTTATTCCTACTTCTTCAAAGCCTCCTTTGGCTCCTGGGGCGCCTTCTCTGACGTGATCGTCAAAGCCACCCCCCTCCTGCTGATCGGTCTGGGCTGCGCGCTCGCCTTTAAAATGCGCCTCTGGAACATCGGCGCCGAAGGGCAATTCTTCATAGGTGCCTTCATGGCGAGCGCAGTCGTTATGGTTCCGCTCGTCAACCTCGACACCACCCCCCGTTGGGCGATCATCTCGCTCATGATGCTGCTTGGAATGGTTGGCGGCGCGCTCTACGGCTTCATCCCTGGTTTCCTCAAAGCCAAACTGAACATTAACGAAGTCATCATCACCCTCATGCTCAACTACATCGCTGTGCTCTGGAACAATTACTGGATCTTCGGCAAGTGGTCCGAAGCCGGCTTCCAGATGACCAAAACTTTCCCGCGCAGCGCCTGGCTGCCCCGCCTGGCAGATTACGCCGCCGAGGTCCCCGCCTTCGCAGGCATGACCGCCCACTTCGGCATCCTTTTTGGGCTCATTGCCGCCGTCATAATCTACCAGATCCTCTATCGCAGCAAATGGGGCTATAAAATCACCCTAATCGGCGATAACCCCAAAGCCGCCCGCTATGCCGGTATCAATATCGCCCGCAACACCATCCTGGTGTTCATGGTCTCAGGCGCCCTGGCAGGGCTGGCGGGCATGACCGAGGTCTCCGGCGTGGTCCACCGCCTGCAGGAGCGCATTTCCACCTCCTACGGTTTCTCCGGCGTGATCGTCGCCTGGCTCGCCAAACTCAACCCATTCGCCGTGATCGTCGTCTCGGTTCTTTTTGGCGCGCTGCTGGTTGCCAGCCGCGAGATCCAGCCTTCTGGCATCTCTTTCCTCATCCAGGGCATCACCCTTTTCCTCGTCATCAGCAGTGATGTCCTCCTCAAATACGAAATCAAATGGGTTCGCCCTGCACAGGAGACCGCCCAATGAACTGGATCGAAATCTTCCGCTCCGGCATTTCAACCGGTACCGTTTTGCTCATCGCCGCCATCGGCGAGATCCTCACCGAACGCTCGGGCATCCAAAACCTGGGCGTCGAAGGCATGATGCTGGTGGGCGCCATGGCTGGCTTCAAAGTCGCCTTCCAGACCGGAAACGTCTGGCTGGGGCTGCTGGCTGCCATCGCCGCCGGCGGGCTGCTCAGCCTCGCCCACGCCCTCGTCGTCATCCATTTCCAAGCCGATCAAACCGTCAGCGGGCTCTCGCTCACCTTCCTGGGCACTGGTCTGGCGCTGGTTTTGGGCGATGGGCTCACCGGTCAGACTGCCCCGGTCATCCCCAGCGCCACGATCCCGCTGCTCTCCCAGATCCCTTACCTCGGTCCGGTCGCCTTTGCCAACCACAACTTGCTGGTCTATCTTGGCTACCTGCTCATGCCCCTGACCTGGTACTACATCAATAAAACCCGCCCCGGGCTGCATTTGCGCGCCGTGGGCGAAAACCCCGCCGCTGCCGACACCCTGGGCGTCAACATCTACCGCACGCGCTACCTCTATACCTTTATTGGCGGCTGCTTTGCCGGTCTGGCTGGCGCTGCCATCAGCGTCGCCATCGCCCCCGGCTGGTATTCCAACCTCACCGTCAACGGTCAGGGCTGGATCGCCGTCGCCCTGGTCATCTTCGCCCACTGGAACCCCTGGCGTGCTGCCCTGGGCGGCTACCTGTTTGGTGTGCTGCGGCGCTTCACACTCGATTTGCAAGGACCGCGCCTGCTCTTTGGCTTGGCAAACCCGTTTTTCTTTAACACCAACCTGGTCTTCTTTTTGCAAATGGCGCCCTATCTGTTGACCATCATCGCCCTGATCTGGGGCAGTTCTGCTGCGAGAAGGAAACGTATCGGCTCCCCCGCCGCCCTCGGCGTGCCATATCAGAGGGGTGAAAGAGGCTTGTAGGGAACGTGCACTGCTCGTTCCGCGCGATGCTTACCACCTCCTCTTTAGAGGGGGACGGCGTAGCCGGGGGGTGATAGCTGATAGGATTTTCGTAGGCCGGGCGGCGTACTTCAACCCGGCTTATTTTATTGTGCCTTGTATTGTCCTTTCCTATCAGCAATCCCCTATCCCCTATTCCCTATTCCCTTTTTACACTTTTTACACTGTTTTTTGACGGCACAAGAAGGCGATTTGAGTACTGGTTGGGGTGCCGGCGAGCGCAAGCTGCCAGTGCCGGCAAGCAGGATACGGCGATCTTGATTTTTTAACGTGCGGCACCTGGGGTGAGATTTTGCCTATATTATAGCACATCTGTTCTGTTTTGGAAGGGGATGGGAACAGGAACCTGGGCGCGGTAGTCATGGTAGGGGCGGGTTCAGACCCCGCCCCTACATTTGCTTAATAACCCTAACAATCGATAATTAAAACTCTAGCAAAGCGGTCCAGTATTCCGCCAGATTACCTGATTCCTAGAGCACTCTATGGACCGGAATTCTAGGGGGAGGGGGCGGGTTCAGAACCCGCCCGTACATTTGACCCCTTACAGTAGACGCCCATATGCTAGATGCCTTACATTTGACGCCGTACGTTAGACCGCAGTCCAGTAGTCCGCTAATTTTTCGGCTTGTTCAAGCACTTTGTTGACCGAGACGGTGTACTCGCGTGTGGCGGGGTTGTCTGGTGGGTATTTATATTTACGCAACAGGCGCTTAACCAACACGCGCAGTTTCGCCTGCACACTTTCCTTCAATTGCCAATCAATGGTGGCATTTTTTCTCACGCTATCGGTTAATTCAACTGCAATCTGGCGTAAAACATCATCCCCCAGCAAAGATTCCGCATTAGGGTTGTCTGCCAAGGCATCATAAAAAGCCAGTTCATCTGGAGCCAGCCCCAAATCTTCACCGCGCTTATCTGCCTGGCGGATTTCCTGCGCCAGTTGGATCAGTTCCTCAATCATTCTTACCGAGTCGATCAGTCCATTCTGGTAACGTTTGACCGCTTCTGCCAACATCTCGGAAAACTTACGTTCCTGGGTGTAATTCAACCTGCCACGAGTTTTAATCTCATCTGCCAGGAGTTTTTTCAGCAGTTCCAGCGCCAGATTTTTGCGCTCCATATCCTTGATTTCAGCCAAAAATTCATCAGATAGTATGGATATATCAGGTTTGCGGATGCCAGCCGCATCAAAGATATCCACAACTTCTTCCGAAATAATGGCATCGTTGACGATTTTGCGGATTTCCATTTCAATTTCAGAGAATGGCCGCCCGGGACCTCTCCCGGAAAATTTTGCAAATCGGGCTTTGATGGCCAGAAAGAAAGCCAGGTCATCCCTTATTTCGAGTGCTTTAGGGTGTGGCACCGCAAGTCCATAGGCTTTACGCAGACGCAGCAGGTTTTCTCTAAAACGGTCCGTGCCCGTGAGCAGTTTATCGCCCTGCTGAACATCGCTGAGCGAAGCGATGTGGTTGGCGGCATCGAGGATAAAATCGAGTTTCTGTGCAGGCGAGAGTGTGAAGTAGCGCCGGTAATCGAACGTGCCAAACATATCCCGCACAATTTCGAATTCGCGCAGCATGATCTTGACTGCGGCTTCCTGGTCAAGCGCAATCTCGCCTCTGCCGTGTCCGTCAGTGTAGATTGCCAAGGCCTGTTTCAAGTCTTGAGCGATGCCGATATAATCGACAATCAGACCGCCAATCTTCTCCCCAAATACACGGTTAACCCTTGCTATTGCCTGCATCAGGGTGTGCCCGTTCATGGGCTTATCAAGATACATGGTGTCGAGCGGCGGGGCATCAAAGCCAGTCAAAAACATATCGCGAACGATCAGCAATTGCAGATCGTCCTGGTCGTTTCGAAGCCGATCGCCAATCATTTTTCGGCGTTCCTTGTTGCGAATATGCTCCTGCCAATTCAGCGGGTCGCTGGCTGACCCGGTCATGACGATCTTTATCTTGCCTTCAGCATCCGCCGGATGGTGCCAGCCGGGGCGCAGGCGCACGATTTCATCATAGAGTTCCACGCAAATCCGCCGGCTCATGCAAACGATCATGCCTTTTCCGCCGGTTGAACTGCGTCGGGCTTCAAAGTGCTCCACGATGTCTGCAGCCACTTGTCGCAACCGGGGTGCGGAGCCGACCACTGCTTCCTTGCCGGTCCACCTGGCATAGTTTTTCTGTTTTTCTGTCAGCTCTTCGCCTTCAGTGATTTCCTCAATACGTTGATCGAGCAGCCTCTGATCCTCTTCCGATAATGAAATTTTCGCCAACCGGCTTTCGTAATAAATCGGCACGGTCGCGCCGTCTTCAACCGCTTGCTGAATGTCATAAACATCCACGTAGTTGCCGAAGACAGCCTGGGTGTTTTTATCTTCTTTCTCAATCGGAGTTCCGGTAAAGCCGATGAAAGTAGCATTCGGCAATGCATCGCGCATGTGGCGGGCAAAGCCATCAATAAAGTCATATTGGCTACGGTGGGCTTCATCGGCAATTACCACCACGTTGCGCCGCAGGGTGAGCGCTGGCAAGGTTTCATATCCATTTTCAGGGAAAAACTTTTGGATCGTTGTGAAGACGATTCCGCCCGAAACTACCTGCAGCAATTGCCTCAGGTGTTCGCGGCTCTCAGCCTGTACCGGGCTCTGGCGCAGCAATTGCTGGCAGCCAGCAAAGGTGTCAAAAAGCTGCTGGTCGAGATCATTGCGATCGGTCAGCACCACGATGGTCGGATTGCTCATGGCAGGTTCCAGCACCAGCTTGCCGGCATAAAAGACCATTGAAAGGCTCTTGCCGCTACCCTGGGTATGCCAGACAACGCCGCCACGCTTATCTCCCTGCTCCTGGTCATGTACGCTGGGTAGGTCGTAATCAACGGGGTGGGTGCGGGTGGTTTTCCTGCCGCTGACTTCGGCAGAAGCACGCAGCGTAGATTCGATGGCTTTATTGACCGCGAAATATTGGTGATAGGCAGCCAGTTTTTTGACTGTGCCTTCGCGTGTTCGTTCAAAAACCAAAAAGTGACGCACTAGGTCAAGCAATGTGCGCTTATTGAGCATGCCCTGGATCATGGGCTGCAGCTCGGATTGTGTGCGCGAATCGACCACTGAGTTGCCATCCAGGCTTTTCCATTGCATGAAGCGGCTATATTCGCTGCTGATCGTGCCGGCTGCTGCCGACCAGCCGTCACTGATCACCTCGAAAGCATTGTAGGGGAAGAGTGAAGGGATGACTGTATGATAGGTGAGCAGCTGGTTGTAGGCTTTTTCGAGGTTGGCTTGCTCGTCCACAGCGTTTTTCAGTTCTAATACCACCAAAGGCAGACCGTTGACGAACAAAACGATATCCGGTCTGCGGTTTTCCTGGATGGAAGAGTGGATGCCGGAGGTATCCACCAAGGTATACTGGTTTACCGCCAGGAATTCATTGTTGGCTCCCTCGGGGTTGTGCCAGTCGATCAACCAGACCTTATCAGTGCGGCTTTTGCCATCGCCGACGCCAAATTTGACGTCCACGCCGTTGATCAGCAGGTTGTGAAAATATTCGTTTTTATCAATCAACTGACCATAAGGCAGGCGCAGCACCTGTTTGAGCGCGTCTTCACGGGCTGAAGCCGGGATGTGGGGGTTGACGCGGTCGATGGCGTCTTTGACCCGCCGGGTTAGCAAAACGTCCGTAAGATCACGCTCTTTCAGAATTCCTTCAGCCAGTTCAGGACCATACGCAACCTGGTAGCCGTTCAGGTCCTTCAACAGATCAAGTGCGCATTGTTCGATTTCAGATTCGTTCAGGATCATGGTTTACCCCCTGGGTAACAGCTTGTAGGGGCGGGTTCGGAACCCGCCCGTACGGAACCCGCCCGTAAAGAAGCCGCCCATACGAAGCATG
>DHCY01000026.1:0-33245 GCA_002399085.1 Anaerolineaceae bacterium UBA4890
TATTCTCCCTCTCTGTCACGCGGCACTTGCAGTTTGATCTCGCCCTGGCTTCCGCTCACAGTTTTGGAATAACTGCCATTGCGGCTGTTAGTGCCCGTTTTGTTTTTGTAGTCGTATTTGCTGTAGCCCAACTCTTCATCCAGTTCCGCGTCCATGCATTCCTGGATCAAGTCGGATGTGAGTTCTTTGACCAGATCCTGCACCCCTTGCAGGTCTTTGATCCCTCTTTCTTCGATCAGTTGCCGCATCAGCGACTTTTCTTTCTTTGCCATTTTTGTCGTTCCTTTCCAGTCTCTATTTTCTCTGACTTTCGTGGTTTACACAAAATTATCTACAGACTCCGTCCAGCCGCTGGATTGGCTTATGCGAGCGCCTGCGGAGGGAGATGAACCCCCTCTGTACGATAGGCATTTCCATTTTTGCTACCAGCTATCAGCTATCAGCTAAGTGTAGGTCAGGCTACGTAGTACTCTTCGAGTGCGTTCTTCAACCTGACATCACGAGCTAACGATAACATTCTTGTAGGTCAGGTTCCTCTTTTGAACCTAACATCACGAGCTAACGATAACGTTCTTGTAGGTCAGGTTCCTCTGTTGAACCTGACATCACGAGCGCTGACAAACGATGGGTTTTATCAAAATCAAAGGCAGACTGCCACGCCCCCTTCAGGGGCTCGCAGTGACTAAGGGACTATCGCTAACTTTCCTGTAGGTCAGGTTACGTAGTACTCTTCGAGTGCGTTCTTCAACCTGACATCACGAGCGCAGGCAAACGGCATGCTTTATGATAGTCAAAGGCAGACTGCCTCGGTCGCTTCGCTCCACACTCCGTGCGCAAGCAGTCGCAGTGACAGATCAAACCGAAAAATTAAAACAACGCTGTTGAAAGATCCGAGCGGTATTGGCGGGTGGCGGGGTGGTCATCGCTGAGCACTTCAAGCAAGCCCAAATATACAGCCTTAGCCTGCCCATTGCGATAATTTTTATCTTTCTTAAGAACCCCCAGCAAACCATCGAGCGCGATCAGAATCTTGCCGCGCTTCGCCAGGCGGATGGCGTTGCGAAATGCCGACTCGAGGGGGTTATCGAGCACGATCTTTTCCATTTCCGGGTCGTTGTATGCCTTAGCCACTGGCAATAATACGGTGCTGTCGTTCATTTCCGAACTAACTGGGAATTGCTCAAGGATCTGCAGAGCAGCTTTGCCATTGCCCAGATAAAGCAAGGCGCGCGCATAGGCAAGCAAGCCAGCCGGGTCTCCATGACTTTGGATGACATATTGTTCAAGCGTCTCTTCAGCTTCCTCAAAATCGCCCAAAAGCATCAGGCTGTTGCCTTTAACCAATAAGAGCGAGCCAGCACGCGGCATGATGCGGTCGACAAACATGCGCAAATTCTTCTCAGAAAGCACGCCAACATATTCAGCCACGATGCGACCATCCACAAAAGCCTTGATCGCCGGAAGGTTGGTGACCTTCAAATGTTCTGCCAGGCGCGTTTGTTCGTCCACATTGACGCGCGCCAGGCGGAATTCGCCATCCGCTTCCTGGGCAAGTTGGGCAAGCGTTTGTGACTGAATCCGGCAGGGAATACACCAGGGTGCCCAAAAATCGACCACTACCGGCATCTGAATAGAGTAATTCACAACCTCTATCTCAAAGGTCTCTTCATTTACGTCGATTATATTAATTGGCATCATGGTTCTAACTCTATTTTATCAGTTTGTCTTTTATTTTAGTTGAGAAGTAAAGGCAATTCTGCCCTCATTTTCAATTTTCGAATGACAGTAACGAGCCTCTACTCATCCTCATTACCATTGGTTACGGCAGGTTGTTTCACTTCCTGAACCTCACCGCGATTATCCACCACAACCTGGAAACCGATCATGGTCAGATACATACGCAAGTCATAGGGAAAGCCTTTTTCCTGCAGGTCGAAAAACTGTTTATCACGGTTCTCAAACTGGCTGCGAATCACAGCGACAGAAAAGATATCTTCCTGACCAAGCATTTTCGCTGTCTGTTCGCTGAGAAAATCTTCTTTCCCTTCGATACCTTCGGACAGATACTCCCACACCTGCCGGTCGATATAACTGGCAGAAACGTGCCGCTCAAAGCCGTCGTCATCAATCACGTAGGTAGGCTCATTGCCAACATAAGCAACGGGTAGTTGCCTGCCGATCAAATCATAAACCAAACCTTCGAATATAGCCTTAATCACAGAAGTCCTTTCTTCTCGTCTGGCTTTATTATAGAGGTTATCTATAAGTTTTTAGTTAACACTTACTCTTTGGGTGTGTCGCCCCAACCCATGACCACATCCACGCGTGTGCCCAGCACATCATCATGGTAATACTGGTTAAAAGGAACCGCGGGGGTAGTCCAGCGATAGAGCCACTTGGCATCATCGTTTTTCATATTGATACAGCCGTTGCTCATCACCTCTCCCCAATTGGAATGCCAGAAGGTGCCATGAAAGGCAACGCCTTGAATGGTAATATAGCTGACCCAGGGGACACCAGGCAGGTCATAAACATTGGGGTTATGCGGTTCGTTTACCATGCGCCTGCAGGGGCGCTTGCGATTCGTAATCCAGCGTCCGAGCGGGGTCGAACCGTTCTTTTCACCTGATGATACCGGTGCTTCCCAAACCGGCTTGTTAAATTCGTATGCTCTAACAACCTGGTTAGCAAGCTCGAGCACAAGTCGTTTCTGGTCTTGAGGTACTTCGGCTCTCAGCGGTGTGACTTCTTCAGGTTCGATGCGACGGACATCCTTGGCAGGCAAAAAATAGGAAACTCCGCTCAGGTCATCCCAAATTTCATACCAGGGAAAACCGCGTTCGTCTCTCGATCTACCAATGATCCAGAAATTGTTTTCGTAATAGAAAGTGCGGTGGATATCGCGCACGTTTGGTTTGCTATAGACTGGTGAGAGTGGGACCGTGATCTGACCCAGGCAACCTTCATCAGGGATTGGGCGATTGTCGATCGGGTTGGGACGGTTAAAGACAGGCTGCACCCAGGTGGCATCCACGTATTGACCCGGAGCGAGTTCATACCAGCTCAGCCGTTTTCCGTAGATATTACGGGTGTAGACCATTTTGGGAATTGGAAGGACTTCATCATACACAAGCATGCCCAGCGAGTCGGCAAGATGATCCGGCTCTGTTTTGACTTGCAGTTTATAGCGCAGGATGCGTCCCAAACGAACATCAGGACCCCATCCGAATAAGGCGGCAGAGGCGGGCTTGGCTTCAGACATCATCATGCCCAAAGCTCCCAACCCCATAGATTTTAAAAAATTTCTACGAGTTAGTTTCAAATTTTTCATGTTCAATAGTGTACGTTAACCGGGATGCCAACGAAAGCCCAATTGTACAACCATCCTGCTTCGCTCGTCTCCATATTCACGCAACCATGGCTCATCGGGTAGCCGAAGTTGTTATGCCAGTAGGTGCCGTGAATTCCATATCCCTTATAAAAATACATCGTATAAGGGACGTCTGGTAAGTAATAACCCGGTCCAACCATATCGGCATAGAGCAATTTTACGTATACATAGTAGGTCCCGGTAACTGTGGGTGTGTCTGGCAAGCCGGTGGAAACCCAAAACCAATTGATCAGCGTGTTGCCTTCATAAGCATAGAGTTTTTGCTCACTCAAGTTGATATCAATCCACTTATCGTCCGAGATTTCTTCACCGGGTGGTAAAAAAGGCTCGGGTTCATAAACAAAGGGGACAATCTCAACCGTTGGGATTGGCATTTCAGTAGGCGTCGCTGTAGGTGTCGACGTTGCTGTAGGCGTATTGGTGGGTGTGGGCGTGTTGGTCGGGGTTGGGGTGGGCGTGTTGGTGGGCGTATTTGTTGGTGTAGCGGTGTTGGTTGGCGTCAGACTGGGTTTGACCAGCAGATTCGTCTCGTTTTTGATCAGAAACTGCTGCCCGGCAACCGGTCGGTCGCGAATGATGCCAACGGAATAGAGCCCGAAAATGATCAACCCTGCCAAGAAAAGCATGGCGAAAACAGCCCAGGCAGGTCGCTTTTTTGGTTGGATGGCAGGTTGCGCAATGGGTTGAGGAACCGGGGTGGCTTCGGGCAAGACGGCTGGCTCCCATTGTGCAGCAGTCGCCTGGCGGGTACGCTCACTTTGCCACCGCATAGCTTTGTAAACATTGGGATTCTGAGGGTCGTTATCGAGCACTTCGCGCAAAAGGGGCATGCTGGTTGCCGGCTCAGAGAGCCCGGCGAGAATCAGTTTTGCGTCGCTGTTTTCGGGTGATAGCTGCAGCGCTTGCTCAGCCAGCTGCCTGGCGAGCACAGCATCACCAGCCAGAATGGCTTGCTTGGACTGATGGATCAGTATTCCAGCGCGATTGCCTTGCTCGGTCATTAGTTTTTTCGCCAAATGTTATGGCTGCGATACCTCTTCATTATTCATATAACAACTGACCCCTTGAGCCACACCTTCTGCCAGCAATTCTGGCTGGGTTGTCAGGATCTCCTGGTCCAGGTTCATGAAACCCAGTTCAATAATACCGGCAGTAGTGTTTGGGTTGATCTCAGAAAATGCATGGTATGAGGTCATTTCCGTTGTTACTGACTGGTAATGATACCTTAAACCAGTGATATTCGCATAACGGTCAGCCAGGCATTCCACCAGCCTTGTAGAGCCTTGAGCGTGATTGGATGAGAGGGCAGCGGTAACTTTGAAACCGGTCGCGGAATCATTAATATAGTCACAAGAATCGGAATGAAGTGAAAGCAATAGACCCGCCTGGTAGTTGTTGATGCGGGAGTCAAATTCGTCCAGCAATTCCACCTCAAAGCCAGCCTTGATCAGTTTTTGCTGAACGTAAGTGGCAACATTGCTGTTAATCTCCAGTTCGGTCAGTCCGTTGGCGCAAACGGCACCGCTGTCGTGACCACGATGCCCGACGATGATGCCAATTTTGTTGATAGGGAAATTGGCAGGTAAGGCACCTGCAATCACTTCAGTAGAGACAATTCCTCCATCTTCGGCGACGACTTCCGCCACCTTCTGCCCCAGGTTTCCAGGGATCAGGCTGCCAGGCATCCACATAGATAACAGCGTAGCAGTGATGATACCTGCCAGCAAAACAGTAGAAATGACCTGCCAGATCAAGCCAAAAGCGCTTTTTACCTTGGCGTTGTTTGGCGGGAGAAGCGTTTCCTGCTCATCATTCGCGTTTGTTATCTGCCAGTTTTCAAAGGGGTTGCGTCTTCCCATGCCATGGGTCTCCTGTCCGGATGGACCCTGGTTTTGATTCGTATTTTGAGGTGTCTCATCCCGCAGAGAAAAAGCAGACGGCTCACTTGCAGCCGGATTGCGCTGCCAGAAACCACTTTTGCGGGGGTCTGATTGGTCGTCTACCTGGTGCATTTGCTTTGTCATATTCGTTCCTGTGTTTAACATTTATCAAACAAGGCAATAGAACCTTGTATAATTGAGTTAATCTAAAATGGGCTTGAAAGGAATGGTGCAAATCCTATGCCAGAGAAACTCAGCCTTGATGAACAAAAACAACTGCTCAAGATTGCCCGCGATGCAGTCAATGCCACCGCGCTCAATCAACCCTTGCCCAAACTTGATCCCCAGGATTACAGCCATAAGCTGACCGAGAGAGGTGCCAGTTTTGTCACACTGACGCTCGATGGCAGGTTGAGAGGGTGCATTGGCACGCTTGAAGCCTACCAACCTTTGTACCTGGATGTGCAAAAAAGAGCGGTCCAGGCTGCCTGCAAGGACCCCCGTTTTACCCCTGTCACACCCGATGAGTTGCCAAGGGTTAAAATTGAAGTCTCGAGGTTGTCGACGCCTCAGCCAGTGGAATATAACCATCCGGATGAATTGCTTACGTTGATCACCCCAGGAAAAGACGGCGTGATCATCTCTGAAGGCTATCGACGGGCAACCTTTTTGCCCCAGGTATGGGATGAACTGCCGGATACAAAGCAATTCCTTTCGCAATTATGCCGGAAAATGGGTTGCAGCTCCAGCTTTTGGGAGCACGAAAAGCTCGACGTCGAAATTTATCGGGTCGAAGAATTTTCTGAATAACAAAAGAGCGAGGGGATTCCCTCGCTCTTCATCCAGTAACCTGGAAAATTATTGCTTGGTTTCTGAGGCGGCGTATGCCTGACCGGTTAGATGTGCTACCATGAGCTGGCTGTAAGCCGAAGTTAGAACAACACCGATAACCAGCAAAATTGAGCCCAGGGGGGAGATGAAACCGGCGATGATGACGCCTGCCAGCACAATCAGCCAGGCGGGGAAGTTATTGCCAAGCCGTTTGAAGAAATTGCCCCACTCGAAGCCGGATGCAAAGGTATCTTTCACCGCAAAATTTGCCATCGCGATCGGCTCAAATATTGCCAGGAACAAACTATACGCCAGCAGCAGCAAACCACCGATGATCATGACGATCACGCCAAAAAGACCAACCGCTTCGTTGTTGTTCAATGCAGACATGGGGATGAGCATGACGACGAGCACCAGGAAGACCGGGATCATGTAGACCAAACCAATCAGGAAAAAACGGAAACCGCGCCCCAGATCTTCGCCGAATTCCATTCGTGGCAGCGGGTTGGGCTCGTTTTGAACCACGTTCTTGATGAGACGCAGGGTGTAGCCGATGAAGGCTAATGTGCCGATGATCGGGATAATGCTGATCAATACTGGAGCGAGCAGTTTGTCGAACCACTGTTCGTCCTCGAAGATAAACGTAAATGCTTTTCCAAAATTCATTGTAAAAACCTCTTTGCTTTCATACTAATTACTGTGACGTTGTCATTATATTACGTTACAATCTGCAGAATCCAGGCCGTTGTATCCTAACGGGTTAATTTTTGGTTAATTATTACACGTCCAGTTAGAGCTGGCTGAAGCCTTCCACTTCCAGTACAAAAACGGTTGCCTGCTTTTCTTCGGCGGTTTCGGGTACCGTTGTATTCTCTTTGATGACCTGGAGAGCTCTCTCAACGCGATCGTCTTCGACACCAATTATGAGCGTACTGCGACCACTGCGGAAGAAACCGCCGGTTGAGGCGATGAAAGTGACCCGGTATTTTTCATCAGTTAACTTCCTGGAGACACGGTCATTGTCTGCATCTTTGATGATCGCCATAATCAATTTCATATTAGTACTCCTCGAAATGGTCTACTTTTAGGATGAAGATGGTCACCCCGCCCACCATGGTTTCGGCAGGGATGATCATTGGGAAGGGGGTGTAATCCATGGTGGCTGCAACATAGCTGATGCGTTTTTTAGCAGCTGCTGAAAGGAGGTCAACGATTTTTTCGGTATGTTGTTCGTCGGTCGCAATCAGGAAGGTGACATTTTTCTCAAACAGAAAGCCACCTGTGCTTGGGAATTTGGCGTACGAGACACCTTCTTGCTCCAGCTCCGTTTCAACTACGTCGCTATCCTGGCTGTGAACAACCGCCAGGACCATCCGGGTTACTTGTGTGTCGAATTGCGTCATATGCCTCCGCCGGAAAAGTATGCTGAGTTCATTCTAACGTAAAATTCGCGATTTCCCAAATGAGTTCATAATGTTCGTCATTTTAAGCCTTCCCCGCTGGACTGCTTGCGTGCCGTAGGCTGAAGGGGGACCACGAAGTGGTGGATGAGGGGTTTATCCCTCTCCCCTGGAGAGGGTCTGCGCAGCAGGGGTGAGGTTTACTTAGCTGATAGCTGATGGCTGATAGCGGTTTTTTCAAGCGAAGTGGTCGATGAGGTGTTAAGGGGTGAGGTTTACTTAGCTGATAGCCTTCCGTAGGGCGTGATTGGAAGTACCGGGAACGTTTGCCTACAATTCTTTGGCAGTGCTTCCAATCCGCCATTTGGAAGCCTGTTTCAATAGAAGGCTTTGCGCAGGCGGATTGAGGACGAAAGTGGGTAATGATATATCAACGCCTGATCGCCCTCAATCTCGCCCTACAGCATTCGATTGTGCTGGATCATCGTCCTCTAATCAAACCAATTGACGACCATATCCTCCAGGTCATCATCATCGACCTCAACCTCACTGACCACCTTGCCAAACACCGTTCCGCCCGCTTTTCGTGCCGAGTTGGCATCTCCGGTCTTCAGCGGATGCCACCAGGGCAGATCCTGCCCATCTGCAACCAGGCGGTAGGCGCAGGTTTTCGGCAGCCAATCCAAATAGCGGGCAAGCTCAGGCGTGAGCAGAATGCACTCCGGCACATTCGTGTGCCGGTTGGGATAGTCGCTGCACTGACAGGTCTGCAGGTCCAGATAGCGGCAGACGACGTTCGTGAACTTGACCTCCTGCGTCTTGGGTTCCCGCAGTTTGATCAGGCAGCACTTGGCACAGCCATCGCACAAGCTCTCCCATTCTTCGTGGCTCATTTGTTCAAAGGTTTTTTCTTTCCAAAATGGTTTCATTACTGTCAATTCCCTGGAGTGACCGGATAAAGTGCTTGCTGAATAAAGGGTATGAGGGCAAGTTTGACCGCCATCGCATAGAGTTCAGCCCGGGTGATAAGGTCGTTGGTAAGTAGTCCCACCCCCCCGCTGGTGTGCTTGCTGTTCTCCTGCCCAAATACAATATCGTCCGCCTCACCCTGCTCCATGCCCCCCCGGATCAGAACGGCAACTTTTTCCGGTAGGAGGTAGCTGGCGGAACGCGCAAAGCCTTGGCGCTGCTTGCCGAGGATGGCAACCCAGCTATAAGCAGCCAAACTGTGGTCAGCCTCATTCAGGGTGCTCAAACCGCCCTCAAGTCCCACCCAATAATTTGCCTGTGGGCAAATCTGGCGGGCATTCGCGGCACGGTTGCGGGCTCCTTTCAGCGTTTCGGCATCGCTCATCGGTTGGTTGGTCACATCCGAACTGACTTCAGCGGTGAGAAAGATAAATTCGCGTTCCGGAAAGACAGCCCGAAATCCCAATTGGACTGCCTGGAGCTTGCTTGGGTTTTCAGAGCCGATAACGACAATTTCAGCCATTAAAGTTCAGCACGGTCCTTCAGCAGTTGCTTTACCTCAGCAAGGATGCCTTCTGATTCCTGTTTTAACTCCCGGGCTTGCTGCAGCAGACCCACGGCAACGTTTTCGTTTTCATAACCCAGCAGGTTGATTTCGACGTTCAGGAATGCTGCTTCCAATCCAGCCTGAGCCTGGAAAACACCAGAGGCGGCATCGGAAATGGCACTGAGGTTGCCAATTTGTGCCATGCGTAAGGCTAATTTCATCGCCTGCATGCACATTTGGGCAGTATGCAGCGGCACTGCCGCAGCCGTAAAGCTGGCTTCCATGATCGATTTTTCACGGATATTAATGTTTTCGTCCGTGTCCTTTGGCAGACGCCGGGCAATCAGAATGCCTTCGAACGATTTCGCGTCCAGTTCGATCGCTTCGGTGAGTTTCTGGCGCAATTCTTCGCCTTTTTCAATTACCTGCCAGCATTCCTCTTCCACGTCTTTGTACTTGGCTTTGCCTGTGGTCAAGCGCGCAACCATCACCGCCAAAGCGGCTCCAAGCGCACCAGCATAAGCAGCTGCCGAGCCGCCGCCTGGTGCGGTTGTGCCTTCGGCAACCTGGTCCAGAAAACTCGTCTGGCTGGTCGCGCCCTGGGCTTGCTGCTCTGAGAACAGTCGGTTTTCGAGCAATTGATCGTGGTCAAAGCCATCCAGCTGCAGGTAATAGCGCCCGGCGTTGATGATCGCCCGGCTGGGCAGCAGCCCTACAATTTCAGAATGGTGAATGCCGACGCCGTAGCGCTGGGCTTCGCGGCGCACAAATTCGGTAACCTGTGCCATCGGAGACCGCCGGTAATTGGTCAGGTTCATCGAGACCTGTGCCAGCCCATCAACCAGCACGCCCATGCCTTTGACATAGTGAAAACCGCCGGAAGAATTGCGCACACGTCGGGCAATCTTTTCGGCGATGCTCACATCTGGGGTGTTCAGATAGATGTTATAAGCGATCAGGGGCTCACGCGCGCCAATCACGACCGCGCCGGCTGGTCCCATCTCTTTCGGACCAAAATCGGGCTCGCGGTAGGGGTCGGTCGCAATGGTTTCTTTGATGCCCTCGTATTCACCACGGCGAATGTCTTCCAGGTTTTTCCGGTCAGTACGCACTGCCGCTTCCTCGTAAAGATAGACGGGGATCCCAAGCGTCTCGGCGACACGTTTGCTCAGGCGGCGGGCGATCTCAACACATTCCTGCATGGTCACATCCGTGATCGGCACAAATGGGACCACATCGGCAGCCCCCAACCTGGGGTGCTCTCCCTCGTGCTGGTTCAGGTCGATCAGTTCGGCTGCCTTGGCGATGCCCTGATAGGCGGCTTCTTCCACGCCGGCAGGGTCACCTATGAAGGTCAGGACGGTGCGGTTATGGTCCATATCGGAATGGCGGTCCAGCACGTGCACGCCTGGGACCTGTGCCACAGCGTTGATGATCGCTTCAATAACTTCTGGTCGCCTTGCGTCGGAGAAATTGGGAATGCATTCGATTATTTTCATGTAGCCAACCTCTTTTCATTGATCTTGCTTAATTATACCAAGCCACTCCTGCCTGCAGTGCTTGCACCAATATTGGTATGGGATGATTTATAATCACATTTAGGAATCAAAGTGTCAACTGACACAACAAACCAGAATAACTTATGAATCGAAAAGGATCCACGATGCCGAGAGTGTTAATCGATCAACCCGCCCCCAATTTTTCACTTCCTGATTATTCAGGAAACCTCTTCACCCTGTCTGATCTAAAAGGTCAGAAGAATGTCCTCCTGATCTTTAACCGTACCTTTGCCTGACCATTTTGCCAGAGGCATATGGCGCAGTTGCGTCATGATCATGATTTATTTGTGGAACGGGATGTCACTGTCGTGGTTGTTGGACCTGAAGATGCCAAAGGTTTTGCCGCCTACTGGCAAGAAGAAGCGCTCCCCTTCATCGGTCTGCCCGATCCAAAAGCCAGTGTATTAAAACTATATGGACAGGAAGTAAACCTGTTCAAGTTGGGTCGCATGCCTGCCCAGGTTTTGATCGATAAAAAAGGAGTCGCCCGCTTTGTCCACTACGGTCATGACATGAGCGATATTCCCAGTAATGAAGAAATCCTGGCACTGGCAGATCAGATAAACGAAGGCGAACTACTCACTCCCTAACCTCTGCCTTAGTATCCGCCTCTTCTCAATCCCCAATATTAATCTGTCATCCTGAGCTTAAGTTGCGAAGGATCTTTGCGCCAAACCCACAGACCGTTCGCAGAGCCAGGAGCGAATAGGCGCAGATAGATTCATTTACTGGATTTTGAATATATCAAACTATTCACTTACTTTTCTTTACTTTTTCCAATTTTTAATCTGTCATCCTGAGCTTAAGTTGCGAAGGATCTTTGCGCCTAACCCACAGACCGTTCGCCGAGCCATGAGCGGCTGGGTGCACTGGCTTTTGAATATATCTAACTATTTACTTAATTTTCTTTACTTTTTCCAATTTCTAATCTGTCATCCTGAGCTTAAGTTGCTAAGGATCTTTGCCCCAAACCCACAGACCGTTCGCCGAGCCGGGAGCGGCTGGGTGCAGGTAGATTTATTTACTGAATTTTGAATTATTCTAACTATCAACTTATTTTTCTTTACTTTTTCTAATGGAATTCTTGACTTTTTTAATTTTATGTTGTATTATCTTGAAAGAAATGCAATGAAAGAGGAAAAAATGAATCAATTGCCGAAAAATTGTCCAATTTGTCAAGGGAATGTGGTTGTGACCCGGTTTTTCTGCCCTGATTGCCAGACTTCAGTGGAAGGCAACTTTGTCGCCCAACAAAGCCCATTCCAAAACCTAACAGCAGACCAGATGAATTTCCTTCTGACCTTTGTTCGATCCGAAGGTCGTCTGAACCGCATGGAAGAAATCCTGGGGCTATCCTACCCCACCCTAAAAAACCGTTTAAATGATGTGATCATGGCGCTCGGCTTCCAACCCGAGAAAGAAGTCCGTTTCAAACTAAGCGATTCCCATCGCCAGCAAATCTTGGATGATCTGGAAAATGGCAGGATCGATAGTACCCAAGCTCTTCGCTACCTGCAGGGTGAAGACGAATTCAATTTGATCTAAGGAGAAAAAATGACTAACACAGATGAAAAAAAGCGCATCCTGAAAATGGTTCAGGAAGGCAAACTCAGTGCGCAAGAGGCAGTCCAGTTGCTTGAAGCGCTCGAACCCAGCCCGGAAGAGAAATCGATTTCGAGTGAAATCATTCCAGACCCAGCGGTAAGTTCAAATGGGAAAGCCCATTGGCTAAAAGTTGTCGTCACCGAACTCTCCAGCGGTAAGCGCAAGGTGAACCTGAAAATCCCACTCGCTTTAGCTCGCTGGGGTATGAAGATGGGCAGTAAAGCCAGCATTGGCGGTGGAGCGATGGAAGATCTCGACCTGCAAAGTGTGCTCAATGACGATATCCTGAACGACGGTCAAAAAGGCATACTGGTGGATGTTGAGGACGTGGAAGATGGTGAGCATGTAGTGATCTCACTCGAGTAAATCCAGGTTTGGTTTACCAAACCACTTTCAGGATTATAAAAAAAACCCACCGCCCTGTGCTAAAAGACACAGGGCGGTGGTGTTATAACAGAAAATTCCAAGAGATCGTTGCCAAATCAGGTTATCAAATTGTCTATGCATTTTGTTTGACAAGCAATTGAATGGTAGTATTATTCCCTCTTGTAAATTTTTGACCCACAGAAAGAACACTGGCAATCATGGACATCCAGCCGGGAACATCCGGTTTTGATACGATTAAACAAAAGCTGCCTTCAGATCAGCTTTTTAATTTTTTAAACTCCAGCCCAAATGGCTTGAGCTCTGAAGAAGCCGCCAGTCGGCTGGAACAGTATGGCACCAACACATTAGCGGAAGGCAAAAAAAAGCCGCTGATCATCAAGCTGTTGTCTCAATTCACGCACCTGATGGCGATCATGCTTTGGGTGGCGGGTATTGGCGCTTTCATCGCCCAGATGCCGCAGCTCGGTATCGCCGTTTGGTCGATCAACGTGATTAACGGCATCTTTAGCTTTTGGCAGGAATTCCAAGCCGAAAAGGCTACCGACGCCCTGAAAATGATTCTTCCTTCCTATACCCGTGTCTTAAGAGATGGCGAGCAAAAACGCATCCTGGCAACCGAAGTTGTTCCGGGTGATATCGTTTTTCTAGAGGAGGGCGAGAGCATCTCCGCCGATTCCCGTTTGCTCACCAGTGCCGAGCTGCGTGTCAACCAATCCACTCTTACCGGTGAATCCAGACCGGTAAACCGTTCAGCCGATCCGGTCAGCGGTGAAGGTCTGACAGAATCCGAAATGCCCAATCTGGTATTTGCTGGCACATTTGTAGCCTCTGGCTCAGGCAAAGCCATCGTCTATGCTACCGGCATGAAGACTGCTTTTGGTCGCATTGCCCGCCTAACCCAGGAAGTTAGTGATGACCTCAGCCCGCTCCAAAAAGAAATGCAAAGTGTCACCAAGGTTGTCACCGTAATTGCCGTCAGTGTCGGCGTGTCTTTCTTTGTCCTGGCAAAATTGTTCACCAACATCAGCTGGATTGACGGTATGATTTTCGCGCTCGGCATCGTGGTCGCCTTCGTCCCGGAAGGCTTGGAGCCCACCGTTACACTCGCATTGGCAATGGCAACCCAGCGCATGGCAAAGCGCAACGCCCTGATGAAAAAACTTTCTGCAGTCGAGACGCTTGGCTGCACTACCGTGATCTGTACCGATAAAACTGGCACACTGACTCAAAATGAAATGACTGTCCACAAATTATGGGTCCCCAGCCTCAACATGGGAGTGCTGGAAGGTCGCGAGATCAGTTTCGGCGGAGTCGGTTACGAGCCGGTCGGTGCTGTTACCGAAAACGGTCAACCCTTGGACATTCGCTCGGATCAGAGTGCCGCGCAAGTTTTGCTTACGCAGGCAAAATGCAACACCTCCAGGCTAAATCCACCCTCCATCGATGAAGAAGGCAATCCGACCCGCTGGAGCATCATTGGCGACCCAACCGAAGCCGCGTTGATAGTTGCCGCTCAAAAAGCCGGGTTACGCAAAGAGGAAATCGACGGTCAGGTCATGGCAGAACAACCTTTTGACTCGCACCGCAAACGCATGAGCATCGTTCACCTTACCAGGTCAGAAGATGGTTTCAAACGCGTTGTCTATACCAAGGGCGGCATCCGCGAGACACTCGATGTCTGTAACACCATCCTTATAGATGGTCAGGTTCAACCCCTCACTCAGGAACAAATCACGCAAATTATGTCAATCAATGACGCTTACGCCGTCCAGGGTCTGCGTGTTTTGGCAGCCTCACAACGCGCACTGGATGACAAAGAACAAGACTTTTCCATCGAAGCGCTCGAAAACGGGCAGACTTTCCTTGGAATGGTGGCGATGATGGACCCCCCTCGCCCGGATGTTGCCAAAGCTGTCGAGACGTGCCATCATGCCGGTATCCGTATCATTATGATTACCGGAGATTACGGACTCACTGCCGAAAGTATCGCCCGAAAGATTGGCATTGTCACTTCCGATAATACCCGGGTGGTGACCGGTGTCGAGTTGGAAGGCATGAGCGAAGATGTTTTGAAACAGGTTGTGACCGGTGAAGTGATTTTTGCGCGGGTTGCCCCGGAACACAAACTACGTGTTGTTTCGGCTCTGCAATCGCTTGGTCAGGTTGTTGCCGTGACTGGCGATGGTGTCAATGATGCTCCCGCCCTCAAGAAAGCCGATATCGGCATTGCCATGGGCATCAGCGGCTCGGATGTCGCAAAAGAAGCCGCCGATATGATCCTGACCGATGATAATTTTGGTTCCATCGTTAGCGCGATTGAAGAGGGGCGCGCGGTCTATGAAAATATCAAACGATTCACATCATACATCTTTACCAGCAACACGCCCGAAGCGGTTCCTTTCATGCTCTTTGCCCTTTCCGCCGGGCGCATTCCGGTAGCCCTGCCAGTCATGCACGTTTTGGCTGTAGATCTGGGCACCGACATGGTCCCTGCCCTTGGTCTGGGTGCGGAACCCCCCGAAGAAGGCGTTATGGATCTGCCACCGCGTAAATTGAGCGACCACCTGATCACCAAAGAGCTGCTCACCCGCGCTTACCTGGTGTTGGGACCAGTGCAAAGTGTGGTCGCCATGCTGGCGTTCTATTTCTATTACTGGACGAATGGATACCCTGGTCAATGGCTGGACCTGCCTGGCACAGGTGATATATACCTGGCGGCTACCGCCATGGCGCTCGCTGGCGTGGTCGTCACCCAAATTGGCAATGTCTTCACGCAGCGTGCCGGCAATCGCTCGATTCTTAAACTGCCTCTCTTTAGTAACAAATTGGTCTGGATCGGCATACTATTCGAAATATTGCTTGTCCTGGGGATCACATATGTACCTTTCCTGCAAAAATTCATTGGTACAGCCGGGTTCGACCCGAAGTATTGGTTATTCCTGGCACTCTTCATCCCTGCCTTGCCGATCACCGATGCTATCTACAAAGTCTTCAAGCGAAGAAGGCGTACAATTGTTACACAGACTCACTGAGAAAGGAGAGTCGCTATGAAAATCATCATCATTGGATGTGGTCGGGTAGGTTCTGGTCTGGCGAAACAACTCAGCTTACAAGGGATTGACGTCTCTGTGATCGACAACGATCCGGAAACATTCAAATCGTTAGGCAAAACCTTTAATGGAAAAACTTATGTTGGCATGGGTTTCGATCAGAAGGTACTTATCGAAGCTGGTATAGAAAAGGCTGACGCGCTTGCAGCCGTCACCACCAGGGATGAAGTCAACCTGGTTGCAGCCCGCATGGCAAAGACTGTCTACAAGGTACCCAGTGTGGCAGCCCGGGTTTACGAACCTCAAAAAGCCAAAATTTATCGCCGTCTGGGCATTCAGACTGTCTCTCCTGTCACGCTTGGCATTGAACGACTGGCAAGTATGCTGGTCTATTCCAACCTGAACATCGAGCGTAGTATCGGCACAGGTCAGGTCGTCCTGCTCGATATCGCCGTCACTTACAAACTGGTCAACAAAACGCTGCTGGATGTGAACATCCCGGGGGAGATCCAGGTTGTCGCCCTGACCCGAAATGGAAAAACCAGTTTGGTCAATACAGCCACTGTATTTCAGCTTGGTGATCTCTTGCACCTTTTTGTCACCACGACAGCCAAAGAAAAAGTCAGCAAACTGCTGCGCAGTTAGGAAGTTGGTCGAAATGAAAGTAATGATTGTTGGCGGTGGAAAAGTCGGCACCTACCTTGCCGAAAAACTGATAAAGGAAAATCACGAGGTTCGCCTGATCGAACTACGCGAAGAAGAACGAGACCACATTTTGCTGGACCTGCCCAAAGAAGTGCTTTTCATTGGCAATGGCACCGACCCCGACGTGCTGGAAGCCGCCGGGATCCGCAAAATGAACGTGGTCGCCGCTGTTACCGGAGACGACGAAACCAATCTCGTGGTCACCACGCTGGCGCGCTTTGAATTCCTGGCAAGCCGCACGATAGCCCGTGTCAATCATCCCAAAAACACTTGGCTCTTCAACGCGGATATGGGCGTTGATGTTGCCATCAATCAAGCCGATCTGCTCTCTGCCCTGATTTTGGAAGAAATGTCCATGGGCGACATGATGACCCTACAGATGCTTCGCAAGGGCAATTTCCTGCTGGTGGAAGAAAAGGTGGCACCCAAATCGCTCGCGTTTGGAATGAAGGTTTCTGACCTGCAGCTGCCAAAGCAGTGCAACCTGGTGGCTGTCATTCGCAATGAAGAAATGATCACCCCCCATGGCGACCTGGTTTTCGAGGTTGCCGATGAGGTGCTGGCGGTGGTTCACCAAACCGAGAAAAAAGCATTGGCAAAGCTCTTCAACGCCACGCCGTAATTAAGTTTTTTTTTTGTCATCCTGAGTGAAACGAAGGGTCTTTGCTTTCCACCGAATGGATGCTTCGCTTCACTCAGATTGACAGTCTAAAGGTTAAATCTCTATAAACTTCTGTATCACCGAACCGAACAAGAAGCTGATCAAGGCAACACCAACGCTGATAGCAGCCATGCTGAAGAAATGCTTGCTAAATTTCTCATCGCGTAACACTGACATATAGAAACTGAAGAATGCAATGATGACAAAAACGGTCGTCATCATGACTGCCAGGGCGACAAAATAGTCCCTAAAGACCAGGTAGGGCAAAATTAACAAGGCGACTGTCACGATGTAAGCAATGCCGGTATAGACTGCTGCCTTAAGTGGCTCTTGAGAAGTATTCTCCTCGGTACGAGTGGAAAGATATTCTGAAGCTGCCATGGAAAGGGCTGCGGCGATACCGGTCACCAGTCCACTGAGGGCGATCATGTGCGTGTTTTGAAAGGCAAGCGTAAGACCAGCCAACGTGCCAGAAAGCTCGACCAGGGCATCATTCAGCCCCAAAACGATCGAACCAGAATACTGCAGGTGGGGTTCATCCAGCATAGCGATCAGGCTGGCTTCATGCTCTTGTTCATCCTGGATCAACCGCTCAACACCCGGAATGACACCTTCCAGTTTTTTATATGCATTGATTGTTTTCTCTTCACGGTTTTCGAGAAGTTTAATAACAAAGGTATAACCAAGCACTTTTGACATAAAACCGAATAAGCCTGTAAAGAATCTTTGTGGTTTGGCAGAAACACCGGTATATTCCTCCCAAAACTGAGTGTGTATTGCCTCGTCCTGGGCCAGTTTTCTGACTTTCTTTGCGTCTTCTTCATCTTTTAAGTTAGCAGCAATTTGCGTGTAAATGACGTGGTCATTTATCTCATCTTGTTGAAATTCTTTTATTGCAGCCAGCGTTTTCTCGTCAATCATAACTATACTCCCTGTGATTATTCTACCCGATGAAATCAGATTGGTCGAAGATTGGTTGAGGGGCAGGATTCTTCGCTTCGTTAAGTTTAACAAAAATGATACTAAAAAGCCGGTCTTGCGACCGGCTTTTATCTTTAAGCGTAAACCTTTCGGTTTAGTACATTCCGCCGCCCTGGGGCATGGCAGGAGCCGCGCCTTCGGGTTCAGGAATATCGGTGATCAAGGCTTCAGTAGTCAGGATCATCGCTGCAATCGAAGCAGCATTCTCGAGCGCGCCGCGGGTTACCTTGGCGGGGTCGATCACACCCAACTCAACCATGTCGCCGTATTCTTCCGTCAAGACATTGAAGCCGATGTGCTTGTTGCCGGAATCAGCCTGTCGCTGGCGCACATTCTCGACAACCACAGAGCCGTCCTTGCCAGCATTTGCCACGATTCTCTTCATCGGTTCAGTCAGCGCCTTGCGAACAGCATTCACGCCGATCTGGGCATCTTCCTGGTCCATCTTGAGGTCGTCTAACGAAGAAACTGCGTTCACTAATGCTACACCGCCGCCAGGAACAATACCTTCTTCAACGGCAGCGCGGGTTGCCGACAGAGCGTCTTCCACACGGTGTTTCTTTTCTTTCAGTTCGGTCTCAGTTGCCGCACCAACACGGATGATCGCCACGCCGCCAGCCAGTTTTGCCAGGCGTTCCTGCAGCTTTTCACGGTCATAATCGCTGGTTGTGTTCTCGATTTCAACGCGGATCTGCTCAATGCGACCCTTGATGGCGTTGGTATCGCCCTTGCCGCCGACGATGGTGGTGTTGTCTTTGTCGATGGTCACTTTTTCAGCACGACCGAGGTCTTCGATGGTCGCGTTTTCGAGCTTGCGACCGGTCTCTTCAGAGATCACGGAAGCGTTGGTCAGGATGGCGATATCCTGCAGCATTGCCTTGCGGCGATCGCCAAAGCCAGGGGCTTTGATGGCAACCACGTTCAAAACGCCGCGGATCTTGTTCAGCACCAGGGCTGCAATTGCTTCGCCGTCCACATCTTCAGCGATGATGACGATATCGCGCTTGCCAACCTGCACCATCTTCTCCAAAAGGGGCACGATGTCATTGGCGGCAGAAATTTTCTTGTCATAGATCAAAATGTAGGGGTCGTTGATTTCGGCGACCATGTGTTCGGTATCGGTGACGAAATAGGGGCTGATATAGCCGCGGTCAAACTGCATACCTTCCACGTATTCGGTCTCGAATTCGAGTGCTTTGGATTCTTCCACGGTGATGACGCCATCTTTGCCGACTTTGTCCATCACGTCCGCGATCAAGGAGCCAATTTGCTCGTCCTGGGCAGAGATGGTGGCAACGTTGCCGATCTCGGCTTTGGTGGTAATGTCGATCGCCTGGTCGTGAATTGCTTCTGAAACGACGCGCGAAGCGGCTTCGATACCGCGTTTGAGCAGCATCGGGTTGGCGCCGGCAGCCAGGTTCTTCAACCCTTCACTGACAATGGCGTGCGCCAAAACTGTGGATGTGGTGGTGCCGTCTCCGGCGATGTCATTGGTCTTGGTGGCTGCTTCTTTGAGCAGTTGCGCGCCCATATTCTCATAGGGGTCTTCCAGTTCGATTTCTTTTGCAACGGTCACACCGTCATGAGTGATGGTGGGGGAACCATATTTGCGGTCCAGGGCTACGTTGCGTCCCTTCGGACCAAGTGTGGTTGCGACTGCATTCGCGACCGCATCTACGCCATTCTTTAAATAACGACGTGCTTCATCTCCAAAAACTAATTGTTTTGCCATAATTTATATCTCCTTGGTTCGTATTGTTTCTTAAAGAATCGCGAGGATATCGCTCTCGCGCATGATCAACAACTTCTTGCCGTCATATTTGATTTCAGTGCCGGAATATTTTGCGAAAAGGACCACATCACCGACTGCGACGTCCATCTTGATGCGATCGCCGTCTTCGTCGCGATCACCAGGACCAGTCGCCAAAACGGTGCCCTTCTGGGGTTTTTCTTTAGCGGTTTCGGGTAAAACGATCCCACCAGCGGTTATTTCTTCCTGTTCGATGGGCTCGATAACCACACGACTGCCTAAAGGTTTCATAGAAATTGTCATTTTTCCTCCGATTGTAATTTGCGTTATTTTAGCACTCTCAACTTCCGAGTGCCAAATATATAATACGCCCCCAACGAGAAGAAGTCAAGACTGTGTAAGATTTTCTAACAAAGTATTTATAGTTTGTAGCTCATAGCTGATAGCTGATAACTGATGGCTGATGGCTCATAGCTCATAATTATTTAATCTTGTCATCCTGCACGAAGTAGGGGCGAAGCATACGTTCTCAAGCGCATCTGATGAAACAGGGCGTTTTTCAGGGATGCTTCGCCCCTACCCAACCACGAAATTTCACCATAGTAGGGGCGAAGCATCCTTTCTCAATCGCATTGATGAAACTGGGCGTTCATAGGGGATGCTTCGCCCCTACTCAACCACGAAAATTCACCACAGTAGGGGCGAAGCATACGTTCTCAAGCCATTTGATGAAACAGGGCGTTCATAGGGGATGCTTCGCCCCTACTCAACCACGAAAATTCACCACAGTAGGGGCGAAGCATATGTTCTCAAGCGCATTTGATGAAACAGGGCGTTCTTCAGGGATGCTTCGCCCCTACTAAATAACCGCTGTTGATCGAAGAAAGAGATTTTCCTATCAGCCATGCGCCATCAGCTATTAGCTGCAAAGTCCCCAACCTGATCGCCGAGCGCCTGCTCAGGCTCTGCCAGGGTTACGAGCCTCCCAAAAACGCCTCCACCTTCCCCGTGCCCAGCACCCTGGACCTCGATTTCAGCCCCCACCAGTTCAACGAGTCCGAAAGTTTCCGCTGGTTGAAAAAGGAAATCGACCGCCAGGGCTACCAATTGCTCATCATCGACGGTCTGGCGCAATACCTGCCCGCCATGGCAGACGGCTCAGCTCGCGCCGTGGGCACCTTCTTGCGCGGTCTGCGCGAGCTTGCCAGCCAAACCGGCGTGACAATCGTCCTCATCCACCAATTCAACAAGCGCCAGGCTGCCCGGCTGGATAAATGGGGGCTGCCCACCTCGCAGGGCGAAGAGCGCGTGCGCGGCAGCAGCGAGCTCCTGGCCGGGGTCGACAATGCCTTGCTCCTCAGCCGACCCGAAGCGATGAAGCTGGGCGGCAGGGGGCGCATCTTGCTCAAGGTCGTCAAAAACCGCCTGGGGCAAGCCGGAGCGCGCCTGCAGTTCACCATCGTGGATGGCGAGCCCACTAACGCCGATGGCGTCGCCCATAACACTTTGTGTCAGGGTGCAAGCAAGGGACTCCGTAACAGCCTGCATCTGCTCTTCGAACGCCTCACCGAGCAAGCCCAGGTCAAACCGCGCCGCCTGGTGGACGCCGCCTTCGACGAGATGATGCGCATCCTCATGGCGCAAGACCAGCAAAAATTCACCCGCGCCGAGCTCACCAAGCAGCTGCAAGAACGCATGAACCTGCCCACCACCAGGTCCCTCACCGAAGCCTTCCGCATCCTCGGCAAAGAAAAACGAGTCCGAGTCGAAAGAGACGAAACCGGTAAAAAGCACTATTCCTGGGCAGAACCAGGCACCGGCGCAATGGAAAACATCGTGTACGGATTGCCGCCTGTGGTGGCACTTGACCTTGGGAGCAAATACTTGTGGAGCAAAACCCAGCAGCTGATCTTGAGAGCCCAGGTGGAGAAGATGGAAGGTAAGGATAAGAACAGCGAGTTGGTAGAAAAGTTGGCTGCCTTTATGAAAGAGCAGGAGGGCAAGCAGAAGAAAGTTGATAGCTCATAATTCTGTCATCCTGAGCCGGCGAAGAATCTAAACTTTTGTAGGGCACGTGCACAACGCGTCTGACCTGGCAACACAGTGGATAGGATCCACGTTGTACTGGTGCTCCATACTAGTCATCGCGAGCAAAGCGTATCGATCTCAAGAGGTCAAATCCTATCTACTGAATCCTGGTCAATTTAAACTGAATTAACTTGCGTTTGTTGGCTTCAATGTCCTCGCCTTCAAGAATTTTGTGGGAAGCGTATTCGAACTGACCAAGATATTGGTAAAGTCCCGATTTTTCTTGCTTAAACAGGTGCAACTCTCGTCCATCCGCCTGATGATTGAGGATCGCTTTGTTTCCTCGACTGAATTCCATATCCCCTATAGCGCCCTCGCCGGAGTATATGTATGTGTCAGTAGAAGCAAAGCCATCTTTGTAACCACTTTCTTTACCAGAAGGTGAAGAGAATAGGAAAATGATTGGGTGTTTGGCGCAAGCAGAAATCCCAGACTGTCGATTGCCTCCATATTTATCATGGAGATCCGATTGGCGATGATATCTTTTTCCAACGGAAAAAAAAGTTGCTTCTTCAGTACTCATATGACCATCTTCACACAAATCCTGCTGACGATGTTCAGATATTGTTTTATCCGTATTCATTTATTACCTCCATTTTTAACTCAGTGTTTACGCATAGCTCTTGTAAAACGCCTCAGCCGTGAATTTTGTGAACTCCTCTGTTTTTTCTGGACTCCGCATGATGACTTGCCATGGCTCCAATCTAGCGATTTCTACCTGTAAATCCCTTGCAGTCTTATTACTGCATCCTATGATTTTCTGTACAGATTGAGCTGTCACCCCATCCGATTGGAAAATGAATGCGAACTCCAATAATTCTTGGAAGTTGAAGAAATCTTGAGAATAATCAGAAGGCGATTGACTGGCAAAGAATACAAAAATTCCTTTAGATCGACCTTCTCGAATAATCCGTTGTAAAAAGAGATTTTTCTGGCTCAGGTAATTGTGTGCCTCATCGATTACTAAAATGGTGCGAATTGTCCGCTTACCATCCTGAATCGGACTATCAGGTAAGAATGCCATTTCTTTATACAAGCGTTCAATAACCAGATATGCGACTAATTCCTTCAATACAGGCATAGCATGTAAATCGACCAAAATTGTTCGATTGGATATTTTTTCAATAGGGGGATTTAAATTTCCATGTTTCCAGAATAAGTTAAAGGTTGCTAAATCTCTTAGGACTTCAATTAAGCTATCGTCATTCTTGCCTTCTTCTTCATAAGTGCTTAGTGCAATTTGAAGAACATCGTTAAAATCAGGATAATCCTGTTGCTGACTCTGTCGCTTAGAATAGGCAATGCGAATGGCCTCAGTTAAATTTCCTTTTTGCACAACCCCAAGGCGATTATTAATTGACGCAAAACTTTCTGCTTTCTCCCTCGCAGAAATATTAATTGATTGTTCATCGTAAGAAGGTAGAACGAACGGATTGATCGGCAAGCTATGACCACCCTGTAACAACCTGTAAGGCTGAACTTTTGCCACTTCTAGGAAGCGGGCATTTTCTACCACATCCCCTTTGTAATCAAAATAGATGAAATTGGTTTGATAATTCGATTGTATACGGATATCTGCAAGTATCTTTAAAAGTAATTGGGTTTTTCCAACACCTGGCTTACCCATGATTGCCAAGTGCGAGTTGGCATGTTTTGTGGTGTTGTTTAACTCTAAGATTACCTCTTTTGCGTCCAGTAATGTCCTTCCTACCAAAATCTCAAAACCCTGACCAAGAGCTTCCTTCCTCCCCGAAAATTCAACTTCATCAGCAAGCTTTATTAATAAAGAATCTGGGTTCTTTCCGCATTCCAGATACATTTTCTCCAGAATAAGAGCTCCGCTATCTATGTGGTTTTTGATAATTGAATGATTTGAAAAAAATTCTTCCTCTTCAATTTCACGCTTCCCATAGGTAATTGATATGAGTGTTCTTAAGAATATTTCATCTTCACCAACGAATGTCGGCCGTTTGAGTTCTCCACCGCTGAAATTGTTGCTCTGATGAACACCTATCCCTTCTCGTCCGATTGATAAAGCAAATGCAATTCTTGATAAAACAGCTTTTTCGAGTTTGGTTTCAAACCTCAGTGCGCTTAGCACTTCGTCTGCAGCATCGGAGGTGTAGAGTCTGTCTGCCATATTCTATTTCTCCCAAAAATAGCCTTCATTGAATTTCGTTAATTCCTGACGAGGTTCGTACACTAGTCGTCCTGCGCCACACAAATGATCTTTGAGTTTTTTGTAATAGTCAGTGTCGATTTCTGTATCAGTCGAAAAAATTACAACTTGCTCACCCGCATGAGGAAAATAATAAGAGACTATACTATCTCGGTGGACACTATCTAACCTCGAAAGAGGGGTGTCTATTATTATTGGTAGCTTGAGTTGACTTGTTTGGGCTAAACCCCATAATAATGAGATTGCGAAGACTTCTTTTTCCCCTGCTGAAAGGGCTGATTTACGAATTTCATGCCCATTCTTATCGGTTATGCGGATCTCATAACTATCTTGATCAATGGTTATATCTTTTATCAGATCACTCCGACTAGAGATTAGTCGAAACATTTCAAATGTCTTCTCCTGGAGCATTTGGATCTTATTTTTCCGGAGAAGAACCACATATTGATTCAGTACATTAGCTATGTGATCACATTCCTGGATAAAATCAACCTTTTCTTTTGATGTATTATGTTTCTCATAAAGCTTTTCAATTTCTAGCTCAATTTCGTTTATCCTTTTCTCGAGGTCAAATATTCCTTCTTCCAGCAAACGCAATTGTTCGGTCTTCCGTCCAATCTGGGTTGAACAGCTTTCAATTTCTGTTTGAAGTTGGTCGAACAATTCTCGTTCGGACTCACTAAACGACCCTAATTGGGAAATGGAATTGAGGTTAGATATTTGTTCTTGCAACGCTAGTTTCTCTTCAATCAATGATTGCAACATGAATATTTCAGAATTCTCTAAGTTTTCTATTTTGTTGAGTATCCGCGCAGCATCTCGATCCGAAAGATTCAGAATCTTTACACTATCGCTCCGAGCATCCCCCTCCTTGAGGAGGTTGTATATACGACGTTGCAATTCCGCCATTTTCTCTGCTGATAACTTTTCTCTATAAATTGGTTCTGGTTCTTCGACAACTCGTACAATTCGTTTTGCGAGATTGGCAGCATTCTCACGGATAGCTTCACTACCCGCCGATTCACGTTCGAGGTTAATTTGATCTTTGATTTTTTGGAAAAGACAACCAGTTAGACCAAAAGGTAGTACCTTCTCACTTATTGATCTGATGGCAATTTCTACTTGAGTTAAACGGGTGGACGCGAGCACTTTTTGTTTTTCTTGCTCTCGAATAGCTTCTTTTGTTTCAGGAGCAGCATGGAAAGTAACCTCGAACCTTTTTCTTGTATCTTCTAATTGAGTTTTAAACTCTTCCAACTCATTTTATGCATCCTGTCTTTCCTGTAGTTTGCGGTTTAACTTACTGCGCTCCCTTCTTAATTCTGCCTGTTTATAGTCCAAATCTTCATCTGTAATTTCGACAAAACCTTTACGTTCGTCCTGCTTAATATGTAGAATGTCACTAACAAGTTGATTAATATACTGAATGCCTAAAGCAGCCTCAAGGGAAGTTTTTAATCTCACTTCCGAGTGGTCATCTGATGCTAACTCTTGGATCTTTTCTCCGTCAAAGAAGAAGAATTGAGTTATTGCCGGAGGAATTGCCGATCGAATATAATCCTGCCAAACCTCATTACTTTGAACAGAAACTCGCTTACCATCCTTTACGATAACTAATCTTTCAGTTAAATCTCGGGCTTTTGGAGTTGATATTGTGCCTGCTGACCAGGATCGTTTAATAATGAGCTCCGATAAATCATCCAATTCCAGGGTTAATTCGAAGGATACATCGGCATTACCAAGGGCTTTCTCTTTTCGATTGATATTTCGGTAAACATACTCTACTCTGGTGCCATAGAGGCAATAGTTTATCGCTTCCATGATAGAGGTCTTACCAGCTCCATTCATTCCACCTACGAGAAAAATATTACGTCCTTCGATATCAGTAACAGGGAAATTTATCTCTGTTGGGAACTGGAAGGATTTGTAATTTTCGATGGTAAATTTTGTTATCCTCATCGGTATTCCTCAGATAATTCCCAAACACCTGTTGGCGACCCATATTTGATAATGCCATCATTTTTCATATTATTACGTTCCCAGTCAGTGTTGTTTTGCCAAACGAGATTTCGAGATGATTTTCTCCAATTCAGATCTCCAGGTAAAAACTTATCGTTCAAAGATTCCCCGATATATTTATGCACCTCTCTCTTTGGTGCCGAACCTCCATAGTATCGTAACGCTTCGATAATTAATTCGCGTAGAACCGCATTACTTGTTTTAGGAGTTCTGGATCTGGTTCTTTTTCCTGCTTGTTTGTTCCTTTCATCTACAGTATGAGGTCTGAATTCCCTAACGATATTTTCCAGCCCATTAATCAAAAAACTTAATGAAACAGCTGCTTCAGATTGAACCTCAACTGCCGCAGCGAGTCGTGTTTTTTCAGCTCGTAAAACGTCAGGAACAAAAATACATTTTTTCTCTAGGTTTTCAATCGCTCGAGAAATCTCCCTCAATTGATTTTCCATTGTTGATCTGTCTTTTTTGTTGTCCTCAGCAACTAAATGATTAATAGTTTCATTTACAAGCCCCAACACCTCATCAACATTTTGGGCAAGACCTTGTATCTCGTTCACTTATCCACCTCTCGTATGCTAACTATCTGATTTAGCTTTCAATACCTCTTTTAGAGCCTCATAAATACCCGTTCGTCTTTCTTTAAACTCAAAACTCTGTTCTATCGCAAGCAACTCCTGCACCTTTTTATAACTGACTCCATTCTGTCGACACAGGTCTTCCAATAATCTTTGATCTTCAATTGAGAGTTGCACTTTATTTTCCTCCAATATTCACCGTGATGTTTTCTCCAGGCTTTCTCTATAGACGGTACAATGCACACAGAATAGCTTTATCCATTTTCTTGACCTAATAAATCCATCGTAGCAACTAATGTCCAGCCATCAAGAGGAGACGCTTCATTGAATTACAGCTTATCATCTGTTAGCTTTTCGGGAGGTTCCGTCCCTAGAAATTCTTTATAAATCCTGGTTTTGTAATCAATTCCTATTTCGTTAACTGCATTAATAAAGGCTTGATAAGTTCCAAGCCCACCAATTTTCTCCCAAAATTCATCGCCAATTAACACAACTTCATCCCCTTTCATATTGAACCAACGTGCAGGGAAAGCCCAAGAATAGTCTTCACGCTTTCCATATGGGTTGTATGGCAAAGCGTAATAGGCCCCATCAATTTGGCAAGGATCCATGGCATATAACTTTAGCAATTTCTCCTTTGAAACTTTTGTTTGGTCTGAATTAGGTAGAGGCGCCTTCAATTCGAAAGCATAATTAATATTACGCTTTGTGTCGCGAGCAAAAACGTCGCAAATTACTTGTACAGGAATATCCTCACCATCACCTTCGAGTATATAAGATATTTCTTCATCCCAATTTGGTTTTTGTTTTTTCCCGGTTATATCCGGATGTTCCAGCTTATTCAGAATTTCACTAATTCTTCTTAAACGTTCACGTCTAACAACACCCTGAATGCTATAGCCTTGTTGGCCGAACCCAAGCCCTTCCTTAGCAGCCACAACAGCAAGCTTCTCCCACACATTGCCGAAAGGAGTTACAAAGCGTCTTTCAAAATGGCTTCCCTTAAAAATTTCCTGTGGTACGAGAGCGGCATACAAAGGTTTCATCGCTTTAAATTCTTCGGGTATGAAAGGATCTATGACTAGAACCTTATTCATTACTCTGTCCATCATCGAGCTAATAACTTCTTGGATAGCCTCTTTCATTTTTCGATTTTCGAGCATGATGACTCCTTATTAAAAATCAATGTTAGGGAAAGTTAAAAAATTGTCTATCCGCTTTTTATGTGGAAGATAGTCTCAGAATATGGGGTTTTGTTTTTCTCGGATCGACTCAACACCGGTCTTTTAAAACGATTAACAATTTGCATACTTGCTAAGCCAGCAATTCTTGGATAAAGATCATACTTGTCGTTCGCGACCAATAAAATATTAAAATCTTCCTTCAGAAAAGGGCGGGAGTTAATTAGTACTTGAGCAATGTCCTTAACATAGTGATCTTGCGCCTCGATCGTTTGGCCTTTGGATAAAGGTCCGATCTCCTCCTCATCTCTTCTCCTAAAACCTAACATATCATAAGCGTAAGCGTGTTGCTCATGGTAATCTATCAAACCAACATAAGGTGGACTAGAGAAGATACCGCTAATTTTCTGCTTTTCAAGGTTTTCAGAAAAGGCTGAGTTCAAACCCCTCATCATAGAAAAAATGTCGATGTTCCGCGAATCACCAGTAAAGCAGTGTTGTAGTGTATCAGTTCTCAATTTGTCGAAAGTTGACAATCTCTTAAAGGTATCAATCGAATACCTATCCCACCAATTAGAGATAGTGAATAAAGGTTTGCATAACTTACGGTGTTTTCTACAATAGTATGGTTGAAATACAGGATCAACCAGGGTAGCTAAATCCTCGTGAGTAGTGGCTCTGCAAGAGCGCATCGTTCTACTAAGAATTATTGCTAGTACTTTCTTTAATTGTTTATCATCTATGGCACGGATAAGATCAAAAACATAGTCAAGTTCATCTCTTACCGGCTTGTTAAACCAGGTATCAATAAAATTAGTCTTACGTGAATTCTGAGTAATAGAGATGCCATGTTTCTCTACCAAGTTATCAAAAATTGCGAGAAACTGCTCCACTTTATCTTGACCGTAGCTCTTCTCATTGATAACTCCTTGCCTTACCTCAAACCGGTACTGTGGCACAGGAAAGAAAAGCTTATTAAAATCAGAAATTTCTTTCGTCAATTCGTTGTCAAACGATGTCACTCCATGATCGGCAACATATTGGTTCAATTTTTTAGTGATAGATCTTGTAATTTCTTGCAGGACAGTTAGTTCATGATGATCAACTTTTACATTGCTCATCATGGAATTGAATGCGGAGATGTCCACGCCAATTGCATGCATTCCCAATTCGTTTGCCTGAACTAGCGTCGTTCCACTGCCGCAGAAGGGGTCGTAAATAATGTCACCTTTTTGAAAAAAGACATTCTTTTTGAAGTTGTCTATGTGGTCATCTAAGAAGTACTCCACTAACTGAGGGATAAATTTGCCCTTGTATGGATGTAATCTATGAACATGCTTGGTTCTCTCGGACTCAGCCAACTTGTCAAAAGATAGTGCCCAATTCAAATCATCCCCCAAGCTTGACTTCCATTTTTCTTCCTTGGTAATGAGGTAACTTGAATAGTAATTCTCAATTTCAGATTTTGACAATGACATATTCCCGTTGTTTCCATATTGCCTTATCAAACCGTATTGAATTAGATAAGAAATATTTGAACTCGTGACAGGCTTTCCAACAAGTTTGCTGGCTATTTTTTTAGCTTCGTCAAGGTTTATTAGGTCGGTTGCTCCATCATTTATCTCACTCATGACTACAATTATATCAATGGTTTAAGATAATTATCGATCAGGAGTCATAATTGGGAAATTCGGTAAGAGAAAACATACATGTGTTACATAACAACAAAGATTTATGATAAAGCCCGGTTGGGTGACTAACCCTACAAAATAGAACAATTGTGCTATAATAGGGTGTAGAGCCTGTCAATAGGCGTAGCACATTAATAATAGAGATCGCCGCGCTTCCGCTCGTGATGACCTGATGCCAGTTTTTACAGTGGAAGTGCCTTCTTGTACCATCAAAAAACAGCGTAAATAGTGTAAAAAGTGGAATAAGCTGATAGCTCATAGCTGAAAGCTGATAGGAAAAGACAAGAGCTATACAAAAAAATTACAATCTTTTTTATGAGCTATGAGCTATGAGCTATCTGAGATCGCTTCGCTGGCTCGCGATGACGAGATACTACGGCAACGGCGTGGGGGTCAGGGTGGGTATGAACATGGGGGTTTCGGTGGGGATGGGCGTGGGGGTGCCAACCTGGGTGGGGGCAGGGGTTTCGGTGGGCAGCACTTCGTTGGGGTTGATATTGCAGATATTCTCACTGGCGGTCACGATTGACATAACATCCGGGTTATCAATAAACTTTTCCCGTATCATGCGAAAAACGACGGCTGCCTCAGCACAGTTATCATCGATCCCCGGGCGGTGCAAGCCGGCGAGGGCCGAGCCGTAGATATAGTAGTAAAGCACAGTGTTGTTGGTGAGCGGCAGGGGCGAGATGACAATATCGCTCTCACAAGGGTCTTCTTCCCGCGCCAGGCAGGATTGCTCGGCATCGCAGCCCATCACACCGCAGCGCAGCATCTGGATGGCGCCCTCATAGTTGCGAGCGCGGTAGTAGATGACGCCCACCTGACCGTAGGTATCCGGATTGTAGGGGTTGATCTCGAGCGCGCGGTAGGCATTGCGTGAGGCTGCCATGGCTTCACCCATGCGGATGTAGGTGTTGGCGATCGCCATGTAGGGGATCGGGTCGGCGATGCCCAGCTGGTTGTTGAGCCCGGCGGCTTTGGCGAAGTATTCGAGGGCAGTCTCAAATTGCTCCAGGTAGCGGTAGAGCACGCCGATGCGGTTGTAGAGAAAGGTCAGGTTTGGGGCGATGTCGGATGCTTTTTTGTACCATTCGATCGCCAGGTTGTAATCGCGGAACATTTCGTAGATATAGGCCTGGATGCGGCAGACATCCATCAGGTTTTCTCCGCCGTTTTCGCGGGCTTGCGAGATGTAATCGTTGGACTGCTCGTACTTGAACTGGTCCATCAGGATTTCGGCGTAATAGGCTTTCGCCAGTTGGTTGGCATCGTCCAGTTGGATGGCGAGGAGGGCTTCAGACTCTGCCTGGTTGCGATATTCGGTCCGGTCGGCTTCGGGCAGATTGGAGTTAGCCAGGCTGCTGAGCACGTTGGCGCGCACTGCCAACACCACCGAATTGTTCGGCGCGTCAGCCTTGGCGATATCGATCACTTCCAGTGCCTGGTTGAGCCGGTCCAGGCGTTCCTGGTCGGTGGTCATGGTGTAAGAAGAATAGACCATGATGGTGGCAAGGTCGGCACGGATGAGGGCATTGTTGGGCTCGAGCAGCAGTGCCTGCTGGTAGGACTGGATGGCTTTTTCGAGGCTGCCCGCTTCAAAATGGGTGTCGCCTTCGATGACGAAGGAATTGACCGTGCGGGTTGGCGTGGGGGTGGGGATGAAAGGAGGCCAGATCTCGCCTTGAGCAAAGGCGCGCACCACTGCCACCAGCGTGACCACCACCAGCAAAATCGCCATAATGAAATAGGGATTGGAAGAGCCGCGGGGATTGCGGAAAAGGTTTTTGCGTTCGTCGATGTACATGGCTACGGCTGCGGGGTGGCGGTGGGTCCGGTGGCGGTGGGTCCGGTGGCGGTGGTGGGCGTAGGCGCCGGAGTGGCTGTGGGCGGGTTGAGCAGGTTTTCTTCACAAATCTTGAGGATTTCGTTGGCATTGAAAACCGCGTTTTCGTTATCGGCAACGGTTGTGAGCAGGGCGTTGGCAATGGTGACCGCCGGGCTGCAGCTGTTGATTTTTGCCAGTGCCAGCCCATAGCGGCTGTAAGTTTCAATGGTGGTCAGATCGTAAGAGAGCGGGATGCCTTCCACAGCGACGCCGTCTTCGTTTGTGCCGCCCCTGACAGCCAGCTCGAGATAATCGGCAGCCTGGTTGTATTGACCTTTGCGGTAATAGAGCGTGCCCAGGTTGGCGTAGAGGATCGGGTCGGCTGGGCCGTCACGCAGGGCGGCAGTGCCATATTGGATGCCCTTTTCCCATTCGCCCAGCATGCCATAGATGCGGGAGATGAAGAGGTTGGGGGTCGGGTCGGTAGGGTTGAGTGAGTAGGCTTTGGTGAACTGGAAGACAGCCTGGTCGAGCTGACCGGTGTTGATCTGGTTGCGCCCCAGGGCAATATAGACCCGGGCGATGTAGGGGTTGAGCCCGACGGCGATCTCGAGTTCATTGACCGCTTCTTCGTAGTTGCTGGTGATCTCGAGCACGTAGCCGCGCGCCCAATGCGCTTCGAGCAGATTGGGCTCGAGGGCGATGGCGGTGCGTGATTCTTCGATAGCTTTGTCCATTGTGTCGATTTCGTCCATGCCGGCCTCGACGCGCAGCCCCAGGATGTAGGCGTAAGCGGCGTGTGCCAGCCCGGAGTTCATATCCAGCTCGATCGCTTTTTTGGCGTCCACTTCACCCGCCAGATACTCCTTCTGGAAACCCTTTGCCCAGCCCAAAAGGGCGAAGGCATCTGAATTGGTGGCGTCGAGCAGGATCGCGTTTTGGGCGTTGACCTTGGCTTGCTCAAGCTGGTTGGTATAAATTTGCAGACGTGCGATCTTGAGGTAGTTCTGGATATTCTGCGGGTCAGCGTTGATGGCGCCCTGGTAGACTTCCACCGCCTGCAGGTACTTGCCTTCGGCAGCCAGCTGGTCGGCTTCTTCGACGTACGAAACCGGATCGCGTGTGGGCGTGGGGGTAGGCACGAAGGGCGGGTTCATGACAGGCACAACCACGAGATTGAAATAGAGTAAAAGCCCGATCCCGACAACCAGGAAGAACAACAGCCAGCCGTTGGGCTTATGGCGCTTCTTGTTCAGGGAGAGCTTGCTTCCTTTAAGATACATGTTGTCATATTATCATTGAAATTTGTATCACGTCAAACCTAATCTATGTAGGGAACTGGCCTGCCTGTTCCAAACGTCACCCATCGCCTCATTTCGTAGGGAACTGGCCTGCCTGTTCCAAACGTCACCTATCGCCTCATTTCGTAGGGACTTGGCCTGCCTGTCCAAACGTCACCCATCGCCTCATTTCGTAGGGAACTGGCCTGCCTGTTCCAAACGTCACCCATCGCCTCATTTCGTAGGGACCTGGCCTGCCTGTTCCAACGTCACCCATTACCTCATTCCGTAGGGAACTGGCCTGCCTGTTCCAAACGTCACCCATCGCCTCATTTCGTAGGGAACTGGCCTGCCTGTTCCAAACGTCACCCATCGCGCCATTTCGTAGGGAACTGGCCTGCCTGGTCCAAACGTCACCCATTACCTCATTCCGTAGGGAACTGGCTTGCCTGTTCCAATGTGTGGTTGAGGCGGGCCTCAACCCTACAATATTCTGTAGGGAACTGGCCTGCCTGTTCCAAACGTCACCTATCGCCTCATTCCGTAGGGAACTGGCCTGCCTGTTCCAATGTGTGGTTGAGGCGGGCCTCAACCTTACGCTGGCCTCAACCTTACGCTGGTCTCAACCCTACAATATTCTGTAGGGAACTGGCCTGCCTGGTCCAAACGTCACCCATTACCTCATTCC
>DHCY01000026.1:33410-34469 GCA_002399085.1 Anaerolineaceae bacterium UBA4890
GGAACTGGCCTGCCTGTTCCAATGTGTGGTTGAGGCGGGCCTCAACCTTACGCTGGCCTCAACCTTACGTGGGACTCAACCTTACGTGGGCCTCAACCTTACGTGGGCCTCAACCTTACGTGGGACTCAACCTTACGCGGGACTCAACCTTACGCAAGGAATCAATCACACACGACTCTTGCCCAAATAGTGCCTATGGTCTAAAATTCGGCTATGCGATTTGATGTTTTTAGTCTTTTTCCAGAAGTTTTCCAACCCTATCTTGAGATCAGCATCCTCAAGCGAGCGATTGCCAATGGACTGATTGATGTACAGACGCACAATATCCGCGACTGGGCGACCGACAGGCACCACACCACCGATGACACGCCTTACGGCGGCGGCGGCGGCATGGTGATGAAGCCCGAACCTGTCTTTGGGGCGGTAGAAAGCGTTTTGGGGGCGCCACCTTCCTGCCCTGTGATCATGCTTTCCCCTCAGGGCGAACTCTTTAACCAAACGATTGCCCGCGAGCTGGCAACCTACGAACACCTGGCGCTGCTTTGCGGGCGCTACGAGGGCTTTGATGAACGTATCCGGGAACATTTGGCTACGCGCGTGATCAGCATTGGCGATTATGTGCTCACCGGTGGGGAGCTGCCGGCGTTAATCGTGATGGATGCGGTTGCCCGGTTGCAGCCGGGAGTTTTGGGCGACCGGGAAGCCACGGATGACGATTCGTTCTCATCAGATGGTCTGTTGGAGTACCCGCAGTGGACCAAGCCCGCTGAGTTCCGCGGTTGGAGCGTGCCGGAGGTGATGCAGCAGGGTAATTTGGGCGAGCAGCTGAAGTGGAAACGGCAGCAGTCGTTGATTAGAACGTGGAAATGGCGCCCGGATTTGCTGGAGAAAGCGAATTTAAGCGACAAGGATCGCAAGTTTTTGAAGAAATATTTGGAAGATTCTGCCACCGATAGATCGGGATTGTAGCACCCCAGAGAAACCTACCTCATCCACCGCTACGCGGTCCGCCGCGAACCACCACACCAAAGAAGCCTACCTCATCCACCGCTTCGCGGT
>DHCY01000026.1:34673-34840 GCA_002399085.1 Anaerolineaceae bacterium UBA4890
TTCGCGGTCCCCCTTCCCCAGAGCGGAAGGCTAATGTCTGTTATGGCTTTGCGGTCCCCCTTCAGCCTACGGCACGCAAGCAGCCCAGAGGGGAAGGCTTAGAAAAAACTATCAGCTATCAGCTATGAGCTATCAGCTAAACACACCTCATCCACCGCTTCGCGGTC
>DHCY01000026.1:35009-42125 GCA_002399085.1 Anaerolineaceae bacterium UBA4890
TTCGCGGTCCCCCTTCCCCAGAGGGGAAGGCTAATGTCTGTTATGGCTTCGCGGTCCCCCTTCCGCCTACGGCATGCAAGCAGCCCAGAGGGGAAGGCTGCCACAGTTTCGCGATCTATCTCCGCAAAGTTTGAGAAATACCAGAAAAACGCCGATATCAGTTATCATTCATGCAATTAGTTCACAGGAGGTATGATGATCGTTGAAGAACAGAAGTTCAAGTATGGTAAGTTATTTCTGATTGGTTTTGGCTTTTTTGGTGTGAGTGTGTTGTGGAGTCTTTATAACACCTACGTACCCATCCTTTTATCCCAAAAATTCTCCCTGGACGCGGCGGCAATCGGCTTTTTTATGTCCCTGGACAATATTGCTGCGCTTTTTATCCAGCCGCCGGTGGGTGCCTGGTCTGACCGCGTGCGCACCAAACTGGGTCGCCGTCTGCCTTTCATTGCCGTGGGCGCACCCATTGCAGCGGTCGCCTTCGGTCTGGTGCCACTGGCAGACTCGCTGCCCCTATTTCTTGCCTGCACAGTCACCACCATTTTGGCGATGGCGTTCTGGCGCACGCCCGTGGTCGCACTGATGCCTGATGTGACCCCATCCCACCTGCGATCGCAGGCTAATGGCATCATTAACTTCATGGGAGGGCTGGGACTCGTGCTGGGAACGTCTATCGGTGCGATGCTGGTCAAGCAAAATCAGGCTTACCCATTCTGGTTTGGATCTTTTTTGGTCTTGATCGCGGCAGCATTGGTGCTTATCTTTGTGCGCGAGCCGAAAGTTTACGAAGAACACCCAACCACCGAAAAACCCAATTTGTTGAAGAGTCTGAAAGAGCTGGTTACCAACAAGCACGGTGACGCCATCCGCATTTTCCTGGCTATCTTTTTCTGGTTCATCGCTTACAACGCCATCGAGGCATTTCTCTCGCTCTATGGCGTTAACCACCTGGGTCTGGATGAATCGGGTGCCGGAAGGCTGATCACCAGTGTGGGTGCCTCCTTCCTGATTTTTGCGATCCCTGCCGGGTTCATTGGCGGTAAACTGGGGCGCAAGAAAACTATTTCGATCGGGCTTGTGATCATGATATTGGTATTGCTGAGTGTCTTTTTCATTCCAGGTGAAACGCTCTTGCAATCCCATGGTTCTCTGCCCCTGCTTGGAAGCTTCATGAACCTGACGATTCTGCTGCTTGCGGCTGGAATTGGCTGGTCACTGATTAATATTAATTCTTTGCCGGTAGTTGTGGACCTGACCGACCGCGCCCATATCGGAACTTTTACAGGGCTTTACTACCTTTTCTCCACCCTGGCAGCCATTGCCGGACCGAACATTAACGGCTGGATCGTGAAACTGACCGGGGGAAATTACTCCTCAATCTTCATCATCGGACCCATTTTCATGTTCGCGGCTTTGATCATGATTTTGGGTATGCATTCGGGTGAAGCGAAACCTGAGTCTGTCAATGAAAATATAGCTTGACAAATTTGGACTCCTTGCAGAAAAGGAAGCGTTAAACTATACTTAATAAATCAACGAACCCGCAAAACGCGGGGGTCAAGTAATGAAGAGGAGAAAATTCATGCGCAAGAAATTAGTATTGATCGTGTCCCTTATGCTGGTCGCATCCATCGCTTTGGCTGCATGCCAGACCACCACTCCCACAGAAGAGGAAAAAGTCAAAGTTTGCCAGATCACTGATACCGGTGGTATTGACGACAAATCCTTCAACGCCACTGCCTGGAAAGGCATCACAACCGCCGAGCAGACCCTGGGTGTTGAAGGCAAGTATCTAGAGTCAAAAGAAGTCGCTGACTACGAAAAATTCCTCAACGCTTTCCTTGAAGAGGAATGTGACCTGATCGTGACTGTTGGTTTCCTGATCGGCGACGCCACCAAAGCCTCCGCTGAAGCCAACCCCGACGCCAAATTCTCGATCGTAGACTATAACTATGACCCCGCTATTGCCAATGTTGTCGGTCAGATCTTTGACACCGACGAAGCTGGCGTTCTGGCTGGTTACCTTGCTGCTGGCGTTACCAAAACCGGCGTTGTGGGCACCTTTGGTGGTCTGCCCATCCCCACCGTCACCATCTTCATGGATGGTTTCGTCAAGGGCGTCAAGATGTACAACGAAGCCAAGGGCACCGATGTAAAAGTTTTGGGTTGGGATGTTGAAACTCAAACTGGTCTTTTCAGCAACTCTTTCGACGATCAGCAAAAAGGCAATGAGCTTGCCAAGAGCCTGATGGACGAAGGCGCTGACATCATTATGCCCGTTGCCGGACCTGTCGGTTTGGGCGCAGCTGCCGCCATCAAAGAACGCGGCAATGCCTATCTGATCGGTGTGGACTCTGACTGGGCGCTGACCAGCCCCGAATATGCTGATATCACCCTCACCTCCGTCATGAAATTGATGGATGCCACCACCCTACAGGTTATCCAGTCTGTTATCGACGGCACTTTCAAGGGCGGCGATGTAGTTGGTACACTTGCTAATGGCGGTGTCGCAATTGCCCCTTACCACGATCTCGAGAGCCTGGTTCCGGCTGAACTGACCGCAGAAATTGAACAGCTCAAGGCTGACATTATCTCCGGTGCAGTAACTCTGGACTAAGCATGATTTGTTAAACAAAAAAGGCTGGGAAAATTCCCAGCCTTTTTTGTTTGGCAATCACGGTCACTAGCAGATGTGGGTTTCAGATTCTGCGATATTTGCCGACCGGACAATGAGAAAGATATCGAAATGACAATCTCATTTTTGGGCTTTAGCGTGGTAAGATAAAGAAAATTATTCTCTAAGGGACAATACCATTATGGCTCCAATTCTTGAATTGAAAGGGATCACCAAGCGATTCCCGGGGGTATTAGCCAACGATCATATTGATCTAACCCTCAATAAAGGCGAGATTCTGGCTCTGCTGGGTGAAAATGGTGCTGGTAAATCCACTCTGATGAACATCCTCTACGGACTATATCAACCAGACGAAGGTGAGATTTTCATCAACGGCGAAAAGGTCGTGATCAATTCGCCTACCGATGCGATTGAGCAGGGAATCGGCATGGTCCATCAACATTTCATGCTCATCCCGGTCTTCACTGTCACCGAAAACGTGATGCTTGGGAATGAAAGCGTTAAATATGGCGGCTTTCTGGATCGCGAAAAAGCAGCTCAGCGCATCACCGAAATATCAGATCGTTTCAACCTTGAAGTTGACCCTACTTTTTATGTGAAGGATATCCCGGTGGGCGTCCAGCAGCGAGTTGAGATCATCAAATTGCTCTACCGGGATGCTGAGATCCTGATCTTCGACGAACCAACAGCAGTGCTAACTCCGCAGGAAGCAGATGAGTTGTTCAAGATTATGCGCCTTTTGATCGAAAAGGGCAAATCGATCATTTTTATCACACACAAACTGCGAGAGGTTCTCGAAATCTCGGACAGGATCATGGTGATCCGGCGCGGCGCGATGGTGGGCGAAACCACACCGGAAGAGGCTGATAAAAACGCTCTGGCTGCCATGATGGTTGGTCGCGAAGTTGACCTTGAGGTCGATAGAAGCGAAAGCATCCCTGGTGAAGTGGTTTGCACGATCGAAGACCTGGTTGTAGTGGACACACGCGACGAGGTCTGCGTCGAAAATGTTTCCCTGGATATCCGTGCCGGCGAAATCGTCGGCGTGGCGGGCGTCCAGGGCAATGGACAGACCGAGCTGGTTTACGCCGTTACCGGCTTGTTGAAGCACGTCTCCGGAAAAGTGACCATTCTGGGGCAGGATGTGACCAGATTTACTCCCCGCCAGATCACAGAACTGGGCACAGCCCACATCCCGGAAGATCGCCAGCAAGACGGTTTGGTACTGCCTTTCACTGTCGCCGAAAACCTGGTGCTGTGCACGTACTACCAGGAACCATTTTCCAAGGGGGTATTGCTCCAGTATCCAGTGATTCTGGAAAACGCTGAAAAACTGATTGAAAATTTCGATATCCGTACACCCAGTGCCGTCACTCCGGTTGGAACACTTTCGGGCGGCAACCAGCAAAAAGTGATCATCGCCCGGGAGCTCTCACGTCCAATCAAATTCCTGGTGGCTTCACAGCCAACCCGCGGTCTGGACGTGGGCTCAATTGAATATATCCACAAGCGCATCGTACAAAAACGCGATGAAGGTGCCGGCGTTTTGCTGGTTTCGCCCGAGCTGGATGAAATTATGGAGCTTTCGGATCGTATTGCAGTTATGTACCGGGGGCAGGTGCTCGCCGTGGTGCCCAATAAGGGTATCAGCAAAGAATACATCGGCTTGCTAATGGCAGGTGTTATGCCTGAAGGTCCGGTGCCAACCAGAGAATCCACCTTAGTAGAAGCCACTTTTTAGAGAGATGTCTTATGACTGAAGAAAAAAAAGATATTGGACAAATTTTCCTCAATGAGGTCAATGTTGAGGAACCCGTCGAAGAAAAGCCTAAGAAATCTTTCCTGAGTAAAGCTGTTATTCCACTGCTGGCAATTCTGACCGGTCTGATCATCGGAGCAATCCTAATCGCTGTCACCAGCCAGACTGTTTGGGCTGCTTTTGGAGAATCTTTCTGGCGAGGGCTATCCCAGGTATGGAAAGAGGTGGTCACTGCGTACGGTGCCCTGATTACCGGCTCGCTGGGTGACCCTGCCCGAATCGTTCGGGCACTGGGAAGTGGCGATGCAAAGGCAATTCGCCAGGCATTCAACCCCATCCTGGAGAGCCTGGTGCAGGCAACCCCTTATATTTTTGCTGGACTGGCGGTGGCTGTTGGTTTCCGCTCGGGGTTGTTCAACATCGGCGTTGAAGGTCAGCTCTTTATCGGTGCAGCCTGTGCCACCTTTGTTGGCTATTCGATCAACGGGTTACCTGCATACATTCACATGCCATTGGCATTTTTAGCCGGTGCAGCCGGAGGTGCATTCTGGGCGTTTATCCCAGGATTCCTCAAGGCAAAAACTGGCGGTCACGAGGTGATCAACACGATCATGATGAACTGGATTGCCTTCCGCTTTACCGAGTGGCTGCTTTCTGGACCAATGAGCCGACCAGGATCAGGCGGTTTGCCACTGAGCCCAATCATCCAGGATACTGCCAAGATCCCTCAATTTTTTGCTTCTCCCATCCGTTTTCATGCGGGCTTTTTCATTGCCCTGGCTGTCGCCTGGTTGGTTTGGTGGCTGCTTTTCAAGACAACCTGGGGGCTCAACCTGCGCACAGTAGGCACCAACCCACGGGCAGCCCGGTATGCCGGGTTGAACACCAGTAAATCCATCATTGTGGGTATGACGCTTTCGGGTGCGCTGGCTGGTATGGCTGGCGCGGTGCAAATTTTGGCGGTCAACCACAGTATGGCGCTTGGGCTCTCCTCAGGTTATGGCTTTGACAGTATCGCCCTGGCATTGATCGGCAACAATCATCCCGTCGGAGTGATCCTTTCTTCACTTTTGTTTGGAACTTTACGCAACGGAGCCACCCGCATGATGGTCGTTTCTGCCATCCCGATCGACATCGTGGACGTCATCCAGGCAATTATTCTCATGTTCGTGGCGGCACCTGCAATCATTCGCTCAATTTATCGTCTTCGTAAACCTAAAGAAGAGGAACAACAGGTCTTCCTCAGCGGTTGGGGAGGTCAATCGTGACAACATCTTCTGTAGTAATCGAACACAAATTTATACGGGAGATCTCGCCAGCCAGAAAACTGGGCATGGGGATAACTGAGATCCTGATAGCACTAGTGATTTTTGCCGTCTTTGCCCTGAATACTGGTGCCGACCTGACCACCCGGTTTGTCATGACCCCGGGTGGCATTGAACAAGGAACCATGGGTGATATTGTCTTACCATCCAGGCTGACTTTATTTATCCTGGCTGGCATCGTGCTGGTCATAGGTGTTTTTCAGCTGGTCAAAGGCTTTGGCAAGCAAACCAACCTGATGGTCGGTGTCGCTGCACTTTGTCTGATCTTAGCATTTTTAGTTTGGCAGGCAGCCGGTATATCGCTCAACCTGGCAGGCATGCTCTCAAGCGCTGTTCTGCTGGCTGTGCCAATCACGCTGGGCGCGTTTTCGGGTATCCTGGCTGAACGCTGCGGTATTGTCAACATCGCCATCGAAGGTATGATGCTGATGGCTTCGATGACCGCGGCGATCGCTGGCAGCCTTACACAGAATGTCTGGCTGGGGTTGCTGGGCGGCATCGCCTCGGCAGTTTTGCTTGGGCTTCTGCTGGGCGTGCTTTCGATTAAATACAAGGTAAACCAGACCATTGCGGGCACGATCATCAACATTTTTTCAACCGGTATGACTGCCTTCATTTCACAGAAATTCCTGCAGACCATTCCGGCATTGAATCAACCCAGGATGTTCACCCGTGTACCTCTGCCATTGCTGGCTGACATCCCGCTGCTTGGTCCAATCCTCTTTAATCAGAACCTTTTTGTTTACCTGATGTTTGCCATCCTGATTATCTTGCAGCTGGCACTCTTCCAGACTCGATGGGGTTTGCGCTTTCGTAGTGTTGGCGAGCATCCCCAGGCAGCGGACACGCTGGGGATCAACGTGATCAAGACCCGCTACATGGGTGTCATTCTGAGCGGCGTGGTGGCAGGAATTGCCGGCGCGTTTTTCACTCTGGGGTCGGTGGGCAGGTTTGACGAGGGCATGACCGCCGGCAAAGGTTTTATCGGTTTGGCAGCGATGAACTTTGGCAACTGGATGCCGCTGGGTTCGCTGGGCGCGGGTTTGTTGTTTGGTTTTGCGGACGCGATTGGTTCCAAGCTTTCGCTGCTGGGAAGTGTGATTCCGCCCCAGTTTATGGCAATGGCGCCTTACCTGATCACCATGATTGTTCTGGCAGGCTTTATTGGCAAGGGGCAAGCCCCGGCTGCTGAAGGTCAGCCTTACGAGAAGGAATAGGTTGTTTTTAAGAAAATTGTTTAAAGGAGGGTGAAAACGCCCTCCTTTTTTGTTTTGTAAAAGCTCACGGTACTTCCAAATTGAGCATGCAAAAAGAACTGGGTCGGTGAGAAAAACGTTAAGATCCTTCACTTCGTTCAGGATGACAGAAGCATGGCAGGATGACAGAATAAGATAATA
>DHCY01000017.1:0-4174 GCA_002399085.1 Anaerolineaceae bacterium UBA4890
GCAACTGAGGCTCAGGATGACAAGTAACCTGTCATTCTGAATGCTTGTCATTCTGAACGAAGTGAAGAATCTTAACAGTATTGCCACAACGATTCCAACCCAATTCCATCAAGATCCTTCGCAACTGAGGGTCAGGATGACAAAGAACCTGTCTTTCTGAAGGAAGTGAAGAATCTTAACAGTATTGCCACAACGATTCCAACCCAATACCATTCAAAGATCTTTCGCAACTGAGGGTCAGGATGACAAAGAACCTGTCTTTCTGAAGGAAGTGAAGAATCTTAACAGTATTGCCACAACGATTCCGACCCAATACCATCAAGATCCTTCGCAACCGAGGCTCAGGATGACAAACAACCTGTCATTCTGAACGAAGTGAAGAATCTTAACAGTATTGCCACAACGATTCCAACCCAATTCCATCAAGATCCTTCGCAACTGAGGCTCAGGATGACAAAGAACCTGTCATTCTGAACGAAGTGAAGAATCCTGGCGGTCTGAACACATAGATCCTTCGTACCCTCAGATGACATACAAATCCTGTGATAAACTTTTCTTCGATGGACAAATATACACACCTCGGCTGAGGCTTTTTTTAAAACCTGTGAGGGACCATGGACACACAACCAATGACCAAGAAAAATGCCTACCTCGACGCGCTCGACAAACGCGTGCTCGTTTTCGACGGTGCAATGGGCACTACCCTGCAATCATTTAACCTTACCACTGAAGACTATGGCGGTGAACACTTGGTTGGATGCAATGATGCCCTCGTGCTGGTCAACCCCCAGGTTGTTCTTGAGGTCCACCGCAACTTCCTCAAAGCCGGTGCCGATGTGATCGAGACCAACACCTTCCGTGCCAACCGCCTCACGCTGGCTGATTATGGCTTGCAAGACCGCGTCCTGGAGTTGAATGAAAAAGCTGCCAGCATTGCCCGCCAGGCTGCCAACGAATTTTTTACACTCGAAAAACCACGCTTCGTAGCTGGTTCGATGGGTCCCTCCGGGAAACTGATCTCCACCAATGACCCCGAAATGTCCGATATCACCTTCGACGAACTCAAAAATGTCTTTCGCGAGCAGGCAATCGGGCTGATCAGAGGTGGGGTGGACCTGCTCCTGATCGAAACATCCAACGATATCCTGGAAGTCAAGGCAGCCATCAACGGCATCCGCGAAGCCCAGCAGCACGAACAATGCTGGCTGCCCATCCAGGCACAGGTCACCCTGGACGTGAACGGCAAAATGCTCCTGGGCACAGACATTACCGCCGTACTCGCTATTTTGGAAGGGATGGATGTGAACGCTATCGGGCTCAACTGCTCGACCGGTCCGGAACATATGCGGGAATCGATCAAATACCTCACGTCGCATTCCCGCCTGCCCATCTCGGTCATCCCCAATGCCGGCTTACCGCTCAACATCGATGGTCTGGCAGTTTATCCACTGGCACCCGCTGAATTTTCAGGGCAAATGGGGGAATATGTTTATAAATATGGCATTCGTGTCGTCGGTGGCTGCTGCGGCACGCGCCCGGAACACATTGAAGCCCTTTCGCAAGAAATCGCAGTAACCGAGCCGTTCAAATCCCAGCCTGAGAATGAAGCCATGCTCGCTTCTGCTGTCCAGGCTGTTCCGATCGAACAACAGCCAGCGCCCTTCATCATCGGTGAGCGCATGAACGCCCAGGGCTCGAAAGCCTTCAAGCGTCTGCTCTTAGCCGAAGATTTCGACGCCATCATGCAGGTGGCTCGTGATCAGATGGATTTTGGTGCCCACGGGCTGGACATCAGCGTAGCCACCACCGAACGCAGTGACGAAGCCGACTTGATGCGGAAAATTGTCAAACGCCTCTCGCTGGAAGTGCCTGTGCCTTTAGTGATCGACACCACCGAAGTGGCAGTTGCCGAAGCCGCCCTGCAAACCTTCCCCGGACGCAGCCTGATCAACTCTACCAACCTTGAATCTGGCGAAGAAAAAGCCGGCAAAATTTTCACCCTTGCCCGAAAATATAGCGCGGCAGTTCTGTGCCTGACGATCGATGAAGAGGGCATGGCAAAAACCGCTGAACGAAAACTGGCAATCGCCCGACGCATGCACAACCTCGCGCTCCAGGATTACCACCTGCGACCTCAAGACCTGGTTTTTGATCCGCTCACCTTCACCCTGGCAACCGGTGAAGAGGTCTGGCGCGACAGTGCCCTCGAAACTCTGAAAGGTATCCAGTCAATCAAAACCGAGTTGCCGGGTGTGCACACCTGTCTCGGTGTGAGCAACATTTCTTTCGGTTTGGCGCAGCCTGCCCGCAAGCTGATTAACAGCGTTTTTCTGCACCATGCGGTTGAATCTGGGCTGGATATGGCAATCGTCAACCCGGCGCACATCCGCCCATACGGCGAGATCCCGGCAGAAGAGAAGCAGCTAGCTGAAGACCTGATCTTTAACCGCTCTGCTGACGCTCTCGAAAAACTGGTTACTTGGTTTGAACTTCATGCGGAAAACGCGCAAGAGGGCGCGGGTAAAAAAGATCCCTTTGAAGGTCTCAGCGCCCGCGAGCGCCTTTTCCAACGCGTCTTACTGCGCCAGAAAAACGGTTTGGAAGAAGATATCGACCAGATTCTCACCGAAAGCGATCTGCCAAGGGCGGAAGCGGCTGTCGAAATCCTCAATCAGGTGCTTTTGCCCGCCATGAAAGAAATCGGCGATCGCTTTGGTTCGGGCGAACTGATTCTGCCGTTTGTACTCCAATCAGCCGAAGTGATGAAAAAAGCCGTCACACACCTGGAGCAATACCTTGACCGCCAGGAAGGGTTGAGCAAGGGCAAAATTGTGCTGGCGACGGTCTATGGCGATGTGCATGACATCGGCAAAAACCTGGTCCGGACCATTTTGGCAAACAATGGCTACGAAGTTATCGACCTGGGCAAGCAGGTGACTGCCGAGGAGATTATCAGCAGGGCAGTGGAAGAGCAGGCAGACGCGGTCGGGTTGAGCGCGCTGCTGGTTTCTACCAGCAAGCAGATGCCCCTTATCGCCAACGAATTCCAACGCCGCGGCATCGAAATGCCCATCCTGATCGGCGGGGCAGCAATCAACCCCCAGTTCGCCGAACGCATCGCCAGCACGGCTGAGCTGGGATACTATTCTGCTGGCATTTTCTACTGCAAGGATGCTTTTGATGGGCTCAATGTCATGGACCAACTGGTCGACCCCCAGAAGAAGAGCAGGCTGCAGCAGCATCAGAGTGAGGCTGCAAAAACACCGGCACATCCTGAGGTCACCTTCACACCCGAACTTACCCGCAATGTCCCTCCGGCTGAAGTCATTCCCCATGTCGAACCGATGGGTGTGCGTATTAAACAGCAACTGCCTTTCGATGACGTGGCTGAGCTGATCGACCTCACCAGCCTCTATCGGCTCAACTGGGGTGCCAAACATGTGCGTGGGCAGGAATGGCAGGAACTACGAGCCGAGTTCGACCGCCAGCGTTTCCGCATGCTGGAAGAAGCCAAAAGCGAGGGTTGGATTCAACCTCAATCAGTTTATGGCTATTTCCCGGTTTGGGCAGATGGCAACGACCTGGTGGTGTTCGACTCGCTGCACAGCAATGTTGAGCATCCTGTCGAGCTGACCCGCTTCAATTTCCCCCGCCAAAAAGAGGGTGAAGGCTTGTGCCTGAGCGATTACTTCCTGCCTTTCGGCAGCCCCCGCTTCGACATTCTGCCGCTGCAAGTGGTCACGGTAGGCAAAGCCGCCACACAGCAGATTGGGCAGCTCGACAGCCAGGAGCAATATTCAGAAGGTTACTTCCTGCACGGGCTCGCTGTTCAAATGGCGGAAGCCACCGCCGAATACATACACAGCAAGATTAGGGCTGAGTTGGGCATTGGACTCGCACAGGGCTTCCGTTATTCCTGGGGTTACCCGGCGCTGCCCTGGCTGCGGGAACACCGCAAGGTGTTCGATTTGCTGCCTGTCGAAAAGGAATTCGGGATGAGCCTCACCTCTGCCTGGCAGCTGGTGCCCGAGCAATCGACCGCTGCCATGGTGGTACACCACCCCCTCGCCAAACCCTTTGACGCCGGTGTAAGCCGGATGGAGTTGTTGTTTGAGGATTAGGATAGATCGTAACGGCGTCCTCGCCGTGTACGGGATTTGACCGTAGGTCTCCA
>DHCY01000017.1:4510-52991 GCA_002399085.1 Anaerolineaceae bacterium UBA4890
TCGAGATAACACGATCGTACCGGCGTCCTCGCCGTGTACGGGATTTGACCGTAGGTCTCCAAAAGAAAGGACTCCTCCGGAGAGTTCGTGTGCTCGGTGGGGACACCGGTACAATCCGTATTGACCCCTGGGTCAGGGAACCAGCATCCGATTTTTCACGTCTTCACATTAACTGACCAACCCCACCCCCCATGGGGTAGAATTATTGTGTTCAGGGAGTTGATATGAAAACAAAAAACCTGCTGCCTCTCATGCTTTTATCCCTCGCCTTAATTATGGCTGCCTGCGTACCAATGAGCCCCGAAGGCTTGACCACCGGTCAGCAAACCGCCATCGCAGGCACGGTCACAGCTGTGATCAGACAACAAACTGAGACCCTTCAACCAAGCCCAACCACGACTACCACCGCAGAGACGACGCATACGCCCACGACGCCTCCTGAAGCTACTGCCACGGCAACGCCGACCAAGGCACCGCCCTCAACCGATGTGATCGGACCTATTACTTACCCCGAAGGTGTAAATCCTCTGACAGGACTGCAGGTTGCCGACCCAACGCTCCTCAACCGCCGTCCGGTGATCATGAAGGTTTCCAACCACCAGATTGACTACCAGCCGCATTGGGGGCTCTCGTCTGCCGACATCGTGTTCGACTACTACATCGGCTGGGGCGGGCATCGTTTTGCTGCGCTCTATTATGGGCAAGATTCAAGCAAAATCGGACCAGTTCGCTCTGTCCGCAGGGTTGACGGTCAGCTCGGTAGTCTTTATCAGGCTGTAATCGGTTCAACCGGCGGGGATAAGGACAATGTTTTGCCCTTCCTCGATGCCTACATTCCTGGTCGTTACTTCCTGGATAAATATCTGTGTCCGGGTGTCTGTGATGACGGTCGGGGTTATGTCTACAGTGTGTTTGGCGACTCCGCCGCGCTCTCTAATTACTTCAACTACCTCGGTTACGCCAATAACGACCCCGATTTGAGCGGCATGGCTTTCTCTGAAACTGCTCCCGCAGGAGGGGAAGCCGGCGCGAGCGTTTGGGTCATTTGGACAAATTACGCCCAGGCGCATTGGATCTACAACCCCGATACCGGCAAATATCACAACTGGACCATCGATGAGAGCACTTACTTCGTCTATAAACCGCTGGTCGATCAAAACACCGGTGAGCAGCTCACTTTTTCAAACGTCATCGTGCTCAAAGCCCCTTACACGGAAGTCAGGGACACGCTTCACAGCATTGACCTGGTGGGTAACTCCACCGGTTACGAGGCAACCATCTTTCGCGATGGTCGCGCATATGAAGTTTTCTGGAAAACACCCCAAAGCGACAAGCCGATACAGTTTGTCGATGCCCAGGGAAATCCGTTTCACCTGAAACCCGGCAACAGCTGGATCACCATCTTTGGGTTGACTTCACCGACAGTTGTTGATGGTGACAACTGGAGTATCACCTTCAACATGCCCTGATATGCGCACCCTGATCCTCTCTGATATCCACGCCAATCTGACCGCGTTCGAAGCCGTACTTCGGGCTGCCGGAGAGTTTGATCAGGTCTGGTTCCTGGGCGATGTGGTCGGCTACGGACCGGACCCCAACGAATGCATTCAGCTGCTGCGTTCCCAGCCCAACCTGCAGGCGCTGCTGGGTAACCATGATGCCGCCCTGATGGATTTCATCGCCATCGACCGTTTCAATCACGAAGCCGCCGCCGCGATCCGTGTGCAGGCAGGTATGGTCACACAAGAAAGTCGTGACTTCCTGGAATTGTTGCGCCTGAAACTCGAAATTGAAGACCTTACCCTCGCGCACGGCAGTCCGCGAAACCCAATTTGGGAATATATTCTAACCGCCGGAACAGCCAAAGCCAATTTCAACGATTTTGCCACCCAAGGCTGTCTGATCGGTCACACCCACGTTCCTTCCATCTTTATTCTGGATGAGAGCGACGGGGTTGAGACCCTGCTGCCGGGCAATGGCGATCGCTGGAAGCCTGCCGGGCGCTTCATTCTCAATCCGGGTTCGGTTGGGCAGCCGCGTAACTTTGACCCCCGTGCCGCTTTTGTGATCTGGGATGATGAAGAAGGCACATTTCTGTTCAAACGGGTCAGTTACGACATCGAAGCGGTCACCAGGCGAATCCTGCAGACAGGCATCCCCAAACGGCAGGCATCCCGATTGTGGATCGGCACTTGAGGCATTTCAGCGGAACTTTTACCGTCTGCTAGCGTCTTAAGCACGAGAATACAACTTGTGATTGGAGAAAAATGAAGAAGAAACTGCTTTTAGTTGGATTGATTCTATTGCTTACCCTGAGTGCCTGTGCCAAATCATCATCGAACATGGAAACACCAGCAGGTGACATGGACTGGGGATATGAAATGCCACCAGCAGCACCACAAGAGGCTCCCGTTTTTGAGGAGGCGGGGGTGGGCGTAAAAGAAGGTCAGGAGCGCATGGTCATCCAGACCGCATCCATGCGGGTTTCGGTTGCCGATACAGTCCAGGCAATGCAGGCGACTTCCGATCTGGCGAAACAATTGGGCGGCTACGTGGTTAGCACAAATCGCTACACATCCATGTATAACAATATTTCCTTTCCAAGCACTTCCGTTGTGATTCGTGTGCCTGCGGATAAACTGGAAGAAGCTATGGAGATGGTCAGACAGATGTCTGCAAGCGGCAAAGATGGCATCCTCTCTGAGAGCCTTTCCGGGCAGGATGTCACCTCCGATTTTGTCGATTCGAACAGCCGCCTGCGCAACCTGAAGGCGGCTGAGCAGCAATTGATGGTCCTGATGGAAAACACTTCTGACCTGGAAGCCACAATGAGCGTCTTCCGTGAGCTCACAGAAATCCGCAGCCAGATCGAAGTGCTGGAAGGGCACATCAAGTACCTTCAGGAATCTTCGGACCTGTCTATGCTCTCAGTGGAATTCGTGGCAGAAGCCTCCCTGCAGCCGATCGAGATCGGCGGCTGGAAACCCCAGGGTGTAGTCAGAGAGTCAATCCAGCGTTTGATCAGAATCTTCCAGGACCTGGTCGATTTCTTGATCCGTTTTGGCATCACTTGCCTGCCCTTCCTGATCCCGCTGGGTGTTGGCATCTACTTCCTCGTCCGCGCCATCCGCAATTCAAATGCCAAACGCCAGGCTAAAAAAGCAGAGACAATGGTCGAGGTAAAGCAAGAGAAAGAAGAGTGATCGATACATCTGAATCAAGAAAAGGAACTGGCGAGCCAGTTCCTTTTCTGTTTTAGAAGGCAGATCTATTGCCCAGGGAGAAGTTGCGGGGATTCCAACTGTTAAGTCGGATATGTATCCTGGTTCCAAGCTTCGAGAATATTGTCAAACGGAACTGGACCTTCGCGCAAAAGCACCGGTACCTCGCCCTGGCAATCGACAATGGTGGACGCTTTCCCGCCCGGGTGTCTCCCGCTGTCCAAAATCAAAGAAACGCGCCCGTTGAGTTGCGCGTAGACTTCTTCTGCTGTGGTTGGATTTAGACCGCCAGAGATATTCGCGCTGGTCACTGCCAGCGGTCCGGTCTGTCGCAGCAATTGCAACGCGAAAGGATGATCCGGCATGCGCACAGCCAAACCCGGGTAGGGCGTGAGCGTTGCAGGCAAGCCTTCCTTTTTTGGCAGCACCAGGCTGAGCGCTCCAGGCCAAAATGCTTGCATCAACGCCAAAACTTGTGGCTTGATTGAGGTTGCCAATTGCTCAAGCTGCTCCAAACCACCAATCAAAACAGGGATGGCTTTCTCTTCAGGGCGCTGTTTAGCAGCATAGATATTCTGCAGGCTGATCTCGTTGATCCGCCCCGCCAGCCCATAAAGCGTTTCAGTGGGAAAAACAATCAACTCGTCCGCTTGCAGCGCATCAATAGCGGCGCGTATGGCATTTGGGTCATTGATGGAAAGGATCCTGGTTTGAATCATTGTAGTTCAATCGTGACCAGCCGGTCCCGTTTTGCAAGGTCTTGGTACAAAGCAACTTCAGCAGCCGGGAAGTGCCGGCGCGCCAGCTCAACAGTTTGCTTCCCGAGGGTTTCCTCGGTCTCGAGCAAGATCAGCCCAGGTGTGTTCAAAACCTCTGTAGCCTTCTCGAGCAACCGCCCGATCAGATTTAGCCCGCCCTCTCCGCCATCCAATGCGACCACGGGTTCCCAATCCAGGCTGTTCACTTCAGGCAACTTCCGGCTTGGAATATAAGGCAGGTTGGCACAGATTAAATCCACTTTCTCAGTGGTCGCTGGCAGAAGGTCAGCGCGTTCAAATTTGATCCGGTCGGCTGAATTATGCTTAAGGGCATTCCGGGCAGCGACTTCGAGTGCCTCTGCGGAAATATCGGTCGCCAGCAGTTGCAGGTCAGGGCAGTTGCTGACCAGGGAGACAGCGATATTCCCTGAACCCGTGCCCACGTCAATGCCCTTTCTTGCCAAATCGTGTTCCTCCAGCCAGCCCAGCGCGAACTCAACCAGCAGTTCAGTCTCCGGTCGGGGGATCAGCACAGCCGGGTTAACCTCGAACTCCAACCCAAAAAACGCTTGTCTGCCCAGCATGTAGGGCAGCGGTTCACCGTTTTCCAGGCGGTTAATCAGGGAATCTATTTCACATGCCTGCGCTTTGGTCAGGTGTGTTTCTGGATGGGCTAGCAGCCAGGTTTTTGATTTGCCCAAAACATGAGCCAGCAAGACAAGTGCGACCTGGTGGGGTTGTTGCATTTCTCTCAATTGAGAGCCAATGCTGCGCTCAGAATGAAGCTCATTTTCCATTGCTCTCAAAGTTCGCCAGGCGTTCGGCTTCTTCGGCGTGCTGTAGCTCCTCAATGAAGGTGTCCAGTTCGTAGCCATCCATCACTCCTGCCATGTTGTAAGAAGAAACATTAATGCGGTGATCGGTAACGCGTGACTGCGGATAATTGTAGGTGCGGATTTTCTCAGAGCGCTCGCCAGTACCAATCTGGGAGCGGCGGGTCGCGTCTAGTTCGCTCTGGCGTTTTTCTTCTTCCATTTCATAAAGCCGCGCTTTGAGCACACTCATTGCACGGGTCTTGTTCTGCAGTTGCGAGCGTTCGTCCTGGCAGGCGACGATGATGCCGGTCGGTTTATGGTGAATGCGCACGGCGGTCATGTTTTTCTGCACGTTTTGTCCACCTGCTCCAGCCGATTTGAAAACATCAATTTCGATGTCGGAATCCGGGATATCGATTTCGATGTCGTCTACTTCAGCCAAAACCGCCACGGTAACGGTGGAGGTGTGGATGCGCCCCTGAGATTCGGTCTCGGGCACGCGCTGCACGCGGTGCACACCGGATTCAAACTTGAAGCGCGAATAGGCGCCTTTGCCTTTGATGGTGAAGGTCACTTCTTTATAACCGCCGATGCCGGTTTCGTTGGCGGAGAGAATTTCAGTTTTGTAGTGGTGCAGTTCCGCATATTTCAAATACATACGCAGCAAGTCAGAGACGAACAAGCCCGCTTCGTCTCCGCCGGTGCCGGCACGAATCTCGACAATAACGTTGCGATCATCGCGCGGATCTTTTGGTACCAGTTTCGATTTGAGCAAGGCTTCCAGTTCATCTTTGCGGGCAAGCAGTTCTTCCAGCTCCATTTTCGCCAGGTCGAGCAATTCGCCCTCCGAGAGTTCGATTAATTCCCGGGTTTCATCGGTTTTTGTCAGGTTGTCCTTGTATTCGCGGGCAAGCATAACAATTGGCTCCAGGTCCGAACGTTCCTTGGAGAGTTCAGCGGCAAGTTGATAATCCTGTCCGACCTCCGCCAGGCGTTGGTCCAATTCAGCAAAATGTTCAAGAATTGATTCAAGTTTGTCTAACATAATATTTTCTTTTTTCCCATTAAATTCGGTAAGAGATTATATCATCCCGCGCAGGGTCTGTCAGTAAATATGCCAACCTCCATTTTCCTTACCTGTCAAACCTTCTTTACTTCAAGACAATAAACACACTGTCCATTGAGAGAAATTCCTTCCTTGAGCGTGTATAATCTTAAACCGGAGGACGCATGCAGCTATATTTTATTCGTCACGGACAATCAGCCAACAACGCCAGTTGGCAGTTTAGAGACACTGGCGGCTATGATCGCAGTTCTGATCCACCCCTGACCGATTTGGGTATCATGCAGGCTCAGGCGCTAGCCAACTTCATCGCCTCCACCATGCCACTGTCTGACGATCCGAGCATCGGCGAATACCGCCACTCAATCAAAATCACGCACCTCTATTCCAGTCTGATGATCCGCGCCATCCAGACCGGCACAATCCTCTCCGAAACCCTGGGCATCCCTCTTTTCGGCTTGCCAGAAGCCCACGAGATCGGCGGAATTTACCTGGAAACCCTCGAGGATGGGGTAGCTACCATCACCCGGGAACATGGCGTTAACCCTGCCTACCTGCAAGAGCACTATCCCTCCCTGCGCTTGCACCAACCCATCGAGGAAAGAGGCTGGTGGCAAGGCGGATTGGAGCCAATATCCTCTCCTTTGGAAAGAGCGAATAAATTGCTCGGGTTGTTAAAAGATCGCCATCTGGGCGCTAATGACCACGTCGCAATCGTCACCCATGGCGGCTTCTTCAATACAATTGTGCGCGCCATTTTTGATATCCGCATCGACGAAATTGACAACCGCAACCTGCCCACCTGGTTTTCTTTCTGCAATTGTGCCGTCAGCAGAATCGATTTTGTAAATGAAAGAATTATTTGGGTCTACCACAACCGCACCACTTTTATGGATGACGATTTGGTGACCTGTTAGGAATCTGATGAGGATTGCTGTCGAAATATTGGTTATCTTCCAGTTGATTTTAATCAACGGTATGTTCTCGATGTACGAACTGGCAATGGTTACAGCCAAAAAGCAAAAACTGGAACAATACAAAGCCGAGGGCGACAACCGGGCTGCCAAAGCCCTCAAACTGCTGGAGAACCCCAATAAATTTCTTTCAACGGTCCAGATTGGCATCTCTCTGATCAGCATCCTTTCAGGTGCTTTTGGCGGTGCCAATATTGCCCTTAACCTGAGCCGCTGGTTCGTGGAGCGGGGCATGCGGGATGGGCTTGCCGATGGGCTGTCACTGATCATCGTGGTCCTGATCATCACCTTTTTCTCGATCGTTATTGGCGAGCTGATCCCCAAGCGCATCGCCCTGACCAAGCCCGAAGTTGTGGCGCGCAGCTTATCTGGCATCATGAGCGTTATCTCTGATCTGAGCAAACCGCTCATCTCGCTGCTGGACTGGTCTACCGAGTTGGGCATCAAAATATTGGGAATCAAAGTCAGCAATGAACCAACCATCTCTGAAGAGGAGATCAGGCTCCTGCTTGCCGAGGGGCGCTCAACCGGTGTCTTTAATGAAGCTGAGCAGGATTACGTTGAAGGTGTTTTCCGATTCACCGAACGTCGCGTAGACGCGCTGATGACCCCTCGCAGCGATATCGACTGGATAGACCTGGACGACTCGCGTGAAGAGATTGTCAACGCCATCCGCGAAAGCAAGTTTTCGATTTTGCCCTTGGCTGAAGACAACCTTGACGAATTCGTCGGGATGATCAATACAAAAGATCTGGCTGGACTTGACCTGTATTCGGATTCCGTTGACTTTCGAAAACTTGCCCATGACACCAACATTATTCCGGAGAACACCTCCGCTTTAAAAGCCTTTGAGCAATTTCGTGACACCGGGGTGCATGATGCCCTGGTGATCGACGAGTATGGCAGCGTAATCGGCATGGTGACCCTGTTTGACGTGCTCGAATCCATCGTCGGTGATATCCCAGTGAACGAGATGGATACTGACATTGAGGTTGTTGAGACTGGTGAAAATTCCTGGTCTCTGGATGGCATGCTGCCAATTGATGAACTGAAAGAGTTAATTGAAATCAAAAACCTGCCTGAAGAAGATAAAGTTGGCTATCAAACCCTGAGTGGGTTGGTGATGTACCAGTTGGGCAGAATACCAGAAATTGGAGACAAATTCGATATAGAAGACTTCTCCTTTGAGGTGACCGATATCGACGGGTTACGCGTTGATCGCGTGTCAGTGACTCGCATCCCACCTGGAGAACCGGAGGCAGGGTAGGGAATCGCCTTGCCCTCGTGAAGGTCCACGCCGTCCCGCAGCCTAACTTTCCGTACAGAGGGCTGCTTGACTCCACTCCGCATCTGGTCTTCTGTAAAATCTCTCTGAACGAAAACCTCATCCCATTTTTTCCTCTGGTACAATAACATCATTGTCTTTTTCAGAAGACCTGATACAGATATGCCAGTTTACCTAAACATCATCCTCATTTTTGTGCTTTTCTTTTTCAACGCAATTTTTGCCATGTACGAGATCGCCATGGTCTCGGCTCGCCGCACGCGCCTGCATCAACGCGCAGAAGATGGACAGCATGGCGCCGCGGTAGCGCTGAAGTTGCAAAACGACCCCAACCAGGAATACCTTTCTGCTGTTCAGATCATGATCACCCTCATCGATACACTGGCAGGTGGTATCGGTGGTGGTATGCTGGCTGCTCCCCTGGCGGACGTTTTGAGGAGGGTCAGTTTTCTCGCGCCAATTGCCGACACATTAGCCTTTATTTCCGTGGTGGTGATGATCACCTACTTTTCCATTGTGCTCGGCGAGCTCATTCCCAAGCGCATTGCTGTGAGCAAACCTGAAAATGTGGTCACCCAGCTTTCCCCAATCATAAACGGTCTCACGGTTGCCCTAACCCCGCTCATCAGGCTGTTGAGCGCGTCCACCAATCTTGGTATCAAGGTCTTTAACATCGACATTACCAAGGAGCCTTATATTACCGAAGAAGAACTGAAAGGCTACATTCAGGAAGGTCGTCAGACCGGCGTTTTCGACGAAGCTGAAGAAGTCATGGTTGATGGTGTTTTTCGCTTCAGCGAGCGCCGGGTGGATGCCATTATGACGCCGCACACCGAATTGGATTGGCTCGATCTGAACGACGGTCGTGAAGTGATGGTACGTGAGATGCTCGAAAGCCCTTATTCTCGTCTTCCTGTTGCCGAAGGTGACCTCGACCGTATCATTGGTATCGTTAACGCCAAGGACCTGATGGGCGTCAACCTGTTTTCTGAAGATTTCGACATTCGGGATTATGTCAAAGTGCCCATGTTCTTCCCTGGGAACATGAAAGCGGTCAAGGCTTTTGAGGATTTTCGCTCAACCGGCATTCACCAGGCAATTGTCATGGATGAATTCGGCGGGGTGGAAGGCATGGTCACACTTTACGACGTGCTCGAATCGATTGTGGGCGACATCCCACAAGACGAGTTCGACACAGAAGTCGAAATCGAAGAGCAAATAGATGGATCCCTGCTGGTGGACGGGTTGCTTCCGATTGATGTAGTAAAAGATAAATTGAATGTCGAATATCTGCCAGAGGAATTTAAGGCGGGCTATCAGACGCTCAGCGGTTTCGTCATGAACCAGATGGGTAAAATTCCCAGGGTCGGTCAGGGCTTTGAATGGGAAGGTTTCACCTTCAAGGTTGTTGAAATGGACGGTCACCGGGTCGAGCGCGTCCAGATCTCAAAGACAAGCGGCTGAAGAAAAAACTACGCCGACCAGCGCGTGTAAATCGCGTGTGAAAGCACGTTGCCGGCGCTTTCGTCAACCGTAATCAACTCGCCGCTTTCCAATTTGCCTCTTTTACCAACGATTTGCTCAACCGCCTGATGGGTAACAACCGCAGACGCCGTGATGGCGTAGGCAGTCATGATTAAAAATTTCGCGTCTTTCGCCAAAATGCTCTGGCTGGCTTCGATCAGTTCAGGAATCCGCTTGAAGAAATCCCACACTTCACCGCTGGAACCCCTGCCAAATTTGGGTGGGTCCATTACGATTCCCTGGTACGTACTGCCCCGCCGCCCTTCGCGTTTGACGAATTTGAGCGCGTCTTCGGCGATCCAGCGCACTGGCTTATCCTGCAGTTTTGAGAGCCTGGTGTTCTGATTTGCCCAGGTTATGGCATGTTTGGATGAATCAACATGCGTAACTTCTGCGCCAGCCGCGGCACCTGCCAGTGTGGCAGCACCGGAATAGCCAAACAAGTTCAGCATGCGGAAAGGCTTTTTGCTGCCTTCGATTTGGGCTCTCAACCAGTCCCAATGCGTCGCCTGCTCAGGGAATATGCCAACATGCCGCGAAGAAGATAGCTGCAACTGGAACCTCAAGTCTTTGTAAGTGATCATCCACGACTTATCCATCGGGTTCAAAATATTCCATTTTCCGCCGTATTCCTGTTTTTCCTCAACCAGGATCGCGTTGGCTTTTTTCCATTCACTTGGAGCCAGGCTTGTCCGCCAGATTGCCTGCGGGCGCGGGCGAATAAGCAGGTAGTCCCCAAAGCGTTCCAGCGTTTTGCCATCACCGCTGTCGAGCAATTGGTAATCTTTCCAGTCTGGGGAAGGTGTCAGGACGATGTTGTTTGGCAGGCTCATAAGTTCTCGCTAACTTTAATATGGTTTGATAAAAATGAGAATTAAATATACCAGAAATGAAATCACACCAGAGACCTCAAACACCTTGAGCAGGTAAAGCGGCTGCAGCGTGTTGGGTTCGTGCTGTGATGAATGACTTACGCTCAATTGTACCGCCGCCAGGAACGCCCATAGAGCGATCACCCAGAATGGCAGCGGTCTCAACAAGAAGAAGGTTAGTAAAGCAGAAACGAGCAGCGACGCGCCGAAAATGATTCTCCAGAAGCCAGTCGTCGGATGCTGCGGATGGGCAACGCGGATTTCTTCAACTCTGATGAGAAGGTAGTAACTGACAACAAACAACATCGGGAAAAGGATTTCGACCGTGTTGGGGCGCGCCTGGGTGGCGATTATGCTGTTGAGGAAGAAAATACCGCCGTAGAGAAAATGACGCTGATTGAATCCAAGAAACAGGCGGTTGGAAAAGCGGATGTTCGGGTGAAAAAGCGCCAGCGTGAGCACCACCGAAACCATCGTGAGCACAATGTTCAATCGGTTCAATAAAAATGAAGCAATAACTGCCAGGGACAGGCTGAGGTAAACCCCGATTCGAGCCGCGCGCAAGCTTACCAACCCTGCAGAGATTGGGTTCGGGTCTGATTTGGAAGGTGAAAAGGCATCTTCGGGCGCGTTGCTGATGTGTTTATAAATTTGGGCGAAACTGAAAATCGCCAGGTTGCCAGCAATGCTTACGCCGATTGCGAGAAACACCGGTATTTCCGGCACCAGGCTGCCCATCAGGCTGCAAAAAAGCACAAAAGGCAATCCTTCAGGGAAGCCTAAGAGCTGAAGGTAAGCAATCCAACGATTACGTTTCATGTTTAGAATGAGTATACCATTTCAGTGTAGGCGAGACCTGCCGCGATCTCCCGTGATCGCAAGGAAGGATATCCATTCTTCTGCGTGGGCATAGCAACCCGCCCCGGCAAAGTCATGCCTGTTCGACTGCCCCGAAAACACCTGATTTTCGCCCAAATAACGTTTCTGGCGTTAGAATTGCCCTATTGAAAAGGAGAGCAAATGGACTTTGACTTATTTATCGACCGTAAACCAACCGAAAGCTTAAAATGGAATTGTTACCCCGATGACGTGCTGCCTCTGTGGGTGGCAGATACAGATTTTCGCTGCCCGCCAGCCGTGATGGAAGCGCTGCACAAACGCGTTGACCATGGCATTTTCGGCTATGGAATGCCGCCCGAAGGGCTCGACCAGGTGGTCATCGACCGCTTCAAGCGCCTCTATGATTGGCAGGTCACCCCCGACCAAATTGGCTACGTTCCGGGTATCGTTACTGGTTTCACCCTTATACTGCGAGCGCTTTGCGAAAAAGGCGATGCGGTCATCTTCCAAACCCCCGCCTACCCTCCCTTTATCGGTTCACCAAAAGCTTCCGGTTTGATTGGCATTCAAAATCCGATGTACCTCGACGCAGAGGGGGTTTATCGCATCGATTTTGACCTCTTCGAACGTCAGATCATTGATAATGAAGTCAGAATATACATATTGTGCAACCCCCAGAACCCCACTGGCAGGGTTTTCAACAAAGAAGAACTTCTCAGGTTAGCCGAAATTTGCCTGCGCCACAATGTGACCATTTGCTCCGACGAAATTCATTGTGACATTCTCTTTGAAAACCGCACCCACATCCCCATTGCTTCTCTTGACCCCGAGATTTCGAAACAAACCGCCACATTTATGGCACCCAGCAAAACTTACAACATTGCCGGCTTACACGCTTCGGTTGCCGTGATCCAGGATGAAGCCATGCGAAAGGCATTTCAGGATTACAAGTCCTACCTCATCAGCAGCCCCGGTGTGCTGGCAATGGTAGCCGCCAAGGCAGCCTATGAGCATGGTGATGAATGGCTGCGCGAGCAGACCACGTATCTGCAGGCAAATCGCGACCTTATCGGAGAGCTGATTGATACTGGAAAACTGTCTGGTATTACCTGGAGCAAACCCGAAGGCACCTTCTTGGCATGGCTCGATTGCCGCCAATTGGGCATCAAAGGCAATGCCCAGCAGTACTTTATGGACCAGGCAAAAGTCTGCCTTAACGATGGCTGCGCCTTTGGCGACGCTGGCGAGGGCTTCTTGCGGCTCAACTTTGGCTGCACCCGGGCAGTCTTACAACAGGGGCTTGACCAGATCGCGGACGCCATTCGAAAAATTTGAAATCAAGCATCGTAGCGTACGGTACAGAACGGACACCGGCCGTTCCTTTTCTGACTCTGTACGGAACGGACACTGGACGTTCCTCTAGCCTTGCGCAAAGCAATCTGATGCTTCCCAACCCCTGACAAAAAATAAAAAGCCAGCTCAACAGCTGGCTTTTACTTATTAAAGGGATTCCCCTATTCTTCTACCACCACAACGTTTGCGGCTTGCTTTCCACGTGGGCCGTCCTCGATGGTAAATTCAACTTTTTGTCCTTCTTTCAGGCGCTTGTAGCCTTCCATCTGGATGGCGGAAAAGTGGACAAAGACATCCTCACCATTTTCCAACCCGATAAATCCGAACCCTTTGGGGGCGCTGAACCATTTGATGGTTCCTTGTGTTCTTTCTGACATTTCTTACTCAACTTTCTGAATACTAATACTTACCTCAAATCAAGGCGATTTAATTTATCACTTCATCAGACATCCGTCAAGGTATCTATTTTTTCACCAGCCCTTTGCTGGTTTTCACAACTTGCCCGAACATCGTGCAGAATCGCCAGTTTTGAATACTTTCATTAATTCCTGGTGCTGCGGAAGGTATAATTAGTCTGAAAAGGTAAAAAGATGTTCGATTCCTCAACTTATCGCAACGACCCACAGTACCTCAACGCCAACCAATACCGCGATTCAGGTAATTTGTCATCCCGAATTCAAATCCACCAAAAGTTCAGCACCGGGCAGCAACCCTGGAATGACTTTATCTTTGAATTAGCCGCTCTCAAACCTGGCGCAAGAGTGTTGGAACTTGGCTGTGGCTCCGCTGCACTCTGGCGTTCTGTGGTGAATCGGGTTTCCGAGAGCACCCAAATCACACTGACAGATTTTTCACTGGGAATGATTAAAGACGCCGCCGATTCTTTGGGAAGGGACACTCGCTTCCAATTTGTTTGCATGGATAGCATGAACATCACCTTCATGCCAGCTACTTTTGACCTGGTCATCGCCAACCACATGCTCTATCATTTGCCCAGCGTTTCCCAAGCGCTCAGGCAGATATCTGCCTTGCTTCTCCCGGAAGGCAAATTCATGGCTGCTACCAATGGTCCTGAACACATGCTCGACCTGGACATCTTACTCGCGAAGTTCTCCCGCAAACTTGAAATAGGTCACAGAATGTCCAGCGGGTTCAACCTCCTCAATGGAGAGAGACAACTCAGAGAATTCTTCACTGATATCGAATTGCACCTTTACACCAGCGATCTGTGGGTCACTAACGCACAATTGCTGACCAACTATGCCTACTCTACACCCCTGGTGAAGGAAATGATGGGTGATGAAGGCAGGAAGGAAATGACGGCCTTCTTCCAACGCCGCATCGATCACTACGGCGGGATTTCCATCCGAAAACAGACTGGCGTTTACCTGTCGAAAAATCCAATGTCAAAGCCCTCCCTCGGGGGAGGGTCCGCGAAGCGGGGGTGAGGGTTACTTAGCTGATAGTTGATAGCTGATAGCTCATAGCTGATAGCGGTTTCTCACGCTCTCCCGCTTTACCTGATTACAGAAACAATCAGCGTCACTGCAGAAATAACCACACAATAAATCGCAAATCCATAAAAACTGTTCTTCTTGACGTAATTCAGCAGCCAGCGGATCGACAAGTAACCAATTAAGCCGGCAACCAAGAAGCCAACCACCAGCGTTGGCAAAAAGTCGAGGAAGAATTCAGCTTGCACCAGGTCGATGACAGAGAGCAAGCCGGCTGCCAGCATGATCGGGATCGAGAGTAAAAAAGAGAATCTCGCAGCCGCTTCGCGGGTATAGCCTTTCAATAGCCCGCCAGAAATGGTCGCGCCCGAACGAGAGATCCCGGGGAAGATTGCCAGCGCCTGGAAGACGCCCACGATCAGTGTGTCTTGCCAGGTCAATTCATCCAGGCTCTTCTCCTTTTTTGAAAAGAGTTCCGCCAAAACCAGTAAAGCAGCCGTGCCCAGGAGCAAAATTGCCGTGATCACCGGGCTGTCGAAGACCGCTTCAACACGATCCTTGAGCAGCAAGCCAGCCAAACCTGCGGGGATGGTGCCCAAAACGATCCACCAACCCAACCGGCTGTCAGCCTCTTTGAGCGGTGCCTTCACCTTGATCCCATCGAAAACCGCTCTGACAATTGCTACCAGGTCCGACCAGAAATAGAATATCACCGCCACCAGCGTGCCCAGTTGAATCAAAACGTTAAACACAAAAGCCCTGTCGGGGTCGAGCGTCCAGTTGAACAAGTACGGAACGATCACGAGATGGGCAGAAGAAGAAATGGGCAAAAATTCGGTCAAACCTTGGACGATACCTAAAATGATAGCCTGGATAAAATTCATTATTTCCTCTTTGGTGTACGGGGGATATTGAGCCTTGCCATCGCCTGATCCGCAAAAGCTTCTAAACGACCTTCAATGATCGCCTGGCGCAGGTCGCGTGCCAACTGAAGCAGCGTGTGCAGGTTGTGAATCGATAGCAGCGTGGCTGCCAGCATCTCTTTGGCGACGATCAGGTGGCGCAGATAGGCGCGGGTGAAGGTGCGGCAGGTGTAGCAGCTGCATTCCTCATCGATCGGTCGGGTGTCTTCCGCGAAAGTTGCGTTCATCAGGTTCAGCCTGCCAAACATCGTCATTGCGCTGTTGTGGCGTGCCAGGCGGGTGGGCAAAACGCAGTCGAAGATGTCGATTCCGCGCAAAACGCCTTCGATCAGGTCTTCCGGCGTGCCCACACCCATCAGGTAGCGCGGTTTGTCTGGAGATAAAACCTGGTTGCAAACTTCGATGGCGTGATACATCTCGGTTTTGGTTTCGCCAACTGAAAGCCCACCGATGGCATGCCCAGGAAAGCCCATAGCGTTGATGGTCTCTGCCGATCTTTCGCGCAGGTCATCAAAAATACCACCCTGCACGATACCGAAAAGCGCCTGGTCGTCGCGTGTTTTTGCGTCCAGGCAGCGCTGCGCCCAGCGGTGGGTGCGTTCCATCGCTTGTTCAACGTAGGCGCGGTTGTTGGGGTCAGAGCATTCGTCGAACGCCATAATGATATCCGCACCCAGGTTTTCCTGGATTTTGATGGAGCTTTCCGGCGTCAGGCGCTTCATCGAGCCATCGATGTGCGATTTGAATGTGACCCCGTCTTCATCCACCTTGCGCGTATCAGACAACGAGAAAACCTGGAATCCGCCCGAATCGGTCAGCATCGGTTTGTGCCACTGCATAAACTCGTGCAGCCCGCCCATTTTGGCAACCAGTTCGTCGCCAGGGCGCAAAAAGAGGTGGTAGGTATTGGCAAGCACCAATGTCGCGCCCAGCGCGTCCAGTTGGGCAGGCGTGATCGATTTTACAGTTGCCTGGGTGCCAACCGGGGCAAAAACCGGAGTCTGTAAAACGCCGTGGAGGGTGGTAAATTCGCCAGAACGGGCACCGCCATCTTCAGCCAGAATTTTATAATCGAAATTGTTGCTCATTTGACTCTGTTTTAATTATAGATAATATCCTTTAAAAAAACCTTCAGCAATTGTACCTGTAATGGGGAGATTACTGTAGGGGCGATGCATTCTTAAAACAAAGACTCGATTGCATACAATGTCTGCCGAGGGATGCATCGCCCCTACGATCTATATCTCGAGAGGCTTTCGCATTACTACCGAACGGTTATAGCTGCGGTAGCCCAAACCGTAATACAGTTTGGTCGCCCCGCTGATATTCTCACTATCCACACCCAATCCAACCTCTTCCATGCCCAAAGCTTTGAACATCTGCATCGAACGGCAGATCAGAGCTTTCGCGATGCCCTTACCCCGCCAGGGTCGACGAACAGAAATGCCTTCGGTATACCCGCGTAAACGCCCACGCTCCTGGTTTTCTGTCAGGTTAATGAAGTTGAGTACCATCCCGGCAATTGGGTCTCCATCCCAGGCAATTTGCCAGAGGTATGGCTGAAAGTAATTTTTATTCGAAATCCATTCCTGGTATTCCGATTCGGGCGGAATGGTCGCTCCCCAATGATCCTGGAAGGCTTCCACATTTGCGTCCCACACCTGGCGGTATTGCGAGGGCATGGCAAGGCGCACCGTAATTCCTTCAGGAAGTGGGTGCTCAGGGATTTCTGCCAAATCGCGTTTCATGTTCTCAAAATGACGTGAAGCGGAATAGCCACGGTTAATGACTATATTGAGGCGTTCCTGCTCACTCTCCGGCAGAAAGACAGAGTGCATCCCATTGGCTCCTGCATGGAGGGTCTGATGGTTGCAGACAGCCTGGTCTTCCAGCCATCCAATCATTGCCTCTTCGATCCCTCTGCCTTTCCAATCGTGGTGCACGTGCATCAGCCAGCCATAAATCCAGCTATTGCTCGATTCTTCCCATTGACTTGCTGACCTGCAGTAAGCTATGGGCTGCTCAGCGTGAAATGCGAAAACCATGTCGCGCGCTGGTACGCTCTCCGTGATGTTGGCATAATCCGCAGTGATGTCCTTCAGCGAGGTGACAGTATTATTCGGATCATCAACATTGGACATGATGATGTCGACCATCGCCTGGTAATCACCCGGATCTTCAAAGCGCCTGAAGTTGAAACCTGCCAACCGGGGCAGGGGCGCAAGTGTGTAGTTGTTATTTTGACTTTCCATAATTACTCATTTCTTCCAAGGGTTTTTGCAATTCCAACGACGTCAAATATGGTCGGTAGCCCAAGGCGGTATAGAGTCGCATTGCTCCGGTGGGGTTTTGTGTATCCGCAGTGAGCGCGACCTCGTCCATATTGAGCAGTCTGAACATCTTCATCGAGCGGCAGATCAACGCGCTGGCAATCCCGCGACCGCGCCATTCCCGCCGCACCGATATAGATTCGGTATACCCACGATGGCGTCTCTCGAGTTCGTTTTCTTCCAGCGAGATGTAATTTTGAACAGAACCAACCACTTCGTCACCATCCCAGGCAACCTGCCAAAGGATGGGTTGAAAGTTTGGGCTCGCCAAATAACCCTGGTACCACGCTTCAGTCGGATCTGCGGCGCCATATTCATCCATAAAGGCTTCGTTGGCAGCATCCCATACATTACGATAATCTTTAGGCAAGGTAGGGCTGACGGTGATTCCTTCTGGCAGAGGTTTTTCAGGCAAGTCAACCAGGTCGCGGCTCATGGAATGGTAGTAACGCTTGATTTCGTATCCTAACCCGGTCAAGACCTGGAGGCGGGTTTGGTCAGTTTCGCGGCAGAAAACAAGCAAGAACCCAGCTTTCCCTCCCGGCAGTTCAGACGCATAATGCCGTCCGCGCGACTCGCCCCATTCGATCAAGGCTTGTTCGATTCCTTTAGCTTGCCAGGCTGGGTCGACCCTGAATATGATGGCATAGGCAAATTCTTTGGTTGAGACCTGCCGCTCCCAGTAGAAACGGCAGAAAGCAACAGTTTGCCCATGCACTTCAACAAAAATCACGTCATCATGCGGATCGCAATTACTCAGGTTGGTAAATTCTGCTTCCAGGCTTTTTAGCGTGGTTTCGCCCGAATATTGCCCGGCAGCATGCAAACTATTATAGATCGCCAGCATTTTCGGGTAGTCCGATGCCCCCGCAAAATGACGGAAGACCACCCCCTCGATCTGAAGGGTGTTTTGGATTGGATATTCTTCTATCGTATTCATCTCTTTCTCTTTCTTTTCTACATCTCAGCCACTGTTGACAACCTGAGGTGGTTAACAAAAAAACCACGGGGTTGGATTGCCCGTGGTTCTGTTGATTTGGTTGGTTCTTGGTATCAGCAAACAGACGCAATCCTGCCTTGGACAAAGAGAACGCCAGACGCGGCACTTTGTGAGGCACAGGTGATTATGTTGAATTTGCTGTTCATGTTAGTTATTTTATGACAATTAATACGGCTGTCAAGTTAATTGTTCAAATTAGTGATCTTCTTAAATGTTATACTTCATCCCCATGGACACGAATAAGACCGAAACAATTCTGGCAGAATTTCACTGCCATTCCAATTACTCTCCCGACAGCCTGGTAACACTCGAGCAGATTATCAACACCTGCCGCAACAAAGGCATTGGCAAAATCGCCATCACCGACCATGGTCGCACGGCTGGCGCTTTGAAGGCGCACGAAATGGCACCCGACCTGGTGGTGGTCAGTGAAGAGATTTTGACCAGTGAAGGTGAAATCCTGGCTTATTTTATCTCCGAGGAAATCCCAGATTTTTTGCCGCCCTTGGAAGTCGTCAAAATGCTGCAAGACCAGGGTGCTTTTATCAGCGTCGCCCATCCTTTTGACCCCTGGCGGGGATCAGGCTGGAAGCCGGGCACACTGGAAAAGATGGTACCTTTTTTGGACGGCGTCGAGGCTTTCAACGCGCGCTGCTTTGATCCGACATTCAATGAAAAGGCTGGCGCCTTTGCCAACCAGCATGCACTGTCTTGGATGGTCGGCTCGGATGCGCATAGTATTCCAGAAATTGGACGGGCAGTCTTGCAATTACCTGATTTCAACTCGGCAGAAGAATTGCGCCAGGCAGTCAAAACCGCCGCGTTTTCGGGGGAACTTTCTAGCAAGATGGTGAGGTTACATTCAACCGTTGCGAAGGTAGTCAATAAGTTTCGGCGTAAGTAGGTTTACTGGAAAGTGAAGGTTGGCTACGATTTACCTCACCCCCGCTGCGCGGACCCTCTCCATGGGAGAGGGATGGGAGAAAAACAGAGTTAACTTTCGAGGACCCTCCTCTGAGAGGGATGGGAAGAATAAAAAGGAAGCATTATGCAATTACCCAGAAACTCACGACTGACCTCAAATTCTCGAAAATTGAGGAATGAAATGACAAAACAAGAGGTGATTTTGTGGAATGGATTTCTGCGAAAATTACCATTAACGATTAACAGACAAAAAGTCATTGGACAATATATTATTGATTTCTATTGTCATAAGGCAAAGATGGCGATCGAAGTTGATGGCGGGCAGCATTTCGAGGATTCGGGCTTATCATCTGACTTAGCGCGCGAACAGCATTTATCCTGTTTAGGAATAGAGGTAATGCGATTTACCAATTGGGAATTCGAAAAACAATTCGATCAGGTTTGCATTACCTTGCTTGAAAAACTCAATGCTAAAACAAATTCTGCAATCTCAATAGAAGACATTTTTTAATCCTTCTCCTCTGGAGAGGGTCCGCGCAGCGGAGGTGAGGTGGTCTTTGTCTACTGACCAGAAGGTTTGCTTTTATCCCTCTCCTCTGGAGAGGGTCCGCGCAGCGGGGGTGAGGTACTTTTCTTGATCAAATTAATAAAACCCTCTCCACACGAAAGGGTTCTTTTATGCAAAATAGGTGAGCTGTGGCTACGCCAACAGCGAGCTGATCAACCACACCGCCAAAGACACAAACACAATCGCCATGCCGATCTTAACGGCGGCGGCATGTTTCTTCAGGAAAGCGGAAAACTGCTTCGACGTGGTGCCATAAAACGCCAGCACAAACACTACGATCAACGGGACGATGAACATGAGGTTGTAAAGCACCAGGTACAAGAGCGCCTTATCCCGCATCTCTGGTATGGTACTCATCGAGATGATCACCGGCAAATAGATCTGACCGGTACAGGCAAGCTCCAAAATCGAAACCACCAGCCCAACCACAAACGCGCTGAGGTAATAACTGCTCGATTTGCGCCCTTCACGCACAGTAGCATTAATGCGCTTGCGCAGCGGCTCGGGCAGGTTCATCGCCATATCGTCCAGTTTGCCCTCTCGCGCTTTGAAATAATCGCGGATGCTCATAAATGCCAACACCAGGCAGAACACTGCCGTCAGGGCGTATACTATTTTGCTCAGAACGTTCATGTACTCTTTGATCACGTCCAGCACTTTGTAAAAACCAAGCCCAACTGCCAGGTACGCCAAAAAGACACCCAACGTAAAGCTGGCACCCGTGAACAAAATCTGCTTTCCTTTATGCCCGCTGAGGGTCAGGTAGGATACAAAAAAGATGATGGTCGCGAAGGCACAGGGGTTCAGCCCGTCCACCAGACCAGCCAAAACAACCGCCACCCAGCCCAGCTTTTCAAAGCGATCCATCAGGGTCCGGGTACCCTCCTCAGGATCATAATCATTCCAGAAGCGCGCCGAGCCGGTTTCCAAACTATCTTCAATTACCGGCTCAATACTCTGGACTCGAATCTCCTCTTCACCAATCCAAGCCTGGTTGCCAATAAAAATCGCCGGCGTATGCAAATCTTCCACCCGCTCAACTCTTTCGGACATCCAGTTGAACAAACCGACTTCATCATTAATGTTAAATTCCTCAATAATAATCTGCGGATACTTATCCAGCAGATATGCCAGGTCAGTCTCAGCCCGGGCACATTCCTTACAACCGGTCTGGTAGAAGTAGGCGATGTAAATCGGCGCGTCAGTGCTGCAATTTTCAGGATTCTCGATGCTGCAGGCTTCGGGCGGCAATTCCACCGGTTCGGGAGTGGAGGTGATCAAAATCTCATAATCAACCCCTTCGAGCTCAGGCAGCGCAATCGGTTCACCTTCAATTCCAGCCACCACCAGGTTGCGCAAGTTTACAGTGTTTTCTTCTTCGCCAATCAGTACCCGTTCGCCAACCACCACCACCGGCAAATCACGACTGCCGGAGGTCTCCAGTTGGTTTTCCGCCGCCATCAATGCTTCATAATTGACCCGCTCGCCCAGTTCGAGCAGCCTGAAATCGACCAGCTCCGCATATTCATTTTGCAGTGGCTTGACGATTTCTTCGATCACTTTGATACAGTGACTGCAGGTATTTGAGTAAAAATAGAGCACGCGCACACGCGCGTCGCTCAGATCCGGAGCTGCTGTTTCAACTCCTGGTCCCACACCCTGAGGTTGTAATGGAGCTGCACTGACCGGTCGGGCAAAAAAGGTCAGCAGAAGAATGGATAAGAGAACCAGGTTTCTGATTTTCTTATGAATACTGTTTTTTGATGTAGACATAGGCAAAGAAAGCATCCTTGATTTATTTTTGCTGCCTGGAACTTACCGTGCCTATTTTATCACGAGTTCAAATTTGATTGAATTGTCAGAGACTACGCGATTTCTACTTCAATCAAGGGGAAGCGGCTCTCGGAGAACAACTTCTTCAGAAATTGCTTTTGTTCGGCTTCCAATCCATTCAAGACCATTCGCACGTGAAAATCACCGCTTTTTGAGGTGGTGTTGACTGTCCGCAGGATATTGCCGCCGGCTTCTGTGATCAGCCCTGCAAAATACGCCAAACCTCCTGGTCGGTTGGAACTGTTATTGCCGCGAATCTGGAGCGAAGTCCAGTGCAGGGTCGAATTTTTGATGCCCGTCAGGTCCATCGCGTTTTCGACCTCATCAACAAAAATCGAACCACCGCCGACCGCCGAATAGAGGTCGTCCAGGTTTGCGCATGCCAGCAAACCCAGCATCGATTCCAGGCGATTAGGCTCTAGCAAGGCTACATCGTTCAGGTCCAGGATCCCTTGTTTGGCAAGGATGGGGTGGAGCTTGTTGCGACCCTTTTCACTGGCTTGTTTCAGATTATGCCTTGCCAAAACGTTCCGCAGCAGGCGCGCAGTGGTTGGGTTGGCATGGTTCAGCCAATCCGGTTCTGGTCGTTTGTGGGGACCGCTGCTGACTACTTCGAGCACGTCACCAGGATTGAGCAAGTCATAAATGTGGCGCTCTTCCCCGTTCACCAGCACCTTGTGCATTTTATCGAGGTAAAAATCCTGGATTGCGGCAACACCGTCCAAAACCGTGCTGCCTTCTTCAAGGAAGCGTGTGCCGCCAAAACTGGTGAAGATCTGGACTGGTCGGTATTGGCTGATATCTTTGTTGTGATTGATTGCGTAAATGACGCCCCAGGTGTTTTCGCCCTCCATCTCCTCGGTGGCGATGGCAGTTTCGATCGCGCCTGTGCCAGGCAAATAGGCAGTCACTTGCAGTGCCTTGTACCCGTTTTGGGGGGAGGCAATGTAGTCATCAAAGCGGTCTTGGTCCAGGTTGCGCTGGAAATACTTGTTTACCCGCGCGAGCAGGCGGTAACAGTCAATTTCGTCCTGGCTCTTAACTACCATTCGGAAGCTGACAATGTCGTTCACCGCTGAAAAATCGTCCAGCGAAGTGCGGTTGCTGCGTGCCATGCGCTGCAGCTTATCCCACGATTGCCAATAACCATTTACCACGAATTTCACCGACCCATCGATTCCTTCGGTCTCCATGATATTACCGAGCTCACCAAGGTAGTATCGAATGAAGTTGATATTCAGGCGCGGGTCGGCATCGATTTTGGCTTTCACCATTGGGTAGGAGTCAGCTTCGGCATACGGAAATGCCATATCCTCAATCCAACGCCGCCAGCGGTAGCAATTGAGAATTCCAGCCAGTTTACCGTAGGCACGGATGGCTTCATTGGCTTTCGCCCATTGCTTGGCGGGCGGCTGGTATTGCAGGGTCATCAGATTGTGGCTTTTATCTGCCAGTTTGATTACAAACACAGCTGGGTCGCGGAACATGGCGATCTTGCGCAGGGTTTCCATCTCGCGGCTGGAACCGTCACGTGGGTTGCTGATTTTTGTCAAACCGTCGATGATGTGCGCCACTTCCCCGCCCAGAGTGCCTGGAAAAAGCGCTCTGATCTCATCCAAAGTTTCACCCTGGTCTTCCACGGTGTCGTGGAGGAGGGCAGCAATTGTCCATGATTCTTTTTTTACCAGGTTATCGATGAACCCGGCAATCCAGACACAATGCGTTTCGAAATAAGGTTCACCTGAGAGGCGGGTCTGACCGGCGTGAACTTGCTTGCCCCAGTCATAGGCGCGCTGAATCGCTTCGGTGCGCGGTTGAAACGGACCTACCACAAATTCGTCCGTGATGAGAGGACGAATTTCTGAAACGTTCATTATCTGAACCAAGACAGCCTCCTCTCAAATTTTAAGACTATCCAATAATTATATCCTATGCCTTCTTCTAATGGGCAAAATGCACCACTTTTAATAATCTATATCCGGTGGAAGATGAGGGTCTGGAAAAAAGAATAGATTAAAATCGACGATAAATCAGAATGCTAATATGCAGGATCGCAGCCAGACCATAAATGATCCAAAAATAATTTTTCCTGGTCTTGTGATGAAACACTTTCATCCCGATCAATCCGCCAATTGCCCCGCCAAGAATACCCAACAGCAGCAAGACATCTTCCGGCACACGCCAGCCATGGTTTCTTGCCTGGGACTTGTCATAACCAAGCAGGAGGAATGTAAGTAAACTGATCGGGATGATTAGGAGTTCCATTGTTAGTCTGTCAAGCCAGATATTATAGCTTATCATTATTGTTGGAGAGTCAAATGGAACAAATTCAGCGCCTTATTCCGCTTGAAGCGGTTGAAACCGAAATTCTTGTTGTCAATTCCCGCTTCATCGCCAATCTGGCACCGGCTGCAAGCGTTGAACAAGCGCGCGAATTCGTCGCCGAGATCAAAAAACGCCACCCTGCTGCCACGCACCACGTGCCTGCTTTTGTGATCGGGCATGGCAACAGCACCATCACACATTCCAGCGATGACGGCGAGCCTTCGGGCACCGCCGGCAGACCCGCCCTGGCAGTATTGCAGGGCAGCGGGTTGGGGAATGTGGTCGTGGTCGTGACGCGTTATTTTGGCGGCACCAAGCTGGGCACAGGCGGTCTGGTGAAGGCTTATGGCGATGCCGTGCGCGAGGTGCTAAACCAGGTTAAGGTAGCCGAGCTTCTGCCCACCACAACCCTGATGTTTGTCACTCCTTATCGCTTGTATGACCAGGTTGTGCGCCTGATGGAAGCTCATTTTGGTCTGGTTTTGAGCACGGACTTCCTGGAAGAAGTCACCATCACTGTGCGCTTCAAGGATGAAGAGGTGCAAACTTTCATTAATGATCTCAGTAACCTTAGCGCGGGTCAGGTCGAACCGATCACCGTCGGGCAAAACCCCGAAAGCGTCTTCCCGAGATAGCGTTTGTCCTGTCATTGCGAGAGAGCGGAGCGATGGTGGCAATCTGCCTTTCATTTGTTATTCAGTTTTTTGTCAGGCATTCTGCGCGGGGCAAAGAATCTTACTCTACACACTTCACGACACTCATATAACTTAAGGGATGGCTTCCATGTCGTCCTGAATAGACCCACGTGAAACCGGGAGATAGTGGTTTTGACGCTGGGAGCGAAGCGTGCTGTACTTGTTACCCGTACAATATGCTACCGTTAAGATCCATCGCAAATAAAGTTCAGACTGACAAACGAACCCAATTAATACAACTGTTGCTGCGCGTTGTAGAGTTTGTAATACAACCCCTTCTCCTCCAGCAGCTCGCCATGCGTCCCCGCTTCCACAATCCGGTTGCCTTCCAGTGCCACGATCTTGTCCGCGTTGCGCACCGTTGAAAGCCGGTGGGCGATGATAATGGTCGTCCGCCCTCTAATCAACCGGTCCAGCGCCTGTTGGATCAGTAATTCAGTTTCCGTATCGACCGATGAAGTTGCTTCGTCCAAAATTAGGATCGGACTGTCCTTCAACACTGCTCTCGCGATCGAGAGCCGCTGTTTTTGCCCACCCGAAAGCTTCACACCGCGTTCCCCGATCAGCGTGTCGTAGCCATTGGGCATCCGGTCGATAAATTCAGAGGCATTGGCAATTTCTGCAGCCCGTATCATTTCCTCTTCAGTCGCGTCGGGCTTCCCAAACAAGATATTTTCGCGGATGCTGCCATGGAACAAATACACATCCTGCAGCACCATGCTGATTGACTGGTGCAGTTGGTCTAGGTCGATCTCGCGCACGTCAACACCATCAATGCTCACACTGCCGCTGATCACATCATAAAATCGCGGTATCAGGCTCACCAGCGTGGTCTTGCCAACCCCGGTCGGACCAATCAGGGCGATCGTGTCTCCGGCGGGGATCTCCAGGTTGATATCCTTGAGCACCGATTCGCCTTCAACATAGTGAAAATTGACAGCTTCGAAGCGGATACCTCCCAGGATGGGTTCATTGAAAACGTGTGGATTCTCAGGCGATGCGATTTCAGGCGTAACCGTGAGGATATCGGCGATCCGCTCAAAGCCAGCTAACGATTCCTGCACAGCCTCCATCGAGTTGCCGAGTCCTCGTACCGGCGTGTAAAAACTATCCAGATAAAGGAAGAACGCCACCAGGTCGGCAATTGACAACGAGCCGGCAATTGCCATGCGCGCGCCAAAATAGATCACCAGCAACTGCCCAATCCCAGCCGCAAAATCAAAAATGGGGTTGAAGATCGCCATCAGCTTCAACGCGCGCAGGTTTTTATGCAGCACCAGCTGGATCTTGCCATCCACTTTTTCGAGCGCGTCTTCTTCACGCGCAAAAGATTTCACTTCCCTGATCCCAGAGAGATTGTCGTTGAGCACGGCATTCAGTTCACCCACCGATTGCTGGCGGTTTTTGAAAGCAGGGCGCACCAGCTTGCTGTACCCAATCACTGCAAAAACGATGATCGGAACGGGAATGAGCGTCAGCAGTGTCAGATTCACGTTCATCGAAAGCAATATCGCCGTAACACCCACCAGGGTGATCGTATTGACGATGATATCAGGCAGCGCGTGCGAGATCATGCGCTCAAACAGGTCAGTATCGTTGATAATTCGCGACATCAGCTGACCGGTTTGTTTGTCCTCATAAAAACGCAGCGAGAGTTTCTGGATGTGCTCATACACCAGCTTGCGGGCGTCCGACACCACGCCCCAGCCTGCTTTGTGGGCGGCGTAAGAGCGGGTGAACTGCATCAGCGCGCGGGCGACGAAAACCACCAGCGCGATCACGGAGATGCGCGTAATAAAGTCGAGCGTGTCCTGCCCGAGCGGTTGGGTTGTCAGCCGGTCGATCAGCAGGCGGATGATCCAGGGGATCAGAAGTTGTGCTCCCACCAGTCCCAGCATGGTCAGGGTGGTGGCGAGGATCAGTTTCCAGTATTTTTTGGCGAGTTTGCCGAGTAAATTAAATGGTTTCAAGTTTATTTCCGTTTTCTTTCGAGATTATCACTGTCACGTTCTTACCCCAGCGCGGTATTGGCATGCCCCAGGCTTTGCGGAAAGTCGCGTCTTCCATCCAAAACAAGCCGGTGCCGGCGTTGACCCAGGAGTTGATAAAACCCCAGGGGGTGCTGAGATCACCGCTCTTATGTTCCGGGTCGTAGGCAGCAAAAAGCATGGTGTGACCGCTGGCGCCATTGAGCTGGTTGTAATTTTTGGGCTGGTCCCGATAGTAGATCGCTGGTGAATGACCGAACCACCAATATATTGTAACCAGGCTGGCGAGGTTTTCAGCTTCGGCGTTGGCACGCAAGACCTCCGGGGTTAGATGCAGACGTTGTGCTTCGACAGGGAGATTATGTTGTTTTGCCAGATAGCGTACCAGCCGCACCTGCATTGGCGGCGTGATCCCCGAGTTGGGTGCCAGGCGATAAAACCGCCCCCGCCACCAGAGGCGGTTTATCTCGGCAATAATTTCTGCCGGGTCAAGCTTCACTTCGGTCAGCAGCTCAATGGCAGCCACGATGGAATGCACAGCACAATCGTTTCCGATTTGCAGGGTCTGCAGCTTGGCGAGTTTTGTTTCTGACAAGGCGTGTAAACTGGTCTTCTTCATTCTGCCAATTTTACTATTGAAACCGAAGGCTTTGCCAAAAATGGCTTATCCTTCTGAACGAAGTGAGGCGGTTTGTCATTCTGAACGAAGTGAAGCGGTTTGTCATTCTGCGGTTTGTCATTCTGAACGAAGTGAAGAATCTTTTACACGTGCTTTGTCATTCTGAACGAAGTGAAGAATCTTATACTATGTAGACCAAGATCCTTCGTTCCTCAGGATGACAGGTGGCACACCAAGATCCTTCGTTCCTCAGGATGACAGCTGATTTGTCAGATTCGACAAGTTTCATTGACTTATCCAATCCCAAATGCTAAGATAATGACACAACTGAAAACCTGAGGTAACCCGATGCCCGGATGCTAGGGTGTAATGGCGGAAGCTGGTGCAAGACCAGCGCTGTGCCGCAACTGTAAGTCGAAAGACAAGCCAGGAAGCCAACCCCAGGAAAACCCAACGAACCTTCTCGGATTAAGAGGGTGGGTGAGAAACACTCATGTTCTCAGCCCTTTCTAATCCAGAAGGGGTTGATTTTTTGAATCGAGGAGAATATGAAAAAAATCTTGACCCTTCTGGCTGTCCTTATCATCACTACCCTGTCTGCCTGCCAGGCACCTGCCCAGGTTGCGCCGACAGAGCCCTATCCAATTGGTCAACCAGGCGAAGCCTACCTGCTCGAAACACCTGCCCAGGAGCCAATCCAACAAGTCACCATTGACTATGCCAAAAATTTCACCCTGGAATATAAGGACGGCTACAAATTGCTCACCGTTACCCTCCCCTGGCTGGGCGCTACTGAACCATTGCAATACGCCCTTGTTCCCCAAGACACCCAGGTTAAGGCTGAACTTGAAGGCGCAGTCGTTATCCCTACCCCGATCGATAGTTTTATTGGTCTCTCTGCCACCTATTTACCTTTCCTTGAACAGATCAATGAGCTGGAAAGCCTGGTCGCTGTGGATACTGGCGACTACATCTACAATGCCGCTGTCAGAGACGCTGTCCAGGCAGGCACCGTCGCCCAGGTTGGCAGCGGACCAACCATTGATATCGAGCAAGTGATCGAGCTTGACCCGGACATGGTGATGACCAACGCTTCCGGCTTGACCGAATGGGATACTCATCCCATACTCGAACAAGCCGGGCTTCCTGTGGTGATCAACTCCGATTACCTCGAGCAAGACCCCCTCGGCAGGGCTGAGTGGGGTAAGTTCATCGCTGCTTTCTACGACAAAGAAGTCGAAGCCGGTCAGATTTTCGATGCCATGGCAGAGCGTTACCAGGCTGCCAAAGCCCTGGTCGCCAATCAGACCGAAAAAGTGACGGTTTTCGTCAACACTGCCTGGGAAGGAGCTTGGTACATGCCTGGCAGTGACAGCTATGCAGCCATTCTGTTGCGGGATGCCGGCGCGGACTACCTCTGGAGCGACCTGGAAGGCTCCGGAGCCATGCCAATCGATTTCGAACTCGTAGTTGAGCGCGCCAAGAACGCTGATTTCTGGATCAATGTTGGTTTTGCCAGCAGCCTGGCAGACCTCTCCGCCATGGACCCACGCTACGCCGAGTTTCTTGCCTACCAGCAGGGCGGCGTGTTCAACAACAATGCCCGCACCACCGATATGGGCGGAACAGATTACTTCGAAGGTGGTACCGCCAACCCCGACCAGGTGCTGATGGATTTGATTACCATCTTCTACCCGAACCTGGCAGGCGAACACGAATTTTACTTCTATCGTCAACTGCAATAACCATTGAAGCAGGGCGGGATGAACGCAAAGAGTAACCACACAAGCGGCAGCAACCAAGCCTGGATTTTCATCCTGCTTGGTGTTTTGCTGCTGCTGGTGATTGCCCTCAACCTGACTCTCGGCTCGGTTCGCATCCCGCTGCAAGATATCCTGAAGGTTCTTTTTGGTCAGTCAGGTGTCAAAGACAGCTGGGTTTTTATCGTCCAGGATTACCGCCTGCCAAAAATTCTCACCGCTATTCTTGCCGGGATGGCATTAAGCGCTTCCGGTCTGCAGATGCAGACCATGTTCCGCAACCCGCTGGCGGACCCCTTTATTCTTGGCATCAACTCTGGTGCCAGCCTGGGGGTGGCAATTGCCATCATGGGGGCGGGTTTGGCTGGCGGGTTGTTTATCCCTGCCCTGAGCGCCGGCGGGGATCTGGGCTTGGTCGCGGCTGCATCCCTTGGAGCCGGTTTAGTCATGGGTCTCATCTTGCTGGTCGGCAGACGTGTACAAAACCCGACCACGCTGCTGATCCTCGGGCTCATGTTTGGGCACGCCACCAGCGCACTGGTCAGCCTGCTGATCTATTTCAGCGCTCCCGAAAAGGTGAAAGCCTACAGCATCTGGTCTTTTGGCTCTTTCACCGGAGTCACCTGGGACCAACTGATGGTGCTCGTGCCGGTCATTCTGTTTGCTTTGGGCATTCTCGCGTTTTTGCCCAAGGGTCTCAATGCCCTCCTGCTTGGTGAGGATTACGCCAGGACCATGGGCTTAAACGTCACCCGCCTGCGTGTGCTGGTTCTGATCAGTGCTTCGGTGCTCTCAGGCGCGATCACCGCCTTTTGTGGACCAATTGGCTTCATCGGTGTGGCAGTGCCGCATATCGCCCGCAACCTCTTCAAAACCTCAAACCACAAGCTGCTCATCCCGGCAGTGATCCTGATCGGTGCCATCGTCGCTGTGACAGCCGACCTGGTTGCCCAGATGCCGGGCAGCCAGTTTGTGCTGCCGATCAATGTGGTCACCTCTCTGTTCGGGGCACCCTTCGTGCTCTGGATCGTGCTGAAGCGAAAGCAGGGGTCAACATCATTCAACGTATGAAACCCCCGCTGCTTTCCACCCAGAATCTTCAGATCGGTTACTCCAACGGCAAACCTGCCAGCAAGGTGATCTCTTTTGATTTGAACCTTGAACTCCACCAGGGCGAATTTGTCTGCCTGGTTGGACCCAACGGTGCCGGCAAATCGACCCTTCTTCGCACGCTGACCGGGTTGCTCCCGGCGCTGGATGGCGAAGTTTTGTTGGGCGCTAAAAAGCTGGCGCAATATACCCGCAAGGAACTGGCGAACGAGATTAGTGTCGTCCTCACCAGCCCGATCGAGGTTGGCGCCATGACCGTTACCGAGCTGGTTGCCATGGGGCGCTTCCCTTATACCGGTTTATTCGACCGCATGAGCGGGAATGACTGGAAAATTGTGCACCAGGCGTTGGAAATGGTCGGTCTCTTAGGTTTTGAGGAGCGCATGGTCCACAAACTCAGCGATGGCGAGCGCCAGAAAGTGATGATTGCCCGCGCGTTAGCCCAGGAACCGCGCATCCTGGTTTTGGACGAACCGACCGCCTACCTCGATCTGCCTGGTCGCGTGAGCGTGATGAACCTGCTGCACGAGCTGACGACAGACCATGGTCAGACCGTTTTGACCTCAACTCATGACCTCGATTTGGCGATGCGCAGCGCCGACCGGCTCTGGCTGATGTCACCAGGCGGCAAAATCATCAGCGGCGCGCCCGAAGACCTGGTCTTGAGCGGTGATTTTCAGCGTGTTTTTACCCGTGACCGGATCACTTACGATGTCATGAACGGACATTTCTCGGTGGTTGGAAACAACGAGGGCGAAATTTGCCTGCAGGCAGAAGGTGAGCTGCGAGTCTGGACCGAACGCGCTTTGCAGAGGGTAGGTTATTCGGTGATCGAAGATTCTCCTACCTGTCCTGCCATGCGCATAGCTGTCCACATGAACGAAAATGATGTTATTTGGGTATTACAGGACGGGGACCAGGAACGGGAATTCAATAATCTCGAGAGCCTGGTCAGCTTTTTGCGCGCTCATTAACCCGCGAAAAATTAAGACCTTTCACAACAACTCACGTCTTCAGAAACGGCTCAAGCAACAAAATGATCGTCACAACCATGATCAGGGCTGTAATCCCATACGCCAGGATGTTGCCTAACTTTTTATTGCGATGCTCACCCATAATGTACTTATCATTTGCCAATCTCAAAATCAAGATCAGCAAAACCGGCAGTAAAATCGCGTTCATTGCCTGTGACAATATCATGATCGGGAACAGCGGTATGCCAGGTATCAGCACGATCACCATGCCCACCAGCATGATCAACGCAAAGCTGCCGTAAAACACCGGTGCTTCTTTTGGGCTGCGGTTGAGCCCACGCTCGAACCCAAAAGCCTCACAGATCGGGTAAGTGGTTGAAAGCGGTAAAACCGAAACTGCCAGCAGCGAAGCGCCCAGCAGTCCCAAAGCGAATAAAATTGAAGCCCAACTCCCGGCAAGCGGTTCCAGCGCCAGCGCAGCATCTTTCGCGTTTTCGACTACTATTCCTTCCTGAAAAAGGGTCGCCGCCGTTACGATAATGATAAAAGCAGAGATCACGTTCCCCCAGGCTGCCCCGAAACTCACATCGATTTTCGTGTCGCCATAATCTTTCATTTCCACGCCTTTGTCGGCAACCGATGCCTGCAGGTAAAAGATTGCCCAGGGCGTGATCGTGGTTCCAATGATTGCCAGCACGGTAAGGATGAAATCACTTTCCACGATAAAAGTCGGTCTGATCAGACCCTGACCAACGGCAGCCCAATCCGGTTTCACCACGAAAAGCGCCACCACATAACTGAGCGAGGCAAATGTGAGCAGCAGGAGCGCCCTTTCCACGTGTTTGTAATTCGCCCGAAGAATCAGAATCACCATTAAAACACCAGCGATTGGTACGCTGACATATTTACTGACGCCAAACAATTCTCCGGCGGCAGCGATACCGGCAAACTGGGCGATCGTCGTGCCCAAATTGGCTGTAAAGAGCGCCAGCATGGCGAACGCGGTTACTTTGACACCATAACGTTCGCGGATCAAATCGGCAGTGCCTTTTCCAGTCACTGTTCCCATCCGGGCTGCCATCTCAAGAATCACAACTTCGCCTATTGTGATCACCACGATCAGCCACAGCAGGCTGTACCCATAGGTCGACCCAGCCACAGAATAGGTGGCAATACCCGGAGCGTCATTATCTGCGGATGCCGTGATCAAGCCAGGACCCAAAATCGCCAACAGCATGCCGATTTTTCTGAGCCAGAGTGGGAGAAGAAGCTTCTTTTTCATCTCATTTCCCTGCGAAACGGGGTATTTTCTTCTTCCAGGCAGTCGGTAAAACCGTGTCAAGCGCATCATCGACCGTTACAATCCCGAGCATCTCGTTGGACTGGGGGTCGATCACGGGCACCGCCATCAGGTTGTACTTTGCCACTAAATAGGCTGCCTCATTTTGTGAATCATACGGCGAGACCGTGACTGTATGGTCATCAAACCAGTCAGAAAGCGGCTTTTCCAAAGGAGAAGTGACCAGGTCGCGCAAGGTGAGCACGCCCTTGAGGTGCTTTTCGGGGTCCAGGATGTAAACATAATACATGAATTCATCCTCGAGCGCCTCTTCGTTCGTGCGCAAATGGTGCAGCGCTTCGTCAACAGTCAGCATATCGGGCACCCAGGCAAACTCGGTGGTCATGATCCCACCGGAAGAGGTCTCGTGATAGCGCAACAGCACACGCATGTCCTCTTCATCATCATCATCCATCAGCCGCAGCAGCTCTTCACTTTTACCATGTTCCATATCCGCCAGAATATCAGCTGCTTCGTCGGGCTGCATCTCTTCCAGGATATCCGCTGCCCGTTCAGGCTCGAGGTGGGTTAACACCACCTGCTGAATCTCGACAGAGCTCTCCTCCAGGGTGTCTGCCAGTTGCTCATCGGTAAAGCCTTCCAGAAAGGCTTTGCTGGTGTGATGATCGAGGTCGTCCAAAATCGCGGCAATATCTGCCGGCTCCATTTGCACCAGGCGCTCGCGCGAGACTTTCAGCCGGAGTGGGTCGTCGTGTTCGATCGATGCCACGTCTTCCCAGGGAATCACGTTGCTTTTTGGCTTCTTCTTGAAGAGCCGGGCAATCGCTCTGATCAGGCTATCCAGCCCAAGCCGGCGCAGCAGTCCCAGACCACCCACGTCCACCCCGGTCAGGTGGAACTTGTGGTCTTTGCGTGCCAATTGAAGATCGTTTACCCGCACCAGGCGTTTGCCTTCCGTGTCCACGATCTGCTGATCGAGCACGCGTTGTTTCAGGTAGAGTTCATGCCCGCTGGGATGATAGAGCATCGGCTCTTCGCTGCGCGTAATCAGGGTTATTGATGGTGAAAGTGTGACGATACTGCCGGCGTCGATCAGTTCTGTACCCCTGGGGGTGTTTTTAACCACGATCGCAATAATAGGCGGCATGTTTTGCTCGGTGTTATCAATCAGGATGTCATCCAGTTGACCAACAACGCGACCAAACACGTCCCAGACTTTTTGATTGAGAAGCTTGCTTAAATAAATCATCCGCACCTCACCTTATTCTATTAGAAAGCAATACCACGGGTCAGAATTGAAACTCTGACCCTGTCTGCGGATGTATGCAATCAGAATCAGAGAATGGCTGGCTCAGCCTGACTTGGGGGCTGGTCGTTTTCTTCGCCCGGGTAAGAATCGCTTCCTGAGTTAGTAAAATTTTCCATTTCTCTTTTGTACATCAATTAACAATTATACCCCCCAGGGAAATTTATGGGGAGAAAACGTTGGATTTTGCGCTTAATGTGATCCTGATTTATGTCATCCTGAGCCTTTTGTGCGAAGGATCTTCCAAGTCTGCTACAATCTCTTCCTATTCCCTATTCCCTATTCCCCCCTTGCCTTTCTGCGATATGTGTGGTAATATGAACGTATGAACATATACTCATATTCATTAAGGAAAGCGAATGTCAATGACCAAGTTTCTAGACCAGGATGCCGCCAGTAAAATTGCCCAAACCTTTAAAGGTTTGGGTGATGCTACTCGTTTGCGTCTTCTTTCCATCCTCTTTAACGGTGAAACTTGCGTCTCCGACCTGGCAGAGCAGACTGGCATCAGCCAGAGCGCAGTCTCCCATCAGCTGCGTACGCTGCGCAGCTTGGGTTTCGTATCAAACCGCCGGGATGGTCAAAACATTTACTACAGTATCGATGACGAACATATCGAGGGTCTTTTCGACCTTGCCCTGGCACATAGCTATCATCATGAGATCACGAACTAATATGAAATCCGAGATCAACCAATCCAACCAAATGATCAATCCTGACATGGGCTGTGATGAACGCGGCTGCAACTGCAATGAAACAGCCTCCATCCGCGTTGATACAGCCAAACCCCGCACGCACGATACCAGCCTGAACATTTCCGGCTTTTTTCGCTCCTTATGGCAAACCCCCGACTTGAAATATGTGCTCCTTGGTCTGGTTTTGCTCACCTTCAGCCTCTTCCTCAACCGCCTTGGTCTGCAGCAGCCTTGGATCATGATCATCCAGCTCCTGCTCCTCCCGCTTGCCGGTTGGATGGTTTTCAGGGACGGCTTTGGCACGCTTTTTGTCAATCGTCGCTTCAATATGAACACACTCATGAGCATCGCTTCCATCGGCGCGGTTGTGCTTGGTGAAACTTACGAAGCGATCATCCTTTTACTTCTTTTCACCCTCTCAGAAGCCTTGGAAGGCTATATCAACGATAACGCCCGCGAAATCCTGACCGAGTTTGGCGACCTGGCACCCAAGACCGCTATCCGTCTGAACAACAACCAGGAAGAAGAGGTCGCTGTCGAAGCCCTGCAGCCCGGCGATATCATTGTTGTCAGACCAGCCGACCGCATCCCTATGGATGGCATCATCCTGGCAGGCAGCAGTTCGGTCAACCAGGCACCCATCACTGGCGAAAGCAAGCTGATCGAGAAAACAGTCGGTGAAGAAGTTATCTCCGGCAGCATCAACGGTCAGGGAGCGCTGCAGGTGCAGGTCAGCAAATATGCCAAAGACAACACCATCCAGCGTATCATCCAGATGGTCACCGAAGCCCAGGAAAACAAAGCCGAGCAAGTCAAATACATCGACCGCTTTGCCGCTGTTTATACCCCGATCATCTTTGTAGCGGCACTATTGGTCGCGGTCGTGCCGGTGCTGTTTTTTGACCAGCCTTTCTGGAACGTTAACGGCTCTTATGGCTGGCTCCATCGCTCGCTTTCTTTATTGTTGGTGGGTTGCCCCTGCGCATTGGTGATCAGCACCCCCATCACCATGATCAGCGGGCTAACCCGGGCAGCCAAAGCCGGGGTCATCTTCAAGGGCGGCATTTACCTGGAAGGTCTTTCCAATGCCAAAGTAATCGCCTTCGATAAAACTGGCACGCTCACTCAGGGTGAGCCGGTTGTTACCCAGGTCCGGGCTGTCGACTGTGAAGGCGATGCCTTGTGCCCGCGTTGTGACGACCTGGTCGCTCTCACCAGCGCCCTGGAAGCCCACAGCAGCCACCCGCTGGCCTATTCTGTCGTCGCAGAAGCCAACCGCCGTGGTGTCGCCGCGCGTTACCCTTACGCCGAGGATCTCACGGTGATTGAAGGCAGAGGTCAAACCGGCATCGTCAACGGGAAAATCGGAACAGTTGGCAGCCTCCCGCTTTTCCAGGAAGAGCATATCACGCCCGATTCCATCATTCAGGAAGTATTGAAGGCAGAAAAACGCGGCGAGAGCACGATGCTGGTTTGTGATGGCGATCGCGTGCGTGGTTTCCTGAGTGTAGAAGATGCCATCCGTCCCGGTGTGGTAGATGTCATTACCCAGATCAAAGTCGAGGGGCTGCATCCCGTAATGCTCACCGGTGACAATGCCGAAGTCGCCAACAAAGTAGCCAGACAAATCGGGATCGAAGAGACCCATTCTGCCTTGTTACCCGAAGATAAGTTAAACTGGCTAACCCGCTTAAAGGAAGAATATGGGAATATGATTATGGCAGGCGACGGCATCAACGACTCCCCGGCACTGGCTCGCGCCGATATCGGCGTGGCGATGGGTGGGGCGGGCAATGCCCAGGTCCTCGAAACCGCAGATGTGGTTTTGCTCAAGGATGACCTCGAGAAGCTGCCTTTTGCTATCCGCCTCTCCAGATTCGTCAATATGCTTGTCCGTCAAAACGTTGTGATCAGCCTGGGTGTCAAAGCCTTGGTTGCGGTTTTTGCGCTGCTTGGTCTGACGCCACTCTGGGTTGCAGTCATGGCAGATATCGGGATTTCTCTTTTGGTTACCTTTAACGGAATGCGTGCCCGCAGTTTCGAGCCACAAGCAAAGATCAACGCAGCTTAAAAACCAGGTCGTACTCGCCCTCAGCAGTCCGTTCTGGTCTGGAGAAGGTGGATGAAATCGTGATCCATGTTCTTCCTGGTTTCAACGTATACGGCTCGGCTCCCACGAAAAAGCTGAAAGGGTCTGTCGCAGTTTCAGCAAACCAGTTCCCGTAGGTCAGTTTCCCGTCCCGCAAAAAGATCGCCAGCTGATTTGGGTCGCCCTCACGCAGGTTGACATCATAGGTGCTGACGTTGTACTCGATGTAATTCGCCATGATGAATACCAGGTTTTCAAAGGCAACCGGCACACCGTCGCTGTCATAAGATGGGGTGAGATGCAGTTCGCCGTTTTCGTCTTCCACCTCCTGCCAGAGGTGGTATCTGCCCGTCTCAGTGCTGTAGCGCCAGTCCATTACCGAGAAATCGGCGTACATATAGCTGAAGCGCGTGGCAACTTCATCCCAGTCGTTCGCAGTCACTGAAAACGGCATCACCTTGAAGACTGTTGTTGTGCTCTGCAGTCTTTCATCTCTGGCAATGTCACGAATTACTGACGTATCCGCGTAAGTCAGCCCACCCTGGTCAACAGGCTGGGTGCAGATGCCCGGGCATGGGGTGAAGCCCTGGTAAAAAACACGATCATCCAGTGTATTGTCGAAAACACCTTTTACCATCGTCTCTACGGTTGAAACCACCAGGTCTGCCTGGTAATGTCGGGTGAGACGCGCATCCACCAGCTTTCCCGGTCCCAGCGCTCCCACAGTTTCGGCATCTTTGCTGTAAAAAAGTGCCAGCAGTTGGTTGGTTTGTCCGCCTGTGTAATATTCGAAAACAATATCCGCCTGGTTGATTTTTGAAAATGGTCGCACACGCCGCGGCCAGTTCAGAATTTTGACAAGAAGTGGCGTGTGTTCCAGGTTATCGCTCTCACTCAACTGCAGACCAGTCAACGGATTTGTTGTGTAAATGATCCTGGGGGTCGCGTCGATCATGCTCGTTGGGGTAGCGATTTTCCAGGGGGTGGCTGATGGAATAGGCGTTGGCGTGGCGTTGATCGCGATCTGGGTCAATTCAGCTTCCCGTGAGAGCGCTGTAGGGCTTTTCTGCAGGGTCATAACGGGTGTGATATAGGGAGGGTTGCTTTGCGGGCTCGAGAAAGCCAGAGCCAACATCACTCCGCCAACTGCCAACCCAACCACAGCCCACCAATATCGCGTAAAGAATAGCCTCATTTTTCCCATCAGGATGATTTTATCACGCAGTCACTTTAAGACAGATTCACACCATTCCAGCCAATTTGTTGCCGCAACTCCATTTAATATCACAACCCTAAATCCCCCTTAATTATGATTTAAGCATTTATTAACCTTTGCCTGTTAACATTGTCAGGTAAATATAGAAATAGAGAAGTGAAAATTAGAGGAGAAAAAATGAAAATAAACAAGAAGTTCCTGTCAGTTGGGTTTACCCTGATCATGGTCCTGGCGCTGGTCGCTGCCTGTGGTCAGGCTGCTGAAACCCCGGCAGCTGAGCTGCCAAGCTCTGAGTCGCCTGCAGAAGCAATCACCATTACCATGTCTGGTTCCACCACCGTTCAGCCCTTGGCTGAAAAACTGTCCGAAGCCTACATGACCGATCACACCAATGTGCGCATCGACGTCCAGGGAGGCGGCTCCAGTGTCGGAGTCAAAGCTGCTGGTCAGCAAACCGCAGACATCGGCATGGCATCCCGCGAGGTCAAAGATTCTGAATTTACTGAATTCCCCGGCATCAATGTTTTTGCCGTGGCGCGTGATGGCATCGCTATTGTTGCCAACCCGGACGTCTCCGTTGATAACCTGACCATTGAACAGATCAAAAGTATCTTCGGTGGCACGATCACCAACTGGAATGAAGTTGGTGGTGACGATGCAGATATTGTAGTGGCTTCTCGTGAAGAGGGTTCCGGTACCCGTGCTACTTTCGAAGAAATGGTTCTGGGTGAAGATGTTTTGATGACCGAATATGCCATTTTGCAGCCTTCCAACGGCTCAATCCGCACCACGGTCTCCACTACCCCATATTCCATTGCCTACCTGAGTTTTGGCTATCTCGACGAAACCGTGAAGACGATCTCGGTCGAAGGCGTTGCCCCAACCGAAGCTAATGCCTCCAATGGCAGCTATCCTGTAGTTCGTCCATTAAACATGATCACCTTTGGTGAGCCCACTGGCGGACTTAAAGCTTTCATCGATTTCATGCTCAGCGAAGCTGGACAGGCAATCGTAGTTGAAGAAGGTTACTTATCCGTGCTCGAACCCGTTGTGGAACCCTTGAGTGGTGAAGTTATCCTGGCTGGTTCCACCACTGTTCAGCCTCTTGCTGAATTGTTCGCACAAGAATTCATGACTGCCAATCCGGAAGTTGTTGTGACCGTTCAGGGCGGCGGTTCCAGCGTCGGTGTCAAAGCCGCAGCTGATGGTTCTGCTCACATCGGTATGGCTTCCCGTGAAATCAAAGATAGCGAAATGACCGAGAATCCCGACCTGCAGGTATTTGTTATCGCGCGTGACGGTATTGCGATCGTAGCCTCTCCTGAAGTTGCTGTTGAAAGCCTGACTATCGATCAGATCAAAGGCATTTTTGGCGGCACCATCACTAACTGGAGCGAAGTTGGCGGCGAAGATCAGGATATCATTGTTGTTTCCCGTGAAGAGGGGTCCGGTACTCGTGCAGCTTTCGAAGAAATGGTTCTGGGTAAAGATGTTTTGATGACCGAAACTGCCATCCTTCAGCCTTCCAACGGTTCTGTGCGCACCACAGTTTCCACCACCCCGTACGCCATCGGTTACCTTAGTTTCGGTTACCTGGATGAATCCGTAAATTCGATTGCAGTAGAAAACGTTCTTCCCACAGAAGAAAATGCCTCCAATGGCTCGTACCCGATCGTCCGCCCGCTGAACATGTTGACCAAGGGAGCGCCCGAAGGTGTCGTAAAAGCCTTCTTGGACTACATTCTCAGCCCTGATGGTCAGGCAATCGTATCCCAGGAAGGATACATTGCAGTCAAATAACCCTCGACTTAAAGAATTTCGACTTATAATAATCAAAGCGAAATGACCGGAAGGAAGGTACCCGACATGAGTGGAAGAATGGTTGCGGATAAAACCGTCAAATACATTCTTTTTATTAGCGCTTTTCTTTCCATTGTTATTGTTCTGGCGATTGCCTATTTTATTTTTCGTGAAAGCATTCAGGCTTGGACCGAAATCGGTTTCAGCGATATTCTTTTCAATAAAGTCTGGCGCCCTGGACAGGACCAGTACGGAATTCTGGCAATGGTTGTTGGTTCAGTTGCCGTCACGTTTGGTGCAATCGTCCTGGGAGTTCCCTTAGCCCTTGGATCAGCAATCTTTTTGGGTGAAATAGCTCCAAAATGGGTTCAGAACATTCTGCGACCCGCTGTTCAGCTTCTGGCAGGGATCCCTTCTGTCGTCTACGGTTTATTTGGAATGGTTGTCCTTGTTCCAATCATTCGACAGATTCCTGTAAAAGGGAATTCTGGATACGGTCTGCTGGCGGCTTCTATCGTCCTGGCAGTCATGATTCTCCCAACAATCACCAGTATCGCTGAAGATGCCATCCGGGCAGTCCCAAATAGTTACCGCTCCGGCTCTTTGGCACTCGGTGCTACCAGGTGGCAGACCATCACTCAAGTTGTTTTACCATCAGGAAGATCTGGAATTATTGCAGCAATTATTCTCGGGGTTGGTCGTGCTTTAGGTGAAACCATGGCGATGATCATGGTTATTGGAAATTCTGTAGTATTTCCAAAACCGCTCACCGCAAATCCTCTGACTTTGTATTTATCCCAAGCCAGGACCCTCACAGGTAATATCGCCGTCGAAATTAGTTATGCCACTGGTGTTCACGAAAGCGCGCTTTTCGCAACCGGCGTGATTTTGTTTTTGCTGATTATTATTGTTAACGCCAGCGCAAGGTGGTTGATCAATCGACAATCTTCTATCCAAACGACCAGGCAGTAGTAATATGATCAACGACAAACCTATCTCTCGCTTTCAGAATGACTCAACGATGATGAAAAACTTGAAGGTACGCAATACTACTCAAAGTATCTGGTTTTCCATCATGTGGATTGCAGGGTTTGCCACACTGGTTGTCTTACTGCTCGTGGTTGGCTACGTCATTGTTCAGGGCGGAAAGGTGATCAACTGGGAATTCCTAACCACACCCCCGCGGGGCGGTCTTTCAGGTGATGGTGGTATTTCCACAACCCTTGGCACAACAGTCTATCTTGTTGGTCTCACGTTGCTAATAGCCACACCGCTTGGGATTGGAGCAGCAATTTATCTGATTGAATACGCAGGCGAGCAGGGGTTAACATCTCCGGTTATGCGTGTAGTCATTTCGATTACCAACTTTGCAGTTGAGACCCTCGCCGGTATCCCCTCAATTATTTTTGGTCTTTTTGGGTACGCCCTGTTTGTTTCAACGCTCCAATTTGGCTGGTCGCTTCTGTCTGCCTCGTTGGCTGGTGCATGCCTGGTTCTGCCAACAATTATCCGCACGACCGAAGAAGCTTTATTAACAGTTCCGGATGACTATCGCCGCGGCAGCCTGGCACTTGGCGCAACGAAGTGGCAAACACTTCACAAAGTTGTACTGCCAGCTGCTCTTCCGGGCATCATCACAGGCATCGTTTTGAGTGTCGGTCGCATCATCAGTGAGACCGCCGTCTTCTTTGTCACACTCGGCGGCAGCCATCGTTTACCCACTTCCATTATGAATGGGGGTCGTACGCTTGCCTTGCATCTCTATTACCTTGCCATGGACACCAACGCTTTTGATAAAGCGATGGGTACAGGTGCCGTCCTGGTGGTTTTAATCATTCTCATCAACTTGTCAATTAATGTTATTTCAACTAAACTCACCGCAAAAGTCCGCGGAGGATAATGAACACTACAAAACTTGAAACCAAAAATTACAACCTCTTTTATGGCAATTTCCATGCCCTCCGTGATATTTCCATGCAGATACCGGAAAAGAAAGTGACTGCACTGATTGGTCCTTCCGGCTGTGGTAAAAGTACCTTTTTACGCACCTTCAATCGCATGAATGACCTGATCGCAGGTGTCCGCACCACCGGTGAAGTCTATATTGATAATAAGGATATTTTCTCGATAGACCCAGTCGCTTTACGCCAGAATGTTGGGATGGTATTCCAAAAACCAAATCCTTTCCCAAAATCAATTTTTGATAATGTCGCCTACGGTCCCCGCGTTACAGGCATGCGTGATCATAAGAAACTGGAAGAAATTGTTGAATCAAGCCTGAGGTCTGCTGCCTTGTGGAATGAAGTCAAAGACGATCTTGCTAAATCCGGGCTGGCACTTTCTGGTGGGCAGCAACAGCGCCTTTGTATTGCCCGAGCCCTGGCTGTACAACCCAGTGTGATCCTTATGGATGAACCAGCTGCTTCGCTCGACCCAATCGCCACACTAAAAATTGAAGACCTCATCCACGACCTTTCGCAAAACTATACAATCGTGATCGTCACTCACAACATGCAGCAGGCAGGTCGCGTCTCGGACTACACCGCCTTTTTCTACACCGACGACACCCGTACCGGTCGGCTGGTCGAGTTTGACGAAACCAATACCATCTTCACTAACCCTAAAGACCAACGCACAGAAGACTATATTACCGGTCGCTTCGGTTAAATTCAGGATGCCGCCCTCCTGCCATTCCGTACGGGTAGGGCATGTCTCCTCCCGATTTGCAGCTGCCATGCATTTTTTTGTCTACACCCTATTCTTACTAACAATTGGTAGTACGATTAACCCATGCAACCTGAAACCGACCCCAAACATCCCGAAATCGATCCGGATACCGCCCAACCTGAAAAATCCATCATTAAAAACCTCCCCCAAAACGTCTGGGCGGTCAGTCTCACCAGCTTTCTGATGGACATCTCCAGCGAGATGGTCCTCAACGTCTTGCCGCTCTTCCTATCCAATGTGTTGGGCGTAAAAACGAATATCATCGGTCTCATTGAAGGCGTCGCCGAAGCCACCTCCAGCGTCCTCAAAGTATTCTCTGGCTGGCTTTCCGATAAAATCGGCAGCCGCAAATGGCTGGCGGTGCTTGGCTATGCCCTGTCTGCCCTTTCAAAGCCTTTCTTTTATTTTGCCAACACCTGGGAACGTATCGCTGCTATTCGTTGGACCGACCGGGTTGGCAAAGGCATCCGTACCGCCCCCCGCGACGCCTTGGTCGCTGATACCGTCCAGCCACACCACCGCGGTCTCGCTTTTGGTCTCCACCGCGCCGCAGACTCTGCTGGCGCGATGCTGGGCATCCTGATTGCTGCCTTTGTGGTCTGGCGTGTGCAGTCAACCGATGCCGCCTTCCAACAAAAAACCTTCCAGACCATCGTTCTCGTCAGCATCTTTCCAGCCGTTCTGGCTGTGATCGCCTTAGCCGTCGGTACCAGAGATGTAAAAGTGGGTAAGGCAGGTGCGGCACCCAGAATCACCTTCAAAGGATTGGGCAAAAACTTCCTGATCTTTATGATCATCGTCGGTATTTTCGACCTGGGCAACTCATCGGATGCCTTTCTGGTTTTGCGTGCCCAGGAACGTGGTATGAGCGTATTGCATATTCTCCTGATGTTGGCAGTTTTCAATCTCATTTACGCGGAAATTTCAACCCCTGCTGGTATCCTCTCAGACAAAATCGGCAGAAAGAAGCTGATTATTGTCGGTTGGCTCATCTATGCCCTGATCTACCTTGGGTTCGCGCTCGCCGGCACTGCTGTCCACATTGTGCTGCTCTATGTTGCCTACGGGTTTTATTATGGTCTCACTTATGGCACTGCCAAAGCCATGGTTGGCGACCTGGTGCCAGCCGAACTGCGCGGCACTGCCTACGGCTCTTATAATGCTGTGCTGGGCATTCTGGATTTTCCAGCCTCGCTGATCGCTGGTATCCTATGGAGTGGTGTAGGTTCCTGGACGGGCTTTGGTCCCTCCGCGCCGTTCTATTTTGGCGCTGCTTTAGCACTTATAGCCGCGATTCTTTTCCTTTTCTGGAAGCCAATGCTGCCTGAAAATCAGGGTTTGCCTGGAGAGGTATAATCGTATTACTATGAAAATTGGGGTATTGGCGTATCGCTTCGACTATTACACCAACCTGCGCAACATTCTCTACAAACTCCCGGAAGCCGAGTATGTACCGGTAAATGATCTTTACAGCAACCTGCGCAGGGCGGCTTTGTCTGTAAATCGCCGCCTGGGTCGCGAGCTCTTCCCAACCTTTGATCTGAACAACCAGTTCGAAGACTTTGAAATGAATAAGGTTGATCTCCTGCATTTTTCTAATGGCGTCAGTTACGGGCGCACCCCCTGGGTTGCTCATTTTGAAACCCTCTTGCCCCGATTTTCCCCCTTGATGCAGCGCTATCATGGCAAAATCAAATTGCCTTTCATGATGACCCCTCTTTTGCAACGCGGCTTCAATGCTCTCAAATGCTCCTCGTGCAAGCGCATAATTGCCTGGTCCCAATCTGCTGCTGATATTCAACGCGACCTGCTCACAGAGCTACCCTTCGAAGAACGCGAGATAATTCTTAAAAAAATGACCGTCCTGCACCCTCCCCAGGATGTGCTGGTTGAGCAGCCCGTTCAGCGCAGCTTCACCAATGCCAACCCGATCCGCTTTATCTTGATTGGAGCAGGGTTTTTCCGCAAAGGTGGTCGCGAGATTCTAAACGCATTTAACCACCTGGTAACAACCGAAAATGCACCGATCCGTTTGGTCCTTGTTAGTTCTTTGCACATGGATACCTATGCCGCCAAAGAAACCCAAGCTGACGCCGACTGGGCTATTCAGTTTATTTCTGAACACACAGATTGGATCGATTATTTCGATAGTTTGCCGCAGGATGACGTGCTTGAACTTATCAAAACTTGTGATGTCGGGCTCCTGCCAACCTATGCCGACACCTATGGTCTTTCAGTCTTGGAGGAGCAAGCCTGCGGACTGCCGGTCATCACCACCGATGTGCGCGCGCTGCCCGAAATAAATAACACCGAAACTGGCTGGCTCATTCGCGTTCCCAAAAATGACCTTGGTGAGGCACTTTATTCAACCCCAGAAGAACGCGAACGTCTCTCCCAACACATCCAGGCTGGTTTAGAAGCGATCATCGGCAGTATCGTCGCTGACCCCTCTGTCATCTTCACCAAAGGCGTGAAAGCGCTTGATCGCATCCGTGAGATGCACGACCCCGCTGCCTACGCTCAAAAACTTCGCGAAATCTACCACCAGGCGCTCGGCGATTAGCTTTCCGTCAATTTACAACTGCTCTTTCAACGAAGGAGTAATGTATAATAAAAGAAAAATCCCCTCAAGGAGGCTATCATGATCGTCACCACCAAAAAACTATTTGAACATGCTTATGGTAAATATGCCATTGGAGCTTACAACATCAACAACCTCGAACAGATTGTCGGACTTTTTAGGGGCAATCTGGATTCCCAGGCACCCTTCATCCTCCAGATCAGCAAAGGCGCACGCTCTTACACCAACAAAGCCTTCCTCGAAGGGCTCATCCGCGCTGCTGACGATGTTTATCCAGAAGCTATCTTCGCTGTCCATCTTGATCACGGCGATGAAGCCACCTGCTACGATTGCATCGAATCTGGTTTCTACAGCTCAGTGATGATCGATGCCAGCAGCCATCCCTTTGAAGAAAACATCGCCATCACGCGGCGCGTTGTCGACGCTGCCCACGCCAAGGGCATCGTTGTCGAAGCCGAACTGGGCATGCTTGGTGGTGTGGAAGAGCACGTTTCGGTTCACGAATCAGATGCCAAGCTGACCGACCCCGACCAGGCGCGAGAGTTCGTCGAACGCTCAGGTTGTGACTCTTTGGCAGTCGCCATCGGCACCAGCCACGGCGCCTTCAAATTCAGCGGCTCCCAGTCGCTTCATTTTGACGTTTTGGCAGAGATCCAAAATCGCCTGCCCGGTTTCCCCCTGGTTATGCACGGCTCCAGCTCTGTCCCCCAGGAAGAAGTTCAACGCATCAATGCCGCTGGTGGTACCATTTCCGGTGCCAAGGGTGTAGACCCCACCCAATTCCGCCGCGCCGCCGAACTGGGTGTAACCAAGATCAACATTGACACCGATGGTCGCCTGGTCTGGACCCGTGTTCACCGTGAGTTCTTCCGTGATTTCCCCGCCAAATTCGACCTGCGCGATCCCGGCAAGGTCTTCATGGCTGAATACGCCAAATTCATCGCCTCCAAGAACGAATACCTCGGCAGCGCTGGTCAACTCCCCGCCGTCCGCGAATTTTTGAAATAACTCCTGCTTTTTTACCTTGTATGGGAGGGCTTCCACGCCCTCCCGCCAACATCCTCGGCAAGCTGTAGACCTGTAGGGCGGAATGCGCTTTTCTTGCGCACTCCGCCTTTTCTTCTTGTCCCCATTCCCTCGTCCCTGTTCGCGATGAGCTATCAGCTATCAGCTATCCCCTGTTATAATTCACCAATCCAATCAAGGAGCACCAAAATGACCGAAGAAACCCCTACCAAAACCAATTTCATCCGCGATATCATCGACGAGCACAACCGCACCGGTCGCTTCGGCGGGCGCGTCCACACCCGCTTCCCACCCGAACCCAACGGCTACCTCCACATCGGGCACGCCAAAGCCCTCGTCATAGATTTCGGCATTGCCGAAGACTACGGCGGGCTCACCAACCTGCGCTACGACGATACCAACCCCGTCAAAGAAGAGGTTGAATTCGTTGACGCTATCAAAGAAGACATCCGCTGGCTCGGCTTCGATTGGGGCGACCGCGAATTTTACGCTTCCGACTACTTCGAGCCCCTCTACCAAATGGCAATCAAGCTCATCAACAAGGGTAAAGCCTACGTAGACGAACTCTCCGCCGACGAAATGCGCGAATATCGCGGCACGCTCACCCAGCCCGGCAAAAACAGCCCCTGGCGCGACCGCCCAATCGCCGAAAACCTCGACCTCTTCCAGCGCATGCGCGCCGGCGAATTCCCCGACGGCAGCCTCACCCTCCGCGCTAAAATCGACATGACCTCGCCCAACATGAACATGCGCGACCCCGTCATGTACCGCATCCTACACGCCGAGCACCACCGCACCGGCACCGAATGGTGCATCTACCCCATGTACGACTTCGCCCACGGTCAGTCCGACTCCATCGAGTGCATCACCCACTCCATGTGCAGCCTCGAATACGAAAATCACCGCCCCCTGTATGACTGGTTCCTCGACGAGCTCGAGATCTTCCACCCGCAACAGATCGAATTTGCCCGCCTCAACCTCACCCACACCGTGATGTCCAAACGCAAACTGCGCAAACTGGTCGAAGAAGGGCATGTTGCTGGCTGGACCGACCCGCGCATGCCCACCCTTGCCGCCATGCGCCGCCGCGGCTACCCCCCCGCCGCCATCCGCGAATTCATCGACACCATCGGCGTCGCCAAAGCCGACAGCTTCGTTGAGGTCGAACTGCTCGAACACATCGTACGCGACCAGCTCAACCTCACCTCACCGCGCCGCATGGCTGTGCTCGAACCGCTCAAAGTCGTCATCGATAACTACCCCGCCGACCTCGAAGAGCAATTTGACGTGCCCGATTTTCCGCACGACCCCGAAAATTCCGCCCTGCGCAAGGTGCCTTTCGGTCGCGAAATCTACATCGAACGCAGCGATTTCGAAGAAACCCCGCCGCCCAAATACTTCCGCCTCTCACCCGGGCGCGAAGTACGGCTGATGAACGCCTATTACATCACCTGCACCGATCTCGTCAAAGACGATCAGGGCAACCTGCTCGAAGTTCACTGCACTTACGATCCCCAAACCCGCGGTGGCATGTCGCCCGACGGTCGCAAGGTCAAGGGCACCATCCATTGGGTCGCCGCCAACCACGCCGTCGACGCCGAAGCGCGCCTCTATGAGCAAATGTTCGCCAATGAATACCCCGAAGACCTGCCCGAAGGCGAGACTTTCATGGAAAATTTCGACCCCGCCTCCAAAAGCGTGCTCATGGCAAAGCTCGAGCCTTCGCTAAAAGATGCAAAGGTCGGCGAAGTCTTCCAGTTTGTGCGCAATGGTTACTTCACGCTCGACAGCGAAGACTCCGCCCCCAATGGCCTGGTCTTCAACCGCACCATCGGTCTGGTTGATAGTTGGGCTAAGATGCATAAGTAGTTGATTGCTCATAGCTCATAGCTGATAGGCAATAGCTCATAGCTGATGGCTCATAGCTGATAGCGGATTGCTCATGGCTGATAGCGAATCGGGCAAAAATTTCTATTTCCTCTTTCTTCTTAGGTGTAGGGCGTAAAAGTACTTTTTCCTATGAGCTATCACCTATCAGCTATCAGCCTCCCTGCTTCTCAGCTATTAGTAAATTCTGGTAAAATAATCACGCTCAAGGGCCTGTAGCTCAATGGCGGAGCAGGCGGCTCATAACCGCTTGGTTGAAGGTTCGAATCCTTCCGGGCCCATGATTTCTTGTTTTCTGATACCTATTCCCTATTCCCCGTTCCCCGCTCCCTGTTTGCCCAGTGAGCTAGGTGTGTAGGTCAGGTTGCGTATTTCAACCTGACATCGTGAGCGCTGGCTGATGAAAACGCGGATTACCACGCTCTGCTCGCAATGACAGTAAATATGTCATCCTGAGCTTCTTTTGGCGAAGGATCTTTCCGGAATTTACAGCAAGATTCTTCACTTCGTTCNNCGTTCAGAATGACAGATTAAAAACAGTGAGCTAGGTGTGTAGGTCAGGTTGCGTATTTCAACCTGACGTCGTGAGCACTGGCTGATGAAAACGCGGATTACCACGCTCCGCTCGCAATGACAGTAAATATGT
>DHCY01000017.1:53237-67692 GCA_002399085.1 Anaerolineaceae bacterium UBA4890
CACTTCGTTCAGAATGACAGATTTAAAAACAGTGAGCTAGGCGTGTAGGTCAGGTTGCGTTTTTCAACCTGACGTCGTGAGCGCTGGCTGATGAAAACGCGGATTACCACGCTCCGCTCGCAATGACAGTAAATATGTCATCCTGCGCTTCTTTTGGCGAAGGATCTTTCCGGAATTTACAGCAAGATTCTTCACTTCGTTCAGAATGACAAGCGTGTAGGTCAGAATGACAAGCGTGTAGGTCAGGTTGCGTTTTTCAACCTGACGTCGTGAGCGCTGGCTGATGAAAACGCGGATTGCCACGCTCTGCTCGCCATGCCTGCTGGGTGTCGGCTCGACTCCGTAGGGATGGGGCTTGTCTCCATCCGTCTTTTTACCCTTCGTACGGAAGTGTGCGTGTAGGTCAGGTTGCGTATTTCAACCTGACATCGTGAGTGCGAGCCGATGAAAAGGCGGATTACCGCAGTCGTTCCTCCAAAGGGAACAGGGATCAGGGAACAGGGGAGTCCGTGAGGGACGGCCCTGCCCTGGTTAGGGTCCACGCTGCACCGCCCACAGGGAGCAGGGAACTCTTAACAGGGCAGGTAGGCAGCGCAAAAATTGCTTTACGGGTTTCCCTCGATGGCGCATTTCAAACCCTGCACAAGCGTGTTAAGTAAATATATACATCTCTTATAATAACCTCAACATCAAGCTCTTGGTGTGAAATCGATAAATTATCGATAAAAATATAAAAGCAGGAAGATAAGAATAAGAATGAGTCAAACAGCGATTGTTGCAGGTGGATGCTTCTGGGGGTTGGAGTCGCGTTTCCAGAAAATGGCAGGGGTCATCGATACTGAGGTGGGCTACACGGGTGGGCACCTTGAAAATCCAACCTATCGCCAGGTCTGCCAGGATGTCACCGGGCACGTGGAGGCAGTCAAAATTGAATTTGACCCAACAGTGGTTACATATCAGGAAATCCTTGAAGCGTTTTTCGAGTACCATGACCCGACACTCTGTGAATCAAATTGCATATCGCACAGCTCTCAATATGGTTCTGCAATTTTCACACTGGATGACGACCAGGAGCGCATCGCTGAGGATGTGATAAACCAAATCCTCACCAGCGACGTGTTCGATTACCCGGTATCAACCATAATCCAGCCTGCGGATATTTTTTACCCCGCTGAGGAGTATCACCAGGATTATTACAAGAAGCACAACCTGCTCGATGTCGACGAAACTTGCGGCTGCTGAGGGTTGAGCGGCGCCCAAAAGCAGTTATAATACCAGCATGGTGACAAATTTAGAAAATACGAATGGCTTGGCGGAAAAACGCATCGCGATCTTGATCGACGGCGACAACGCCCAAGCCTCTCTCATTGAACAAATCGTGGTCGAATCGAGCCGCTACGGCAACGCGACCATTCGGCGCATTTATGGCGACTGGACCTCAAACAGTATGAAGTCCTGGAAGGAAACCTTGAATCTGTATGCCTTCCAGCCATTTCAGCAATTCAGCTACTCGGTGGGCAAAAACGCAACCGACTCAGCCATGATCATTGACGCGATGGATATCTTGCACTCCAACCAGGTGGATGGTTTTTGCCTGGTCTCGAGCGACAGCGATTACACGCGCCTGGCAACCCGTCTGCGCGAGAGCGGCAAACTGGTGGTGGGGATCGGGAAAAATCTGACCCCGCGCGCTTTTGTTTCGGCTTGCGATGTATTTATCTACACCGAAAACCTGGAGCAGCGTGAACGCCAAAAGCGCCAGCAGGCTGCCAAACAGCAGATGAGCAAAGAAGAGCAAAACCTGATCGATAACATCGGGGACGCGATCGAAATGGCGGGCACCGACGACGACGGCTGGGCGAGGCTTTCAGAGGTGGGGACGGCGCTGCGGCGAATCGACCCTGGCTTTGACCCGCGCAGTTATGGTGCCAAACAGCTTGCGCCCCTAATTCGTACAAAGAAGAATTATTTCGACATCAAGAAACTCCCCGGCAAATCCACCATCGTGGTGCGATCACGGGACGAAGATTAGACCGATTGTCCGGGATTCCCAGGTCAATATTTAGCCGGGTAGCCGGTGATGTCCTGAATCTCCCTGTACAACGGCTCGAGGCGGCTGTACATCTTCAGGTAAACCCGGTTGTAAAGTTCATCATAGAGCTTATGGTTTTCCGGGTTTGGGTCGAAGGTATCGCTGATGCGGGTCATCCGGGCAACTGCTGTTTCAAAATCAGGCTGCAGTTTCAGACCGACTGCCAGGTCGATGGCAGCGCCGAGACCGCTAGCTTCATAAACATGCGGACGGCTGACCGGCATGCCGAAAATATCGGCAGTCAATTGGGCAGCAGCATCACTTTGCGAACCTCCTCCGGCGACGCGAATTTCTGATATTGGCACTCCGCTGCGCTTCGAAGTGCGTTCTGCCCCTTCGCGCAGGGCGTACGCCAAACCTTCCAGGATGGCGCGGTAGATGTGGGCACGAGTGTGTATCCCGCCAAAACCGATCACGGCGCCTTTGGCTTCCGGACCGGGTGATCTCAGCCCGGGTGCCCAATAGGGCTGGAGCATGAGACCCATCGACCCGGCAGGAACGGAATTGACCAGGTCATCAAACAGGAACTCGGGTGCGACCCCGTGCTTTTGGGCAAGGCGCTGCTCGTTTTGACCAAATTCCCTCAAAAACCACGAGACCATCCAGTAACCCCGAAAAAGTTGAACCTCCAGAGAATATGATCCTGGCACGGCAGCCGGATAAGGTGGGATCAGTGGGACGACTTCGATATAGCGCTGATGGATAGTGTTAATGGTGGCAGCAGACCCGTAGGATAGGCAGCAGATGTTCGAAGCAAGTGTGCCCGAGCCAAGTACCTCGCAAGCTTTATCGGCAGCGGCAGCAATGAGGGGCAAGCCCGCTGGGATACCGGTTTCAACGGAAGCCTGGCTGGTGATTTCGCCCAGCAGACCTGCAGGCGGAATCAAGTCGACCAGCATCTCCGGCTCGACGGGCACCGCCTTCCATTTCCAGTCAGACTTGCCTGCCCACTGATGTTTTTTATAATCGAACGGCAGGTGGGCGACCTGGCAGGCAGTAGAGTCGACGAAATTACCGGTCAGACAGTGGGTGAGGTAGCCCGAGAGGAGCACTATTTTGGCAGTCTTCGCCCAAATGTCAGGTTGGCAGGTGCGGACCCAGTTGGTTTTGGCTTCGGATTGCAGGTAACGGATGGTGTCGGTCATGCCTGAGAGGGTGAAAAGCAAACCCCAAATGCCACCCACGTTTGGCAAGCCAGCGGTCTGACGTTGATCGGACCAGTGGATGGCGGGGCGAAGCGGCTGTCCGGATGCGTCGAGGTTGATCAGGACATTGCGTTGGGTGGTGATTGCCACGCCGGCAATTTTGTCCTTTTCCACACCTGGCATCGCCCAAAGCTCCTGGCAAGCCTGGCAGAGGCTCCCCCAAAACAACCGGGGTTCAAGCTCTGACCAGCCAGGGTTTGGGGAGGAATATTCCGGCAGAAATGCCTGGGTTTTAAAGAGCAGGTTGCCTTGCAGGTCGAAGATCAGGGCGCGTGTCGATTGAGTGCCAACGTCAATCGAAAGTAAGTGTTCTTTATTCATCTGTATCTCAAAGTCTCTTCTCCAGCGCGTTTCTCGCTGGGCGAAATTTTCATCAAACACTCAGTTTACCACTTTGATTGATAAAGTTCTTGGGAGTCAAGAGGTCTTTTGAATAAGCAGGTCATGTCCAATTGCTCTGCTGATCGTAAATAACGATGATCAAAAAGTAAACCAATTTGACTCATTGTTTGCATCAAAAGCACAAGACCGCATTTGCGGTCTTGTTAAGGCGGAGAGGCAGGGATTCGAACCCTGGGTCGGTTTTACCCGACAACCACTTAGCAGGCGGTCCCAATCGTCCACTCTGGCACCTCCCCAAATTGTACGGCTATCAAGCCAGCGGAGGAAGTGGGATTCGAACCCACGATAGGTTGCCCTATACCTGTTTTCAAGACAGGCGCCTTCGGCCGCTCGGCCATCCCTCCATAGAGGAGATATTCTAACATGAAAAAGGGATCGATTCAAGCAGTTTTTCGATTGGAGAGAGTGGGGTTGAGAGGAGAATTGGTAACAATATTCTGGCTTCGCAAATCGGAACGGGTCAAGCCGCGTTAACCACATGACTTTCAACCGTTAAACGTATTTTTCTGCTTCACGGATGGAGAGGTTTGCCATTTCATGGCGATAGCGCTCGAGGAACTCTCTGACCCAGGCAGGGTTGGTTTTGCTATATTCCCGCAGCGCCCAGCCAATTGCCTTGTTTATAAAAAACTCTTTGGTACCAAAATTATTTGTCAGGATTGTCTCCATCAACTCGGTATTAGTCTCGTTTTTCATAGCCAGTTGGTGCTCGATGGCAGTGCGCCGGATCCACAGGTTCTCATCCAGGCTCCAGGTAACCATGAGTTGTTCCAATTCCGGATACTTTCGAACGAGAAGTCCGACCAAACTGGCGATGGTGTCAACCGTGTCCCACCAGCTTTTGTCAACGAGTAAATTTTTGAGCTTTGGCAGATGAGAAACCTCCAAGAGATGCCCATTTCTCCCCAGGTAGCTAAGGGCAATGTATTGCAGTTCCCGGTAGGGGTTCGCCCAACAAGCATCGATGAACTCCCAATCTATTTCTTGCACTGATCTGTGTTTGGGAAGATGGAGCGCGTTTATCTCTTTCAGGGCAGGGGATTGAACTCCGAGGAACTCGAATTGATTCTTCATGTAGGCTTTCATCTGGGGAGCTTTCTGAGGGTTGGCAACCACCCGCAGGGCATCCAAAATGGCGAGAAGGTCAGGCATCATTGACTCCTTCAAAGGATCAAAGTGAAAACAGCAAATTTTAATACCAATATTAGTATATCCCTTTCCGACAGACAGTAAATAATCAGAATTGATCAGGATGACAGGTTGAGAAAATTAATCTTTTAGTTGGGCGGTTTGGGTGCGGGTGGCGCTGTTGAACCGGAAGAGCAGCGTGCCAAAATGCACCAAGTCGGCATGCTGCAGGGTGGTGCCATGTGTTCCCACGGGTTTGAAGTTTATGTAAGTGCCGGAAGTGGAATTGAAATCGGTAAGACGAATGCGTCCATCTGGGAAAAAATGGACCTCAGCATGCAATGGCTCAATGGAAGGGTTATCCAAAACCAGGTTTGCAAGGGACGGATCGCGCCCAATAAGTGTTATTTCTTTCGTCAGCAAATGCGGTTTTTCGGCAGAGGGTGTTTGATCGGGGTCGAGCCTGATGAGGTTGCCATAGGTCTTTTCAAGCACAGGTGAGGGCAGTGGAGTTTTTTCGATGGCTCTTTCTACCTTATCCTCTTCTTTTTCATTTTCCTTTGAGGTCTTGCTTTTTGGAAAAGGTTTTCGAAGTACCAGGTAGGCGATTGCCGCTATTAAAGCAAGCAAAACAAGCCAAAGCCAGGGCTGGGTATACCAGGTTCCATCGATAGTGCTCTCTGGTTTGAACACATTCAACGCGACCTTCAGAACTGGTGTGCGACCTTGCAGTCCAAATTCATCTTGGAGGCGCACTTCAAGCTCAAGTTCTGTTTCGTTGACATAATCTGCCAGGTCGAGAGCGAAATTACCATATGGCGGCTGGCTGTTGCTGGCAACTCTCTCCCCATTCACAAACAGGGTTGAGTTTAGGATGGGGCGGGGATAACCATCGGGAAACTCGATCAGAACTTCGAGCGGTAACTGGACAGGCTGAAAACTGCCATCGCTGCCGTACAGGATTTCCAGGGTGTTAACAGGATTAACAAAACTCAGTTTTGTGGGTAGAACTTCCAGTGAGAGAGTCGCCGGGTCTGATTGGACCGCAGGCGATTGATCGAAATTGATTCTGACTGCCACTTCGTAATCACCACTGGTACGAATTTGAGATTGGTAATGGGCTGTGAAGTTGCGACCTTTGCCCTGCATGTAATCGCGAGGGTCAGGCACTCGCTCATTACCGGTAAGAGATGTGAGTACGCCATTACTGCTTTGCAGGGTAGTTTGCATTTCGGTTTCATAAGATGAACCGAGAACTCGCGGAGACATGACGATCCAAACCTGGGTTTGCACGCCAAGCCGCCCGGCTCGATCGACCAGGTCATAAAATTCAGGCAGGCTGCGAAAATCGAGGTATGGGGTGATATAGACGAGAACCGTATCCAAGGTAAGGCTGCTGTGCTCCAAGGCGGAGACTGCCAGTTCAAGGCTGTTCAGTGACGCGCTGGCACCAGCTGAAATGGTCTCAAAATCGTCGAAGAGCCTTGTCCAGGCATCATAATCGTCTGTTTCCACCAGGGCGACTTCCGGATTGTTGAAGTAGCTGTAGCGGTTGTTGCGGGCGTTCTCTGGCTCCGGACCGACCGTTTTAAGAGCATTGATCATGGCAAGGTTGTAAGGCTGGCGGTCGGGATCGCGGACCGTAAGGGAGGAATCCGGGTTAATTGCCACAGCAAAATGCACACCCTGGTAGTTTTCCTCCAGCAAACTTGGCGTTATTGCCTGACCATCTTCGATGATTTCAATATCGGCAGTGTCGGTTGGCAAGGTTTCAGACAGGTTGACTCCCTTGTAGTCAACGATGATCTCGGGGAAATTGGTGTTGTCGATCGATTTGATCTCGATCCCAGCCTTATAATCCTGGGCATTACCAGATTGGTTTGGAAGCAAACAAACGAGTATAACCAGGATCGCCAAAAGACTTCCCCAGCGATCCCCTCGGATTGGTTTTCTACTGCTATCTACTTTTTTCATTGTGTTCCATAGGGTAGGTATTGCTACCGGGCTGGGTTTGTTCTCGCTAATGGGTAAAGCATACTATAAAAAATCAATTACAGAATTAAAACGAGGTTAAATCAAGCCAATTTGGCGGAATGCGGTCCAAAGTCCATCCTCATTAACAGGCGCGGTGACAAGATCTGCAATTGACTTAAGCTGTGGAATTGCGTTACCCATGGCAACGCCTGTTCCAGCGACCCGTATCATTTCGATGTCGTTCGATGAATCGCCAAAACAGAGGGAATCGCTCATCGGCAAATCCAGGTGCTTCATAATGAACTTTACGGCTGTGCCTTTGCTGGTGCCGCCCTGGTAGATATCGCCGAACTCGCGTTCATTTCCAAACAACGCCCAGAGTCCGAGCACCAATTCTGGCTTGAGGAATTCACGGAGTTCATCCAAGTCTACCTTGTCGGTCAAAACGATGCTGATCTTGTTCACATTTTCATGCGAGTCAAGATGATTATAAGAAGTGGTTGGGAACAAACGGTCGGTCTTGATTTTTGCCTGTTCTGGGGTGACATTTAGAATGCTGGCAAGATCATCCAGGTAGCGCGGATGGGCATAGAGGCTCTCCTGACCCTCTTCGAAAAAGCCAATTTCACGCTCTTTCAGGTAGTTGTAAACTCGCTCAACCAGGGGTTGGGGGATCGGGCGATGAAAAAGCTCTTTGCCTTCTGACTCGATATGGATTCCGTTGCCGCCAACAAAACCATTGAAGCCGATCTCCCAGATGTAATCGTAGATCTGGCAAATGCTACGTCCGGTGTTGAGATAGAGCTTGTGTCCGTTTGCTTTCGCCAAAGAGAGCGCTTCCTGGGCGGACGCGGGAAGAGAGAGAGTATGATCGATTAATGTGCCGTCCAGATCGAGAAAAATGATTTTGTTTTTGAGCATTATTTACCTGTATTAACGTTGTTTTAAAACACTGGCTTAATTTTTAGTTATTATCGACAGGTATTATAAACGATGAAAAGGTTTGTGATCCCCTGATCGTTTTGGAGGAGAGTTATAAACTTGAGGAAGTTGCTGTTACTCTTGCGGGGTGTAGACGTCGTGATATTCAGTAGTGCGTGCCAGGACTTTGGAGGCATATGGGCAGGTCGCGGTAAGTTTTACCTTGGCTTCGCGAGCGGCTTCAACGATCAGGCGAACGAGGGTGCGGGCAATGTCGCCCCCGCGGTAGGCTGGCTCTACCTCGGTATGGAGGACATCCCAAGAGTCAGCACCAGGTGCATAATCAATGCAACCTACAGTATCGCCGGCTTCGTTTTTTGCCAGGATTTCGTTGGTAGAAGGTGAGTGAGTGTAAGTAATGGTGGGTTCAGTCATTTTTGCCTCTTTTTATCATTTTCTAAGGGTATTATCCCATGATGCCCTTGCTCAATAGCGGTCCGTACGACCCCTCACCATCTACAAATCATTCCGCGGAGTCATAGACATCACTGTATTCAGGAGTTTCTTCTAACACCTTTATGGCATAAGAGCAGGTCGCACCTAGTTTGACGCCTGCTTCTCTGGCTGCTTCAACCACCATCCGAACCAGAGTTCGCGCTATCGGACCTCCACGATAGGCTGGTCGCACCCCGGTATGGACGATGGACCAAAAATCATCAGTACCATAGTAATCAATTTCCCCGACCACGTCTCCCAGTTCATTCAGGGCGACTATTTCTTTTCGATCCGGGAAATGGTTGTATTCAATGATAAATTCGGTCACAATAATCTCGCGATTTTTGCCATCATTATTCCATCGGACAGGCAAAACTGTAACTTTCTGTAGAATTCGCCTGATCAAGAAAGGGAGATGGTGGTCTCCCTTATCAATGAAACACTATTTTGCTCTGCCCTGGTTGGCAACGGCTTGCATTTTCGCCTTGATTGCTTCCTGGTCACCCAGATAGTACTTGTTGAGCACGTTGAAGTCATCATCAAATTCGTAAACCAGCGGCACTCCGGTAGGGATGTTGACGCCAACGATTTCTTCATTGGTCAACTTGTCGAAAGTCTTCACCATTGCCCGTAGAGAATTGCCGTGGGCAACCACCAGGACGCGCTTGCCTGCCAGCATGTCTGGTTTGATCGCTTCTTCGAAGTAGGGCATGGTGCGCGCGACGGTGATCTCAAGGCTTTCAGTGAGTGGCAAAACCGATTTGTCTTCAGTCTCGCGATACTGTGCCTGGACGCGTGGGCTGCGCTCGTCGTCTTCATCCAGCTCTGGTGGCGGGGTGGCATAGGAACGACGCCAGATCAGCACCTGTTCCTCGCCATACTTGGCGGCGGTTTCAGCCTTGTTGAGACCCTGCAGCGCGCCGTAGTGCCGTTCATTGAGCTTCCACGACTTTAAAACCGGCAGCCAGGCGCGGTCCATCTGGTCGAGGACGATATCGAGGGTGTGGATGGCGCGTTTGAGGTAAGAGGTGTAACAGATGTCGAAGTCAAAACCTTGCTCCAGCAATTGTTTCCCGCCCGCGGCGGCTTCTTCGCGCCCTTTCTCGGTCAGCTCCACATCGGTCCAGCCGGTGAAAAGGTTGAGTTTATTCCACAGGCTTTCGCCGTGTCTGATCAATACTAATTTCATCATATTATGCTCCTAGTTAGTTATTTTTCTATAATCATAACCTACAAAAATTCGGGTTTTCGAATTTATCTGACCGATGTTACTCCCACTCAATCGTCGCAGGTGGTTTGGAACTGATGTCGTAGACCACACGGTTGACGCCGACCACCTCGTTGACGATGCGGCTGCTGACGTGTGCCAGCAGTTGTTGAGGGAGCCGCGCCCAATCGGCGGTCATGAAGTCGACCGAGGTGACCGCGCGCAGCACGATTGTCTCGGCGTAAGTTCGCTGATCGCCCATCACGCCCACACTTTTGACCGGGATCAGGGTGGCAAAGGCTTGCGAACTACCTTGCAAATTGCCGTCATCGTCAGTGCTCACGTGAAGCAAATCGGCTTTTTTAAGCTCTTCGCGAAAAATGGCATCGGCATGCCGAACGGTGGCAATGCGTTCCGGAGTGACCTCACCCAGGCAGCGTACTGCCAGACCGGGACCGGGAAAGGGTTGGCGCCAGACGAGTTCAGCTGGCAGACCCAACTCGAGTCCGATTGAGCGCACTTCATCCTTAAAAAGGAAACGCAGGGGCTCAACCAGCTTGAACTGCATATCGTCGGGCAAGCCGGCAACGTTATGGTGGGTCTTGATGCGATGTGCTTCGGTCACGCCGATGCCTTTCGATTCGATCACATCAGGGTAGATGGTGCCTTGCGCCAGGAATTCGAACTTACCAGCTTCAGCAACGGCGCGTTCAAACTCACGCACAAACATTTCGCCGATGATTTTGCGCTTTTCTTCCGGGTCGATCACACCTTTCAACCGTTCGAAGCAGCGGACGGAAGCATCCACCATGATCAGTCGTTCGCCGAGGATGGGGCGAAAAGTGGCTTCGATTTGCTCGGCTTCGCCCTGGCGCATCAAACCTGTATTGATAAATACGGCTGTGACGTTATCGCCAATCGCGCGCTGAACGAGGGTGGTAGTGATGGCGGAGTCGACCCCGCCTGAGAGGGCAGAAAGAACGCGACCATCGCCGACTTGTTGACGGATGTGGGCAACGCTTTCTTCGATGATATTTGTTGATGTCCAGGATGGTTCAGCCCCGCAAATCTTGAGGACGAAATTTTCCAGCGTCTCGTTACCAAACTGGCTCTGGTGCACTTCGGGGTGGAACTGCAGCCCGAAGCGGTTTTGCGCGTAGTTAGCCATGGCAGCGTAGGGTGTATTGGACGTTCTGGAAATGCCAGTGTAACCTTCGGGCAATACAGAAACGTGATCCCCATGAGACATCCACACCTTCTGATTGCCCAGGTGCAAAAGAGGGTTTGGTTCAGGGACGTTCATGCGGGTGAGACCGTATTCGTGTTCAGTACCTTGAACCACCTTGCCGCCTGATTGGTGGGCGAGGGCTTGCATGCCATAGCAGATCCCCATGATTGGCAAATTGCTCCGCAGGATATAGTCCTGGATGAAGGGCGCATTTTGCGCATAGATCGATTGCGGTCCGCCGGACAGAATGATCCCGCGGGTTTCAGAAGTGATTGCCTCGTTTTCGGGGGCGTTCCAGGGCAGCAGTTCACAATAGACGTGCATATCGCGGATACGCCGCCCGATCAGCTGGGTGAATTGCGAACCAAAGTCGAGAATAACGATCCGATCGCTCATTACTCCTCGCTATGCCTCAAATTCGTCTGTGAATTCGATTTTGCCATCGTCCATCGACGAAATGGAGACCAGCGAATGGATAGGGACACCCAATTTTGATAACAAGTCGCGACCACCTTCGAAAGTTTTCTCGATTAGTGTGCCTATACCGACAACTTCCGCACCGGCGACTTCCGCCAGGCGAGCCAAGCCGGCAATAGTGGCACCAGAAGCAAGAAAATCGTCGATGATCAGGATTTTTTCGCCTCTGCCGAGGTATTCCGGTGAGACGATCAGCTCGGTATTGTGCCCTTTGGTGTGGGAGGGGGCAACGGTAATGTAGACCTCGCTGGGCATTGTGACCGGCTTCTGCTTGCGGGCGTAAACCACCGGCAAGTTCAGGTATTTTCCGGTCATCAAGGCGGGGGCGATGCCAGAAATTTCGGCAGTCAGGATTTTGACGGCAGGGGTATCAGCAAAAAGGCGGGCAAACTCCTTGCCGCACTGATCCATGAGGGTTGGATCGACCTGGTGATTAATGAAGCGGTCGACTTTGAGGATGCCACTGCCGAGATTTTTGCCTTCGGTAAGAATTCGATGTTTCAATAATTCCAAGATTGATCTCCTTTGGTGGGGTGGGGGGCATGGAGGTGAGGGTTGCAATCGATTCGTACAGCTTGAGTCGTTCGATGGAACATGGGCATATTATAACAAGGTTCGGGGACCGAACGACTGAGATTAGCAGCCAAAAACTTATTTGTGGTCCACTTCCACACACTGCATGCGCGGAATAAGTAAACAGCCCTTCGCTATTAGGAACCTGACCAACAGAAACTGAATAAGATAAAGATTTTTACGATTGCTTGAGCATCTCGCCTTTGAGGACCGTAACGGCTTTTCCGCCGATGAAGACTCTATTGTCAGCCAGCTTTACCCAGATTTCACCTCCGCGATCAGATGCCTGATAGGCATAAAATTGGCTTTTACCGATTTTTTCCTGCCAGTAGGTTCCCAGGATGCAATGCGCCATACCGGTAACCGGGTCTTCAGGGATGCCAGATTTGGGAGAGAAAAAGCGCGAGACAAAATCGTACTTAGTGCCTTCGCCAGATGCGGTGATCGCAAAATCGTTTTGCTCCAATTGCGAGATGGCTTTGAAATTGGGTAAGAAGTCGCGCACCTGATCAACATTGGCTAGTTCTGCGATCAGAACACCGTTGTCTGATTCGACAATTGCTACCGGGTCGAAGCCAACTATCTCTTTCACGAGCGCTGGTGTGGCAATTGGGGTCACCTTGAAACGGGGCATGTTGATCTCAATTGTCCCCCGCGTAAATTTGGAAGTGAGAACCCCGCTGCGGGTGTGAAAATTGATCAGCTCATCCAGGTCATAGAAGCCGAATTCGTAGAGGATGTGCGCGCTGGCGATGGTGGCGTGACCACACAGGTCGACCTCCGTAGTGGGAGTAAACCAGCGCAGCTCATAATCATGACCCTTGGGGCGGAGGAAAGCGGTTTCTGAAAGGTTGATCTCCTGGGCGACTGCCTGAAGCCAGCTATCTTCCCGGGTGTCTTCCAGCATTATTACCGCAGCTGGATTTCCCTTGAATGGTTTGACCGCAAAAGAATCGACTTGATAAAACGGAATTTTCATCATCAACCTCCTGAGCACTGGATGATAAAATTCTACCTCGATAGTCAATAATTTGAACAGGGCAATAATGCACCAATCTGCGGAAATGAAGGGTTTGCATAAATTTGCACCTCTTTTCTAAGCAGGTATAATGCAACTGTGAAAACTAAAAGTTACTTCTTGGTTGCAATCGTATTTCTTTTGGGGGTTCTCCTGAACTCTCAGCCGGTAACCGCTGCAGATGGCGGACAATATTACGATTTACCATTGTGTTTACCAGGTTTTTATGCCAACGACCCTGGAGATTGTCTCCCGCTGGGTCCATCACAAACCATCAAAGGTTTACAACAACAGGGTTTCCCCTACCCACTGGCAGGGTTGCCAGCCAAATCACCTGACCCGGCATTGAATGCTTTACCTATCCGTATTGCCAGCATTAACAATGGACAGACGAAGGTCTATGCCAGCCTGGATGATGCCACCAGCGGTGGGACAGTGATCCGTTCATATCCCAGTGGTCAAAGCCGATACGTCGCTTTTGTTGAACAGGCAAACGTCGGCGGGCAAACCTTTGTGCGCTTGATTGGTGGTGGCTGGATCCAGGCTGAGCCGCTCTATTCGATTCCCAACTGGCAGGGTTTGGAGTTTTTTGACTCTCCGCAAAGCGATTTTGGCTTCACGATTGATAGTACCGGTTCTTATAATGGTGCCAGCTTCTCATCAGGTGCTTCTGGCAAAGCATACAATAAGTATGAATCGTTCCCGATTTATAACATGGTGGAAGCAGAAGGGTACGAATGGTACCAGGTTTCGCCTACCGAGTGGATTCCATCGTTGAAATCCCGCCGTGTAGTGGTTGATACAACCACGCCGCCAGGTGTTGAAGGTGGAAAATGGATCAATATCGACCTGTATAACCAAACACTTTCGGCTTATGAGAATAACGAACTGGTTTTTGCCACGGTTATTGCTTCCGGGTCTGGCGAGCTCTATTCCGACCCCGGAACCTACCGGATATACGAGAAGAAAGAGTTGGATCAGATGCAGGGTTCGTACACCAGCGATCGATCTGATTTTTATTACATGGAAGGCGTGCCTTGGGCGATGTATTATAACCACGCCCAGGCAATTCACGGCATCTATTGGCCAGCGGTCTTAGGTTTCAAACAGTCGCATGGCTGTATCAACATGTTCCCTGGTGATGCGAATTGGCTGTTCCACTGGGCTGAACTGGGTGATTATGTGTACGTACACGATCCCTCAGGCGAGACGCCGGTTCCAACCCCCACGCCGGTTGGCACACCGGCTCAGGAAATTATTTACCCAACTGCCACGCCGAAACCGTAAAATCAAGATTTTGATGTTTTGGGTCTTTTTTCTCTTAGTAGAAGGCTAAAGCGTTACTCCGTACTGGCGGGTCCGAGACCTGCCCTGCTGCAGAGTAGTTGACCCCACACCTCATCCACCACTTCGTGGTCCCCCTTCTCCAGAGGAGAAGGCTTAACTGCCTTTACTTCCTCAGCAGTTGTCGGCAAAGGTCTCCTGAACGAGCCGGTGTGGACTTGCAAAAAACCCACCTCATCCACCACTTCGTGGTCCCCCTTCCCCGGAGGGGAAGGCTTAACTGCCTTTACTTCCTCAGCAGTTGTCGGCAAAGGTCTCCTGAACGAGCCGGTGTGGGGCTGAAAAACCACACCTCATCCACCACTTCGTGGTCCCCCTTCTCCAGAGGAGAAGGCTTAAAAGCTTCACTTCCTCAGCAATTGTCGGTGAAGGTCTCCTGAACGAGCCGGTG
>DHCY01000017.1:67907-109143 GCA_002399085.1 Anaerolineaceae bacterium UBA4890
CACCACTTCGTGGTCCCCCTTCTCCAGAGGAGAAGGCTTAAAAGCTTCACTTTGTGATCCTGTTTCCGTGGCTGGCGGATTGAGGACGGGTTTTTGCTTAAGCCTGCCGATGTCAGAACATCCTCAATCTCGCCCTACGACACCTCAGCAGTTGTCGTTGAAGGTCTCCTGAACGAGCCGGTGTGGGGCTGCAAAAAACCCACCTCATCCACCACTTCGTGGTCCCCCTTCTCCAGAGGAGAAGGCTTAAAAGCTTCACTTCCTCAGCAGTTGTCGGCGAAGGTCTCCTAACCGAGCCGGTGTGGGGCTGCAAAAATCCCACCTCATCCACCACTTCGTGGTCCCCCTTCTCCAGAGGAGAAGGCTTAACTGCCTTTACTTCGTGGTCCCCATTCTCCAGAGGAGAAGGCTTAACTGCCTTTACTTCGTGGTCCCCATTCTCCAGAGGCCTGCTCCCTCATTGCGAGGGAACATAAGCTGTCCAGAGGAGAAGGTTTACAGGCTTACAGTAAATTAAAACAAAGTCGGGTTCGATTTCGAACCCGACTTAAGCCTAAAAAATTATGTTTCTTGTTAGACAATCTTCCAACGAAGGTGGTTGCCTTCTAAAACATTGACAACCTCGGAGGCGATGTCTTCAGCAGCGCGGAGTTGCGCTTCAACTGTTTGACCGCCAACATGGGGGGTGGCAATCACTTTGGGGTGTTTAACCAAATCCCACGCCAGGGGGGGTTCTTTCTCATACACATCCAGGGCGGCGCCGGCAACTTTGCCAGATTCGAGCGCACGCAGCAGGGCTTCATGGTCGATAACACCACCACGAGAGGCATCCACGATATATACGCCATCTTTCATCTTGGCAAAAGCTTCTTCGCTCAGTAAATGTTTGGATTCAGCGTTGAGGGGCAGGTTCAGGCTGATGAAGTCGGCTTGAGCCAGCAGGTCATCCAGGTGAACTTGATCAAAACCCTTCTGGCGAACAAACTCAGGATCCCAGGTTCGTTTGTAAACTAGCACTTTCATGCCCATGCAGGAAGCATATTTGGCAACCAGCTGACCGATATTGCCGAAACCGATCATACCCAGGGTTTTACCCATCAGCTCTACGCCCATAAGTTCTTTCTTAGCCCAGTTTTCGTTTTTCATGGCTGCATCCGCGCGAGGTAACTCGCGGGAGAGTCCAAAAATCATTGCCATTGCAAGCTCGGCGACTGCTTCAGAAGTAGCCGTTGGGCAATTCACCACAGTAACGCCATGCTCTTTGGCTGCTTCGAGGTCGATGTTATCCACACCGACTCCAGCGCGACCGACAACTTTGAGGTTCTTTGCTGCGTCAAAAACTTCTTTGGTGACCTTGGTGCGACCGCGTACGATCATACCATCGTATTTGCCAACTTCTTCCAAAAGTTGGGCTGCATCGATGCCTTTTCTGTCGACGGCTTCACCAACCTGGTTGATCAGGTCTTTTCCAATGCTTTCCAAACCGTCTGTGATGAGTACTTTATATGCCATAACTAATTTCTCCTTTTTTAGAATGGTAATAAGGTTATTGTACTATCTTAATCCGCGAACGTCACCTTTTCGGTAGGTGAAACCGGTGGAATCGAAGTATTCCAACAAGGCTGTAGCGTATTTTCGACTGGTTTCGAAATGGTCGCGGAATTCAGCCAGGCTGAGATCGCCTTTATTGTTAATCGTTTCCTGCACCCACTCGCGCATCTGGCTGAGTGCACCTGGTGTGAAAAGCACCCGGTCTGAAACCGCGACCAGTTTCTCTGATGAAAGCAGCCCTTCAAGCAAGTCAGAGCCTATCTCAACCAACAGCTGGTTCACATCCGGTGGGCTGAAAGGATGAGCCTGAAATTGTGCCAAAATGGGTGCAACTCTGGCTTCGTCTTCCGCACTCAAGACCACTTTGTGACCGGTTGCCCAGATGAGACTGCCTTTTTGAACCAGAAGATCATCTTCTGTCAGCCTGTCGACAACCTGGTCGAAGAGCATTTGTGAAAGCCCGAGCGCGCTTCTGAACACTTCGCGCGGTATGCCAGCTTTGTAAGGGTAACTCTTGTGAAATACCTGCAGGCTCTCCAAGCCTTTTTGCCTCAACGATTGCCAGTATAGCGGGTGAATCAGGGTGAGTTTGCCTAAGTCCTTGTTTTTGCCCAGGCTGATTACCTGACCCTGCTGAAGCATTTGACTGACGATCTCACGGGTTTCTTCAAGCGGCAGAGCGGACTTTTGTGCCAGTGTAGCCAGGTTGGCGGTTTTTTGGTTTTCCAAAATCTGCCTGAGAAGATCAATATCGCTGCCCGAGAACATTTTTCCGAGCCGTTCCAGGTTGTCAGTTTGAAAGCGTTTGTAGGTCTGACCCGGGTCAGGGTCGAGCACGACGCCTCCGCCTAGTGTCTCTGAGGGAGATGGCAGGCGCAGGATAAAACGATCGCCTTTTGAGGCAACCACAGGGTGGTCAGTGCGCAGCTGAAGGAAGGCATCTTCGCCGGATTTCAAACTCTGGCTGCCCAATAAGCGCACCCGCGCTGTGGTCTCACCGGAGCCGATGAAGAGTTTGACTTCCAAATTATGTTTGAGGGGGTAGGGGCTATCCTTAAGCAAACGGAAATGGACGTCCAGCAAGGTGGTCGGTTTATAGTCACCAGGATATGCGATCACGTCTCCGCGTTCGATATCCTGGTGATTCAGATTGGTTAGGTTTACTGCGGCTCTGAAGCCCGGATCGATTTTTTGAAGTTTGTGATGATGGTTCTGCAACCCTCTGATGCGACCAATCTTGCCGCCTGGCAGACAAACGATCTCCTCACCGACCTTGAAACTGCCATCCAATAGCGTGCCGGTCACGACCGTGCCAAAACCAGTCAGGGTGAAAACCCTGTCAACCGGTAAACGCGGTTTCCCCAGATTTTTTCGAGGGGGGATACCCTGGAGGGTCTGCTGGATTTGATCGAGCAATTCGGGAATGCCCGAACCGGTACGCGCAGACACAGCCACGATTGGCGCGTCTGCCAGGGAAGTGGGCTGGACGAGCTCACGGATATCCATCTCGACCATTTCCAGCCATTCGGGTTCTGGTACCAGGTCGGTTTTTGTCAGTACGATCACACCGCGCCTGATATCCAGCAGATCGACAATTGCCAGGTGTTCGCGGGTTTGGGCTGAAACCCCTTCGTCGGCGGCGATTACCAGCAAAACCGCGTCGATCCCGCCAATCCCAGCCAACATGTTGCCGATAAAGTCGCGGTGACCGGGGACATCGATGATGCCCACTTCTTCGCCACTCGAAAGGGTCATCGATGCAAAACCCAGTTCGATGGTCATCTCGCGGGCTTTTTCCTCTTTCAAACGGTCAGGGTTGGTGCCGGTCAAGGCGGCGATCAAGGTGGATTTTCCGTGATCAACATGACCGGCAGTGCCGAGGATGTGCATGGGCTAAGATGCCTTGCTGTCTGTCAGCGGAGCGATATTCTGGATGGACTCCTGGAAGGCGAGCAAAACAGTCTGGACGTGCCTGACAGTTTCGCGGCTCAGGTTGTCCAGGTCGTCATGCATCAGGGCGGTCAGATCGTCCAGTTCCTGGAGCTGCTTGACCAGGTCACCAAATTGTTGGGTGATCTCCCGGGATTGTTCTTCCTGGGCGAGCATGTAATTCGTCCAGCGTTTGACATCATCTGACTTGAAGTTGGTCCACTCCTGTCGATAACGGTCATCGTTGAGGCGTTGGAGTTCGGTAATCTCGTTGATCCGGCGTTCAAAACGCTGTGAGGTTTCTTCGGAAGTCTGAATTGACTTTGTAACCGACAGGCGGATTTTCTCAAGAGTTTCAATCTGAGAACCAAGGTTGGCATTGAACTGGTCAATTTCCGCAAAGCGTTTTTCCCAACTGGCAAAAACCTTGTCCTTTTCAACGAGCGAGCTGTTGATGCGTTCAACAAATTGGGATTGGTTCTCACGGCGGTCTTTTTCGTTGTTCTGAATCTCGGCAATGCGTGTGTCGAAGGTGCGGAAACTGTCGCTGAAGCTATCAAAACGACCACGGGTTTCCTCCAGCCGTTTGCGAACCGAGGCAACCTCGCCTTGAAGGTCAGTGATGCGTTTGGCTTCCTGGCGGCGACCTTCTTCCAGCAAGTGCAGAGACCGGCGATAATCCTCATCGAAACGACCGACATCCTGGATTTTTGCCTTGAGTTCTTCGATCAGGCGTGCCAGGCGGCTATCTTCTGCCTTTAAGGAGGTTATATCTGCGCGGATGGGGTCAAACATATCCATCAGGGGATACAGTTCGGCGATGGTCTTCTTGGTGGAATCCACTTCGATCTTGTTTTTCTTTTGGGCTTCGTTCAGGTTTGCCTCAGCTCGTTCGTTTACTTCCCGGATCTGCTTGGTCAGGTCGATGTTCAATCGCTCGATACGGTTGTCATACTTGTCCATGCTGGCAATTTGCGTGGTGTTGCGATTGATCAGCACCTCGAGCTCTTTGATCTGCTTGCGCAAATTCATGTTCTCGCCCTCCAAAATCGTTAGGCGGTTTTGCAGCGAAGCGAGATTGGTTTTATCGTTGCGGCGTTCGTTATCGAGCCATTCAACGCGTTTTTCTAATTGTTCAATACCCGAATATTCGTCCATATGGTTCCTTATCTCGGTCATTTATTTTTAGTGATTATACACAATTTCAATTTTCGCTTTTGCTCACGGCAAAAGATTCTGGAAAGAGATAAAAAGATCCTGCAGAGGGGTTGAGAAAGCTTGCGGGAAGAGTCCTCCTAAAACCATCAGGGAGATGATCATTACCACCGGAACGATCAGCACTGCTCTTTCCTGTTTGTCGTCGTTGATTACCCCAGCTGGTTGGATTGCCGCTGCCAAAACCCTCAGGAACATAATAATCATTCCGATCAGACCAAAACCGATCAACAATCGGATCGGCAGGCTCTCGCTCGCAAGAACGCTCCAGATGATACGGTGGGAAGGGAACAATGAAAAGAGGGGCATCCCGATAATATTGAGCAGACTGCAAAGCAGAAGGATGCTGATGCGAGGATAGCGCCAGATAAGACCTTTCAACTCCGAGAGGCGAAGCGCTTCGGAACCCAAAGCTTCATGCATTAAAGAAAGTGCATATCCAAGTGACCAATAACCGAAAGCACGCGGCAGTAAATAGAGAGTGAGGAGGTTTAGCCAGCCTTGTTGTTGAAATGCCATCGAAAGAACGATGTAACCAGTGCCGGAGAGGTAGAGGTAACCGAAAATCCGGCTCAATTTCCGTTGGAAAGTCACAATGATACCCGCTGAGATCAGGCAGAGGGCACCGACCCATTTGAGCACAATCTTGATCTCTTCCAGGTTGCGCAGCCAGGCATATTGATTGAGGAATTTGAGGGAGAAGAAGGCAAGACCGATCTGCATGATTGTCTGTAGAAAGCTGATCACCCAAGGGTGAGTCTCTTCAGTAAGCATTGGCAGCCAGCTGTGCAGCGGGAAAATTCCAGCCCAAAGGCTGAATCCAGCAATGACGAGCAGGGCGCCCCTTAGCACAAGCGCTTCAGCTGATGGGGAAGTCTCGATGCCCGAAACCATCCAGCCGCTCAACAGGATCAGCGGCATGGCGAGGGTCTGCATGCTCAAAAAGCGCAGCACCCCGCTGCGTGCTGGTGTTCCTCGGGGGGAAAGCAAAGGCACGCTGATCAAGGCGATCAATTCGATGACCACGGCTGAATACAAGAAAGGGTTGATGAATTGCACTGAAACCCACAAGGCAGTGATCACCAGGGAAAGGCTGTTGAACCACTGGCTCACAATAAAGAGCCTGCCCACAAGGTTCCATGCAAAACAAAGCATGTAGAGCAGTGCGATGATCCCAAGTTGGTCTGCAGTGATCTGGATTGTACGCCCGAAGATTGTCAGACTGTCAGCCAGTGTGAAAACACGACCAATGAAGATCAGGGTTAATCCCCTGGAAAAAATCAGAGCAAGTCCCGCAAAAACCAACGGAAAGAGAGTGCCTAATACGGCAGATAGCTTGGGAAGGCGTTGGATGAAAATCAGGGATAGACCCAATAAAGCTGGAAGCACGATCCAGATGATCACGGTGTTGCTCATGCTGCCTCGCTTTCTGAATCTTTAATGATGAAGAAAGAACCAACGATCGCCAGCAGCAGGTTTACAGCCACCAGGAGAGCTTCCAACAGGAAGGAGAACTCCAGACCTGAATAGAGCAACTCGAAACCTGAGAGAAAGGTAAGGATGCCGATTGCCAGGTAGAAAGGTTCGCGAATGGTACCCATTTGTAGCAGACCGATCAGGATCAAACCCAGACTGAGGAACAAATGATCGATCGAGACCAGAGGGAAGACTGCCTGATGAATCTGAGGTAAAAATGCCCGCAGCGTTGCCAGTAAGAAAACTCCTGCTGCTCCTCGAAAAAGTTCACCACTGGTCAGTGTGTGACGCAGGTCGATTGCTTTGATTCCGCCAACACCCAGCAGCGTCAGGTAAAGGATCAGAGTGACCATCAAGCCGGTAAACGGGTGAATCAATGCCAGTTGCAGGGGCAGGATTTTCAGCAGCGGGGGGAAAACGCAAATAAATTGCACGACCAGGGCGACCAGGTTGAGCGACCATTGACGGCGCACAAGGTTGAGCAGGGCTGCCAGAAGGGCGATGTAGACCGGTAAAGATTGCAGGAATTCTGTCATCAGCGCCCCGGTGCAAGGAAGAGAATTGAGAGGATGACAACAAACACCACCGACCATAAAATCCCGCCATCGCCTTCAAGAATTTCGCTGAAAAATGCCATCAATCCGGAGAGCGAGGTGTACGCCCGATTGACGAGGTTTGAGAGCCAGTCGAGGCTAAGGACTTTACGAAAAAAGTTGAAGATAGTCGAAATGAGGCGATAAGGAGGAAACCTTTGTGAGATTGTTTCTGTTTCCATGTTAAACCCGAGCCGCCAGCCGACCAGCAGTCCGAGTAGCACCAAAGCAAGACTGCTTAGACTGCCCAACAGGCTTCCTACTGTAAGCACGCCTGGCCAACCAACCAAACCCAGCACCAGGATGGTCTGGATCAGCGTCACCAGACCAAGGGGAAAGGTGATGCGGGCGTATTTTTCGAGTCCGGTCACGGTGCTGTCTGCCTTGATGATAAAACGGATATAGCCAAGCACCAGAAAAGCATGTGTGAGGATCAGGATCACTGATGTGAAATTGAAGGTATCTGGCAAGAGCCCTTCCCAGCCTGAGGCTGCCAGGGTGTAGGGCAGTCCAATAAAGCCCAGTAACCCCAGAAGCGGTAAAAAGCGAATGCGCCGAATGGGAGGGTCGAACAAAAAGAGCAAACTGCCGGATAGCAAGAGCGCTAATCCCCAGACGCGGCTCGCTTCCGGATGTCCGTTCAGAGCGCTTTGTATGGCAAAGGCAGAAAGCGTTACCATCCAATAAGGTCGGGCTTCGAACTGAGTTTTGCGGGTTAACCACATCAGGGAAGAGTAGAAAGCCGCAATCAGGGTCAGCACCTGGAAGATATTGAGCAGATTCTGGTTGAATATCGTCAATCCTTCTGGCAGATGAGCGATCAGGACCATCGCGGAAGCAGCGGGAGTCAGTCGGAAAAGTGTGCCGGCACCCCAGCGTAGTTCAGGTGAGTCCAAAATGGGCAGGTTTAACGGGAAGACACCCAGGCGCAGACCAGCTGCCAATAAGAAGAACAAGCTGGCATTCGGGTGCATGACTTCAAAGCCCAGGAAGGGTTCGCCCTGCCAGGCAATCGAAGTGGCGGTGATTAGCATAAAAGTGCTGAAAATGCGAATGGCAAACAGATTGACTATTTTTGAACTCAATTCTGCGGCTTTCGAGAGCCTGAGCAGGGAGTAAAGCTCGACCAGGTCGGTGATCATCCAGGCAATCGCCATAGTCAGCGGGTTGGCTGACAGAATGGCAAGCAGATTTAAGCCGGTAATTGAAATTGTCTGAGACCAGGAATAATGCGTGATCCCAGGTTGCGTACGCGTTACATCGGCGAGCAGCGCTGCCACACACATGCTTAATACTGCAACCATGTAAGGCCAATTGTTGTAGTCCACAAAATGACCCAGGATTTCTCCGTAGCGTGTGCCCGGAAACCAGGTTAACAAGTTGGCTTCGGAAGGCAGGTAAAGACGCATCACAAATGATGCCACCCAGGCAACCAGTGCGGTCACCATGGCGATCAACCACGAGCGGGCGGTGTTTGGGCGGTAGGAGTGCGTGATCACGATGATCAGCGATCCAAGAAACAGCACACCCAGTATGATAAAAAGTATCATGGTTTTGGGACCTTAAAGGACTTCCCCACTGACGCGCTCAATAAATTTTCCCTGACCCGGCTTGCCATACCAGGCGCCATTCTCAACCAGAATCTCTCCGTGCTGCAGGACCATTGTCGGCATGCCTTTCAGCTTCCAACCTTCATAAAGGTTATAGTCTGTGCGATGTTGAGCGACGTTGACCCCATATTTGATCTCTAGCTTTGGATCCCAAATGGCGATGTCGCCATCTGAACCGACCTGGATGGTGCCCTTTTTTGGGTAGAGCCCGAATATCTTGGCTGGGTTGGTAGAAGTCAGGGCAACAAAGCGCTCCGGGCTGATGCGACCGGGGAGCACGCCATACGTCCAGAGTAGAGGCAGACGGTCACCCAGACCGGGCAATCCGTTTGGGATTTTAGTGAAGTCACTTTTGCCCAACTCTTTGCCGGGAATGGCAACCATTTCTCCTTCATATTCGATGGCTTGTTGACCATTAAAGAAGAAGGGGCAATGGTCTGTCGCTAAAACCTGAATGGTGCCGTCTTCCAACCCTTGCCAGAGTGCCGCGTTGTCAGTTTTGGAGCGCAAAGGTGGGGAGCAGACGAATTTTGCGCCATCAGTCTGCAGCAGATTTTCCTCATTAAAGAAGAGGTATTGCGGGCAGGTCTCGCCCATGGCGTAAATGCCCTGTGAGCGGGCGTATTTCAGTTGGTCAACCTCACCAGCCATATTCATATGCACCAGGTAGACCGGCGCGTCAGCTTGCGCGGCGAGTGCGAAAGCGCGCAAGCTGGCTTCAACCGCGCCCCAGCCGGGTCTGGTGAGTGCGTGCCAGATCGGTTCGGTGTGACCAGCCTGCAGGGCTTCTTTGATCAGGAGGTCGATCACGTCGCCATTCTCTGCGTGGACCATGGTGAGGATATCGTTCTGACCGGCGACCCGCATCGCCCTGAATACATCCCCATCATTGATGCGCAAGCGGTCGTTGTATGCGGTGAATACTTTAATACTGGTGATCCCCAGGTCAGGCAAGCCGGCAATCTGTTCGGCAACCTGGTCGTCAAAATAGGTAATGTTCATGTGCGAGCTGTAATCGATGCTGGTGTTGCTGTCGGCAAAGCGGCGGTGAGCCGAAACGCTCTCTTCGAGTGAGCCTGGACCCTGCGAGACAAAGTCGATCACTGTTGTGGTGCCCCCAAAAGCCGCTGCTTTGCCGCCGGTGTAGTAATCATCTGATGAAACCGTGCCAGCCATTTCAAGGTTCAGGTGTACGTGGGGGTCTACCCCACCTGGTAAGACCAGTTGGTCTTCAGCATCGATCACCCAGCCCTCATCCATTTCAGTCGAATCGCCGATCCTGGTAATAATTCCGTCTTCGATCAGAATGTTAGATTTGTATCTACCCTCAGCGGTCACAATCGTGCCGTCTATGATAAGCGTTTGCATAATATCGCCTTTCTTTACGAATCGGACCTGTTAAATCCGCTCAGAAGCGCCAGCAGGGCAGGGTCAAGCGCGATTTCAGGAAGTTCACTTGCCTGGTACTCTTCGCTTTTCAGGGCTCGCTCGCGTAGCGCCTGCCATAAAATCTGCCGTTCTTCGTCATGGACGGGCAGGTCATTCAGACTGGTGGCGTCCTTGATGCGCTTGCCAGTGGTATAGAAGAAGGTCACCCGCTTCCAGTTTTTGGCGGGCAGCGGACTTTTCAGTTCCATCAGCGGACCCAGCGCGATTTTGAAATACTCTTCTCTTGCACGGGGGTGATCAGCCTGGTCCTGCATCAACTCTGCCCTGGTGGTCAGTTCGTGCCCCAGGATGGGCGCGATCCAGCGGATTTGCGCTTGCTGGTCTTTGGGGAAGGCAGAAGTCTGGTAAAACGCCAGGTAATCAACGGCGATAATTTTGGGCGCTGACTTGAGCGGAATGCGATACCAACCCAGCAAACGCGCGATATCGAGGTCGCGGGTCGATGGTATCACCGCGACCATTACCAGGCTTGTATCTGAAAGCGTTGCCGATTGATTCAAATGAGCTCCTTTAGAGCTGAACTCCAGCTTTGCGATTGAACTCCTCGATCAGGGCATCAATTTCCGGACCCTGGACTTGAATATCGGTCCAGTATTCGGGGTTGTACCATTGATCCATGATCTCTTCGTAAGTTTTGCCTTGCTGTTCAACCCAGGTGTAATACTTGAGGTTATGAATGCGCTTGCGATCACGATAACCGAGTTCCTGCATATAGTCGATCGCCTGCCCCTTGAGGTAGCGGGCGTCGTCGGCTATGGCGTTATCGCGGGTGTATTCGCCAAACTCTTCGTGCATTTCAACCAGACGGCTGTTGTAGAGCTCCATCGAATCGGTCAGAACGGTGAGGACGATGTCGTTGCTGGTCAGTTCATTGTATTTGGCGAACTTGATCGCAGAAAGAACGTTCGATATGCCGGAGAAACCGAGCAGGTCCAGATTCTGGACGGTGTCTTCGTCGACACCGGAGGAGACCAGATAGTCCTTGCCGGCTTCTTCGTTGAAAAGACGAGCGAGATTGATCACAGCATTGTCGTCAATGGCGGTAACAAAATCGGTGTTTTTTACGTTATGCACCCAGGGCACGTGCTTATCGCCAATTCCTTCGATGCGATGGGCGCCGAAACCATTGTCGAGCAGAGTGGGGCATTGCTGGGCTTCGCTGGCGATGATCTTACTGTAGGGGAAGATCTGCTTCAAGTAGTCACCTGCTGCGATTGTGCCGGCAGAACCGGTCGCGGATGCAAAACCAGCCAGGCGATCATTAGGACCCATCGCCTCCCGTGCGACCTGTTCGAGGGCGTCACCGGTCAGCAGGTAGTGCCAGAGATAGTTGCCAAACTCTTCAAACTGGTTAAAGATCATCAGTTCCTGCCCGCTTCGACGCAGTTCCCAGCATTTGTCGAAAATTTCCTTGACGTTCGACTCTGTGCCGGGAGTGGCGATCACTTCATCGGCAATTGTTTTCAGCCAATCAAAGCGCTCTTTGCTCATGCCTTCGGGTAGAATTGCGATCGATTTGCAGCCCAAAAGTTTGGAATCATAAGCGCCGCCCCGGCAATAGTTGCCAGTGGAAGGCCAGACCGCTTTTTGGGTAGTGGGGTCGAACTGACCAGTCACCAAACGAGGAACCAGGCAGCCAAAAGCCGCACCAACTTTGTGAACGCCAGTCGGAAACCACTTGCCCACCAATCCGATCACACGGGCATCGACGCCGGTCAGTTCTTTAGGGAATTCGAAATAGTTCACGCCATCAAAACCACCTCCGTGGGCAACCGGCTCATTCTTCCAGGTGATGCGGAAGAGATTGAGGGGGTGTAAATCCCAGAGACCGATTTCTTTCAACCGTTCCTGGATTTCTGCCGGCACCAGGCTGGGGTCCTTTTGCTGAGCCAGGGTAGGGATGATGATTTGCTTTTCACGCACGCGCTCAAGCGTTCGTTCGAGACGGTCATTCATTACGGTCAGGTCAATTTTGGTCATGAGAGTTCCTTTTAGTTATCTTGTGTGCCCAGTCGGGTGGGATTGAAGGGTTCTTCCGGACCCTCAGCGACGATATAAAGCGGTCTGCCCTTGGCTTCGTCATAAGTGCGCCCGATGTATTCACCGAGCAAGCCCATGCCAATCAGCAGGACGCCCGCGAGGAAGATCAGGCTCAACCATATAGCAAGCACATAAGTGAGATCAAAATTATTAAAAATTGCCAGCAGCAAATAAATTACCAACAATGCCAGGCTCAACCCAACCAGGAAGATACCTCCGCTGGTGAGCAATTTTAGCGGGTAAGTGGAGAAACCGGTAATGGCATTGAGCGCCAATTGCAGCATTTTTTTAAGTGGGTAATGGGTCTGACCGGCATGGCGGGCATGGCGTTTGTATTCCACGCCGATTTGCTTATAACCGACCCAAGCGCCCATCCCGCGTAAAAAGCGGTTGCGTTCGCGCATATTGTTCATCACATCAAGCGCTTTGCGGTCGATCAGGCGGAAATCGCCGGTGTTGAGCGGTATTTTCACGTCGGTAATCTTGTAGATCAGCTTGTAGAAAAGCGAGGCGGTGGTCAGCTTGAACCAGCTTTCCCCTTCGCGTTCTGAACGCACGGCGTACACGATCTGGTAACCCTCGCGCCACTTGGCGATCAAGTCGAGGATCACTTCGGGTGGGTCCTGCAGGTCGGCATCGATGATCGTGACGGCTTGACCCCGGCTGTAATCCATGCCAGCGGTCACAGCGATCTGGTGACCAAAATTTCGGGCAAAGATCACCGGTCGTACGCGCTCGTCTTCCGCTGCCAGCTTGCGGATGATATAGGTGGAACCATCAGAGCTGCCGTCGTCGACCAAAATCAATTCCCAGGGCTCGCCGGTGCTATCCATGACCTCCTTCACCCGCGCATAGAGCAGAGGAAGGTTCTCCAGTTCGTTATAAATGGGGGCAATTACGCTAAATGTAGGTTCAGGCACCTAAAACCTCCTTGAGTTTTTGTAAATTTGGTTCAATGATTGGGGCAGGGCTGACGGCTCGCATGGCTGCCTTAACGTCTTTCAAACCGCTTCCGGTTGCCAGCACAAGGGCAGGGGTGGCTGGGTCGATTTGCTTGGTCTCGAGCGCTCTGATCAGTCCGGCATAGGCAGCAGCCGCGGCAGGTTCGACGAAAATACCGGCGCTGCCCAGCTGCGGGATGGCGGACAAGATTTGCTCATCAGATACGCTCAGCATGAAGCCATTACTCTCGCGCACCCGTTTCAGTGCGCGTAGTCCATCGGCAGGCAGGTTGACACTGATGCTGTCGGCAACTGTATCAGCTTTTACTGGTTCGATATGGTTACTATTCTGGACAAACGCGTTATAAACTGCCGCAGAACCTTCTGACTGCACGCCGATCAGTCGGGGGAGACGCTCAATCCAACCCACGGCGAGCAAGTCCAGGAACCCTTTCGCGATACCAGAGAGGATATTGCCGTCACCCACAGAGACAAAAACGTTCAAATCGTCGTCAGCAGGCTGGAAGCGCAGGAACTGTTCCCAAATTTCCAACCCAGCGGTCTTTTTACCTTCCACGGTGTAGGGGTTGTAGCCAGTATTGCGGTTGTACCAACCGAATTCGTTTGAGGCAGCAATGCTGAGTTCTGTCGCATCGTCGTATGAACCGTCAATGAGCACAACCTGCGACCCATACGTCAGAAGTTGGGCAATTTTAGCGGGCGGCGCAGTGCGGGGAGCCAAAACGATCGCGCGTTTGCCTACACTGGCTGCCATGCATGCCATAGCCGCACCGGCATTGCCGGTAGATGCAGTGATGATCGTTTCGATATCTGCTTCGATAGCTCGGCTCACCACAATAGCGCTGGCGCGATCTTTGAAAGATGCGCTGGGATTGCCGCTTTCGTCTTTGACAAAAAGGTTTCTTAAGCCCAGTTTTTGACGCAAGTTTTCTGGTTGGTAAATTGGAGTAAACCCAACCTGGTGGAGTGGCGTGGCTTTGAAGCCGGGATCAGGCACAGGCAGCAAGGCGGCATAGCGCCAGATTGATTTTTCAGTTTTCCTCAGGATTTCCGCCTGGTCGATTTCAGATGGGTTTTCTTCAAAACTGAAATGCGTATCCAGGTTGCCACCACAGGTCGGACAAATGTAGGTGACCTTTTCGGGCTCGAACTTCTGCCCGCATTGAGAGCATTGAAAATAGCTAATTGGCATATCGCATCAACTAAACCGACTCAAATAGCATATTCCTCCTGCACTACAAATGGACAGGAGGATTGCCTGGTTTATTCTACTTTAAGACTGTCTTTACGGCACAATCCAGGTGCCGGTTTTGCCGTCGAGTGCATCTTTGATGTGTGCCGGGTCGGTAATCAAGGCTCTCTTATTCCCGCCACCATTCATATATTTCAGTATGGCTTCGATCTTAGGCAGCATCGATCCCTTTGCAAATTGACCTTCCTCAATATATTGCCGGGCTTCAGCCACAGTGATCTGATCCAGCCACTTTTGGTCGGGCTTGTTGAAGTTAATCGCCACTTTTTCGACTGCCGTACTGATCAGGAAGAGGTCTGCGTCGATCATGCTGGCAAGAATTGCCGAACCGAAGTCTTTATCGATCACGGCTTCCACGCCAATAAGGCTGCCGTCTTCACGCTGCATAACCGGGATTCCGCCGCCGCCAACAGCCACGACAACGAAACCATTGTCTATCAGGCTGCGGATTGCGTCTGCTTCAACGATGGTTTGCGGGATGGGCGAGGGCACTACACGGCGCCAACCGCGTCCGGCATCTTCAACCACTACCCAACCATCCTTTTCTCTTTTTTCCATTGCCAGTGTCTCGTCCATGAACGAACCGATTGGTTTGGTCGGGTTTTGAAAGGCAGGGTCATTGGAATCAACGATTGTCTGGGTCACTACAGTTGCGGCATGTTTCTGGATGCCGCGTGCTAAAAATTCGTTGTATAAAGCCTGTTGGAACATATAACCGATCGAGCCTTGGGTGTCAGCACCACAATAATCAAGCGGGACTTCATGCAGCTCATGCGAGGCGATTTCGGACCGGCGCAAGATGAAACCAACCTGGGGTCCGTTGCCATGAGTAACAACCACATCCCAACCATTGGTGATCATATCGGCGATATGTTTCATTGTTTTCACTGCGGCGTCAAATTGGTCGGGAACGGTCTGATGATTTTTATCTAAAATGAGCGCGTTTCCTCCAACTGCGACGACAGCCAAACCTTTTTTCTGCATTGATCATTCTCCTTGTTTTCCCAATGAAAGGGATCGATTAATTTTGAACCAGGCGCCGGGATGCCGCATTGTGCTTGCGGACTTGTGCCCGGATATCGAACCTGGTGAATTGTCCTTCACGAACGATTACATCTCCACCGACTACGGTGAAGTCTGCCTTTACTGGGGCGCAGAAGACAACTGCTGCGACAGGGTCCTGCAGGGCACCGGCGTAATCGAGCTTGTTCAGGTCTATGGCAAAGAAATCGGCGCACTTGCCAACTTCCAGGCTGCCAATGTCAGTGCGACCGAGTACAGAAGCTCCCCCCCGGGTAGCGATGGAAAGTGCCTGACGGGCGGTCATCAACGGAGGCGCATCGGGAGCGGAACGGGAAGCACCCTTGATGCCGCTGTTGAGGCGTGCCAGCAGCATCGCCTGGCGGACTTCGTTAAGCATGTGCGAACTGTCGTTGCTGGCAGAGCCATCCACACCCAAACCAAGCTTGATGCCGCGGCTGAGCATGTTCATCACAGGCGCTATGCCAGAAGCAAGACGCATATTGGAGGATGGGCAATGGGCAACCCCGCAGCCATGATGAGCATAGAGGTCCATTTCGGCGTCGTTCACCCAAACAGAGTGGGCAAACCAGACGTCTTCGCCGATCCAACCGACGGACTGCATATATGGAACCGGCTTAAGACCGAATTTTTCAAGGCAAAAATCATCTTCGTCTTCCGTTTCAGCCAGGTGGGTGTGCAAATGGATATTGTACTTGCGTGCCATGTCGGCAGAATCGCGCATCAGTTGCGAAGTGACGCTGAAGGGAGAGCAGGGTGCCAGCACAATCTGCAGTTTTGAGCCGTGGGAAGGGTCGTGATAGCGCTGGATCAGGCGTTCGCTGTCTTTCAGGATCGACTCTTCACTGTCCACCACGCTGTCGGGCGGCAACCCCCCCTGGGATTGACCCAGGCTCATCGAGCCGCGCGAAGCGTGCAAGCGCATCCCGGTGGTGGCAGCGCCGGCGATCTCATCATCGAGTTTGCTGCCGTTGGGGAAGAGGTAGAGGTGGTCAGAGGCAGTCGTGCAGCCCGAAAGTGCCAGCTCTGCCAGAACGGTTTGCGCGCTGATGTAGATATCTTCCGGGTTCATGCGCGCCCAGATGGGGTAGAGCGTAGTCAGCCAGTTGAAAAGGTTGGCGTTTTGCGCACCGGGAAGAGCGCGTGTCAGGCTCTGGTAGAAGTGGTGGTGGGTGTTGACCATGCCGGGTAAAACGATATGGTCCTGCAGATCCAAAACTTCATCGGCTTCCCGGGGAAGTTCTGAAAGCGGTCCGATTTGTTCGATGATGCCATAACGACAAAAAATCGCCGTGTCTGTCAGTTCACGATCATTTTTGTCCATGGTGACAATGATAGAAGCGTTTTTCACGAGCAGTGTCGACATGGGAGCCTCCATGGGTTCTCTTTCAGGATTGGTCGGCTAATTCAGCGGCGTGCAGCGTGTTCTTGAGCAGCATCGCGATCGTCATTGGACCGACCCCGCCAGGAACGGGGGTGATGGCAGCTGCGACCTCCGAAACTTCGTTGAAAGCCACATCGCCAGCAAGGCGATAGCCGCGTTTGGCAGTAGGGTCTTCCACCTGGTTGATGCCGACATCGATAATGTAAGATCCTGGCTTTACCCAGTCTTTCTTGACAAATTCGGGCTGCCCAATGGCAGCGACCAGGATGTCTGCGCCGCGTACGATTTCGGGGATGTTTTTGCTGCGGGAGTGGACGATCGTTACGGTGGCATTGGCTTTTGTCAGCAGCAGTGCGACCGGCATGCCTACGATGTTGGAGCGACCCAAAACAACAGCGTTCGCACCCGCAATTTGCACACCTTCGTCTTCGAGCAAATACATGCAGCCAGCCGGGGTGCAGGGTGTGAAAACCGGTTCACGTCCTTTTTGTGCCAGGCGACCGATGTTGACCGGGTGGAACCCATCCACATCTTTTTTGAGATCGATGGCTGTCAGCACTTTTTCTTCGTCTAAATGACCCGGCAGAGGCAACTGAACCAAAATGCCATTCACAGTCGGATCGGCGTCCAGTTTACGCACCAGGGCTTCAACTTCTTCCTGGCTGGCATCACCGGGCAGATTGTACCCAAAGGAATGGATGCCCACTTCAGCACAGGCTTTCTGTTTGTTGCGCACATAGACTTTGGAGGCAGGGTTTTCACCGACCAAAACAGTTGCCAACCCTGGGATTGATTTGCCTTCAGCCTTTCGTTTGTCTATGGCTGCTTTAACTTCAGCCCGAATGCGTTCGCCTGTTGCTTTTCCATCAATTATTTTCGCTGTCATGTTAATTTCTCTCCTGACGTGATTATACCTGAGAGTACCAGGAAAATTGCCTGCTACCTATGTGGAACTAAAGGGTCTCGTGCCATCCACTGCTGGGTGTCAGGGGCTGTTCCATCTGGAATAAAGAAAAAATACCTGTTAAAAGATCACCATTTGTTCTTATTGTGAACCGGAATTGCTTCTTATGAGGTTATAATTTTAATATGTCAACAAGCAGACCTCCCTTCATTATCGGCATAGCCGGGGCTTCAGGTTCCGGGAAAACAACCCTTTCTGAAAAGATTCTCCAGGAAATTGGTCCGGATAATATTGCCTTACTTCCGCATGATGCTTACTACCGCAATCAGGACGCCAAGCCTTTCGAAGAACGCCTCAAGGTAAATTATGACCACCCCTCCTCGCTGGAAACGGAATTGCTGATTGAGCACCTGCGCCAGCTGAAAGCGGGGCATGCGGTGGAAGTGCCGGTCTACGATTTTGTAAACCACACCCGCGCCAAACAAACCCGTTTGGTTGAACCCAAACAACTGGTCATGGTGGAAGGGATCCTTATCTACGTTGAAAAGAAGCTGCGCCAGCTTTTTGACATGAAACTGTTCGTAGACACCGATCAGGACATTTGTTTTATCCGCCGCCTCAAACGAGACCTTGTGGAGCGCGGCCGGACGATGGATTCGGTAGTAAATCAATACCTTGAAATGGTGCGCCCCAGCTACCTTGAGTTTGTGGAACCGACCAAGCGTTATGCCGATGTGATCATCCCGGAGGGGGGGCTCAACCTGGTGGCATCTGAAATGGTGATTGCCCGTCTCAATAGCCTGATTGATGGTTAATTCGTTGGAAGGAAAACCGCAATTTACCAGGGGACAGAAAATTTGGCGGGTCGTACTGCTTGTGGCAGTAATGGCGTTGAGCATCGTACTGATCATCTATCGCGACCAGATCCAACATCTCGAAGCTTATGGATACCCCGGTATTTTTCTGCTTTCAATATTGTCGAATGCTACAGTGCTGATCCCGCTGCCGGGGGTTGTTTTCACATCTGCGATGGGGGCAGTTTTTGATCCATTTTTGGTGGCGATCGCTTCGGGTACCGGGGCAGCCTTGGGAGAGCTTTCGGGGTATATGGTGGGGGTCGGCGGTCAGGTTTGGTTGAGTAACCGCGATTGGTATCATCGTCTGGAGAAATGGATTAAGAAGTACAACCACTGGCCGATTATTTTGCTGGCTTTCATTCCAAACCCATTATTTGACATGGCGGGTTTTATCGCAGGGGCGGGGAAGGTGCCGTTGTGGAAATTTCTGCTTTTTACATGGATAGGCAAAATTGCCAAAATGTTATTGTTTGCCTACCTGGGCGCGGGGATATTCAAGAATTTTTGAATTTGACAGGGAACAAGGAACAGGTGCAGGGATTAGGGATTAGGGAATAGGGACTTGGGAATAGGGAATAGGGAACAGGGGTAGTTGGCGTTGGTAAGAAGACAAGCCCTATTTATTAAGTTTTTTGGCTTGCCAACTTGGAATGATGCGTAGGTCGGAATGAGACCGCAGTAAATGTTGGCATACCGAATAATTGCGCGGGCTCACTCCGACATTGTGAGCGCTGGCAAACGGCAGGTTTTTATCTTTTTGTTTATATACTTGTAATTATGTGCAGGTCGGAATGAGACCACCCAAAGCGTTGGTAAACCAAATAATTGCGCGGGCGCACCCGCCCTCCGAAGAGATGTCTTTGCCCCACGTTCATATTCATACCCATGACTTAAGGCTTTATAATTTTGGCTATGCAAAACTGGACTGAATACGCAAAACGTGATTATGGCATCGAATTGACGCCGAAACAAGCAGAGCAATTTGATATCTTTTTAAATGAGTTACTGGAATGGAACCAGAAGTTTAACCTGACCGCGATCAGGGACAGCGAAGGAATCCAGATCAAACATTTTTTGGATTCGCTAAGCGTGGTCAAGGCTTTCCCCGAAGGGTGGGCGCCGCGAAACATCATTGATATCGGAACCGGGGCAGGCATCCCTGGCATCCCTCTAAAAATCATCTATCCCGATTCCCGGTTGACCCTGGTCGAATCGATCAAGAAGAAAGCACGGTTTTGCGAACATGCCGCTGCCACCCTGGGATTGAGCGATGTGACTGTCAGCAGTGCCCGTGCCGAAGAAACCGGTCAGGACCCTGCCCACAGGGAGCTATACGACCTGGCACTTGCCAGAGCTGTGGCGAAAATGCCTACCCTGGTTGAATACCTGCTTCCTTTGGTCAAGGTGGGAGGGCTGGTGGTGATGCAGAAGAGTGCCAGTGCTCCTTCAGAAGCCGAATCAAGCCGCAATGCCATCCGCTTAATGGGTGGAAAACTTGAAGCGATTATTCCCGTGAAATTACCCGATGTGGATGACGAGCGCTACCTTGTGGTTTTAGAAAAGGTCAAGCCCACCCCAGCAGATTTCCCCCGCCGGGTCGGCATTCCTGCAAAGTCCCCGATCTTGAATTAAAGATAACCTCAGCGCTCTTCGGATACCTTCTCCCACCCTCAGCGGAACGCGAGCAACTCTGATGGCGAGCCTAAAAACGTATCTTAAACCCAGGATTGGCGTTAATAGGATTGGTGAAACAATGCATTCACAACTGACCTTCTTTTGCGAACTGGATGGACCCCAACTTAAAAAGCTTTTTGAAAGCCGCTTTGTTTATGACGACCTGAAGACCCTGGGTGCCTCCATTGCTCTTGGTATCCTGGACTTCTCCGATGAACGCGTTGAAATTGTGCGCAAGCTCAACCAATTGGGTATCCCGGTAAAGGCGTGGCTGCTATTGCCGAAGGATGAGGGTTATTGGTTCAACATGGAAAACCACGACCAGGCTTTACAACGTTATGCCGATTTCAAAACCTGGACGGACGAAAACAGCCTTGACTGGACCGGGATCGGTTTGGATATTGAACCCGATTTCAACCAGATGACTGATGCCTACTTTGGGCGTCTGGTCGCGGTTAAAAATGCCCTGAAACGTTACTTCTCGAAAGACACCCTCAAAAAAGCCAACCTGGCATATCGCCAACTGGCAGTCTGGATCAAAGATGATGGTTATTTTTTAGAGGCTTACCACTTTCCCTTTATCGTCGATGATCGCAAAGCTCACTCAACTGTTGCCCAACGTTTAGGCGGTTTGGTGGATGTGCCCGCTGACCGCGAAGTGCTGATGCTCTACTCGAGCCTGTTCCAGCCAATGGGTAACCGGCTGTTGTGGAGCTATGCCGAAGAAGCCCAGGCGATCGGGGTTGGCAGCACCGGTGGAGGCGTAATCATGGAAGGTGCAACCGTTCCGAGACCTCTAAATTGGGATGAATTCAGCACAGACTTGCGCCTGGCATGGCAATCGGGCAAACCGGTTTACGTTTTCAGCCTGGAAGGTTGCGTTGAGCAAGAATTTTTACCGCGCCTGGTCACTTTCGACCCATCCGGCGAGGTACAATACCCCAAAACAGCATTGCTAAAAGGTGCCCGCAAGGGTCTGAGCGGATTACTCTGGCTGCTGGAGCGACCTTTTGTGCTGCTGGCAGGTCTGACCGGGATAATGGGGGCGATCGTTGCGATAAGATCTGGTAAAAAGCGATCAAAAGTTGCTAAGAATCAGCCAAAAAGGCTTCAGTAAGTTTTTTCCACTCCAGGATGCTCAGCGTTTCGGCGCGGCGTTGTGGATTGATGCCATTCTCCGATAATAATTTTTCAACTTCAGCAACAGAAAGTGCCAGCCCTGCTGAAAGCGAGTTGCGCAGTGTTTTTCGCTTCTGCCCGAAGCCTGCGTGGGCTAACTTGAAAAAAGTCTCCTGCTTATCCAGCGAAACCAGCGGCTCAGGGTAGAGGTCGATCCTCAAGACAGCCGAATCCACATCGGGTGCCGGCAAAAAACTTCCGGCAGGGATCACGCCCGCAATCGAGACCTCCCCAAAAACCTGCACTGAAAGCGACAACAAGCTCATCTTGCCATCGCGGGCAAGCACGCGTTCTGCCACTTCTTTTTGCACCGTCAAGACCACCCTCTTTGGTTTATGCTGGGCTTCCATCAGGTGACGGATAATCGCCGACGAGATGTAGTAAGGGATATTGGCGACAACGACATAATCTTGCTGCTGCATCAATTCGTCGGGTTTGAGAGCCAGGATATCGCCTTCGACGATCCGAACGTTTTCGAACTTAGCCAGCGCTTCCCTCAGTGGTGCCATCATCCCCCGATCAATTTCGACTGCCACCACCTGCCTGGCAGTTTGCGCAAGCAGGAAGGTCAGACTGCCCAACCCGGCGCCAATTTCGAGCACGTCATCATCAGCGGTCAGTTCGGCAGCTTCAATCACCTTGTTCAGTCCTGATGGTTCCACCAAAAAGTTTTGCCCGAGGGATTTCTTGGGCTTGATGCCATATTTTTTAAGCAGAGGGTAGATGTTAAGTTGTCTCAGGGTCATGGCAGCACCGTTGGATACCAGGCAGGAATTGGGGCAAGGAAATAGAGTGTGGTCCAGCTGTGCCAGCCGACATAGTCTTCATCGCTGTAGCCCAGGTCGATCCAGTAAGTGCCGGGAATACCATAACCTGAATCGCCGATCTTGCCGTAACCGTAGCCCTGCACATAGATTGGCTGCAGTGCCATGCTGGGGTACCAGGCAGCCGAGACCGCGACCGTGCCCTTTTGCAGAGGCAGCCCTGAACGTGTACGGGGATTATCGCCGAAGATGGAAGGGTGGTACGAGGTGGCATAGACGCTGACTTTCCGCCAGAATTCGATGGTTTGCCCATCCACTGTTTCGGTTTGCAGGACGGCGCGCGTCCCCCTGCCCATGAGACCGTCTTGCGGTTCGCTGGCTTTCCAGGGGTCTTCGGAGCTGCTGGTGAGTAGAGTGCCGTCTTCAATGCGCTCAATAGTGCGCATGACTTCGATGCCCGGCTGACCAGGCGTGATTACGGCGGTGGTATCAAGCTGGGTGTTGGGGTCTTCCACGTAGGAATAGGCGAAGGAGGTTTCATCAGTTGTCAATATCAGACGTTCTTCGACTTGATGCAGGGTTATCTTTCGGTCAGCAGGGATTGTTTCATCCTCTTTAGGCTGCGCGTAGTCAAGGTTTTGCGGGGTGAGGTCAAGGTCTGCCAGCGCTTCGCTGACTGTTTCTCCAGCACTGAGACCGCAGAACTCATTCTGATTCGTGCTCACGCAGACTTCCTCAGCCAGGGTTATGTGCAGTTGGTTACTGGAACTAAGGGTCTCTTCAATGTCCGGATGGAAGCGGTCTTTTTCGTCAAATTCCATGCCGGCTTCCTGCAAGGCTTCCTGAAAGGTTGCCTTTTGAGTGAACAGAGTGGAGTGATATTGATCATCAAGGTAGACATCAATCTGTTTGGCAGGGGTAATCTCCAGGTCAATAGGTTCAGCGGGTGGTAATTTTTGGTCGGGCTGTACAATTTTCTCGTTGATCAGCAGGATATCGCCTGGATACAGTTTTATGCCAGCTCTCTGCAAGATATTGGCAGGAATGAGCTCTGCAGTAATGACTGTTTCTTGTCCGTTTCGAGCGATGAGATTGACCGGGCGTGCGGAGAGCAGGCTGACCTGTTCAGGGATCGCAAGGCTGAACTGGATCGGGTCCACCGAAATCCGGTCCTCGGGTTGCAGGGGGACGTTAGCCAGGTCAAAAAGATCCCTCGGGTAGAAGGCGATTGCACGCATGTGGATGGTCTCACCGTTGACATTCAACTGGTAGGGTTTAATTTGCGACCAGGCAAGCATAAAAGACCCAAGTACGATCAGCAGAACGATCAGCCCAATTCGGAGGAATATTGGCAATTTATTGATTGCAGATTGCATTTTTGCAGTATATCACAGCAAGGAAAGGTCAATTTTTATCTCTCAATTTAATTGAGCGAATATTTCTGTCATGGGGAAGTAGGGGGCGGGTGTCATGTCGTCCCAAAAACAGGAAACCTGCGGTCAAGAGACCGGCACGATCATCGTTTGGAATTCTTCAACTTCTGCAAAATGCGGAGCAGGGCTTCGCGCCAGGTTTTCCCCTTGAGATCCGCGAGGTTGATCCAATAGGCATTTTTCCCTGCCCGTGCCAGGGGGTCGATCTCCGGCAAGCCGCGATCCTTGATGCCCTGGGGTAATGGTGGAAAAGTTAGTAACAATTGTTGGTTGACCTGGGTTACCGATTCGAGCCCAATTTCTTCAGCAGCGAGTTTCACTTGCATCTGGAAGAACAAATCTCGCAACCCTTCTGGAAGCTCGCCAAACCGGTCATTGAACTCAATTTCCGTCTGGGCGATTTCTTCATCCGTGCGCAGACCTGATATTCGCCGGTAGAGCTTCAGGCGCAGGTCTTCATCTGGTATGTAAGCAGACGGAATCTCACTGTTGAGCGGCAGATCGACGTTCACGTTCAAACTGGGCGATTGAACCCAGTGCTGATTGCCCAGGTCCACATCTGCCAACCCCGAATCACTGCGCAAACCCTGGACTGCCTGGCTGAGCAGCTTGGTGTACATCTGGAAGCCGACTGCCGCAATGTAGCCCGACTGGCGTGTGCCCAACAGGTCGCCCGCACCACGCATCTCGAGGTCACGCATGGCAATCGAATAACCCGCCCCCAGCGAGGTGTTGTCAGCCAAAACCTCCAGGCGCTCCTCGCCTTCCGGGGTTGGCGCGCGGCGTTTATCCTGGAACAGGTAAGCATATGCGCGCTGGGCACCCCGTCCAACCCTGCCGCGCAGTTGGTAAAGTTGCGACAGACCAAAAGTATCTGCCCTGTCGACGATCAGTGTGTTGGCATTGGGGATATCCAGCCCGGATTCGATGATTGAGGTTGAAAGGAGTACGTCAATTTGACCTGAAGTGAACTGGTGCATCACATCCGCCAGTTCCTTCTCTGGAAGCTGCCCATGCCCGATACCAATGCGCGCTTCGGGCACCAGGTTTTGCAGGTGATTGTAGACGGCAGCAATCGACTGCACGCGATTGTGCACGAAGAAAACCTGACCGCCCCGGTCGAGCTCACGGATGATTGCTTCTCTAACCAGCTTTGACGAGTAGGGTCCGATATGCGTGACCACCGGCAGGCGTTCTTCAGGAGGACTGTTGATGGTGGAGATGTCGCGCACTCCGCTGAGCGCCATATAGAGCGTGCGTGGGATGGGGGTGGCAGTCATGGTGAGCACATCCACCTCCTCGCGCAGTTTTTTGAGATGCTCTTTGTGCATCACACCAAAGCGCTGCTCTTCGTCGATAATCACCAAACCCAGATCCTTAAATACAACGTCTCCGGAAACCAGGCGATGCGTACCGATGACGATGTCAATCTTCTTGGCAGCCAGATCCTTGACGATTTTGTCCTGTTCTTTCGGGCTGCGGAAACGGGAGAGCATTTCCACCTCAACTGGGAAAACGGAAAGACGCTGGCAGAAGGTATCATAATGTTGCTGGGCGAGCACAGTGGTGGGCACAAGTACGGCTACCTGTTTTCCGTCAGCCACTGCCTTAAAGGCTGCCCGTAAGGCGACTTCAGTTTTGCCATAGCCAACATCGCCGGTGAGTAGGCGATCCATTGGGCGGTCCGACTCCATATCGGCTTTGATTTGCTCAATAGCGAGCAGTTGATCAGGGGTCTCGATGTAAGGAAAAGAAGCCTCAAGCTCACCCTGCCAGTCTGTATCCGGGCTAAAGGCATACCCCTTTGCCGTCTGGCGCTTGGCATATAGCTCCAGCAGGTCGGTGGCAATCTCGACCACTGCATGCCGGACCTTGGTCTTGGTCTGGTTCCAATCGGTGCCGCCCAGGCTGTTGAGATGCGGCGCAGAGCTGTCGGGTCCAATGTAGCGGGTGATGCGGTCAGCCTGGTGGATGGGGACATAGAGCACGTCGCTGTTTTTATACTGAATGGTCAGATATTCACGCTGGCTGCCCTCGATGTTCGGTTTATGCAAACCAATGAACTGACCGATGCCGTGATCAACGTGTACCACGTAATCGCCTGGCTTCAGGTCAGCAAAGATCGCTTCAGGTGCTTCGCTGCTCAGGGGCGGACGTCGCCGTGGTTGCGGACGGCTCCAGCCAAAAATCTCGCTGTCAGTGAGCAGATGGTGACTGGTGTCTTTATCCAGGCGCAGCACCCAGCCTCCAGAGAGTGAACCTTCCTGGAAAGCACCCGTCTGAGTGTTTTGGTCTGGATGGGTTTCTCTCCAAAGCTGTTCCAGACGGGAAGACTGGCGTGAAACCACCGTCCAGCATTGTGCGTTTTTGCTGAGAGAATCGATGTGCAACTGGAATTCCTTCAGGCGACCGGCAAAGCGGGGACCAGGATCAAACAAAGCCGACAGGGCAGAGCCGCCTTCAGCATAGCTGTGACCCATTTCGATGATTTGACGTTTGGCGGTGCTGTCCAGCAGCTCCGACCAGGTCAGGTAGGGAACTTTGGGGTTGGCTGTTGGATCATCTTTTTTGAGTTCTTCAAGGCGTTCGAGCGCTTCTTCTTCGATGTCATTGGCGGCAGCAGCAATGAACTCTTCACCATCCAGGAGGATCAGCGCATTTTCAGGCAGGAAGTCGACCAGACTGGAGGGGAATGGATAAACTTCGGGGATGTCCTGTTCATTCAGCTGGTAGGGCAATTCGCCATCCTTCATGGCAGCGATGGGCAGTGCTTCTGAGGCAGGGAAAATCAGGACTTGTTGGAGTTTGTCTTCGCTGCGCTGCGTGCTTGGGTCAAAAAATCGCAAGGAGTCGATTTCATCGCCAAAGAAATCCAGCCTGAAAGGCAGATTCTCTGACGGGGACCAGACATCCAGAATCCCGCCGCGCCTCGAAAATTGACCAGGTTGCACTACAATGTTGCTGTATTCATAACCAATACCGACCAGGTGGGTGGAAACCTGGTGGAAGTCCTGGCGGTCACCGACCTTGGTCCTGAGTGTGTTTTTCAGGAAGGTGCGCCTGGGCACTGTGCGGGTCATCAGGGCGCGAATGGGTGCCACCATCACGGGTGGGGTTGCTGGTTTTTCAATTCCGGGCAACAGGTAACGGCTGAGTGTTGTGAAGATGCGCAGGCGGTCCAGGCGGGTGCTTTGCGACCAGGGAATGTCCTCGTAAAACAACGGGTTTGGTTCCGGGAAGTAATAATTCACCTGCTGGGGCAGCCAAAAGCTTAGTTCATCGAAGAGGGAGAGAGCGCGATCTGAACGGTTTGTCAGGAGCAGGACGGGGACCTGCAGATCTTCGTGCAGGGCAGCAAGCAAAGCCAGGCGTGCAGCACGGGGCAAGCCCAACCCCTGGCGGGACTGGGTGGCAAAGTAGCCCGCTTTGATCGCGTCGAGCAAATCGGTGTAAGGGGGCAGACTCTTGATGATCTCGGTTAGAGAATTGTCATGCGACTTCGCCATTATACGTATTCATTGCCTTCGTAAGCCCGTTAGTAACAAAGCATTCTACAGCTTCCACAGCCTGGTTAATTACCATTGTTTTCAATTCTTCCTCAGCGGGGAGAAACTTTTTGAGGACGTAATCTTTTGGGTCCATCTGTCCGGGTGGTCGGTTGATTCCCAGGCGCAACCGCGGGAAATCCTGCGTGCCAATCAATTGGGTGATCGATTCCATCCCACGCTGACCGGCAGTGCTGCCGGAGGGGCGTATGCGCAGGGTGCCCAGGGGCAGATCCAGGTCGTCGTGGATCACCAGCATGTTTTCTGGCGGGCACTTGTAGTAGCGCATGAGAGGGGCAACCGAGCGACCGGATTCATTCATATAGGTCAGGGGCTTGACCAGGATAACCTTGTTACCTTTGAAGCGGTCTTCACCGATCACCGCTTTGAATTTTATCTTTTTGAGGGGGACCTTCCACTTCTCGGCGAGGGCGTCCAGAACCATGAAGCCGAAATTATGGCGTGAATAACGATATTCCAGCCCGGGATTGCCCAGACCGACGATCATAAATGGCACCTGCAGTTCGTCTCGTTTAAACAACATATTATCCTCGCAATCTTTGAGTTTAACACGAAATGAGATGTGGAAACGAAATGCAAGATAGGATTGTCAAATGTTGCCGTGTTGAAATACTGTATCCAAAACAACAAGACATGTGTAGGTCGGAATGAGACCGCCTTGAGTGTTTGAATTAAAAGAATATTGCGCGGGCTCACTCCGACATCAAGAGTGCTGGCATATCCGACGGCGGAGTGAGGTGTTACCCCTGATCGCGTTAAAATACCATTCTTGCCCACCTCATTCCGCCCGGAATGTTCGAACAACAAGAATATTGCGCGGGCTAACTCCGACATCAAGAATGCTGGCATATCCGATGGCGGAGTGAGGTGTTACCCAGGCTCGCGTTAAAATACCATTCTTGCCCACCTCATTCCGCCCTACGCCACAATTTTCGATTGTCAAAATAAAAAATCAAAATTGATCTGTAGGTCGGAATGAGACCGCCTTGAGTGTTTGAATTAAAAGAATATTGCGCGGGCTCACTCCGACATCAAGAGTGCTGGCATATCCGATGGCGGAGTGAGGTGTTACCCCTGCTCGCGTTAAAATACCATTCTTGCCCACCTCATTCCGCCCTACGCCACTATTTTCGATTGTTAAAATAAAAAATCAAATTAACCAATTTCGACAACATCATTCCGCCCTACGCACCTGAATTGCCGAGGGAGTCAAGCCCCCTCCGTACGGAATAGACACCGGCAGTTTCGACCTATCGCCCCCGTACATGACCATTCCCTATTATTTTTCGCGCCATTTTTTAAGGCGTTCGGCAATCTGGGCTTCGTAACCCTGGTCTGAAGGTTTGTAAAACTCTCGACCTACCAACCCGTCGGGTAGATACTGCTGTTTGACCCAATGCTCATCAAAGGCATGCGGGTAGAGATAGCCTTTGCCATGACCTAACCCCTCAGCGTCGCGCGAGCCGTCCATCAGATGAATCGGCACCCCACCAGCCCCATGCTGCTTGATCTCTTCCTGGATCTCCCAAAACGCGCCGACCGAGTTTGACTTTGGTGCTGTTGCCAGGTAGATAACGGCATGGGCGATCGGATACCAACCTTCAGGCATGCCAATGTACTCGTAATTTTGAGCCGCAGCGTTGGCAACCAGGATGGCGTTGGGGTCTGCCATGCCGATATCTTCACTGGCGAGGACGATCAGGCGGCGCAACACAAAGCGCGGGTCTTCGCCCGCCAGCAGCATCTTGGTCATCCAATAGAGAGCGGCGTCCGGGTCACTACCACGCACCGATTTGATGAACGCGGAAATGGTGTCATAATGCTGATCATCAGTCTTATCGTAAAGTACTGCCCTGCGCTGGATTGACTCCTGGGCGACATCCAGGGTAACGTGCACTACGCCATCCTCCGCCGGCGTCGTCTCGACTGCCAGTTCAAGCGCGTTGAGGGCATTGCGGGCGTCTCCGCCCGAGATATCCGCCAGGTGCAGCAGAGCATCTTCGTCTGCCTGCACCGTTCTCATCCCGTAACCGCTCAATTCATTTGCCAATGCTCTGTGCAGCAGCGTCAGGATATCTTCCTGTCTCAGCGGCTTCAGTTCAAAAATTCGCGAGCGACTGACCAGGGCTTTGATCACATCGAAGTAGGGGTTCTGGGTGGTGGCGCCAATCAGTGTGATCAGCCCACTCTCAACTTGAGGGAGCAGAGCATCCTGCTGGGCTTTGTTCCAGCGATGGATTTCGTCGATGAACAAAATCGTGCGCACGCGGTCGTATTTTCGACGGTCAATGGCATCCTGGATGATCTTGCGCAAATCAGCCACGCCAGCTAAAACCGCGCTGAGCGATTCAAAATGTGCTTTGGTGCTGTTGGCGATCACCCTGGCAATGGTGGTCTTACCGGTTCCGGGAGGACCATAGAGAATGATCGAACTGAACAAACGGTCTGCCTCGATTGCCCGCCTGAGCAAGGTCCCTTTGCCGATGATATGCTGTTGCCCAACAATTTCATCGAGCGTTTGCGGGCGCATCCGGGCAGCAAGAGGTGCCTGGGAACGCATTTGTTCTTCCAGTGAGTGATCAAACAGGTCCATAAATTTAATATCCCCGCTCAACGTTGACCAGGTTGTACAGGGGCTGATCCTTGAGATAACGCTTCAGATTCTCAACGAACAGGTCGACCACCTGGTTAAACATATTGGGAGAATAAGCAGAAATATGGGGTGTAAGGATCAGATTAGGCGCGTTCCAAAGCGGGCTCTCTGGTGGCAGCGGTTCCTGTGTAAAGACATCCAGGGCTGCTCCTGCCAGGTGACCTGAATTCAATGCCTCAACCAGTGCGCCTTCGTCCACTAACTGACCGCGGGAGACGTTCACGAAGTAGGACCCGGGTTTCATGGTATCAAACATTTCTTTGACGAAAAGACATTCGGTTGATTTGGTGTGGGGCAGTGTGAGAACCACGAAATCGCATTCTTCGAGCATGCCGCGCAGCCCTTCGATTGGATAAAGCCGGTCAAAGTAGTTGCCTTGGGGATCGCCCAGACCCACGGGTGTGTAGCCACTGTCTTCGGGATGCATGGCATCTCGTTTGCTGGCGAGAACCTTGGCACCATAAGCATAAAGCTGGCGGGCAACTTCGCGCCCGATGGAGCCATAACCGACGATTCCGACCGTGCTTCCGCGTAGTTCTCTTGGCTGGAGGCTGGTGAATTTGTCTTCAATCCAACGTTTTTCGTGCTGCGCCCGGATCATCTGCGGCATTTTGTGACCAAGCATCAGTAGCATCATGATCACATATTCGCCCATCTGGCTCACGTTGGCTCCGCTGGCATTAGTGACCCGCACACTTTCCTGGTGTAAAAGAGGGTTATCCAGCAGGTTTTCCACGCCAGCCCAGCTGCTTTGAATCCAGCGCAGGTTGGGTACCTTTTCTACGGGAGGAAGCGTTGTTCCGCGGGTCAGAAGGATTTCAGTTTTGCGCCAGGTTTCATCCGAAATCCGGTTCATTTCTTTCTGTTTGTGCAAACCAACCTTTATTCTCTCGTCCAGGCTAACTATTCGCTTGAGTTGTTCTTCGTTTAGATCAAGCGTACTCAGAATCTCGATTTTTTGTTTAGCATCCATGCAGTGTTCCCACTTTCGTTCTTTTTACTTGTCAATCCTGGAGATCCAAGACTTATGTTTGTCAGTTTTGCGTTGGCGTTTTTGAGAAGGAGGCACCTCGTCACTGCCACCCGGGGTTGGTTTGGCTTTTCGCAGCAACAACGCCACCACAAAAAGCCCCAATATCAGAAGGAGCGCGACAGGCGAGAGCGTATCGCTGGTGATGAAAGATCTGACCAGCCACACCAAAGCGATGACTCCCATAATTGACAAAAGTGTTCCCAGTTTTTTCATTTTATCATCCGGTTAAGCCATGCGGAACGGTCGGTTGCCGTTTCGGAATGGCGAAGCGCCCGCCAGCCCTGCGTTAGGATTCCCTCACAAATATGGAACGATCGAGTGCCCGTTCCTTACAATTTTACTTTGCTTTCGCGCCCAAATTAAAGGCGTTTAACCCTGGTTTGAGACTGTTCACGCATATACAAGGGCAGGTAATACAAGCCACCGCCGTTCTTGCCTGCCGAACCCGAGCCTTTCCAGCCGCCAAAGGGTTGGTATCCAGGCCAGGCGCCAGTGGTGCTGCCCTGGGGTCGATTGGCATAGGTGGTGCCGGCATCGATGTTCTCAAAGAACCATTCTGTCTCCTGGTCATTGCCGTAAAACCCGGCAGTCAGCCCGTAGTCGATGTCATTCGCGATTTGCATGCCTTCTTCGAGGTTCCGTACAGGGACAATCATGACGATGGGCAGAAACATCTCAGTCTTCCAGAGCGGGTGGTCCAGGGGGACATCCACGGCAATTGTTGGAGCACAGAAGTACCCTTTGTCCAGATCGTTTTCAGGCAGGCGTTTTCCACCGGTGAGAATCTTCCCGGATTTTTCAAGATCAGCAGAGAATTTGGCGTAATCTTCATGAGCCTTTTTGTTTATCACCGGACCGAACCAGTTCTCCTGGAGAGTGGGGTCGCCGATTGCGAGTTTTTTTGTCAGCTCCACTAACTTGTCGACGAAAGGCTGGTAAAGTGCTTCTTCCACCAAAATTCGGGAGGTTGCTGAACATTTCTGACCCTGCAAGCCAAAAGCGGAGCGCAGCGTACCGATGGCGGCATCTTCAAGGTCTGCATTTTTGGAGACGATGGTGGCATTCTTGCCGCCCATTTCGAGAATTACTGGGTGAGGGTAGCTGCGGTTGGCAAACTTGCTGTAAATGCCAATGCCGACTTCCATCGAACCGGTGAAGGTGATGCCAGCGATGTCTGGGTTATCAGTGAGGGCATTACCAACAGTTGAGCCAGGACCAGTGACCAGGTTGAGCACGCCTGCAGGAATGCCTGCTTCAAGAGCGCACTCGACCATCAGGGTGTCACCCCAGCTGACGCCGGATGCAGGTTTGAGTACGACGGTGTTGCCAGCCACCAGTGCGTTGCCAACCGGACCGGCTGCCAGGGCAACCGGAAAGTTGAAGGGTGAAATCACCAGCCAGACGCCATAGGGCTTGAGCACAGAACGGTTGGTTGAGAGAAAACCAACCAGCGGGTCGTTCTCCATGTCTATGATAAAGCCGTTGTTTTCTTCCATGATTTTTGCGCCATAGAACATTAAATCGGCAGCTTCCTGGATTTCGCCAAGCGCTTCCAGGCGGTTTTTACCGACTTCCAATGCAACAGCGGCGCTTATTTCGTAGACCCGCTCTTCAATGCGTTGAGCAAATTTGCGGACCATGGCGACACGGTCCTGCCAGGGTGTTGCACTCCAGGCGGGAAAGGCGGCTTTGGCAGCTGCGACGGCGTCGTCAGCATCTTTGGCAGTCCCTTTTTGGAAGGTAGCCAGGTGCCAGGAGGTGTTGATGGGGGAATCGGCTTGCAGTTTTTCAGCAGAATAGCGGGCTTCTCCATTGATGTACATCGGGAGTTCTCTGCCGAAATTTGCCTTCAGTTCTTCAAGAGCTTTGTCAAAATTGTCGTGCAATACTTGTGGAGGGTTGTGCATGGTGGAATAGGTGAGTTTGAATGCCATTGTGTGTAATCTCCTATAAAGACAGAACTAAATTTTAACACAGCGAAGTTGTAGGTTTGTACAAAGCCGATACAAAAAGGATGCGGTCGAGAGGATAAAACAATTTATTGAGATCAGGCAGTCAGAATTTGCCCGCGGTCATCAGTTAGTCCCTGCGAGCCCCCGTTCATAGGAAGGTGTGTATTGGAAGGGCTAGAAGGGAGCGTGGCAGTCCGCCTTTTCGGATTGGCTAATGATGAAAAGCAGATCGCCACGCTTCGCTCGCGATGACAGAGTTCACGTAGGGTTGGTCTAAGCCACAACTTATTGTTGGGAAAAAGTTTGAGACCTGTCGGTCAGGATCCGCGCACGGCGAGGACGCCGGCGCGATCGAGGTTATAGTCTGATTGTGCCGGTTTCTTGCGCAGCACCTCTTTAGCGGGCTGAATGAGCAAAAAAATTCCTTTGATTGTGCCGGGCTCCTGACCGAGCACATAATTTCGCCGCAGGCGTCCTTTTGGAAGAGCGGGAGACCTGACGGTCAGAACCCGCGCTCGGCGAGGACGCCGGCGCGATCAAGGTTAAACCGGCGCGATCAAAGTTAAACCGGCGCGATCAAAGTAAACCGGCGCAATCATTTTTAATTCCTAAAGGAGTTTTATTTTTGTGCTTTTCGCGTGAAGCAGGTCAATTATGAGAACTTCGCCGTCAAGCCCAGGTTTACCGAGCAGTAGTTTGACTGTCTCAGCAGCTTGCCAGGAGGCAGTAAGGGCAGCTGTAAACGACAGTGTGCCCATTTCTTGTTCTTCTGCTGACACCTCGTTATTGTTGGGGTAAAAAATGTTCAGCAAATCCTGCCCGGGCTGGATCACGCAAACCCGACCCACCCAACCCGCAACTGCGGCGTGCACGAGCGGTATGCCTGCGTTTTTTGCAGCATGCTGTAAGAGTAAGCGTGATTGAATGTTATCTAATGCATCGACTGCTACATCACAACCCGCGAGCAGTTCTATGGAATTTTTTGCAGTCAATGAGGTTTGAAAAGCTTCCACCTCAACCAGGGGGTTTACCGCCATGACGCGCTGCTGGGCAGCCAGTATTTTGGGTCTGCCCAAATTCATGGTTGAACTGAGCAGCTGCCGATTGAGGTTGCTTTCTTCGAACACATCCCCATCCACCACGCGCAAATGTCCCACACCAATTCGGGCAAGGCATTCGATCACATAGCCCCCCAAGCCTCCACAGCCAATCACCAACACCCGCTTTTCAGACAACACTGCCTGCTCGGCTTCACTGATTGCGTCATGGTTGCGTAAGTAACGCTGCATGGTTTTACCCACCTGCCATCAGGTGCAGGACGATCACATCATCACCATCCTGTATGAGCTGTGTCTCATATTCCTCCTCAGGCACATACTCGCCATTCACGCGCACGATGATGTGCCTGAAGGTGAACACTTTTTCATCCAGCAAACTGCGCACAGTCATGCCGGATTTCCAGGGGTAATCTTCGGTGTTGAGCCTGATCACAGTTTCGGTTCAACCACTTCCAACAGCATCGGCAGGTCCATGCCGATTTCCCTCAGCCTTTCCGGGGTGGGGATGCCGTTCATGGTCCAGCCACGCCGTCGGTAAACCGCATCCATCAGCTGTTCATACTGATCTTCGCGATAGGCACGGAGCTTGGCGATTTTTTCATCCAGGTCTATGACCTCCGGATCCAAACCCTGAAGTTCGCTCAGTTGTTTATCGTATAAATCCTGCCTTGAAAGGTATTCTTCACGGGATACGGGACCGAGCGAGCGGTAAGGCGCATAATCATCCTTGCGCTCACCCTTGCCCATGCGCACACTAAACACACGCTGGAACTGGTAGACTCGTTCGGACTGCAGAATTAATTCGTCCTTATCGATATCCTCGCCGGTGACGGCGTTATAAATATCCACATAGTTCTGGACGTGTTCAGGCACCTTGGCAGGTTCAGAAGTCTTGTGATTATCAGCCGGCACAATATCGTTCCAGGGCAGTTTGCACAAGCCCACCAACCCAAACCAGGTGCGGAACATGGGGAAGTAATAGAGCGCGTTGGCTTTGTCTTCGAAGGTTGGAATCTGCTTGTTGACCATATCCATGAAAATTAGCCAGGCTTCGTCGTGCTGGGGACCCTTGGTTGCCAGGGCGAAACCACCCTGCTGGGCAAGGCTTTCCTTGTGGGCGTATTCTGCATATTCCAGACCTTTGACTTCCATACCGATGTCTTCCAGCAGATCCGCGTCTGCGCCGAATTCTTCCACGAAAATTTTCTTCAGTTTACGAATGCCCAAACCTGCCAGCCTGCCAAAACCTTCTCCACGGGACATCAAGTGCAGTAGTTCGAGAACGGCATCCTTGTTTCCAAAACGCAGGTCCAGCCCACCCATTTGTTCCTGGGTGATCTGCCCGCGCTGGCGACATTCCATGATAAAGGCAGTGCAAGTGGCGAAGGAGATTAGGTCAATGCCGTAGGTGTCGCAGTAAAAGTTCTCCTCCAAAATAGCCTGCGGGTCAAAGATGCCCAGGTTGGCGCCCAGACCGGCAACACACTCATATTCCGGTCCGTCGACAGTCACTCGCTCGCCAGCGTAAGGTCCACTTGTGAGCAGGAAATGATCAGCACACTTGGCACACGACATAGTGCAGCCATACCAACAGCCATCGTGCAACCCCTGGGTTAACCATTCGTTGATAAAAACCTCGGGGGCAATTTTTACCACTTCAGGGTCGCCGCCGGTCTGAAAATTGCGCGTAGGCAGCAAGTCGTACTGGCTCATGATCATCACCGTGTTGGCAGTGCCGATCTGGCGCATTTTGTTTTGCTTGCTGTCCAGATCGTGCATTTCTTTGTGATACTTCACGCCAACTTTGTTAATGGTGGCAAGGTCAGCGGCATTGTTCAGGTTAGGGGTGACGCCCTTATATTTCACGACCAGCGCTTTGATTTTCTTGTCGCATAAAATGGTGCCAAGACCGCCACGCGCTGCTTGTTTAAAGCGCACTGTTTGGCGGCGGGGATCGTAAAAGGAGAAATTCAACATACCCATAAAACCGTGTTTGGCGGCGCTGCCAGTGCATACCACCGACACATTGACCATATCGTTTTCATCATCTGCGTATTCGCGGGTCAGTTGTTCAGCCAATACGTGAGAATCTTCGGGGTATTCTTCGGCTTCTTTGATCTCGATCAGACCGTTGTTGCCATCAATGAAAATAATGATTTCTTTTTCTGCCTTGCCCTGCAGTTCGAAGGCATCCCAACCCGAAAACTTGAGCAAAGGTCCAAAATAGCCGCCAGCATTGCTGTCGATGGGGATGTCGGTGAGCGGTGAAATGGATGCGACCAGGGTTTTTCCTGTGCCTGAATATTGGGTGATGCCGCCCAGCGGACCGACGCTCATCACGATTTCGTTTTCAGGTGAATCCCAGCGGGTTTCGGGAATAACCGCATTCCAGAGGTACCACAGGTCAAAGCCTTTGCCACCGGTAAATTTCTCTTTCATAAATTCGGTGATTGTTTTTTCTTCAATGCGCAAATCTGAAACATTGATGTAAAGTGATTTGCCCGAATAACCACGCACAATTTTGGCTGGTGTGTATCTGTATTCTTTGAGGATAGCTCCCATTATCTCTCCTTTACCTGGCTTATAAGGATCTCGAGCGCGCCAGTGGGGCAGGCTTTTGAACAAACATTGCAGGCAATACACTTGAAGGGTACTTCCTGGTCATCGGCATAGAACATAACCAACTCCGAACAGAAGCCAACGCAACCGAGACAGCCGACACACTTTTTTTTGTCAATCCGTACCACGCCATTGTGGTCACGGTAGATGGCATGGGCTGTGCACATGTTGATACATTCGCCGCATTGGGTGCATTTTCGGGCGCGGTAAGTCTTGTTATTTTCGATGATCCGAATAGCGGAATAATTGCGATCGCTGGTTTTGTAATAGGTTTGTGAACAGGCAACTTCACAATCCAGGCAGCCATTACACAACTCCTGCTTATGGGTGAGGATTTTCATTGAGGTCATCCTTTCTTGTTTCTACAGGTAATTGTAAGAATGGTTGCGGTTTCCGTCAACGTGAATTGGTAAAAGAAGCAGCAATTTTTGGTGTTAGGAAAGCAAAAAGGGTTACTCAAAGGTTGAGGCTGGTAATATACCAGCCTCAGTTAATTTGAACAAATATAATTTACACAAACAGATATGGCAAGAAGCCGCCAAAACTTCCGAAAAGGTCACGGAAAATGGCAAAGCCACCACCAAAGACGAGCAATACAGGTAAAAGCACGCACAGGCACAGTACCAGCAGGATGATCAGGATGATAGCCCAGACAGGAAAATCTTTTTGCTTTTGAGCTTCTTTTCGCGATTCAGCGATGTGATCCATGCGCATGGAACGCACTTCGTTGGCAGTAATAGTAGGACCAATCATATCCGTACCAAGACCGATTGGTGAGGAGGCAAACTCAGCTGCGGCACGCGAATCAATGAGCGGATCTGGTTCACAGCAGTCAGCAGAAATATCGGGAACGTGTTGATCGTCATAGGTATGCTCATGCTCCCGTTTGCCTGGCACTTTACTCCAGGTTCCGGGGGCGGCATCCACAGTCTCTTCAACCGTTTCGTCAACATGTTCCCAACCATGGTCGTGGATCCCTGGGTCATCCTTGTTCGGCTGCTCTGCTGCTGGGATGTCCAGCACTTCTTCTCCGTCCCAGACTTTTTCAGCTAGCTCAGTCGGCAGTACTCGGGCTTCTTCAAAAGCCTCTTCTGCAACTTTGACGGCCTCTTCGGTTGTTTCCTGAACCTGATCGATGGCAACTTCGGCGAGTTCGCTCGCTTTCTCTCCAGCTTCTTCAGCTGCATCCTCAACATGATTCCAGGCACTTTCTGCCGCCTGGCTAATTTGTTCTCCAGCCTCTTCGGCTGCGTTTTCAATATGCTCTGGGAATTCCTCGTGCTTGTCGTCAAAATTATCATCCATAATGGTCCTCATTCTGGTCTAACTGAATATTTATGTAATTATAACCGGGAAGAAGGACGTTCGATAGCTTGTAAAGGATATCGGGGATCAAAGCAGCATAGTCACTTTCCTATAAATCATTTGCACATATAATAAGCCGCAGAAAGGTAGGTAAATATGAAAAAATTTTTGGATGAGTTTAAAGATTTTATCGCCAAAGGAAATGCCCTCGACCTGGCGGTTGGCGTGATCATCGGCGGTGCGTTTGGCAAAATTGTCAATTCGTTGGTCGCCGATATTATCATGCCCCCAATCGGGATGCTCTTGGGCAATGTCGATTTTACCAATTTGTATGTGCAGCTCAACAGAGCAGATGTCAGCATCCCCAAAGGGACGCCACTGACGGTCGCCCAGGAACAAGGAGCAGTGCTATTTGCTTATGGCAATTTTTTGATGACGATCATCAATTTCTTGATTGTCGCCTTCTTCATTTTTTTGCTGGTCAAGGGCATTAACAAGCTTCGCGATCTAAATAAGAAGGAAGAAGTCGCCGAAGCTCCAGCCACCAAGGTATGCCCATTCTGTAAGTCAGATATCCCTCTCGAAGCAACCCGCTGCCCCCACTGTACTTCACAATTAGATTAGTTTTCAAGATTCCAATCATTAAAGGGCTGTCAAAGGACAGCCTTTTTTTGCCTGTGCACGTGTTAAAATGATGCAATGTCAAACACGGTCTACTTTGGCGATAATTTGAAACTCCTGGAGAGCCTGCCAGACGAGGTTGCTGATCTCATCTATATCGACCCGCCTTTCAACACAGGTAAAATGCAAGGGCGGAGACGTTTGAAAACGGTTCGGGCTGAAGATGGCGAAGGGGACCGTATTGGTTTTGGTGGCAAATCTTACCAAACCGAGGTATTGGGGCACGGTAATTACAATGACGTTTTCGCCGATTTCGAGGCTTTTATCCTGCCAAGACTGCAGCAGGCATACCGGGTTTTGAAGGCGGATGGCAGTTTCTATTTCCATATCGATTATCGCGAAGCTCATTACTGCAAGGTTGCTTTGGATCAGATTTTTGGCAGGGAAAACTTCATCAACGAAATTATCTGGGCCTACGATTTTGGTGGTCGCGCCAAAGATCGCTGGCCAGCCAAGCACGATACGATCTTTTTTTATGCCAAAGACCGCTTGAACTTTACTTTTAATGTTGATGACATTGATAGAATTCCCTATATGGCACCTGGTCTGGTTGGTCCTGAGAAAGCAGCAAAAGGTAAACTGCCCACGGATACCTGGTGGCACACGATTGTGGGCACCAACAGCCGAGAAAAGACCGGTTACCCCACTCAAAAGCCGATTGGAATCCTCGAGAGAATTGTGCGCGCCTCATCTGACCCGGGTGATTTGGTTTTGGATTTTTTTGCCGGTAGTGGAACGACTGGGCAGGCTTGCCTGAACCTCGGCAGAAAATTTATCCTTTGCGACAGTAACCCGCAGGCAATTGAAATTATGAAAAAACGATTCGCGCTGAATGTGGATATCGAGTGGAAGCTAATATGAGTTTGGACAGGAGAATAAAATGCCGTTAATTGAAGCTGAAATACTGCGAGCGTTGGAAGTCAGAGGCGAGCTGGTGATGCCCAGTTATGATGGATTTGGACTGGCGAACCTGACACCGACAGCCGCCTCTTGGCTGGGGGCGGGTGAGCTTCCAAGCCCTATTTTCGGACAACCAATTCTCGACCAGTTCAAGGATCGCTACCAAAATGTGGTGATTATTTTGGCTGACGCGCTGGGCTACAATCAACTGAAACACTTGATGGAAGAGGGCAGAGCACCGCTGTGGAAGCAACAGACTGAACGCGGTAAACTTTTTCCTATCACGAGCATCAGCCCAAGTACCACGGCTACAGCCTTGACTACGATCTGGACCGGCACTGCGCCAAACCAGCATGGCGTGATTGGCTACGAGATGTGGTACAAAGACCTGGGGCTGGTCATGAACAATATCCTGCACACGCCCATCACCTATCGGGGTGATGTGGGTGGGTTGAGCCGAGCAGGGTTTGAACCGACCCGTTTCATGAGCCAGGTGCCGCTTGGTCAGCGTTTTGCCAACCACGGTGTGGAAAGCCATGCATTTTTGCCTGCTTCGATTGCCAATTCGGGGCTCTCACAAATGCATCTGCCGGGCAGCACACTACATGCTTTTTCGACAGAGAGCGACATGCTGTTGAACATGCGGGACTTGCTCAATCAGCCCAGCCGGCGCCGGCGTTTCATCTATGCCTACTGGAGTGATGTCGATTCACTGATGCATCGCTATGGTACCTATAACGACCGGGTTACCGAACAGTTTTTTGATTTTAGCAACGCCTTTTTCCGCCTGTTGGTGAATGGGTTGGATGCTTCAGTGCGTCAGAATAGCTTGATTTTGCTCACTGCTGACCATGGATCGGTGGAGACGCCAACCAACCGCCATTTTGACATGGCAAACCACCCCGAACTGACTTCGATGCTTACGCTGCCGCCCACTTGTGAAGGTCGCCTGCCCTTTTTATACGTGAAACAGGGGCGGGTCGAGGCTGTGAAGGCGTATTTTGAGCATGTCTGGTCTGGAGAGTATGAATTTCTAACCCGCAAGCAGGTCTTGGATACGAAATTGTTGGGTAATGGGCAGGACCACCCTGACCTGCTCAACAGGATTGGGGATCTGGTGGCGATTCCGCTTAAACCTGGGAATTACCTTTGGTGGCCCGACCGACCGAATATGATGATGGGCAGGCATGGCGGTTTGCACGCGGATGAGATGTTGGTGCCACTGTTTGCAGTGGGGATGTAGGTTTTTTCCTGCCAGTCTCCTGTCATCCTGCCATGCTTCTGTCATCCTATACAGTCTGTCATCCTGAACGGAGTGAAGGATCTTGCGCAGTGAAGGATCTTGCCCAATACTGCTAAGATCCTTCGCAACAAAAGCTCAGGATGACAAGCCAAAGAGGACGAAGTGAAGGATCTTGTGTGCATACCGCTCAGATCCTTCGCAACAAAAGCTCAGGATGACAATCGTCTCATTCTGTCATCCTGACAACCGTCTTATTCTGTCATCCTGAACGAAGTGAAGGATCTTGCGCAGTGAAGGATCTTGCGCAGTTAAGAATCTTGCCCAATACCGCTAAGATCCTTCGCAACATAGGCTCAGGATGACGAGCTTATCTAATTCTGTCATCCTGAACGAAGTGAAGGATCTTAAAGGAACTTACGCCAAGATTCCTGCCCTTCGTGTCACTATCGCTCAAAAAGTCAGACAAACTGTTACTTTACGGGTCAAGAATGCCAAACTCTATCGCCAAGTCATGCCAATCAGGATTCATCGTCGCAATTAGAGCGTTTTTCTTTTCGCGTCTCCAGCCCTTTATTTCTTTTTCTCTTGCGATTGCGGCATAAACGTCAGCGGTCGACTCGAAGAAAACTAACCTATTCAAATTGTATCGGTTGGTAAAACCCGGTATGGCTTTTTCCCTATGCTCGTGAATTCGACGAACCAGATCGTTGGTTACACCGGTATAGAGCACTTTATTGTTCCAGCCGGTTACCATGTAAACATAGTATGTCTTCATAGGAAAAATTTTAAGCCGAACAGAGTCATTCGTGGGAGAGAATTGCCAATCCCGCGAAATGTTGATCTTGCCCAATACTGCTAAGATCCTTCGCAACATTCTGTCATCCTGAACAAAGTGAAGGATCTTGTGTGCATA
>DHCY01000017.1:109400-109618 GCA_002399085.1 Anaerolineaceae bacterium UBA4890
GCTAAGATCCTTCGCAACAAAGGCTCAGTATGACAAGCCAAAGAGGACGCAGTGAAGGGTCTTGCCCAATACCGCTAAGATCCTTCGCAACAAAAGCTCAGGATGACAAGCCAAAGAGGACAAAGTGAAGGATCTTGCCCAATACCGCTCAGATCCTTCGCAACAAAGGCTCAGGATGACAAGCCTAAGAGGACAAAGTGAAGGATCTTGCCCAATAC
>DHCY01000017.1:109837-139337 GCA_002399085.1 Anaerolineaceae bacterium UBA4890
CAAAAGCTCAGGATGACAAGCCACTCCCTACGGAGCTGTTTTAACCTGGATTAGCGTTGTACCAACTCGACAATCCATACACCTCATCCACCACTTCGTGGTCCCCCTTCTCCAGGGAGAAGGCAAAAGAAAACAGTCCTACATTTGACTAAATCGTGATCTCCCGATAACCATAGGTGTTAATGACGCGGGTTTGTTTATAGAACGTTTCACGGGGGACTAATGGATTGTAGATATGGATATGACCATGCAGGTGCAATTTTGGTTTGAAGGTGTCGATCAACCAGCGAAAGGCATCCACCCCCTGGTGCGCTGGGTCGTCATCGTCGTGTAATCCAGTGGCAGCAGCATGGGTGACCAAAACATCCAGGTAGCGCCCGAAGGTAACTTTATTTAAAAGCAAGCGCGGGACCAACCCGTAGACCATGTTCCACATTCTCTGCTGCGAATATTGGCGTGGTCCAAAGTTATAAAGCAGGCTGCCTTCGATGCCAGCCAGGATCAAATCATTTCCCTCGTCATAGTAGACGGTTTTGTGCAGATTGATTGACCCCTCAGGGTCTGTTTTTGGGTTGCCCTCGTCGTCTTCAATTGTGGGTACGTGATTCCCGTGCACAAAATAGAGCGGTATGTCCAGCATACTGACTACGAATTCGAGGTAACTTGGATGCAGGTCGCCACAGGAAACCACCAGGTCAATATCATTGAATCGTGACTTAATTGAAGTGCTGTAAACCGCCGGAACTTCAAGGTCGCTGAGACCAAGTATCTTCATCAGCCATCCCCGATTGCCGCGGCAACTGCCGCCGCCAACCCGCCATCGTGCGTTATGGAAACGCTCCAGTGCCTGAGGCCCTTCATTTCTGCAACCAGGCGCGCATTGCCATGCAAATGCACCAATGGTTCGCCGCTTGGCTCGTGCAAAATCTCGATATCCTGCCAGGCGACCTTGCCAATACCGGTGCCCAATGCCTTCGAGACTGCTTCTTTGGCGGCAAAGATACCACTCAGGGTTTCGTCATCGTCCCGTGCCTGGGCTTGCTCAGCTGGTGTGAAAACGCGCCTGATAAATCGTTCACGAATGCTCGGGTTTACTTCCGCAAGACGGTTGGTGCGGATAAGGTCGATCCCGGTTTTGATCATAATGATCTCCCGGCTGAGGTAATGACCAGCCTGTCCAGGTTCCAATGTTTTTGGGCACATGTCAGAATGTCATCGGCGCTAACAGCCTCCAGGATGTCAGGCAGCTCGCGCAGGTGATCGAGGCTCAGGTTATAACGCTGAAGGCTTATCAGAAGGCGCGCGATGCCGGCGTTGCTTTCCAGCGAAATTGGCAGGTGACCCAGGGCTTGCTGCTTTGCATCCAATAGTTCTGCCTGGGCGACCGGTTCGCTGATGAAACGCTTGAGTTCATCTTTGATCTTGCCGATTGCCTTTTCCAGGTTGCTTGGGTTGACCCCGGCGAAAACTTTCCAGCAAGCCGGTCCAATGCCGGCTTCGAGCGAGCTGGCGGCATAATATGCCAGCCCTGAGCGTTCGCGCACCGATTCGCCAATGCGACCCATCATACCAAACTGACCGAGAATGCTGTTGCCGAGCGAGCAAACCTGGTACTCTTTTCTCATGCCTGCAGGGGCAGAGGTGCCAATAATCAGGTCAGACTGGCTCTTCTCAGGGATGACAACATGCTCCCGCATAGCCTGACGGTGCGGTTGCCAGGCAGGCAAGTTGGCTTGTTTTTGCTGGAACGGCGTGTTCCAATTGGAGAAAACCTGTTCAAACAAATCGGCAGTCTCCTCGCAATCCATCCCCCCGGAAAAAGCAATTGCCATGCCGTTGGGTCCTAAATATTGAGAATGAAAAGTCTGCAAATCTTCCAGGTTGATGCTGGCTATTGTTTGCGTATAGCCAATTTCAGGAATTGCGTAGGGATGCCCGCGGTAGTAAAGGCGGTCGAAAGCCTGGGCAGCCATCTCTTCAGTATCTTGTGCTTGGATCTTAAAAATTGTCGCCAGCTGTTGCTTCAGCCGCTCAAAGTGAGCCGGGGGAAAAGAAGGCTGGGAGAGCATCTCAAACAATAATCCAAGGATCAATTGTAAATCTTCTTTCAGACATTGACCCGAAAAACCTGTATATAAGTAGCCCGAGCTGATGGAAATGGATGCTCCGCAGCTCTCGATGAGGGTGTGCAGATGGCGAAATTCGTGTTGTTGGGTGCCGGTCGAGAGCATGGCAGCGTGCAGGCTTGAGAGACCGTTCTTGCCAGCCGGGTCCGACAGGCTACCGACGGGCAGATACCCCTGGAAGAACACTGCCGGGCTGGTTTGATTGGGGTAAGCCAACAGCGTGCTGCCATTTGGGAAGCTTTTTCGGAAGATCGTATCAGAGCCCGGCAGAACAGCAATATTCATGCTTTTACTATCCATCGGTAGCCTCCCGGTGGCGGTAGACACCAGTAACCCGATGGGCGGGGTTAAGGTAGAGGCGGGCGACACGTAAAATGTCTTTCGCTGAAACCTGTTCCAGACGTTTGACATAATCAGTAAACCAGCTGTAATCAGCAAAACTTTGCGCGTAGCCGAGCCAGAATGCCTGGTTGGTGATGTTGTCGCTGCTGTAGGCAAAATTGGCACGGGCTTGCTTGAGCGCGATCGTCCGTTCCTCGAGCGATGCCGGTTTATTCAAAAACTGATCAATGACCTGGTCGATGCGCTCGATAACTTCCTCTGGCGGGTGATCCCCGCGGCAAGTGATGTTCAGGGTGTAGATACCCGGGTCGATACTGGCGTTAAGTGAGCCATAAACCGATGCTGCCAGCTGGCTCTCCACCAATTCACGATAGAGCCGGCTGCTGCGGTTGCCGATCCCGCCGCTGCCGAACATATTGAGGGTGGAAGGTCCGCTGAGAATGCTCTCGATCAAAGTATAGGCGAAGAAATCGGGGTCACTTGCCTTAGGTGAACGCCAGGCGATCTCGATGTAATCAGCCTCTTCGGGTCCCTGCAGCTCAATTTGCCGAGCACTGGCAATCTCATTCTCTGGTGTTGGAATTGATCTTCTGGGTTCAGTGTTCTCAATCGGTTCGAAATGTTTCCGAATCAGTGCAAGGGCTTCATCCAGGTCAAACGACCCAGCCAGGCAGAGCAGGGCGTTACCTGACTGGTAGTAATTGCGGTAATGCCTATAAAGGTCATCACGGGTGATCGAAAGCAGATCTTCGGTAGAGCCGAGCACTTCGTTGCGGTAGGGGTGCTGACAGAAAGCTGCCTGCTGAATTGCTTCACCCAGTAAAAATTGCGGGTCATTTTCGTTTCCCTCCCGCTCAGATAGAATGACAGTCCGTTCTGTTTCCACTTCCTGGGGGTCGTAAAGGCTGTTAACCATACGGTCAGCTTCAAAAATCAGTGCTGTTTCAAGCACGGCGCTCGGGAGGGTCTGGAAATAGGCAGTCCAATCCGGGCTGGTGAGGGCATTGGAATAACCCCCGGTTCGGGCGATGGCATCTTCCATCTCTTTGCCGCTGAAGTTTTTGGTACCTTTAAACTGCATATGTTCGACCCAATGGCTCAGCCCGGTCTTACCAGGAACTTCATTGCGCGAGCCCACGTTGTACCAGGTCCAGGCGCTGATTATTGGTGCAGTTTGGATCTGCTTCAAAGCGATACGCATGCCGTTCGAAAGGCTGATAAAAAGGGGTTGCTGGTCAGAATTGTTCAATTTTCTCAATCTACGGTCATCTGTTCTGTGGGCTCAAGTGGTACTCCCCGGTCTGTCGACCAGCGGATCGTCATCAGCAGACCAGTTAAGATTACAAGAAGCCCGATGATAACACCGTAGCTTTGTAGTGTGCCCAGAATGACTTCAGGGGGTGGGTTGGTGCCGAAACCGAAAGCATCAGCCAATGCTGTGAACGCGCAAATCACGTAGCCGGTCATGATGGTGCGACCACCGATGTCTGCCAGGAGTGATTTGCTGGTGCAAGCCCAGAAAGAATTCAGCGTACTGCTGGCACCGACCGTGAGCAGTGCAATCCCAATCAATATCGTGATGATCTGGGAAAAACCGATATACAGACCGCGATCGAGTCCAAAAATGTCGGGTCGCAGCCCCAGGATCAACACCAGCAGACCAATAAGCGTCAGGGTGAGACCACCGCGTATCTGCGTATGAGGAAAACCGTAATCCTTGATGCGGTCAAGGTTGTTGCATGGATCGATAAGAACGTCTCGGTCGGTAAATTTCATATTTTTTTACCCAGGTAACACAGATTCTAACACTCTCACTGCTGCCCTGTGGAATCTGAACAGGCTGGTAATCATTGTACCCAAGTTTTTCGCCGATAGGAGACTGACAGATCGTCCAACAGTGACGTAATTTCCAGGAAAGATGTTTGTATTTATAGTAATTGGTCACAAACTTTGCAAATTTTGTTATTTTGTATTGACAAAGAAACATAACAAATTATTATTAGTATCGGCAATAGATCAACCCCCAACCTACATTAACAAAAGGAGAATATTATGATTTTTGGTATTGATCCCATCTTTGCGCTAATCCCTCTCATTCTTTATGTAATCCTGTCGTTCAAAGAAGATTATCACCCAGTAATGAACGTATTCATTTGCGTTGTTCTGGCTGCTATTCTGACAAAACAACCCTTTGCGAATTTTGGCAGAGTTATCGCCGATTCGCTGGGATCCTTCCTGGGCATGATCGGTCTGATTATCATGCTCGGAGCTGGTTTGGGCGCCATCCTGCAAAAAACAGGTGTCGCTGAAAACCTGGTCATGGGACTGGTCAAACGCATTGGTGTCAACACGGAGAAAAAAGCCGTCGTCACCACAATGATCAGCTCCACTGTTTTGGTTGCCCTGCTGGGCACCCTCGCTGGTGCGAACGCAATTATCGCACCAATCATTATCCCCCTGGTTGCGGCAGTTGGTGTAACGCCTTCAACGGTTGCAGTGGTATTCCTGGGTGCTGGTCTAACAGGTATGTTCCTCGGACCGTACACGCCACAAGTTGTCACGATTCTTGGTCTTACTGACCTGAGTTATGGGCAATACATGCTCGGTGCCGGCATCCCTCTTGCATTGGTTGTACTGGCAGTAACCTATTTCTGGGCAATCCGCGCTCAAAAGAAGACCGTGGGTGTCTACGCTTATGAAAACGTGGATACCCCACAAGGCGAGTACCAGGCATCATCTGAGACCAAACAGGCTACCATCGGCTTCCTCGTTTCGATGTTGGGTATGATCACTTATGGCATTTTTATCAAAGGTGGGGCAGCCTTCTCCATCCTCGCAATCACTGTTGCCACAATCGTGACCGGTTTGGCTGGCAAAATGAAAGTCGCCGATTTGATCGACACATTTATCAAGGGAGCCTCAAGGCTGTTGTGGCTCTTCATCATGTTCATTCTCTTCAATCCCTTCATCGAATTTATTGCCGGGGTTGGCGCGTTTGAACGACTGGTGTCCTTCCTGCAACCCCTGCTGGATTCTGGAAACAAGGTAATTTTCTCGCTCGTCGCCACAATCACCGGTATTTTTGGCATCGGTGGTGCTGCAACAGCTGACAATATTGTCCTGGACAGTATGTTCAGAGGAGTTGTTGACCAACTCGGAGTTACGATGGCTCTCTGGGCACTGATCCTGCTTGTTTCTGGTCAAATTACATCTTTCGCCTATCCTGAAGCTGACATGATCGGTCAGATGGGTCTGGCTCGCTCAAAAGACGTCAAAACCATGGTCAAATACGGTCTCACCGTTGTACTCTTCTCCACGATTTTGGTTGTTGTTTTCGCGATCTTTAACTAAAGAATATGATCGAACAAAAAATCAGAACCTTCCTGGACACCCAGGAAGGTTCAACCTCTGTAGTTGTGAAATCACTTATCGACGATCGTCAGTTCTCGATAGACCCTGAGCGCGTCTTCCCTTCTGCCAGCACGATCAAACTCTTCATTATGTCTGAACTTTTCAGGCAGGCGAAGGAGCGGCAGCTGTCGCTTTCCGATACGATCCTGTTGAACGATGTCAGTAAAACCGGTGGTGATGGCATCCTCAAAGAACTCGACTCCAACCATGATTTCACCCTGAAAGAGCTATGTACGCTGATGATCATTATCAGTGATAACACGGCAACCAACCTGCTCATCGAACACCTGGGTATGAATAGGGTTAACCAGCAAATTTCCCAGATGGGACTAAAAAGTGCCAGTCTGCAGCGAAAAATGATGGACCTTGAAGCTGTACGAGCGGGGCGCAACAATTACATCAGTGGCGCAGACTTTGCGGCAATCCTCGAGAGTATCTATCGGGGTGAAAATGTTGACCAGGATTCGAGCGCCCAGATGCTGGATATCTTGAAACGACAGCAGGTACGTGGGCGTCTTGATCTCTATTTGCCGGAAGACCTGCTCATTGCCCACAAGACCGGTGACCTTGACTTACTGGAGCACGACGGCGGAATTGTCTTCTTGGATGATTCTCCTTACCTGATTTGTGTGCTGACTGAAAAGGTGGCAACGAATAAGGACGGGCGTGAAATCATTGGAAAAATTTCGAGAATGGTTTACGATTACTTCGTCGAAGTGAAGTAGATACCAGGCAATTCCTGGTGTCTTGAGGACAGCTATGAAAATCACCAAATTCCGAATCGCGGAGCTACAGGTTCCGTTAAAAAAGCCTTTTAAGACGGCGTTACGCTCCGTTGAATATATAAACGATGTTGTTGTTGAAATTCATACTGACGAGGGCTTGATCGGTTATGGCGAAGCCGCACCGACTGTCGTGATCACTGGCGATAGTAAGGGCGGAATCATCGCTGCGATTCGCGATCATATTGCCTCTGCTTTGATCGGTCAGTCACTTGATGCTCCTGAAAAGATTTTCGAGCAGATGGATGCTGTGATTCTGAAAAACACCAGCGCAAAGGCTGCGGTGGATATAGCGCTGTATGACCTGATTGGTCAGGCGCTGGGGGTGCCAGTTTACAGACTGCTCGGCGGCTATCGCGAGTCATTGGAAACAGATCTCACGATCAGCCTGAACCAGCCGGCTGAGATGGCCGCCGACGGCGTAGAGGCAGTTGAACGCGGTTTTCAAACACTCAAGGTCAAGCTGGGTAAGGATCCTGAGCTTGATTTGCGTCGTTTAAGTACAATTACCGATGCCGTAGGAGATACAATAAAATTCCGCCTCGACGCGAACCAGGGCTGGACTCCCAAGGAAGCGGTGCGCATCCTGAGGAAGATCGAAGACCAGGGCTTTTCCATCGAATTTGTTGAGCAGCCGGTTGCCGCGCATGATTATGATGGCTTGAAATATGTCACGGATAACACCCCTTTCTCCATCATGGCTGACGAATCGCTTTTTTCCCCGGCAGATGCGTTGAAGTTATTGCAAATGCGTGCAGTTGACCTGCTAAATATCAAGCTTATGAAATGCGGCGGAATCCACCAGGCATTAAAGATATGCACACTGGCGGAGATTTACGGCGTCGAATGCATGGTTGGCTGCATGCTGGAAACCAAGCTCAGTGTGAACGCCGCCGCTCACCTTGCAGCTGCAAAATCGATTGTTCGCTATGTTGATCTTGACGGACCGGGCTTGTGTTTGACTGATCCGGTGAGTGGTGGTGCGGATTTCGCCGAAGCCCAAATAACCCTGAGTCAAACACCCGGGCTGGGCATTAAACAGATCGAGAGTTTACATTACCTGGATCAACAGTAGGAAAGCCTATTCGGGAAGAATGGCGTTTAGGATTCTCAAAAAGTTTCCGCTGTAGATTTTGGCGATATCGTCTTCACCGTAGCCAAGTTCCTGCAGGAACGGGATTAGTTTTTGCAGGTCGGCAATATTGTCGATTTCTCTAGGTACGTGTTCCACGCCATACCCGCCGTCAAAATCGCTGCCAATGCCTACATGATCGCAATTCCCGGCAACCTGGCAGAGATGATCGATCTGTTCTGCCAGCAGGCGCAGAGATATAGCTTCCCTGCCGCCATCGGCACGCCATTCCCAGTTCAGGAAAGCATTCAAGGGCACGACCCCGATCACCCCATCGCGTTCAATTAACTGATTGATTACCTGGTCTGAAAGCAAGCGGTTGGAGGAGTAACCTTTTACCAGGCTTGCCACATTGGAATGGCTGGCAATGATCTGACCCGGAAAAGTGTCAAGACACTCCAAAGCTGCCGGCTCATCCATGTGTGACAGGTCCAGGATAAAGCCAGTCTGTGCCATTTCGCCCAGCAATTCCCGACCCAAATCGGTGAGCGGACCTGGCTCGCGGGTTCCGCCGCAAAACTGGTTGCCTGCCCAGGCAAGCCCGATTGAACGCAAGCCGTTTTCCCACCAGAGTGGAAGCTCGGCGAAATCGATAATGCCCTCCGCTCCTTCCATCGTAGGAACAATGCCCACAGGCAGGTAATCTTCCGGTTGGGGATCTGCAGGCTGGTTTTCCCAATCTCGAAAATGGGCTTGGAGGTCAGCCTTTGTGGTGATCAGCCGGAAAACAGAAGGTTTTTCCTGGGTTAATTGGTGGTAGAAATTCAGCTGGTTCCAATAGACCTGGTTGGCTTCGGCCGGCGTGTTATAGACCTGCAAATTGGGATGGAGTTCTTTTTCAGCGCGCGCTGGAGCCGCAAAGAGCGTTCCGAACACCAGGGCAACTTTACCCTGGTTGTACTGCGACCAGCCTAAAAGAGATTGATAGGCAAGTCCGGGGACGGGATGGCTGGCTTCGATCTGGCGGGTTTGATGCACAGAGCGGCTGTAATCCCTTCCAAAGGAGAGGATGTTGTAAGCAAGGTCCTGGTGGGCGTCAATGATCAGATTCATGGGGTTAAAAAAGCGTCGGAGTAATTGCTCACTCCGACGCAATTGGTTCAAGTTGAATTACTCAGCGTCTTCGGTTTCGGGTTCGATGGGAAGTTCTTCTTCCTCGGCAACCTCTTCGAGCGCTGCATCGCTTTCTTCAAGCGTTTCTTCAGCGGTCTGCAACTCAGTTGCCAATTCTTCGGTGGCTTCTTCGAGCACAGTTGCTGGAATCTCGGTGGTCGGATTAGCCATCTCTTCGATCGCGGCTTCTGCCTCTTCTGGGGTGGTATTGTCGACGTCTTCAATCAGTTCTTCAGGCACTTCTTCGCCGACGATCTCACCGATGGTTTCGCCTTCAATACCCTGTTCAAGGTTATAACTCTCGACGAGGGTCTTCCAGTCCATATCTGCATAGGCAGGGGAATCCACGCGGCGCAGGCTCAGACCGATGCGGTGGTCGTCATCTTCGATTTTGAGGATACGCAGGGTGACAACATCTCCCGATTTGAGAACCTCTTTAGGGTGGTCGATGCGTTTGTCGCTGAGCTCAGAAATGTGGATCAAACCTTCCAGGTCACCCGGCAGGTTCAGTTTGGCAAAAGCACCAAAATTGGTCAGACGGGTAATTACGCCTTCAACCAATTGACCGATCTTGAGGTCTTTGACCTGCTGGTTCCAGGGGTCGGGCTGCAATGCACGCAGCGAAAGCCCGATGCGTCGGCGATCTTTGTCGATGCTGATCACTTTAACTTTAACTTCCTGCCCGACTTTCAGGATCTCACTGGGGTGCTCAAGGCGGTCCCAGCTCATCTCACTGAGGTGAATCAGACCATCGGCTCCGCCAATATTGACAAAGGCGCCAAAATCGGCGATGCTGGTGACGCGACCTGTGCGAACTTCGCCTTCATCCAGTTCATCGAGAACCTTGTCGCGGATCATATCGCGGGTTTCGTTGCTGGCAGCGCGTTCGCTGAGGATGAGACGCTGTCGCTGGCGGTCAACTTCGATCACGCAAACATCAACCGAATCACCAACAAATTCTTTAAACTTCTCTTCAGGAGTTCCGCCAGACATATTTGAGCGGCGGCTCAGGCTGAGTTGAGAAGCAGGAATGAACCCACGAATGGTGGAAAGCGGAACAATAAGACCGCCTTTGTTGTAACCTGCAACGGTTGATGAGTAGCTCTCTCCGGACTTCAGCAGTTCTTCTGCTTCGACCCAGCTTTGTTCTTCCACTGCGCGGACAAAGGAGAGGATCAAATTACCCTCGTGATCTTCGGGGGTTATTACGTAAACCGGGATAGCTTTACCTTCTTCGAAGGTCGAGAGAATTTCTTTTGGAATGGAATCGAAATCTTTACCTTCAATGATGCCTTCGGATTTTGCTCCGATGCTCACTAAAATTCGATTGTCTGAAAGACTGGCAATGATACCATCGCGAATTTCACCAGCAGTGGGGATGTCAATATTTACCCCTTCGGCATCTAGCAATTCGCCCATAAGGCTTTCCATGGTAACTTCTGGTTCTTTCTCCTGGTCGTTGTCCTGTACAATAGCGGCGTCGTTGTCTGACATTGATAAATAGCTCCAATGAATTAAGATTTGGCACTATTATAGACGTAAGGTGAAATTCGCGCAAATAGAAATAGCTATTTTTGATAGCCTTATACGGGAAACCTTCCCCCACTCAATCTACGAATCGTGCATTGGTACCATTTTACCATCAAAATTTAGAAAACCGAACTTGTAGAATCTGAATTGGCTTCTTATGCCCATCAAAAAATGGCTACAAGGCTGGCAACTGAACCCACATGGATCCGTAAATTGAACAAAGCAAGATAACTCAATCCTCATTCAATGGCGGGAAATCACCCCAATCCAATACTTCGCGGGTTCCGGTTTGTTGGTTGGGGGGTCCGATGATCCCGTCTTCTTCCAATTTTTCAATCAGCCGGGACGATCGTGTATATCCAATGCGCAATTTTCGCTGTAACATCGAGACAGACGCCCGCCCTTCCTTGCGGATGATCTTTATCGCTTCTTCTTCAATAGGATCAGCATTGGGGTCCTTCTCCAATTCCTTCCAGAGCGGTTCCTGCTTCATGGGCAGGTGCGAGCGACTTGAAAAAATGGCTTGATTCGGTCTTTCCGGGGCACCATCCTGGGTATTTTGAGCGCGCCAAAACTCTGTCAGAGCAGAGAGCTCGCGGTCGGAAACATAGGTGCCCTGCAAGCGAACCGGGGCAGGGGCATCCGGCGCTTGGAAAAGCATATCACCCTTGCCCAGCAGCCGTTCTGCTCCTGGCTGGTCCAGGATAACGCGGCTGTCAACATTTGAGGCGACGGCAAAGGCAATGCGTGCAGGGAAGTTTGCTTTGATCAGACCGGTGATTACGTTGGTGGAAGGTCGCTGGGTGGCGATGATCAGATGGATGCCTGTGGCTCGCGCCAGTTGTGCAAGGCGGGTGATAGAGCGCTCGGTTTCATCGGGCGCCAGCATCATCAAATCAGCCAGTTCATCAATGACTACCACGATATAGGGCAGGGCTTTTTCGCCCATCTTGTTTCTATGATAGTTGAACTCATCAATATTGCGGGCACTATCTGCTTCAAACATACGATAGCGCAGATCCATCTCCCGCAGCATCCACTGCAGCGCACCAACTACTTTTTCGGCATCAACAATCACGTCTGCAAGCAAGTGGGGGATGCCGTTATAAGTCGTCAGCTCCACCCGCTTCGGGTCCACGAGCAGCAAACGCAGCTGGTCGGGGGTCATATTAAGGAGGAAGCCAGCAAGGATGGAGTTGAGACATACCGATTTACCGGAATTGGTGGCACCAGCGACAAGCAGATGAGGCATAGACGCCAGGTCGGCGGTAAAGGGTCTGCCGGTGACGTCTTTACCGAGGGCAAACTTGAGCGGTGAGGGGTGTCCGATGAACTGGGGACTCTCGACGATATCGAGCAGGGAGACCATGGCAGTTTTCATATTAGGCACTTCAATGCCCACGTAGCCTTTGCCAGGCACCGGTGCCTGGATACGTATGCGGGAAGCTTTGAGCGCCATTGCGATATCATTTGAGAGCTTGGTGATATTGCTCACCCGCACTTTTTTCTTGCCGCTGCGTGTTTCGATATATTCCGGTTCAACGCCAAACATGGTGATGCTCGGTCCACGCCGAATCTCAACAACTTTTGCCGGGGCATTGAAAGAACGCAGCGTTTCTTCAATTACTCGAGCGCGGTCTTCGTCGGATTCTTCATCAACAGGAGCGGCTTTGACCGGGTCAAGCAGTTGAGAGGGCAGCGGCAGTTTCCATTCCGGCTCCTTGGCTTGCTCTTCACCGGATATTGTAGCCTGGGCTGGGTGTGTTTTAGCAGCCTGGGGTTGAGGTTCTGTTTTCGCAGGCACAACTGGCAAATGCGCGAGTTGTTGCGCTTCAACTCTTTGCTGCGCCCGCTCGAAACGCTTATTCTGGACATTTTCATCCACTTTTGTCTTAAATGACTGCAATCTTCGGGTCACCCAGGCTGCCAGGTCTGGCACTGATAGGTCAACTAGCAGCATAAGCGCAATTAATAACCACGCAAGCATCACGATCATTGTGCCGGCTTTGCCCAGCATGGATTCCAGGACGCGGTAGATACTCCCTCCAACTGCACCACCACCGCTGGGCGAGCCCAGTGGTGGGAAGGTCAGATCAATCAGCTCAAACCAGACCAGCAGATTCACGAATATGAGCATTACGCCGATTACTCTTTCAAGGTTTACTTTGGGCAGGTGTTCCACCCGTGAGAGTAAGAACCAGGCACCCAGTGCGAGCAGGATCAACGGCAGGGCGTAGGCTCCCCAACCAACCCAGGTTTGCAGCAGATTCGTCCACCATCGAGTCAATTGACCGGATTGCGATGTCAATGCAGCCATCAACGAAAGCAGTGCGACAACGATCAGAACAATGCCGGTGATATCTGCTTTTTGCTCTGCAGAGAGTGGGTTGCGGTCGATCGTGGGTGCAGTTTGAACCTGGCGGGTGGTTTTTGTGCTGCGGGGGGTACGCTTGGTGCGCGTAGTGGAGGGTGTGGTTTTTCGCTTCGCGGTCGTGGTAGTTTTGGCAGATCGCACGGGACTGCTTTTTTTCATAGGGGTCCTTTTAGTTGTCGACGTTTTTTTGTTTGAAGACCGGGTAGCCATAATTTCTCCGCAAGATTAACTGGCTTGATTATACCTTGCCCACGTCTGACCTCGCCAGGATAGGGTGGAGCCGCGTTGATAACAATAATACAAGTATTTAAAAAAATCCTGTATAATTCAGCAATGTTTTTGATGAAGAAAGAAATTTACTTTCGACAAAACAACACAACCCCCTTCTTTTGCGAATTTTCTGGAAGTGTATTGAGGGATGCAGACTTTCAGAAACATTAGCCAAAAAACAGCATTAATAACTAAGGAGAAACAAATGCAAAAATATCTATTACGTTTGGTAAGTCTGGTTCTGATAGCCGGCTTGTTGTTCAGCCCTGCCATCGCCCAGACTCCGCAACCCGGTTTGGAAACTTATCAGTTCCAGCCGGTGGATAAGTATGGACTGACTGAGGCTGAACTTGCCTGGGTCGCGGAAGTCCAGCGAGTGGATGGATTCATCATCCAACTCGAAGAGCCGTCATTGGCTACCTATAAGGGTGGTAATGGCGTGTTCGCTGCGCCGGAAAGAAACAGTGCAGGCAAAATCGATATCACATCGGATGCCGCCGTTGCTTACCTAGCACACCTGAACAAGCAACTCGATGGCGCAATTCAATCGTCGGAACGTTTTATCGGTCGCGACCTGGAAGTTTATGCCCGCTTTGACGTGGTTCTGAACGGTTTCGCCGCCAAAATGAGCCCGACCGAAGCTGCTGCGCTGCGGCAGATGGAAGGTGTCCGCGAGGTTTACCCCGATCTGCTCTGGCAGCCCGACACCGACACCAGCCCTGAATTTTTGGGTGTGGACGGGATCTGGGATGGCACCAGCGTGCCCGGTGGCGAAGGCGCCACTGGCGAAGGGGTTTTAGTTGGTATTCTGGACACCGGTATAAACATGGACCACCCATCCTTCGCTGAAGTCGGTCCAGTTGACGAATACGTCCACACCAACCCATTCGGCACCGGTGTATACAAAGGTCTTTGTGCAAGCGATCCGACTAATTATGTCTGTAATGACAAACTGGTAGGCGTTTATGCTTACGTTGACGAACCGATTGTTGGCGAAGATGCCAGCGATCATGGCTCTCACACCGCTTCAACCGCTGCCGGGAACGTGGTCGAATTCGACTTTTCCGGTGCGAATGTAACGATCTCTGGTATGGCTCCCCATGCCAATATCATCGCCTACGATGTCTGCGATGACGATGGCTGCCCAAACTCTGCCACAGCCTCTGCTGTTGGGCAGGCAGTTGTCAATGGCGTTGATGTTTTGAACTACTCGATCGGACCCAGCAGTGGTCCTGGGCAGAGCCCATATGTCAGCGCTTCTGAAGTAGCTTTCCTCGAAGCTGTTGATGCCGGTATCATCACCGCGACTTCAGCCGGTAATTCGGGCAATGGAGTGTCAACTACCTACAAAGCCGCTCCCTGGACCCTGATTGTCGGCAATACCAACCACGGTCGAATTTTTGGTAACCCCGTGATCGTTAACCCCGGCGACGCCACCGAAGTCACTGCCATCAGTCTGCCCCATGCTGGTCAGGCTTTGCTGGAAGATCTGGTGGATGTACCCTTCATTTGGGGCGGTGTGGATGATCCCGCCTATGATACAGGCTGTGAAGCCTTCCCGGCTGACTATTTCACAGATTCTGTTGCCCTGCTTACCCGTGGTGGTTGTACGTTTGATGTAAAAATCACCAACGCCCAAAATGCCGGTGCAATTGCGGTTGTTGTTCGCAATAATGCCCCTGGCGCTCCGATCGTTATGGGTCTTAGCGAAGATCCGCCAACCCTGGTAAACATACCTGGCGGCATGGTCTCCAAAGACGATGGCGACGCGATGGTTGCCCTGGCTGAAGCCGGTATGACAGTTACATTGTTAGCTGACTACGGCTCTCAGAATGAACCCGCCTGGGGTGACGTGCTCAACCAGAGCAGTTCCCGTGGTCCATTCACACTGGCTGATGTTTTGGTCCCCGAAATCGTAGCTCCTGGCACCAACGTGCTGGCAGCCTATGACTCACAAGGACCCGACACTGAATATGGTCTCATGTCCGGTACTTCCATGGCAAGCCCGCATGCCGCTGGTTCCCTCGCCCTGATGACCGAACTCTTCCCCGACTGGTCTCCTGCTGAACGCAAATCAGCCCTGATGATGACTGCCCTGCCCGGAACGACCAAAGACTTTGATTTCACTGCTGTAGATGCCTTTGACTATGGCAACGGTCGCCTGGATATGAGCAAAGCTGCTCTGACCGGTTTGGTCATGGCAGAGACTTATGAAGGCTTTTTAGCCGCAGACCCTGCGGAAGGCGGCGATGTCAGAGATCTGAACATCCCCTCATATCAAAATACTTACTGTGTTGGCATCTGCAGTTTTGAGCGCACTTTTACCAGTGTGGCTGATGTTGCCGTAACCTATACTCTCGATCTGACTGCAGATGAGACCCTGGTTGTCGATGTGCAGCCGGCTGAATTCACCATCGAACCCGGTGCCACCCAGACTATCACTGTTGAAATTGACGCTGATGCTGCTGAGTCGGAACTATGGGTCTTTGGACGCATTGCTTACACCACTGAAGAAACCTGGGAAACCGGAGAAGCAATCAGCGATGTGGCGATTCCCTTCGCCGTACGCCCCTTCCCCAGCAGCATGCCCACCTTTGTAGAAGCAGAAACCATGCGCGACCAGGGAGCCACTGTGGTTACCGAAGTCCAGTCAAAAGCCATTACCGAGTTCACCGCTGTGAAATCTGGTTTGGTTCCCGGTACTGACGAAGTGTTTACACTATTGCCCGACGCCACCAACGGGGATCCTTTTGATGACCTTTCCCAGGTTTGGTGGAAGACTTTCACCCTGACTGAAGACGCTGACCGCCTGGTGATGGAGATTTTAGACACCACAGCCGGAGATATTGATATGTTCTTTGGTGTTGGTGAAGTTCCTGACGAAGACATGATCGTTGCCACGTCTGCCACTGCGACTGCTTTGGAATACATTTCAGTCACCGGCATTCCTGCTGGTCTGCCTTTGTGGGTGCTGATCCAAAACTGGGAGGGCGCCCCTGCCGGTGACATGATCAAATACACTGAAGCGGTCATTTACCCTGAAGATGCCGGTAATTGGGATATCACTGGTCCTGAAAGCGTTGACGCGCTGGAACCGTACGATGTCACCATCAGCTGGAACATTCCGGGTATGCCAACCCCCTCAGCCTGGTACGGTATGTTCAGCATCCTGGCATCACCTGAAGCCACCGACCCAATTTCTACCACCGAGTTCAATCTCTACCGCACTGGCGATGATGTCGAAAAGTCCGTCAGCCAGACCTCGGCGCGCAAGGGCGATATTGTTACCTATGAAATCCTTGTCAACCCCAATTATGGTGACACCGATTTGACTTACGAAATCGAAGACGTCTTACCGGTGGAAGTCGAAATTGTCGATGGCAGCCTGGTGGTAATTGGCTCCGACTCATTGGCAACCTACGATGCCGCTACCCGCACCATCGCGTGGACTGGTGTTGTTCCGCCTGTGAACAATAACTACCTGATCTCAGACAACCTGACTGATCCTTCCTGCGGAATGCCATTAGGAGATGGTGGGTACATCAACCTTAAAGACTATGGTATTAATCCTAATCCTGGTATTTCTGGAGATGGATCGGTCTGGCAATATGGCGGTGTTGGTTTGAACATGTCATGGTTTGGTGGAAGAACATCAGAGCCACCTATCTTCGTTGACGATGGTCATGCCTATATGAACGGCAGTTTCAACGACGACAATTACTGGATGTGGGAGACACAGGAATTCCCGAATCCGTTGGCACCGAATGACGTTATGGCAGCCTTTATGACTGACATAGATTTCGTCTATGATGCAGCTCTGGTAAAGGGTGTATCTGCGGCCACATTAGGCGGCGGAGCTGCCTGGGTTGTTGAGTATGATGATGTCTTCCCCTGGGGCAACCCCAGCAATACCATGGACCTCGAATTCTTCGCCTGGACAGATGCCGACCCGGCACCCACAGGCGCGGATATCATGTTCGCTTTCGATAACGTCGTCGGTGACTGGTCGGGCTATAACACCATCGGTCTTGAAAATGCAGACGGCAGTGTTGGCGCGACCTATCAATACGATGGTCCTACCCCAACCAACGACCTGGTGGTTTGTTTTGACTATGCACCCAGTGGTGTAGAGCCGATCATCATTCGTTTCGATGCAGTGGTTGTGACTAATGAAGTTGACATAGATGTGGTCAACACTGCCAGCCATGACAACGACGCGCTCAACACTGAATTCGAAGAGACGAATGAAGCAGTCTTCCACGTTGGTACAGTCGCTGTGGACGATTTCTATGCCACTGCTCTAAATACCGAGTTGGTGGTTGCTGCCCCTGGCGTGCTCGAAAACGACATGCCCGGCAGTCCGGCAGACAATCTGTTTGCTGATATCAAGACTGAGCCCCAACACGGAACGCTCATCCTGAACCAGGATGGTTCTTTCAGCTATATTCCGGATGAAGGTTTCTTTGGAACCGACAGCTTTGAATATTACCTGTTGAGCCTGCCTGGGATCATGGGTAGTTACACCGACTGGGCAACTGTAACAATTGAGGTGGGTGGTTTGAATACTTACCTGCCCATCATGTTTAAGTAGTACCTTTTGTAGATTATGGGGCGGGTTTTTACACCCGCCCCAACTTAATCCTTCCAATTGCGTAATTCGTCACAGTCGAAGAAGGCTCTTCTGCAGTCCTGGCAATCCTGGAGTCTGTGAAGAGCTTGTAATGCCATACTCAAGAAGTAAGACAGATTTTACCAAGGCAATCATCTTTCCCTGATCTTGCTCTGACCAGTGAATCGTAGAATTTTGGACTATAGTATATTACAAGCATCTTTTTTGGTTCGATCAAGCGGTCGGGACGATGGAAGGGGCATCCGTTAAAACTGCCTGCACCAAAGCTGAAAGCAGAAAAGGTTTAAATGTGCGAAAATTGTGGCATGAAATCCCATTCATTGTGATATCATTTAGTTTGAATGGGCAATAGGGTCTTAGTAACAACGCGATCGCTAATTTTACCCAGTGGAAGCACCTTCCACCTTTGTCATCGAGTGTCAATGACACTCAACAATCCGATATTCCCAAAGGAGATTCAAGTATGCAGAAAGTATTAACCAAGATTGTATGTTTTCTTGTGCTCGCCGCCTTGGTGGTGAGCCCGGTGGCAGCTGCTGTTCCAGAGCGCGTGATGCCGCCTACTGACGGTCCTGTCATTTCGGCTGAGGAGCAGGAATGGCTGGAAATGGCTAAGGCAGCAGATAGCTTCACTATTCAATTAGCTGAGCCTTCACTGGCTGCTTACGAACCGACCGGTAACGCGATTTTTGCTGCCATCCCCCGTGATGAATCGGGCAAGCTTGATGTGGATGCCCCGGAAGCAATCGCTTACCTGGCACATGTCAATGCCGGGTTGGATGCATTCATCGCTGAAGCCGAAGCCGTTTTAGGGCGCGATCTGGAAGTGCTCTATCGCTACGATTACGTGCTCAATGGTTTCTCAGCCCGCATGAGTGTTGAAGAAGCAGCATTGCTACGCCAACTGCCTGGTGTCAAGGAAGTGTTTGTTGATGAAATTTATCAGCTCGACACAGACGTCAGCCCGGAATTTATCGGTGTTGACCAAGTTTGGAACGGCAACGCCACGCCTGCTGGCGAAGGCGCCAAAGGTGCTGGTACGATTGTGGGTGTGCTTGACACTGGTATCAACCTGAGCCACCCCAGCTTTGCCCAGACAACCCCGCTGGATCCTTACGTTTACACCAACCCCTACGGAAACGGTGTTTTCAAAGGTCTCTGTGCCACAAACCCCTCAACCCATACCTGTAACAATAAATTGATTGGTGTCTACGACATGACCGGTGGTGGTAACGGTCACGACCAGGAAGATCACGGATCTCACACTGCCAGCACGTCTGCTGGTAACCGCATCCAGGTTAGCTATGGCGGCGCTTCGGTTGTCATCTCTGGTATGGCACCCAACGCTCACATAATTGCTTACAAGGTCTGTGTTGTCGGCGGTGGTTGTGCGACCTCAGCTTCAACTGCGGCTGTCAACCAGGCAATTGCCGACGGAGTAGATTCGATGAACTTCTCAATCGGTCCCCAGAGCGGTCCTGCCCGCAGCCCGTGGGCTGACAGCACCGAAGTCGCCTTCCTGGAAGCTTTCAAGGTTGGTATTTCAACTGCTACTTCCGCTGGCAACTCTGGTCCTGGTGATTCCACCATCTACAAACTCCCACCGTGGGCGCTCGTGGTTGGCAACACCCAGCACGGTCGTATCTTTGGCTACCCTGTGCTCATCAACCCGACAACGGATGCGCTCGATTCCATTGCAATCCTTGCCAGCTCTGATCTGGCACCAGCCCTTGGTGTCGACTTGGTTGGAAAAGATCTGGTCTGGGGTGGAAACCTAGGTGACAAATTTGGTTGTGCCGCTTTCCCTGCCGGCTCCATGACAGGAAAAGTAGGTATCGTCCAGCGCGGTGATTGCACCTTCAAGGAAAAACTCCAATTCATGCAGGATGCAGGCGCAATATTTGGGTTGGTATACAACAACGCACCCGGTGCTCCCATCATCATGGGTACCGACACTGGCGCTGTCACCATTCCTGGCGCCATGATTTCGCTCGAAGCCGGTCTGGAAATGGAAGCCGTCGCTGGCAGCCCAATGACCGTGAATATCAATAAGACCCTCTCATCCGGCACGCGTCCTTCATGGGGCGACATCATCGCAGACTCGAGCTCCCGCGGTCCAATCACAAACTTCGAAATGCTCGAACCTGACCTGGTTGCTCCCGGTACCAACATTTTGGCTGCTTACGATGGACCAGGGGAAATCGACCTGATGTCCGGTACATCTATGGCTGGTCCGCACGTTGCCGGCTCGACGGCGGTGATGCGCTCTCTGTTCCCCACCTGGACTCCAGCTGCCATCCGCTCAGCGATTATCATGACTGCGTTGGCTGGCACCTCAGTTGATCATGACCTCAGCCCTGTGACCCCTTTCATATACGGTAACGGGCGAATCGATATGAGCAAGGCTGCATTGGCTGGTTTGGTAATGGAAGAAACCTATGCCAACTACAAGGCTGCCAACCCGGCTACCGGTGGTGACATTCGCACGCTGAACATCCCCTCTTATCAAAACAGCAATTGCATGGGCGGCTGCACCTTCACCCGAACTGTGAAGAACGTTGCTGGTGTGGCAACCGATTACACCATCGCGATCGAAGCGACCGCAGGCGTGGATGTAACTACATCCCCCGCCAATGCTTTCACCATCCCGGCTGGCGGTACGCAAGTGATCACAGTCAACGTGAATCCGAACATCGCTTCTGGCGGTGAATGGCAATTTGCTCGCATTGCCTTCGAAACAGAAGACACCTTCGCATCCGGAAAGCCGATCAGCACAACAGCATTTACTCTGGCTGCAAAAGCAGATGTAAGCGGCTCAACCCTGCCAAAGGAACTGCAGCTTGATATCGACCAAGCGACAGGTCAGTATGTGTTTGAAGACCAATACAACGCCGAGCCAATTACTGCATTGTCAAATGTTCGTTATGGTCTGACCCCTGCCACAGTTGTTGAATTCGAACTGGCTCAGGACCCGACCAATGGCGATCCTTACGACAATCAAGGTGCTGTTTGGGTAGGAAGAACCACCTGCCCCTCAGGTTCACAGCGAATGGTAGTTGAGATTCTCGAAACCACCGCAAACGACCTTGATGTGTTTGTCGGCATTGGCAGCACCCCCCATGTCGGATTGCAAAAAGCCAGTTCAACTGAACCCGGTCCTATGGAATACCTGAACATTTTCCAACCAAGTTTCTCGGGATCCTGCTGGATCTTAGTGCAAAACTGGGAAAGCTCTGAACCCGGCGCGATCGATCCGATCAAACTGGCTTACGGCTTTGTCCCGAAAACCACCTCCACCAACTACACAATTACCGGTCCGGCTTCCGTGCCTGCCCTGAATCCTTTTGACCTGACTGTCAACTGGAACCTGGGTGCCTCTTTTGATGCCAATGAAGTCTGGTATGGCTGGTTCAGTATCGGTACCACAGCGCTAAAGAAGGATGACGTCGGCAAACTCGACTTCAACTTGTACAAAGTTGCTGCACCAGAACCGATCCTGCTTGACCTGTTCCTGCCGCTGATTACAAGACCATAGGCGACTAATTAGAATGTAGAAGAAAACAGAGAGTATAAAGCTCTCTGTTTTCTTCGGTTTATTCCTTTATCAAATCACTGTACAAAATAGCCCCTCCGCTTTATACGCTTGCAGACAACGAGATAAATGATATAATAATTGGCATATCACTGGTTTATAAAAATAATCCGTCTGGAGTTTTCCCATAAACTTCGTCACCTTTTACAGCAAATTGTAGATATCATAGATCTTGCCATACAGCATGGAGCTGCGAAAAGAGGTGGAGTATTCCTTGCGAATGGGTTTTAGAAAGAGAATAAAACATGGAAATAATTGAGCTTGAAAAACAAACTACAAAGCAACTGCAAAAAATCGCTAAAGATCTGAACATTGAAAATTTTAAACGCCTGAAGAGAGATGGTCTTGTTGTTAAGATCGCACAAAACCTGGCTGATGCAGAGGGTCTTGAGATGAGCGGTGGCGTGCTGGAAATAATGAACGAAGGTATCGGATTTTTACGCAGTAATTATCGGATCGGTCCGGATGATGTTTATGTGTCCCAGGCTCAGTTACGTCGGTACGACTTACGTTCAGGTGATCTGGTGATTGGTCATGTAAGACCACCGCGCGAGTCTGAACGGCACCATGGACTGCTTAAAGTAGAATCGGTCAACGGTCTCACACCCGACGAAGCCCGAAAAAGACCGAAATTTGAATCACTTACGCCCATTTTCCCCAACAAATTATTGGATCTCGAGTACGACCCGATGAATCTTTCAACCAGGATGGTCAACCTGGTTGCGCCGATTGGCGGAGGGCAGCGCGCGATGATCGTTTCACCGCCCAAAGCAGGAAAAACCAGCATCCTCAAGGATATGGCCAATGCAATCAGCGCCAATAATCCGGAGGTACGGCAGATCATGTCTCTGATCGGCGAACGACCTGAAGAAGTGACAGACATGGATCGCTCTGTGGATGCTGAAGTTATTGCCAGCACGTTTGATGAACCCGTGCAGGCGCACGTACGCATGGCGGAAGTATCGCTCGACCGAGCGAAAAGGCTGGTCGAAAACGGGTTGGACGTGGTCATACTAATGGATTCACTGACTCGCCTGGCACGCGCTTATAACATGGTAGTAAACCCCTCTGGCAGAACACTGAGTGGTGGTATGGACCCATCTGCGCTTTATCCGCCCAAACGTTTCTTTGGAGCAGCCCGCAACCTGGAAGACGGCGGCAGCCTGACCATCGTTGCGACCGCACTGGTAGACACAGGTTCCAGGCTGGATGATGTTGTTTATGAAGAGTTTAAGGGTACTGGCAACATGGAGTTGATCCTTTCCCGTCGATTGCAGGAAAGGCGGATTTTCCCCGCTATTGATATTGAAAAATCATCCACTCGCCGCGAAGATCTACTGCAGAGCCCTGAGGTATTACAACGTGTCTGGCTGATGCGCCGTATGTACCTGCAGATGGTCTCCAACCCTCCGCAGGGAGCCGGGATGGATACTGCAGTGGCAACAGAAGCGATCTTGCAGAGGATGGAAAAATCAAAGACGAACATGGAATTTCTGGAAACTCTGGCAGATATGTAGTATACATCTGTCAGAGGATTTACTGATGTCTGAACAAAACGAAGAGACGAAGAAAGCCAACCGCGAGTTGGCTATCACCGTTGCCAGCTGGGTAATTGCCATAATGCTCAGCCTGGGACTGCTGACGATGCTGCTCTGGCAGCCACGCATCGCAAAATCCATGGAGCTTTACAAGCAGCCACACCAGGCGGCAACGGCTACAACAGATTTAAGTACAGTCGAAGATTATGCTTACCTGCCAACTTTTGTAGAAAACAAGTCGGGCGAAGAACTGACCCGCGATCAAAATATTTACACAGAAGGGCAGGCAAATAACCGCCTAGAAATGGTCTATCACACTGTTGTCAGTGGAGACTCTATCTGGGCACTCGCGCAAACCTACAACGTCGAGATCGAATCGATCCTTTTTGCCAACTATGATATTTTGCAGGACAAATCTGACAACCTGATGGTGGGGCAGGTGATCGCGATCCCGCCTGTTGATGGCATTTATCATACCTGGCGCAGTAAAGACACACTGAGCGCGGTAGCTTCCCGCTATGGGGCGACGATCCAGGATATTTTGCTCTTTATTGGCAACGATCTAGACCTATCTAATCCGCAAATTGAACCAGGCACCAAGGTGATGGTTCCAGGCGGGCGTCGTGAGCTGGTTCCAATCAGTTACGCTGCGGTTACCCGCGACGCCGAAGGAAGGTTGATCAGTGGCTGGGATGGTCCGGGAGCTTGTTTGCTCGATTCTGTCGGTATTTTTGGTAATGGTTTCTTTGTCTGGCCTTCTGCAGTGCATTACCTTACCGGCAACAATTTTGGACCCGGTCATAATGGCATTGACATTGGCGCCGGGCTTGGCTCGCAATTGTTTGCCGCCGATAGCGGCACCGTGGTCTATGCCGGGTGGATGAATGGCGGTTACGGTAATTTCGTGGTCATCGACCATGGAAACGGCTTCACAACTCTCTATGAACACCTCGACAAGGTGCACGTAAGTTGTGGAGAGAACGTGTTCCAGGGCAGCGTGATTGGTCAGGCAGGAACGACCGGGAATTCCACGGGACCACACCTGCATTTTGAAATCCGCTATGCCAATATGCCCGTCAATCCCTGGGATTACCTGCCGTAGTAATGGTATAATTTCGAATCTTGCCCCAGTAGCTCAATGGACAGAGCGAGGCACTCCTAACGCCTAGGTTGGGGGTTCGATTCCCTCCTGGGGTACTAAAATCTAAAAACCACCGCAAGGTGGTTTTTGTGTTGTTGGAAGACAGTCCGAGAGCCATTAGGTCAAATCGCGTGCTCGTCGGGGACGCCGGCACGATACGCTCAATCAACAACTAAATCCACAACCTAAAACGGCAAGTCGTCGTTATCATCTTCATCATAATCTTCGTATGGGTCTTCTTCCGGCTCAGAAAGCTCCTTGCGCACCCATAGAAGCAATATATCGCCCTCTTCCACGCTAATCGCGCGAGCGGCAATGATGGGGTCTTCCTGTCTCAAACCAATCCGGTCTTTATATTCCAAGTACATGGTCTGTTTTTCAGACCAGGCATCCTGGCAGCGGTCGAGCAGCTTTTGCGCATCAAATGTGCGCAGGTTGGTAAAGGCAGTGTCATAAAGGTAAGGACCTTCCAGAACGCTGTTGACCCAATTCAAAGAACCCTCATTGAATTGGTTTTCAGAGAGCAGTTGAAATTCTGGTGTTGGACCTTCAATCACAGTAATTTTATTGTTCATATCGCCGCTATCATACCATAGATGACTCTCAAAAAGATATGATACTTATTGATTCTTCCCAATTTTTTAAAGTGCACAAAGACCTGTCCTCGTTTGACAGGTCTTTGTTTTTTGGAAATCTTGGTTACTAATTGGCAGTTGAATTCCAGAACCAGTTGTAGGCATACCAGCCGCCAGTTTTAGCCTGGGTTCGGATGGCTATGCGGGTTTGACCAACCAATTCAGCCGGGATATTGAAGGTGGCTTCAAATGATCCACCAGCACCGGTGTTGAATTCAGCTACTTGAATGCCACCGACAGCCTGGGTCCACATCTTGCCCATCAAAACCGTGAAATCGGTATTGACGGGGTAGTTGATACCACTTATGGTGACAGTGGTGTCTTTCACAACCGCAGCAATGCTAAAAGTTGGATACTTTACCACCGGAGCAGGTGTTGGCTGGGGGGCAGGCTCAGGCGCACTGGCAGTCTTGTTGTAGAACCAATTATAAGCGTACCAACCACCAGTCTTGGCATCCAGGCGAATGGCGATAATATCTTTCTCCGCCAAATCTGCCGGTATTGGGAAGGTGGCTTCAAATGCGCCAGTATCGCTGGATGTGAGCTCGGCTGCTACAATTCCGCCGATCCCCAGGGTGCCATATTTGCCCATGCGGACAACGAACTCATGACTTTTGGGGAAGTTCTTGGCAGAAATCGTGACCGTCTTGCCGGCATCAACCGCCTTGATGCTGAACGATGGGTACGCTGGAGCAACAGGAGGGGTTTGGGCGGGGGGTGTGCCACCGGGCCAGGTTCCACTGTCCTTGTTGTTCCAGAACCAGTTGTAATAATAATATCCACCGGTCAAACTTTCGATACGAATGGAGATCATTGCACGACCTTTAAGGGCTGCCGGGATGTCGACAGTCACTTGGAAGGAACCGCCGGCTGCGGAGTTGAATTGGGCAACTTCTATGCCGTTTTCACCGCGGGTGTTATATTCTCCCAGGAGAACTTTGAAGTCGTAGCTCTTGGGCATGTCGTTTGTCAGAATCGTGACGGATACATCGGTTTTCACGTCTGCGATGGTGAAACTTGGATAGGCGGCTTCAACTTTGCTCGCACCCAGGAATGCTGGAACAAGAAAAGTTATCGCCAACAGGATTGTAAATATTCTTTTAGTTTTCATTACCACTCCTTTACATAGTAATCAGGTAATAGGTCTTGTTTAATATGACGCAAAAACCTCAGGATAAGTTCCAACAATAATTGAGATTTTACAACTTAAGCGGCAAGGATTTCAAGTTAAACCTGATACCTGCAGGGAAATTCAATCCGTTATCGTTGAATTGTTGGGTCCGTGAAGCGAGTGTGCGGTATAAGTTTGAAAACCAGCCAGGATTATATGGATCCATCTCAGGTTCAACCAGGAAAATCATGGTAATGTACTTCGAATTATAATCAAGCGGATGAAACAGAAAACCAGGACCATACTTCTCATTATCCTCTCCATCGCCCTACTTGGTGTGCTGGCTTTGGGTCTGCTATTTGGCGACCGGGTGCTTGCCTATCTGCGCACCTGGAGCAGCGGGCGCAACAAGGCAGTCATGGATTACATCCGCCATCCAGACGAACACCGGGACTGGGAACTGGAAGCGCTGACACGCTGTGGCACGGCGCCCTTTGTTTTACCGACGCATGGGTTTATCGGCTACCTTTACAATGACTCCTTTTCGCCAATGAAATTCCACACAGGATTGGATATCTTTGGCGGAAATCCAGTCGGTCAGACACCAGTTTACGCCCCCTATGACAGCTTTCTGACCCGCGAGAATGATTGGAAATCGAGCCTGATCTTGCGCATTCCCCAGGATCCGCTCAATCCAGGGCAACAAATCTGGGTCTATATGACCCACATGGCAGATGTTGATGGAAATTCGCTGATCGATGCAGCTTTTCCACCCGGCACACGAGACCTTCCGGTCAGGCAAGGCGACTTGCTCGGGTATCAGGGGAATTTTTCAGGTTATCCGGGCACTCCTACAGGAATCCATCTGCATGTTTCCATCGTCAAGGATGATGGGGATGGCAAGTATCTGAACGAACTCCAAATCGAAAATACGCTGGATCCTTCACCTTTTTCGGGTATCCACTTAATGCTGCCGATTCTCCACAATCTAATCCGGTCTGTCTGCCACAACAATAAGTGGATAATTTTGAGAGGCTTGACTATAATTCCAAAATTCGGAGGTGACTGATGAAAGAAATTGCCCCTAACGTCTATATTGAACAAAATTCCATCGGCTTGTATACTGGCATGCTCAGATCAGATACTGGCATGGTACTGATCGATTCACCTCTCAAAGCGCCGGATGGGGGGTTCAGGAAGTGCGCTGGTGACCAGGATCCGTGCTGTAAGCAGTGTTACATGATCGTGCTCGACACTAACTATGACCGTTTGCTCAGCATCAAGGGGAGTGATTGCGTGATTGTCGCCCAATCGGATGCAATTTCACCTATTCGAAGCCGTCCAACGAGAATCAGTGACGATTCTCAATCTAATACTGAAAACCCTGACATCACCACCGCAGGAAGCCGTATGCTTCTACCTGAGATTATTTATGACAACCAACTCACGCTGCATGTTGATAATCTACAGGTCGACCTTGAGCATCATCCGGGTTCGAATTATGCGGGGACATGGGTGGAAATCCCCGAGCGCAAGGTAGTTTTCGTTGGTGATACCGTGGTGGTAGATCAGCCCCCGTTTTTGGCGTACGCCAACCTTGAAGCCTGGGATGATGACCTCAAATTGCTCTTATCCAAACGTTACAAAGATTATCTGATTGTCTCATCCAGGAGCGGCGTTGTGAGTAATGACCATATTAATGCCATGTCTAAAAACATCACCTCAATCTGGAAATCTTTTCAAATCTTGCAAGAAAACAGTGCACCAATTGATGAATGGTACAGCATTATCCCCCAGATTTCAGCCAGGTTCAGCCAGCTGGACTTGTTTAACAGTGAGATTTTTTACAACCGCCTGCACTGGGGAATCAGTACATATTTCGAACTCAATCGCCGCGAGAAAGGTTAACAAATGGATATTTGCGCAGGATACGAACCTCTGGTTGAATTAACCAGGGGTGGAATTGTTGAAAGTATTCACCTGGGTGCCATGGCAATGGTGGATTCGGGTGGCGCCTTGCTGGCAGCTTATGGTAACCCCGATATGGTTAGTTTTCCCCGCAGCTCGATGAAACCCTTCCAGGCTCTGCCACTGCTTGAGAGTGGCGGACTGGAAGCCTTCAGGTTGACGGATGAAGAGCTGGCGATTGTGTGCGCCTCCCACACAGGTACAGACGAGCACGTGCGTGTGTTGAAATCGATCCATCAAAAAGTCGGTTTGCAACTGAGCGACCTGCAATGCGGTGTCCATTGGCCTATCGACAGAGAAACAACCTTCCAATTACGGCAGCGCGGCGAAGAACCGGATTCGTATCGCCACAATTGTTCCGGCAAACACAGCGGTATGCTTGCGCAAGCGAAGTTACTGGGGCAGAGCCTGGATGACTACCTAGCACCGGTCCATTTGGTGCAGCAAAACATCCGCAAAGCGGTCTCCTCGATGTGCGGGATTCATCGCGATGACATGATTTTTGGCGTGGATGGCTGCAGCGCGCCGGTTTACTCCATGCCGCTGAGCAGTTTTGCCTGGGCAATCTCGCGCCTGGTAGACCCGGCAGACCTGGAAGAGCAGCGTCAGATTGCCTGTCAAAAAATCACTCATGCCATGATGGCTTACCCACAAATGGTTTCCGGACCGGGGCAGCTCGATACGATTCTGATGGAAGTGATGAAAGGCAGGCTGATTGCCAAAGGCGGGGCTGAAGGGTACCAATTGATTGGCATTTTGCCTGGCGCGATCTCTGAAGGCTCCAGGGGAATTGGTATCGCCCTCAAGATCGCCGATGGCGACCCCAGCCGCAGGGCGACACAGCGAGTGATTGTGGAAGTGTTGAAGTCGTTAGGTTTTGGCGGCGAGATGGAATCGGACGCGTACGCCAGCCTTAACCAGCCGATTTTGAGAAATCATCGCGGCATTGAGATTGGGGAAGTCCGTCTTGCCCGACCAATCCAGTTTTTCTCGTGACACATGGAATTAACACAAACCGATCTTGAAAGTATTGAAAAGCTGGAGCAAGTCAGCAAACAACTGCTCAGGTATTTTGGCGAGCCAGCGTGGTTCGAAAGGTTGCCGGCAGTAGACGAGCTGATTTGCACGATTCTTTCTCAAAACACCAACGATATCAACCGTGATAAAGCCTACAAAGAGCTGCGCCAGCGCTACCCAACCTGGGAAGAGGTTCGGGATGCCGACCCGGCTGAACTTCAATATACGATTCGCATAGCCGGTCTGGCTCCGCAAAAGGGACCTAACATCCAGGCTGCACTGCAGGCGATTAGCGAGAAGAATGGAGAGATCGACCTGGAATGGCTCAAGGACCTGAGCGTTGATGAAGCCCGGGATTGGCTGGTGAACCTCAAAGGAGTTGGTCCGAAAACTGCGGCGATCGTGATGGTTTTCTCTTTGGGCATGCCGGCATTCCCGGTTGATACCCATGTTTATCGGGTTACAGGACGGATTGGTTTACGACCAGCGAAATTAAGCGTCGAGAAAACGCACGAATACCTGGAAGCGATTGGCAACCCTGACGATTTTGGACCCCTGCACTTGAACCTGATCAACCTTGGTCGACAAATTTGCCAGGCAAGAAAGCCAAAATGCGCGGTTTGCCCGGTGTTGGGCATGTGTGATTATCCGGATAAACTATTCAATTAGGGTTAGCTAAGGTCTCCTGACCGAACGGTACAAGTCGAGCTATTTCGCAGGGAATGCGGCTTGTCCCATTCCGTCTGTGGAATGGCCAGTGTCCACCGTACGGCACGATAGAGAATCTC
>DHCY01000017.1:139592-139756 GCA_002399085.1 Anaerolineaceae bacterium UBA4890
ACGATAGAGAATCTCTTGAATATGTTCGCGAAGGTCTCCTAAGGTTAGCGAAGGTCTCCTGACCGAGCGGTACAAGGCGGAGCTTTTTCGCAGGGAATGCGGCTTGCCCCATTCCGTCTGTGGAATGGCCAGTGTCCATTTCGTACGGCACGATAGAGAATCTC
>DHCY01000017.1:139986-165380 GCA_002399085.1 Anaerolineaceae bacterium UBA4890
ACGATAGAGAATCTCTTGAATATTTTCAATTTCAAATTCAGGCTAAATCACCCAACAACGACCAGGGTCCGGTCCAGTTGATGCGGACATCGCGCGTCTGACCGAGTAAAACCACGTCACTTTCCACGAAAACAAGTCGATTGGTGGGTGTGCGTCCGCGCCAGCGATCCTTTGATTTTCCTTCGAACAACACTGGCTGAACCTCACCCAGATACTGCTGGTTGATCTCGCCAACTACTTGCTTTTGCAGGTCCTCCAGCACCCTGAATCGGCGCATCTTTTCTTCTTCCGGGACGTCGTCGGGTAGGAATTTTGCGGAATAAGTGTTAGGGCGGGGTGAGTAGCGTGCCAGGTGAGCCACATCCAGGCGCAAATCTTTGAGAAGTTGGTAAGTATGTTCGAAAGCTGCTTCGCTCTCACCGGGGAAACCGACGATAATATCGGTGCCAATCGACACACCCGGAATCCTGGAGCGGATGCGGGCGACCAGATCGCGGTAATTTTGGTTGGTATAGCCTCGGCGCATCGCCAGGAGGATCTCGTCGTCCCCTGCCTGGACAGGCACTTCGATATGAGGCATCACCTTGGGCAAACTTGCCACCCCGTCAATCAATTCAGCTGTCATCCAATTTGGGTGGGAAGTCAGGAAGCGAATGCGCTCCAGTTCTTCGATTTCAGAGAGTTCAGCCAGTAATTGGGTTAAATGGATGCCATTTTCAAGGTCGAGACCATAACGATCAACAATCTGACCGAGCAAGACCAGTTCTTTAGCGCCATGCTCAACCATCACACGGGCTTCTTCAAGAATCTTTTGAGGCTCGCGGCTGCGTTCCCTACCCCGTCTTCCCGGGATGACACAGTAAGCACAGGCGTGTGAACAACCCAAAACGATCGGGAGATTCTCTGAAACAGTGTGACGTGCCTGGGTGGTCACACCAAATTCAGCGTCCAAAACATCGTCCACCTGCTTTCGCCAGGTTTCAGATGCATCCATGTCGATCCTGTTGCCCAGAAAGCGTAAAAATGGTTCGGGATCGGATGGGGCGGCAAAGATATCTACCCAGGGAAAGCGCTTTTCCATGGCAGCGTTGCCTTTGATGCCAACCAGGCAGCCCATGAGTCCGATGATCAGCTGCGGGTTATCGCGCTTAAACGGTCGCAGCGAGTTGAGCCGACCGAGCGCCCGGTCTTCAGCGCTTTGTCTGACCACGCAGGTGTTGAGGATAATCAACCCTGCTTGTGATGCTTCTTTCGTTTCTTCAAGCCCGAGTGTGCCCAGGGCACGCGAGAGGCGGTCGCTATCAGCGACATTCATTTGACAGCCTTCTGTCCAGATGTGGTATTTCATAAGGCGATATTATACCTGAGTTGAAATGCCAGTTTTTCGCGATCCTATTGAATTAGCTTGCCATTGTTCGGTTCAAGCCAAAGTATAATGATATAATCTAAACACTAAACTGGAGGTTGTGAGCATGGATTTCAAAATCACCGATTACAAACGTTGCGTAGTGGTAAAAGGTTTAGGACGCATTGACAGCGCGACCGCCCCTGATATCGAAAAAGTTCTGAATGACCTGGTCGAGGAAAAGAAGACGATCATCCTGGATATGTCTGACATTACCTTCGTCTCCAGTGCTGGCTGGTGGTCAATTATTCGCGCCTATAAAGAGCTGCAGAAAGGCAATGCTGGCAAGGTCGTTTTGGCTGGCTTAAACGAGAATGTACGCAGTTCGATGGACCTGATTGGGATCTTGCCCTACTTCCCAACCTACGACACCCTCGTTGAGGCTGTTGCCGATATATAATCAAATTTCATCATGGAAAAGCGGTCACCAGACCGCTTTTTTTGTGTTTTAATCAAGCCCCAGCCCTACGAAAAGGTTAGCAAATGTCTCCTGACCGAGCCTTGGGTCAACCATCTATCATGGTCAGGAGATCATGATAGAACACTTTATCGCACCTCGACCTGGTAGGTGGCTTTCTCCCGGGTGACCGGAGTGGTGCCTGAAATGACCAGGGTATATTCTTCCGAGTCACCAATTTTAACCTCAAGCGAAAGCTTTTCACCTGCAGCAACCTGATAATGTTCAACAGTTTGCGGGAAACCGGCGCGAATCAGGCTGACAGCAAAAGACTGTGGCAGCGTATTTTGGACGCGCACAAAGCCATCAGCCAGCCAGCCGCCATCATCCGCTTCCAGATCAGTCCTGTAACCAACAGCTTCAAGCCGCAGGTCGTCAATCGCCATACCTTTACCATTTACTGCCGCATCCGTCACATAATCGAAACGCACGGTCACTTTCTGACCATTATAAGCAGTAAGGTCGACCACTTCATCGATCCAGCCATTGGATTGGCTGTTCCAGCCGCAACCATAACTATTTCCAGAAGGATTAAGGCTGGTGCAGGTCCGCGAATCTAAAATCTCCCAGTTGATGCCATCCACCGTGGCAGAAATATAGGCATAGTCGTAATCATCTTCCAGGTCATACCAGGTCTTGAACTGAAGCTGAGCGATTCCGCTAACCTGGGTGAGGTCGAATTCGCGAGTCAGGCGCATGTTGGATTCATCGCCCATATTCGACCAAAAAAAGTAGTCGCCCGAGCTGGGGCTTTTGAAAGGCAAAAGACTGACCACTTCGCTCCCCGTGAAATCGAGGGTGTAAGTGCCCGGGCAGGCGAGCGTGATGTAATCGACACCATATTGGTAGACATCACCGGTAATTGTTGTAGGGCAATCGTAATATGTTGAGGTGGAATCCAATGAATATGGTGAGTAACTGGTGTAATCGTAGCGTCCATTTTCAATACCAGTGAACTGCAACATGTTGGCAACCGTCCAATCGGCGAAAAATTCATTGCCAGTAAAAACCTGACCGGATTTTGGATTCATGACACCCAGGTCAGCAAAAACAGCATCAAGGCTGGCGAAACCATTCTCGTCGTGGCTTACGAAGGCCTTGGTGGCATCCTCGCCGAAGCGGTCCAAAAAGTAAACCATAAACAAGAAGCTGGCACCATAATGCGGTCCGTTTTCGCCCACATCACCACCCCAATCGTTCAGCTGCATATCGGTGTTGCGGAAGTACTCCCAATCAAAACCTCCGGTATCATAACCATTGACGTGTTCTGCCAGCATCGAAAAGCCTTCATTGATCCATGACTCTTCGTTTTTGTCCTGGTACCAATGGATCATATGCTGGAATTCATGTGCCATTGTGCCGTAAATATAAGAATCGCCTAATGGAACGTTGTCTGAGCTTAGCAAAAACATCTCATGAGCATTGGAAAAAGGGTGGGCGTCCGGGTGCAGTTCGTCGGCAGAAGAGAAATAACCGGCAAGATTTCTGCCCAGACCGCCCGCATACAATACGTAGAAACGCGGATCACCATCGACGCCGGGGTTCCATTCCATTCCGAAGAATTCCCGGTTGGTCGGGATGATCTCCTGGTCGAAGGTATCTGCCAATTGCTCGAGATCATTTTGGTTGAAGCGGACGCCATCTTCAATCCAAAAGTAGATATTCTCTCCGACATATTCGAGCGTGGCACTGACCTTGAAGTTCTCATTGGTGTCTGTGTTGGTTGCCCAAAACTCTTTCCTCTCGCCGACTGAATAGGGGGCGTTGAGGTCGATGAGCACATCGGGAACGCCGGGTTTACCGCCCAATCTGCCTGCAAGATCGATTGGGTCATTGATCGGCACGATACTCTCATTGAGAACGTCCAGTGTTTGTTGTGCTGCATCAATCTGAACGGGTTCAAGGTTGAGCGTTTCGGGGTCCAGCGTGACTTCGGGGGTGGGCAAAAAGGTGAAGATGTCAGTGAAAGGTTCCTGGGTCTGGAAATCGGTTTGGGTGGAAGTAACTATGGCGGAGGTGAAGAAGGCACCGCACGCTACCAGGCAGAGACAACACAGGCACAAGAGCAATGTGATGGTGATGATTGTTATGATCGGTGCAGGATTATTGGATTTCATATACCCTCTTTCTCGGTAGTGTTTCTACCGTGTTGATTATAAAACGTTTTAACTCATAGGAAGTTTAAGCATAAGCTCAGCTGCTTTTTTAGGGCAAATTTGGAAGCGCCAATGATATTAACCAACTCGAGCGTTAAGTGATTCCAATTCTCCTCGGCATACATTTAGTACCTTATCATCCTGAATTGCTTTCGCTGAGGATCCTGGTGACAACACAAAAAGGATGACAGGAACAAAAAAGAAACAGACGTGAAAAAGGTTACAATTTACCATCTATGAAACGCGGGAATTTTTTGACAACAATACGACGAGGGGGCAGATTACTGTTTCTTCTTCTTTCGTTCTCACTATTGCTGGTTTCTTCCAATGTCCTGTTTGATGGTTCCATGTCTTCACTGAACAATCTGATCCGTTGGGACGAATTCAACTATGTCTCCTGGGTGGTTTCAGCCCTGGTCGAAAAGTTTTCAAGCGCAACATTAAGTCTTGAGCGTTTCATAGATGACGAGCAGCAAGCCGGCATCATTTTAGAATATCTTGATCAGATCGGCGATGTGGAAGCGCTGGAAGCCCGCCTTGAAGAGCTCAATTCTGACCCTAATTTACGAAGAAGGACAGGCGAGATAGCTGCCGTTGACTCGCGCCTGCAGGAAGAAACTGACCGCATGCATCGCTACGGGCAGGTGGCTGAATCGATTTTGCAAAATCAGACTGAACGCACCCTGGTCGATATGGGCTTTGGCGTGGGCGGTCAGCTTTTGCCGCCGTTGCTCTTCAAGATCACTGACCTGCCACTAAATTTGATCCTCTCTCCGCGCGATGTTATCGGCACTCTGCGCAGTGTCAGCCTGAAACCGGGCATGAATGTCCTGGAAAAACAAGCACTGGAAGACGCCATTCTTCAACGATTCAACCTTTCTGCGTTGGTCGAACCAGTTGGGGGGATTGGAGCCTACCCAACCATGGTCATGCGCACCCGCAGCATCAGTTGGTTAACAGATGTGATCGCCCACGAATGGTTCCACAACTATCTTAGTTTCTTCCCGCTGGGCGTGAGATATTTTGACAATAACTCCTTGCGCTCCATCAATGAGACCACTACCAACCTGGCTGGTACAGAAGTAGGCAGGCGGGTCATGATCGATTTTTACCCTGCATATGTGAGCCTGTATTATCAACCCGGACGCGACCCTGCCACTGTGTTGCCGGAAGGAAGGCAGCCATCTTTCAATTATCGAAAACAAATGCGCGAGACCCGTGTCGTCACTGATTGGCTGCTCTCGCTTGGCAAAATCGAACAAGCAGAAGCTTACATGGAATTACGCCGCTTGTTTTTTTGGGAGAACGGTTATCGCATACGCAAAATCAACCAGGCGTACTTCGCTTTTTACGGTTCTTACAACGATACGCCGGGCGGTGGGGCAGCAGGTGATGATCCGATCGGTCCAGCAGTCCAGCAGTTGCGCAAACAATCGACAAGGCTGAAAGAGTTTATAGACAACGTAAAGCGGGTGACTTCATTTGAAGAGCTTATGGACGAGCTGGAATAACCGTTGTAGATTGCGATTCAGGAATCAACTATCTTCATTTATAATCAAGACTACCAAACAGACAGAGATGGATATGAATGAAAATCAAATGATCTTTGGCCCTTTGCCAACCAACCCACTGCTTATCGTGATTTCCGGACCCTCCGGGATTGGGAAGGACGCGGTAGTTGGTCTGCTGCGAAAGACCAATCATGACACTCATTTTGTGATCACTATGAATTCCCGCACACCACGCGCTGATGAAACTGAGGGGGTCGATTATTTCTTTGTGACCCGGGAAGAGTTTGAAGCCAAGATCGCCAATGACGAACTGATTGAGTATGCGAAGGTCTACTCAGATTACAAAGGGATTCCCAAATCGCAGGTAAGGGAAGCGTTTTCGTCTGGTAAAGATGTGATCATGCGCCTGGATGTACAGGGTGCGATGACCATTCGCAAACTATGCCCCGACGCCATTCTGATTTTTCTGACAGCCAGCAGCCGTGAAGAATGGATCAATCGCCTGCTTGAGCGCCGCAGTGAGTCACCCGAGGAGCTGGAAGTGCGCCTGTGCAGGGCTGCCGAGGAGTATAAGATGCTCGATCAGTTCGATTACGTGGTAGTCAATTCTGATAAGCATTTAGAGCAGACCATCGCGGACATCCAGGCAATTATTCGGGCGGAACATCTCAAAACGCATCCCCGAAAAGTGGAGTTATGAGCGAATTCCAAGATAATAATCAACAGCAAGATAGCCAGCCTGGACAAACACGCCCGTTTATGGTTGGACCAAAACTAAACAAACCGATATTGACCTATGTGCTCATAGCGATCACTGTGCTTACTTACATTGCGCAAGTCATTTTTGAGCGGGTATATGGTGTTGACCTGCTCTTTGTCTTCCTGGGCAAAATTAACCCGGCAATTCTCGATGGTCAATTTTGGCGGCTGATCACGCCAGCCTTCCTGCATGCCTCACCGCTGCATCTTCTGGCAAACATGTATGCTGTCTTTATCCTGGGGCGCTCCAATGAGTCTATTAATGGTCATTTACGATTTGGCTTGTTATATTTTATCAGTGCCTTCGGCGGGAATGTTTTGTCGTTCGTTTTGGGGAAATACAATTCTTTGGGCGCTTCCACTGCCACATTCGGTTTGCTAACCGCTGAAGCCGTTTTCATCTGGCAAAACCGTGATTTCTTTGCCAACCGTGGTCGCAGAAACCTGACCAATATCGCCATGATTTTTGTGTTGAACCTGATGATTGGCTTGAGCGCCGGGGGCGTGATCGACAACTGGGGGCACCTGGGTGGAGCGATTGCTGGTTTGTTCTTCGCATTTTTGGCGGGCACACGCTGGAAAGTCGAGAGAGTCAACGGTTTCCCGGCTTTTGTCGACCAGCGCACAAAGAAAGATGCCTGGCTGGCATTCGGTCTGGTGTTTTTTGCTTTCGCAGCCATTGCTGCAATCCCATTTTTTGGCAAGTAAGAGGATAATCAAGTGGATGAATTAGTAAAGAAAGACGCGGCGCTTTCACAAAAACTGCTTGTCCCTGAAGACAAACGTCTTTTGAGGGGACTTTTAGATGCAATTAGTCATAGTTGTGATTCCTGGTATTGGTTGATCGCGCTAGTCATCATTTGGGCAGTCACCGATGGCACACCCCGACAAATTGCGATTTTTATGGCTTTTGGATTGTTTTTGCTGGCAGCGATTGTTTTGGCTGCCAAGTTTCTGATCAAACGCCCGAGACCCGAAGGTGAGTTTGGGCAAATCTACCGTATCACTGATCCGCATTCCTTCCCATCCGGGCATGCAGCCAGGGCAATGGCGATCGCTGTAATGGTTTCGACGCTGGGAGGTGTCTGGGTTGCGTTGCTGGTGTTTGCCTGGGCAATTCTGGTCGGCTATTCACGGATCGCCCTGGCGCTGCATTATGTTTCGGATGTTGTTGCTGGCTGGCTGATTGGGTTGATTGGCGGGTTGGTGGCGATAGAGTTGTTTCCCTTGTTTGTCAAACTGGTTGGTGAGTATTTTCCATCGCTATTGTAAGTGATAGCTCGAAGGAAGTACGGAACGGTCTTGTGCCGTTCCGTTTTGCAACGCTCACGATGTCAGAATGAGATATCATGCGCGGTCCGCAGACCGCGCATGATCAGTTTAAGCTAATATCAAGCCGCTTTGGGCGGGGAGAGTGATGGCGTTCAAAGCGCCGTTTTCCACGGTAAAGCTTTCATCGCCAACCTGGTCTTGCAGGACCGTTAGTTCGTCAAATGCGCCATTCAAATTGATCGTCAAAGTTTGCGGACTGTCAGAGGCATTGATAACCACCAGCACAGTCTCTTCAAACTCGCGCCTCAGGTAGGCAAGCACCTGTCCCTGAGCATGGATCGGCTCGTAGCTTCCGGTTCGCAGTACAGGCATCGAATGGCGGATCGTGATCAGCTCGCGCACATAATCGTGCAGGTCCTGGTTCCATTGGCTCTTATCCCAGGGGAACGATTTGCGATTGTTCGGGTCGCGTCCACCGGTCATGCCTATTTCATCGCCATAATAAATCGTTGGTGCCCCAGGGTAGGTCAGCATAAAAAGATATGCCAGTTTCAGACGGCGCACATCGCCCTGCACCAGGCTAAGGAAGCGGGGAATATCGTGGCTGTCGAGCAGGTTCATCTGCGCGTAGGAAAATTCTTTGGGGTAAATTTCCAACAGCTGTGTTGTCCGGTCGGCAAACTGAGCTGCGTCGACAGCATGCGGTGAATGCAGACCCATCATGCCTTCTGCCAGTTTGTGGTCGGTCATGTTCCCGCCAATAAACGCGAGGATGATGTGGGTGAGCTGATAGTTCATCACAGCGTCAAAAATCTTGCCAGAGTTGAGCCAGCGTTGAGCTTCACTGGGAATTTCACCAACAATATAAGCCTCGGGATTGGCAGTTTTCACCACGTCCCGGAATTCTTCCCAGAAATCGTCATCATCGATCTCGAAGGGCACATCCAGCCGCCAGCCGTCTATGCCTTTTTCAACCCAATAGCGGGCGATACCCATAATGTATTGGCGCACCTGTGGATTTTTCACGTTCATTTTGGGCAAGGCTGGCAGGTTCCACCAGCAGTCATAATTGGCTTTGCTGGTGTAGGCGTTGAGGGGAAGACAGTGAATATTGAACCAGTCGTAATAAGGCGAGTTGTGTCCCAATTCCATGACATGGTTAAAGGGAAAAAAGCCACGGCTGGCATGGTTGAAAACACCATCGAGCACAATGCGAATGTTGCGTTTGTGCGCTTCTTCAAGAAGAGTGAAAAATGCCTTGTCACGCCCAAGCAGAGGGTCCACCTGGTAATAATCGAAGGTGTGATAGCGATGGTTGGAAGCTGATTTGAAGATCGGGTTGAAATAAATGGCGTTAATGCCCAAATCTTCGAGGTAGTCCAGTTTTTCATAGACGCCCATCAGGTCGCCGCCCTTGAAACCCTCGGGGGTTGGCAGGCTGTCCCAAGGCTCAAAGTTACCAGGCTTAACCACCTGGTTGCTCCAGGCGAAGCGGTCGGGAAAGATTTGATAAAAAACAGCGTTTTTTACCCAATCGGGGGTACGGTTGTAATGATTTTTCATATTTGCTTACTTAGTATCCTTCAATAACGTTAGATATAGTTAATCCATCAACTAATTTATCACAACGTCTCAATTATTACCAGATTAACGAGAACGTCAATTGTATATTCACGCAATACTCTAACTTTAAGGTTGAAAAAAAGCAGTGACTGAATTATCCTTCTTGCGGGAATGGTTAGGTCCTGGTGGGCTTCCTGGTCTTCAAAATCAGTGTCGGGTCGCAAGAGCCGAGGTGGGTTCGACTCCCATCCATTCCCGCTTAAGTGAGGATTACTTGAAACAAAAACATGTTCAACTTTTTCTTTCTGTGGTGCTGATCAGCCAGTTATTTTTAACCGCCTGTACTGCATTAATTCCAACCACCGACCAACCAACGCCGACCGTTTACGTCCGACCCACCGCCACTCCGTTGCCTACTGAAGAGCCGACTGAGGCCTTGGTATCAACGAAAACACCAGTTCCCACCATCGCCATCACCGATAAACTATTAAAGGGGCTGAACATAACTGTGCGGCATCCTTTCTATGATTCCATCGAGGAATTCGACCAGATGGTCCGCGATTTTAACCTGAACAACCTGTGGGGGATCCATGTGACCGGTATGGCATCAGGAGGGACTGAAGGGCTCAAAAATGACCTGAATGATGGTTTGGTTGAGGACGACCTCGTGATCGGCATGGACTATGACTTGTTGGCGGCTCAGCCCGACACCCAAATTTTAGCCCTGGATAACTACGCCCGGGATACCAAATTCGGTGTCGCCCAATTCTTTAGCGACCAATCGCCCTTTTCAGAGCTCACACCTCAATTTGGGGAATCAACCCACTACACTGTTCCACTGGCATATAATGCCGGAATTTTGCTTTACAACACAACCTGGGCTGAAGAGCTGGGTTTTGCTGCAGCCCCCAATAGTCAGGAAAGTTTGCAGAATTTAGCCAAGGCGGCGATGGAGTTTAACCAGAATGACGACAACTTTACCAACAATGGGACCGGCGGACTGCTGCTTTCCCAGTCACCGCTTTCAGGGATAAGCTGGTACAGCTCCTTCATGGGCACTCAGCAGGACCCTGATTTTGTTCCCCAACCTGAACCTTTGTTGGCTTCTTTTTATTTTCTGAAAGAAACTTACGACGCCAACCAATCCTGGATTGCCCTGGAACCCCTGCCTTACCGTTACTTTTCGGATCGCTTTGCCGTGGTGGCGGAAGGCACACTGGAAAGCCTGAAACACCAGGATGCATACCAGGGATCCAGTACCTTCCAAAACTCCTGGACGACGCATGCTTATCCCGGCTCTGGAAACTCCGGCAGAAACTTGCTGGTTGTTGAGCCGCTCTCATTCGCTTTGCAGCGCTCTGATCAAAATTCGGAATTGGCAGCTTGGATTTTTGGCATCTGGTTGATGGAACCTGCCCAACAAGCTCGCCTGGTGGAAATGCACGGGTTGTGGCCGTCCACTGGCAACCCCGGCAGCATTGCGCCCGATTATGCCAGCAAGCACCCCTATTGGGCGGCTGCCTTGGAGACAGCCCCGATTATAAGTGTTGTCCCCAGCACAGCAGAATGGTCTTCAAAAAGGCTGGTATTCCAGGATGCCTACCAGCGCATCTATAACCTGGATTCCGAATATTTCATCAATATCTACGAGGTTTTTGAGCAGACCACGCAAACAAACCAGGAGCAGCGACCATGAGCGAATTACCATTCGTCGAGATTTATACTGATGGCGCCTGCAGCGGCAACCCTGGTCCGGGCGGGTGGGCGGCGATTTTGCGCACCATGAATGGTCATGAAAAGGAGATAAGCGGAGGCGAAAAAGAGACCACCAACAACCGCATGGAGATCACAGCAGCCCTCCAGGCTCTGCGGGAATTGAAAAAGCCTTCACAAGTCCTCCTCCATACCGATTCTGCCTATTTGTTGAATGGGGCGACCTCGTGGCTGGAGGATTGGAAAAGGCGCGATTGGAAGCGCAAGCATGGCAAGCTGCAGAATATCGACCTATGGCAAGAGATGGATGCAGAGCTGGCGAAGCATAAGGTGGAATGGATTTGGGTGAAGGGACATGCCGGTGATCCGATGAATGAACGAGTTGACGAATTGGCGCGAAAAGCAATGCCCAGATAGTTGGAATTTACGATTAATATAAGATCGTAGGGTTGAGGCCTGCGTAAGGTTGAGTCCTGCGTAAGGTTGAGTCCAGGGTAGGGTTGAGGCCAGGGTAGGGTTGAGGCCTGCGTAAGGTTGAGTCCAGGGTAGGGTTGAGGCCAGTAGGGTTGAGGCCTGCCTCAACCAGGGATGCATGAACCACATAGACACTTGGGAACAGGCAGGCCAGTTCCCTACAGGGGTCACAAGATATGTAGGGTTGAGGCCTGCCTCAACCAGGATGTAGGAACCACACAGACACTTGGGAACAGGCAGGCCAGTTCCCTACAGCGATTGCAGAATATCTATCTATTCTTCTCGAATTTCCTCAACCTGAGGCTGTTGGTCACCACAAAAATACTGCTCAAAGACATCGCGCCTGCAGCGAACATTGGGTGTAATAAACCTGCAGCTGCCACCGGGATCAGAATAACGTTGTAAATAAACGCCCAGAACAGATTCTGTTTGATCGTGAGCAGGGTGCGCTTTGAAAGCCGCACTGCCTGCGAAATCGAGAGCGGATCGCCACTAATTACTACCACCGACGCCGATGCAATCGCCACATCCGTGCCGGTGCCAATTGCGATTCCACTATCTGCCTGAGTCAGGGCGGGGGCGTCGTTGATGCCGTCGCCAACCATCGCCACTTTGCGCCCTTTTTCCTGTTCCTGCTTAATGATGCCGGTTTTGTCACCCGGCAGCAGGTCGGCATATACCTCAGCAATACCAGCCTCGCGGGCAATTGCCTCCGCTGTCAGGCGGTTATCACCGGTGAGCATACCCGTGGTCAGACCCGCTTCCTGCAGTTCCGCAACAGCCTGCTTTGAGGTCGGCTTGAGTGCATCGGTGATGCCGAACAAGCCCTCAACTGACCCATCGATCACGATCAGGACCACAGTCTTGGCTTCAGCTTCCAGGACTCTCATTTTCTGGATGATTTCGTCTGGAATTTCAACCTTTTGGGCGCTAACAAAGCGGTCGTTGCCAACCAGCACATTCTTCCCGTCTATCGTGGCACGAATTCCTTTGCCGGGGAAATTCCTGAACGCGCTAATCGAGTGCAGGGTCAAGTTGCGCATAGTCGCTTCGGCAACGATCGCGTCTGCAAGTGGATGTTCGCTGCCGCTTTCGGCAGATGCAGCCAGGTTGAGCAACTCTTCTTCGCTATAGCGCTCCGAAAGAGCCTGGATATCGGTCAGTTGTGGTCTGCCGACTGTAAGGGTGCCGGTCTTGTCGAACAACACTGTGTCCGCCCCGCCGGTTGCCTCCAGGGCTTCTCCGGATTTGAAGAGAATCCCCAGTTCAGAGGCTCTGCCTGTGCCAGTCATCACCGCGGTGGGTGTTGCCAGACCCATGGCACAGGGGCAGGCGATCACCAAAACCGCTACTGTATTGATAATGGCATTCGCCAGGGGTGTGATTGTGCCATGCATCGTAACTTCAGTCGGAACTGGAATCACAAAATACCAGAGTACAAAAGTGAGGGCAGCGACGCCAATCACGATCGGCACAAATACAGCCGAGATCTTATCCGCCAGCTGCTGGATTGGTGCCTTGCTGGTTTGGGCATCCTCAACCATCTTGATGATCTGGCTCAAGAAGGTATCACGACCTACTTTTGTGGCTCTAAAAACGAGGCGTCCGTTTTTGTTGAGGGTAGCCCCGAATACTTCATCACCGGGGTTTTTATTGACCGGTTTTGACTCTCCGGTGATCATGCTTTCGTCGACGCTTGAGGTGCCTTCAACAACAACACCATCCGTTGGCAGCTTCTCGCCTGGACGCACAACGATCATGTCGCCTGGAACCAGGTCGCCAGCGTCAATCTCGGTTTCCTGCCCATCGCGCAGTATGCGCGCTTTTGTCGGTTTCAGGCTAAGTAATTTTTTGATCGAATCGCCGGCACCCGATTTTGCCTTGGTTTCCAGGTATTTTCCGAGCCTGACAAGTGTGATGATGGTGGCTGAAGTTTCAAAATAGACCATGCCGGGCAGCAACCCCAGCATAACAGCTACCGAGAAGAAGTAAGCAACCGACGTGCCCAGGGCAACCAGTACGTCCATGTTGGCTGAACCGTTTTTCAGCGCTTTCCAACCGTTGACATAATAGGAGCGCCCTACATAGAATTGAACAGGGGTTGCCAGGGCGAAAAGCACCCAGTTTAGCCAGGGCGCTTCGCTGATTGAGGTTGGTAACAGACCAAACTCGCTGCCCATCTGCAGGATGAAAATCGGAATCGTTAGCACCAACGAGATGATCAGCAGGCGTTTCTGCTCCGCGATGGCTTTTTGGCGGGCTTTTGATTCGGGGTCGTCCAGGTCGCGGTCAGTTAAAATCGGGTTGAAACCAGCTTTAACTACCATCTCAATGATTTCGTTGACATTGGTAACCGTGGGAACATAAACAAGGTTCAACTTTTCAGCAACCGGGTTTGCCTGGCTGGAAATAATGCCCGGTTTGTGCTCCAGGGCTTTCTCCAGGCGCTGGGCATCCACCGGGTCACTCAACCCCGGCACCGAGAACACTGCTTCACCGGTTGCAACATCGTAACCGGCATTCTTAACGCTCTCAACCAGGTCAGTCAATTCTGCCTGGTCGCTATCAAAGGTGACTGCCACACGTTCTGAAGAGAGGTTGACCAGTGCCTCGTCCACCCCCTCGGTTTTTTTCAAGGCACGTTCAACCGTGACCGCGCAATTGGCACAGGTCATTCCCAGTATAGGCAGGTTTACGTGCTCTTTCTCGCTCATACTGTCGCCGGATATCCTATCATTTCGAGAGTCTGGCGGATGGTCTGGTCGTCCGCGGGCGGTTCAAAATCTACAGTTACACTCAGCCCAACCAGGTCGGCTTCAGCGAAATCGACGCCTTCAAGAGCGAGCAATGCTTGTTCAATTCGGTTCACACAGTGAACGCAACTGATATTTGGGATAGAATAAGTTTTAGTTTCCATTAGTCTCCTTTTAATGGTTTTTATCTAGTGTTACGGCTCATTATAAAAAGTTCATATATATTATGCAATTAACTGTGAATACGCCAACCAGACCCTCTGCAATTATCCTCGACATGGATGGAACCTTCTTTTTGGGTGACGCGCTTTTGCCGGGCGCGCTTGAGCTGCTGGATTGGCTCAACGAAATGGGCATTCGATTTACCTTTTTGACCAACAACACTTCCCGTGGCAAGCAAGATTACGTACGCATGCTCACAAGCCTGGGTGTGAGGCAGGAAGATGCGCGCATCTATACTGCCGGCGATGCCACCATCAGCTACCTGAAATTGAATTACCCCGGACATCGTGTATTTTTGGTTGGCACCGAGAGCCTGCGCTCCAGTTTTGAAGAGAAAGGTATCCAGTTGGTGCATGACAATCCGGAAGTGCTTGTTTTGGGCTACGACACTGAACTGACCTACCAGAAACTGGTTAATTTCTGTTTCTACCTCAGGTGCGGGCTGCCTTATGTTGCCACCCACCCTGACCTGAATTGCCCGTCACAGATCGGTCCGCTGCCGGATATTGGTTCGTTCATGGCGCTGATTGAGGTAAGTACGGGTAGATTACCGGATGTGGTTCTGGGCAAACCCAACGCTGGCATCGTGCAGCAGCTTGCCCGCAAGTGGGGTGTTGATGTGAGTGAAATTTTGATGGTAGGTGACCGGCTCTACACCGATATCGCCCTTGGCAAGACCGCCGGTGTGCAAACCGCCCTGGTGCTCAGTGGTGAGACCAAACGCTCGGACTTGCCCGATTCGCAATTTGAGCCGGACTTTGTTTTCGAGAATCTGGCTGGATTATTGCAGCACTTCTCTTCTTAGACCAAACCTTGGAGGACTCATGGAAAATATCGGAGATCTATTTGGCAGAATCGTTCTGATCGGGGTTATTTACCTGGCTTTACGCCTGGTGCTTGTTTGGATTGTCAATACTATTCGTAAACAAGGCAAAACCCTGCCCGACTGGCTCAAGAAGGTTTTGCAATTTGTGAACAAGACCCATCGTTATGTCGGATTTTTCTCAGCAGGACTGGTGATCGTGCACGCAACTTTGCAGATCGGCTATTATGACCTTGTGCCACCGGCTGGGGTTATCGCCGGAACGCTGCTGGTAACTCAGGCGGGTCTGGGGTTTTGGCTGACTAAAAATAAGAATAAGGATCGCCGCAAAAAGTTGGTTCTCTGGCATCGAATAGTGGGATTAGCGCTGGTTGTGGCTGTGTTGGCACATAGGATATCCGGCTCACTGAGAAACCCACAGCCTAAGTAATTTAATGTGTATAGTATTGTCATTCTGAATGCTTGTCATCCTGTAGGTCTGTCATCCTAAAGGAAGTGAAGGATCTTAAACACCCCGATCGATATTTAGTAGGTCCGCCATCACCATTGCCACAACGATTCCGACCCAATACCATCAAGATCCTTCGCACTCGAAGAGTCTTGCGGAAAAAGGCTCGGGATGACAGACATTCGATTGTGCCGGCGTTTTCGCCGAGCACACGATTTCGCCGCAGGCGTCCATTTTTTGTCATTCTGACCGCTTGTCATTCTGACCGCTTGTCATTCTGAACGAAGTGAAGAATCTTAACACTATTGCCACAACGATACCGACCTAATCCCACTAAGATCCTTCTCAAAAAAGCTCAGGATGACAAACAACCTGTCATTCTGAACGAAGTGAAGAATCTTAACAGTATTGCCACAACAATTCCGACCCAATACCATCAAGATCCTTCGCAACTGAGGCTCAGGATGACAGAACTGTTGTCATTCTGAGCTAAGTGAAGAATCTTTACGTGTGTCAATAAGATCCTTCGCACTCGAAGAGTCCTGCGGAAAAAGGCTCAGGATGACAGAACTGTTGTCATTCTGAGCTAAGTGAAGAATCTTTATGTGTGCCAATAAGATCCTTCGCACTCGAAGAGTCCTGCGGAAAAAGCTCAGGGTGACAAAAGGCTTACAACATCCTTTGCTCTCGAAGAGTGCTGCTGAAAAATGCTCACGATGACAAGAGACCCACAAGAAAGGTCGCTTGGTCAGTATCCTTCGATGCAACTCAGAATTAACGAAAATTCTCTTGACTTAATACATCTATAATGCTTGCACAATGTAATTACTGGTTGTAAAATTGTATTTGATTTCCACCTTTGTGCATTAGATTCATTTCAGGAGGGTTGCTATGACCGTTAAGGTTTTCCATCGAATTCTAATTTGTGTTGTTCTGATTCTCTCTGTTTTTGTTAATCCAAAACCTGTATTTGCATTTGATATTTACAACTTTTTTGTTGACAGTACCGATGACACTCATGATGCAGATCTGGATGACTTCGTATGCGCGGATGCTTCAGGGCACTGTACTCTCCGAGCTGCCTTGGAACAATCCAAAACGTTAACCTGGAATGGTGATAAGGTGAATATCTTTTTCAATCTTTATTCCCCAGCGACCATCGTTTTGCATGACCACTTACCCCAATATACCGATGCCAGCGTGATTAATAACCACACAGAGAAACAGATCACTATCAATGGGAATAGCTATATGGGTTTGCTAATTAATGGGAATGAGGATACAACCATTAAGGGGTTAATCTTCGAGGATTTCGGCGGTTACGCAATTGATATTACTTTTAATGGGACTGATGTGATCACAAACAATGTCTTCATTGACAATGACCCTGGGATTTATGTTATAGGTGGACAGTGGTACGGCGATGTTCATATTACCGGCAACTACATCGGTTATAACCCTTATACAGAATCAAGGGATGGCAACACGAATGGCATTTATGTGAGTGACGTTTCAAATACTTTGGAAAATCACAATCTATTCATCGGTGGTGACAGTGCTGAGGATGGCAACATAATCGCTGGTAATGGTCTTTCCGGAATTTTCATCAACAACGAAAAAATCGATACCCAAATTGTGATTCGTAACAATTATATTGGCATGGCTGATGATACAACCCCCGCTTATAACTATAAACATGGGATAGAGGTTGAGAACAGCCTGGGTCGCTTAAATATCGGTGGAGATTATCTTGCGCACAAGAACCTGATTGCAGGCAATAAAAACGTAGGTATCTATATCGAACGCTCGTCTAACACTTTCATTCAAGGAAACACCTTCAGCGCTAATGCGGCTGGCACTGCCTATATTCCTAACCAATATGGTGACATAAGAATTTTTGACAGTCCCTATCTAAGGATCGGCGGTGATTCTCCTGCTTACGGCAATGTGATTCCGCAAGGAGTTTCGGTAGAGAGCAATTCCATCAACAATACAAGTTCTATGATTAAACATAATCTAATAGGTATCTCAAGAAGCGGCTTTGTGTTTCCTAAAGAGGCAGACAGAGATGGTATCTGGGTTGAACAAGCGACCGGGTTTCCTGAAATCTCTTTCAACACAATCACAAACTTTAGAAATGGCATCATCATTCTCAGAGATTCTTCGATGGTGCCGATCTTAAACAACCATATTTACAACAATTCCGGTTTGGGCATTGACCTGAATAATGATGGTGTCACGCCCAACGATGCACCGCCTGATGCAGATACCGGACCTAACGGGCTGCAGAATTTCCCTGTTATCTCCAATGTCGAGATCATATTCTCCATTGGTGACCTAAAACAGGTAATGTTTGATGTAAGCATTGCTTCAAAACCAAACACGACCTATTACATTCAAGTGCTCAGCAGCCCATTTTGCAACCCGAGTGGTTATGGAGAGGGAAAACAGATTTTCTATTCAAATCCTGTCACAACGGATTCAAACGGATATGGTGTATTCGAAGAATTAACGGATTTTTATCCCTTAAACATCATCGGTCCTTGCCTGACCGCCACTGCCACGGAGTGGGATGGTGTCCACTACCTTGGCACCAGCGAGTTTTCAGAAGGTGTAATGGCATGGCAGCCGGAGACGCTATTTCTACCGCTGATAGTTCGACCATGAAAAAAGCAGACTGCCACGGTCGCTTCGCTCTCTCGCATTGATTGAGGCAAAAAAGGTCAGAGGATGACAAAACTGCTGTCATTCTGAACGTCGTGAAGAATCTTTACGTGTGCCAATAAGATCCTTCGCACTCGAAGAGTCCTGCGGAAAAAGCTCAGGATGACAAAACTGCTGTCATTCTAAACGAAGTGAAGAATCTTTACGTGTGACAATCAGATCCTTCGCACTCGAAGAGTCCTGCGGGGAAACGCTCAGGATGACACGATAAAACCGTGGGATGATACTAGAAGAGGCGACGATGGGATTTGAACCCATGATGAGAGTTTTGCAGACTCCTGCCTTACCACTTGGCCACGTCGCCTAAAATAAAGACTGATAACTTCAGCTATCAGTCTCGAAAGAGCGGGCGATGAGGCTCGAACTCACGACCTTCTCCTTGGCAAGGAGACGTTCTACCAATTGAACTACACCCGCAAATGCCACGTCATTCTGTTCTCGTGCTGACGTGACCGAGATTTTAGCATAACAATTTTCAAATGTCAAACACTTTTCAGCCTGATTTGAAACTACTTCTGCCAAAATTTCGCGAACAGTGAACCTCTCAATGATATCATTGGATGAGCCTTTTGTGAGAAATGAACATACCATGAAGACCAATCAAGTTTTTGTCAGCCCCTGGCAGCCTGAATGGCAGGAACGTTTTGAAGAACTGCGGGCAACCCTGCAACCCCAGCTGGAAGAACTTGCAGTTGCCATCGAACACATCGGCAGCACTTCTGTAGCGGGTTTGGCTGCCAAGCCAATTCTTGATGTGGATGTCATCATTCCCACCAGCCAGTCTTTCCAGAAAGTGAAAACCAGACTGGAGCAGATTGGCTATTTTCACCGTGGTGATCTGGGGGTCAAGGGGCGCGAGAGCTTCGGCTATCAAGACAAGCCCGATCTGATGCGCCACCACCTTTATGTCCTGGCTCAGGATTCAGAGGAATTAATGCGTCACCTGGGTTTCCGCGATTGGCTGCGCAGCCACCCGGAGGATGCCGCCGAATACAGCAGGGTAAAAAGGGCTGCCGCCGAGCGGTTTCCTGAAAATATCGACGCTTATATTGAAGCCAAGAGCGACTTCATCCTGCAAGTCTACCAAAAAGCCGGGCTGACAAGCTACCTGAAGATCAAAATGAAATTCAAGCGATTCCGACGGCGTCGGGCAAACTGCTGTGTGACCTGCCGCAATATCGTTTTGTTCTGTTTGATAATGAAGAGCAGGCGAGAAATTATCTTGGCATGACCAGAGGAGTATAAAAATGGATAACACTCAAAAATTCAGCGGAAAAGCAACGGTTTACCGGCAATCACGCCCTTCGTACTCACCAGAAATGTTCACCTATTTACAGCAGGTTTTTGGGCTTAAAAAAGGAAGTGTGGTTGCCGATGTGGGCAGCGGCACGGGTATTCTCAGCCAACAGTTGCTCGAGCTGGGAGCCAGGGTTTTTGCAGTGGAACCGAACGAAGATATGCGCCTGGTGGCTGAGCAGGATCTGGGTAAAAACAAAAATTATATCTCAGTGGATGCAACTGCAGAACAAACCACCTTGCCTGAGAACAGCCTTGATTTCGTTTTTGCGGCGTCAGCTTTTCATTGGTTTGACCCGGTTGTTTTTAAACATGAATGTGAACGCATTCTAAAACCCGGCGGAAAAGTGTTCCTAATCTGGAATGAACCGCAGACGCTCGAAGAGATTCAGCAAGCCCGGCGGGCAATTTACGAGAAGTATGCGCCTAAATTTATCGGTTTTTCCGGGGGTCACAAAGAAAACCCGGGTGTCAAAGAAAAATTCTTTGACGGAAAGCTGAAAGAAGTGCACTTTGCCAACCCGATCACTTACGATAAAGAAAAGTTCATCGGCAGAGCGCTTTCGTCTTCCTATGCGCTCAATGAATCGGACGAGCGGTATGATGAATTTGTGGCTGAATTGGGCGCGCTGTTTGATCGGTTTGCGGTGGACGGCGTGATCCATGAAGCACAGGAAACCGTAATGTATTTCAAGGCAGATTCCTTGTAATCTGAAATAGGAGGAGATACTCACCCGACACCAAACACCCGAAGCTAATGCCCTGGCTCGCGAAAGGAACCCCACCCGCATTGCTTTCAAGGTTCTGTTCGCGGGGAGACCATGGCAGGTCTGATAAAAAACCCCTGGATATTTCAACCAGGGGTTTTTAAGATCAAGAAAGAACTATGGTTTTACGGTAATTGGCAGGAAAAGGAAGTATTCTGCTGCTGCCGCGTTGTACGTGACCTTCACTTTCACTTGTTTCGATTGATAACCACCGCCGTCAGAAACAGTAATGATAGCCTCCTGGTACCCAGGTGACAGCTTGGCAGGGTTGACCGTCACCATGAAACTCTTGCCAATGTTTCCAGTGGTGGCGCTCAATATGACCCAATCCTTATCTGGGGTCGCGATCCAGGTTTGCCCGGCATCACCCCTGGGCAGCACTGCAGCGCTTGGGGTAGGATCGCCTGGACCAAAATTGAAGGTAAGCGACCCGGGAATAACCTCAAACTTGCTTAAGGCAAAGGTGACCGTGACCGGGACGGTGCTTTCGTATAAACCAGCGCCATCATTGACTGTGATCAGGGCTCCCTGTACTCCGACCGTCAGTTTAGATTTGTCGACGGTCACATCGAACGACCCTGGCACATTTCCACTTGTCTGGCTAAGCAAAACAAAGTCCTGGTCAACCGATGCGGTCCAGGTCTGACCGGCAATTCCACCAATATCGACCTGGGCGGTTGGCATGGTCTCATCTGCGGTTTTTACTGTCAGGTCAATTGACCCGGGAGAGACAGCGAAGGGCAGATCAACTCTGATCGCATTAAGCTGCTCGTAAATGCCGGCATCGACGTTTAATCCAACTGAAGGGATTGGTAAGGCTCTGTAGTCAACCACGACGATGTAATTCAGATTGTCAGGGTTGACGACACCGGTAAGATTCACGGTGATTGTGAAATCTGCAGTTGCTCCAGGCGCCAATGAAGTTATCACAGTCCTAGCAGAACCACGCCCGGCAAAGTTCGACTTCGAGGCTCGATAATCTTCGTAAACGATGCCATGCACTGCGGCGTTGTTGGCTGTTGAAAGCGTAACCAGGCTGTTGTTTGTAACCGTTGTATTGAAAGTGACTGTGTTACCGCTGCGCACAACCGAGGCAACGATATCTGCCTGGGGTGCACGCGATTGAGAGTTGTTGATCATTCCCCGGTAGATCTCTGTGACTGCCGCGGTACTTCCTGCGCCAATCTCCAGGAGTCTTCCGCTATCGACCATAGCTTCAGGAACATATTGCCCATGCTCCCCTCCCGCTTCTGTGAGAAGATAAACGCGGTTTGAAGGCATGCCCGAGTGCCACTCGACGAAGGCTGCTTCGTCTTCAGTAAATTCTGTTGATAATTGGTCCATCGCCGCACCGGCGAAGGTACAGTATCCTCAGGTTGGGCTGCTGCGCAGCTCCAGCACAGTCATCCTGGTGGTCGGTTGTTGAGCTTCGACCTTTACTGGTGAAGAAACGCCGAGTAAACCAACCAGCATAGCAAGCACGAGAAGTATGGATAATCGTTTGAAATTTTTCACAAATTCTCCTTTTTTATCCTTTCGTATTTTTACTTTCTGCCAACAACCGGCAGGTAGATGCGCGATAATGTTTCAACTGGTCGCAACTTGAACACAGTCACCGAGATACCAGTGTGCCAGATGCCATCATCGTCCAAAACCATGATCGTAGCCGTCTGGAAGCCCTCGGCAAGGGAGGCAGTGTTCACGGTCGGGACAATGCTATCGCCGGTTGTGCCGCTTGAACGGTCTATCGTTAGCCAGGGTTTGTCCACTGAAGCAGTCCAGGTTATTCCGGTATCGCCGAGTATGGTTGAACTAAACTCTGGAATGGTTGGGTCAGCTTCACTGATCATGAAGTGGAAGTTGTTTGGCAGGGCAGCAATGCTGGCAGGGGTTGTTGCCGGTTGGGCAAAAACAGCCTGGAGCTGGTTGTAAGCGGCTTCCGGGGCGGTTTGGTAATCGACCAGGACGATAAATTCAAGGTTATCCCAGTTCGTCGGGTAGATATCGGGGATGCTGATGTGGTAGGTTCCGGTCTCACCTGGTGCCAGACTGGAGATTTGAGCCATTGCGGCATTCAGCGCCGGGTGCAGGGTGGTGTGAGTAGGGTAGAGCGCACCCGCCTCTTTAACGATCGCATGAACACCAGCATTATTGGCTGGCGAAAGCGTGATCGTGCTGTTGTTTGTGACAGACGCCAGGACATTGATTGCGTGACCCTCCCGCCACCAGGTCGCCGTGATTTCAGCTTGTGCAGGCTGCAATAGCGAGTCATCGATCATGGTGGTGTAGGCCTCGTAGGCGACATCAGGCTCTTCCGCACCCTGATGGAAAAGACGACCACTGTCAACGACAGCCCAGGTCAGTCCCAGGTCTGCTGCACTGGCTCGAATTACATCCCAACGGCTTGGGGGAGTGACATAGGTAGGCAGCCCATCTTCCAGGGCCATGTCATAGTGATAATCGAGAAAAACGACGGGTTGTTCGGAGTATTCTTCAGCAAGTTGGTTGATCACCGGACCGGAGATCTCGCAATGCCATCACTGAACACTGCCGACAGCTTCGAAGACAACCAGTTTTGGTTGTCCGGGTTCCTGGCTAAGTGCCGGTTGGGTTACCCCCGCCAAACCAGCCAGGAGAGAGAGGACGAGCAAAATGAACAATTTTTTACCTAACTTCATCGGACCTCCACAGATAGTTTATTTGCTGCCGAATATGGCAATTTTTTCTCTATCAAGTTTATCAACAATCCAGAATAATTGGATGACAATTCTCAAAACTCTGTGATTTTGTTTGGGTTTTTCAGATTTAACAGAAGTGAAGAAGATCGCAGCCGTTTTTTATACAGCTTTGTCTTTCCGGGTAATAATTAAGATAGCGATCTTGGTAGGGTGATTGAAGGGTTCTGGCTTGGTTGGCGGCGCTGAGCGGATAGTTTCAGGATAACCGGTGATATCGTGTGGAATTTCGATGATTTGCTCAAGCGATATGTACCCCGATTGGCTCAACTCATTAATTTCGTCGATCACCTGGCTGCCGGGGACAAACAGGGAGTTGTTGATCACAACCAGTCTTCCTTCGTGGGCGACAAGCGGGCGGGCTTTATTGATCAGCGAAACAGATTCTTTTTGCAGGTCCACCGCCCCAAAACGGGATTGTGAAAAGAAAGGCGCATCCAATATTAAAATGTCAAAGAGAGATTTGGCTTGTTTTAGCCGCGCGGCCGCTTTGAAGAAATCGCTGTTCCACAAACGCATTGAGTCTGGCAACTGGTTCAACTGCCGCGACTTTTCTGCCAGCGCGAGGAACTCTTTATTCGTATCGGTTTGCAGCACCAACGCCGCCCCGCCAGCCAGAGCAGCGATCCCCAGCGACCCGGTATAGGCAAAAGTATTCAAAACTGATTTGCCCCGGCTGTTCTGGATAAGCCAGGAGCGAAGGTTGCGCGTATCCAGGTAGAAGCTGTCATCCTGGTGTAGGCGCAGGTTAAGTGCGTAACGGACGCTGTATTCACTGATCTCCTGCGGCAAGCGCTCGCCAAAAAGCAAGCGCCCTTTTCTCTTTTCGGGGTCTATGGCGTGGCGTACTTTAAGTAAGACGGATTCAATTCCTGGAATATCTGTTGAGATTAACCGGGCGATTTGGTCGATCTCGGAGTTGAGGTTTTCCGGCTGGCGGCTGTGATTGCTGATCACAATCGTGTTCGCATATCGATCGACGACCAAGCCAGGAAGCCCTTCATAAAAGCCGTTGAAGAGGCGGTAAGCCGTAGAAATGCCAAGGGAAGGGTCTTGCTCTCGCATCCGGAAGCAGAGTCGAAATTGGTTCACGATTGTGGTTTGGGTCATATCAATTCACCTTTTGACAATTCTAAACCGAAAATGTTCTCTCACACCCATTGCGACACCAATATCAGAGACATTATTCGTTATAATCTTACATAGTATATCGACCGGGAGAAAACAATGTTCGAATCCTTTGCCAACCTAAGTCCTTACCTGCAGGCATTACTCGCCACGTTGTTTACGTGGGGGATGACCGCGCTTGGTTCAGCCATGGTGTTTTTGGGCAAGAAGGTCAACCAAAAACTGCTGGACGGTATGCTCGGTTTTGCTTCAGGTGTGATGATCGCTGCCAGTTTCTTCTCGCTGCTGGCTCCGGCGGTGGAGCTGGCAGAGGGCGGTCCGGTTCCCTCATGGGTGCCGGCAGTAACGGGCTTTTTGTTGGGGGGCGGCTTTTTATACGCTGTTGATAAGGTGCTGCCCCACCTGCACCGCGGAGAAAAACGACCCGAGGGGGTAAAGAGTTCCTGGCAACGCAGTGTGCTGCTGGTGCTGGCGATCACGCTGCATAACATCCCGGAAGGACTGGCAGTGGGGGTCGGTTTCGGTGTGGCGGCTGCAGGGCTGGAGAATGGATATTTGGGGTCGGCGATCGCGCTGGCATTGGGCATTGGCATTCAAAACTTCCCGGAAGGGATGGCGGTTTCGCTGCCGCTTCGAAAAGAAAAAGTGAGCCGCGGAAAGGCATTCATGCTTGGGCAGCTTTCGGGGATCGTTGAGCCAATTTCGGCGCTGATCGGTGTTTGGGCGGTCTCCCTGATGCGCGGTTTGCTGCCTTACGCGCTCTCATTTGCCGCTGGCGCCATGATTTACGTCGTGGCGGAAGAGTTGATCCCTGAATCAAAACGATCAGCAGCGCAAGGGCATTCGGATATCCCGACGATCGGGGTAATGCTTGGTTTTGCGATTATGATGCTGCTGGATATCGCCTTGGGTTAAGCTTCAAGCAGGGAACTCGCCTGCCTGTTCCCAATAATCATCAATCTCCATCGTAGGGAACTGGCCTGCCTGTTCCTTGTTTTTGGTCGAGGCAGACCTCGACCCTACAATTTTTGTGATAGCGGTAGAGAACTTGCCTGCGTGTTCCCAATCATCATCAAACTCCATCGTAGGGAACTGGCCTGCCTGTTCCTTTTGTTGGGGGTTGATGATTTTTTGGGAAAGGGAAGTTCCCTCCAGATCGGAAGAGCGGCGTGGAGGGAAAGAGGGGAG
>DHCY01000034.1 GCA_002399085.1 Anaerolineaceae bacterium UBA4890
GGCAAATCGCCTGGATGATTAATCCCTCTCCGCTGGAGAGGGTCCGTGAAGCGGGGGTATTCATATCCCTCTCCGCTGGAGAGGGTCCGCGAAGCGGGGGTGAGGTGGTTGTATGCAACGCTCGTGACGTCAGGTTGAACCCTTCCGCTTCGCTACCAGAGCAGGTTGCGCTGCCTGATCCCTCGGCGTCGATGTATAATCATGGAACGATTGAAAGGTGCGATGTGAATAGACACTTGACCCGATTTTTGATCTCCCTGGCAATTATCCTGATAATTCTTTCGGCTTGCGATCCGCTTGCGAAACCTGTTCAACCTTCGGCGACGCTTGCCGAACCCGAGCCACCAACAGAGACCCTGCAACCGACTCCGGTTCCACCCACTGCTACTCCGACCGAAGAGTCACTTAAAATTGGTTATGGTCCTGAGATCCCTGAAGAACTAATTCAAAGTGCGTTGAGCTCTATGGTTGTTCGTGATGAAATGGAAGCATCATCATTGATAATTTCCTTTATTGAGGGAGATAAACTAAGCGAGTGGATTTTCGCGCTGGTGGCACCGTTTGCAACCGTGCCAGATTCCATCAATGCCCAAGAATTGCTCTATTTTTGGCAAACGGGTGAGCCTCGATCAGAGTTGAAAGAATTGGTCGTTGATTTGACAGCCTTCCATGCTTTTTTAGTTAAATACGGGATGCCAGCAGCAAATATCAAGTCCATGCCACCGTCTGAAATCCTCGATTATTGCCGGGAAAACAATGCCTGGGCGATAATTCCGTTTGAGAGAATCACACCCGAGTGGAAAGTGATTGCTATCGATGGACAATCTCCGATATACAAGAATTTCGACCCATCCATCTATCCTCTGAAGGCTGATATTAATTTATCAAAGAATCCTGCCTTCGAGATTGATCCTGAAACTTATCAGCATGTCCTCAGCCAACTTCAAGCTGTGATGCCCAAAACAAACCGTGACCCAGAGAAATTGACCACAGTTATCCTGACAGGTGTCACAGCCCTTGCCCGGGCAACAGCCAAAGAAATGGAAATTTACGGTGTTCTCTCGCCGGCGCAGTCCATAAAAGACGTGATGAAGGAAGCCGACCTTGCCCATGTGAGCAATGAGGTGCCCTTTGCCCCCGATTGCCCGGAGCCGCAATGGGTCCAGGACAGACTTGAATTTTGTTCCGATGACAGCTATATCGACCTTCTGAAGGAGATTGGCACTGATGTCGTCGAATTGACCGGAGACCACTTCAGGGATTGGGGTCCGGAAGCCATGCTGCATACGCTTGATATGTACGATGCGGAAGGCTGGTCATATTATGGAGGCGGCAGGAATATCGCAGAAGCCAGGGCACCTATCAGGCTCGAACACAATGGTAACAAGATCGCCTTTATAGGGTGCAACGCCAAGGCGCCAGGGTATGCCACAGCCAGCGAGACCAACCCTGGGGCATTTCATTGTGACATGGATTATATGGTGGGGGCTATCGAAGGGTTAGTACAAGAGGGATACCTGGTAATTGCCACCTTCCAGCACGATGAGGTCTACCAATGGCAACCTGCACCCAACATGATAGAAGATTTTCGCCAGTTGGCTGAAGCAGGTGCCGTGATCGTGAGCGGAAGCCAGGCGCACCAACCCCATATTTACGAGTTTTGGGGACATACTTTTGTTCACTACGGGCTGGGGAATCTCTTTTTTGACCAGTTGGGCTGGTACGACGACTCCGACAAGGCTTTCATTGACAGGCATATCTTCTATGACGGCAAATACCTGGGGGTGGAGCTGTTGACCGTTCAGTTCTTCAACTGGTCCACACCCACCTGGATGACCCCCGACGCCCGCACGCAATTGCTTGCCAGACTCTTTGAGCAAAGCCAGCAATTCAGTCAGGCGCAATAAAAAAAACAAGATGAGCTTGTTTAGGAGAAATGACCTATATTTATCAATGATTGTCTTGACTTCAATTAAAACCTCGTGTAGAATTGCCCTCTCAATGCTCCTATGGTCTAGTGGTTAGGACGCGGCCCTTTCAAGGCTAAAACCCGGGTTCGAGTCCCGGTAGGAGCACCATTCAGGTAGACCCCACTATAAACACAAACTTAGTGGGGTCTTTTTGTACCCGTGAGAAGTCTGTCAGGCAAAAAGGTGCCTGGTGCCGTACGCCACAAATCAATAACGATTAGGTACAATGGAGACATATGGGTGTAATCTACAAATTCAGAAAGGATCTGTGTCCATGCTCTCCAGGAACGAAAAAGTCATCCACCGCATTTTGAACCTCATCGGTATCATATTCGCGCTATATGGAACCTGGCTAACCATCTTTCGGAGCGGTGAGATCGGTGATAATGACCTGCTCTACTTCACGATCCAGAGCAACATATGGATTGCTTTGATTCACAGCTACTTCTTCATAGCGGAATTAGTAGAAGAGCGCAGCGACAGCTTTCGAATCAGCAATGGTATGCGTACACTCAAGTATATCCTTACAGGCTCCGTCACTTTGACCTTCATCGTATTCTTTGCTGTCTTGGTTCCGGAGATCGGCTTGTTTGTAGCGAAATTGCCTGGGAGTGTCGAAACACACCTTATAGCACCTTTGGCGGCAATACTCGATTATATTTTTTTTGAGCGGAAGCATGTGGCAACCAGACGAACCGTCAGTCTCGTCATGGTTCCCCCGTGGATCTACTTTGCCGTGATATTAATTCTCTCGTTTACGACAAACATTACCTATATTAACGATCAGCCGATGCCATACTTTTTCCTCAACTATCATCAACTTGGTTGGTTCCGGATTGCGGACGGCAGAATCGGTGTGTTCTATTGGGTCATTATTCTGTCGATCCTCATGCTGGCTATCGGGTTTACCCTCCATCTGTTGAATCGATCAGTTCGGAAGCACATCAGCCGAAGGCGAGACACCGTCTACCCATAAAAAGGGAATTTATCACTTTTTCTCCAAATACTCCAGCAGCACAACTGCCTGGTTGCGTTCTGTATCTTTAGCGCTGTAGAGCAGGGTGACAACATTATCCTTGCTTTTCGACCGTAAATCGGTCAGCAATCTTTGCGCTTCAGGGTTGTTGTCCAGCTCCTTGTAATAACGCTTGCGAAATTCGTTATATTTTTCGGGAATATGTCCAAACCATTTTCGCAATTCTGTGCTGGGAGCCAGCTCTTTAGACCAGGCATCGAGGCGGGCTTCCTCTTTTGAAACACCCCGCGGCCAAATGCGGTCAACCAGCACCCGCCAGCCATCGGTTGGTTCGTAATCCTCGTATATTCGTTTAATTTTGAAAGGCATTTCACCCTCCTGTACACTAATTACTAAGGTGCAGTTAGTGTAATGCGGCACAATTCGGAATGCGAGAAATAATAGAATCCTTCGCCTAATAGACCTGATGTTAAGAAATTATGCTTGACACTCCCAGCCAACCGTTGTAAAATAGTGAGTCGTTACCCCAGCGCAGGTTGGCTGGGGTTACTTATGTGACCAACTTTCCCGGCATCGGGCGGTGACACGCTCGTAAGCTGGTTAAGTGAAGATTGGAGAGAATATGAAGTATGCAATTATCGAAGCAGGCGGTAAACAATACCGTGCCGAAGAAGGCAAACTGATAACAGTTGACCTTCTGCCTGCAGAAATCGGCGAAACGATCGTAATCGACAAGGTTGTTTTGCTTTGCGATGGCGATTCTGTGACAGTGGGTACTCCTTATATCAAGGGTGCCAGTGTAAATACCACGGTTGATGACCAAATCAAAGGCAAGAAGATTTTGGTGTTCAAATACAAACCCCGAATCAATTACCGTAAACGTGCTGGTCATCGTCAGAAATATACCAGCTTGCTGGTTGATTCAATTGTGATGGAGTAGTGATATGGCACACAAGAAAGGTGGCGGGTCATCCCGCAACGGACGAGATAGCCAGGGACAACGCCTGGGCATCAAAAAATATGGCGGCGAAAAAGTAATTAGCGGTAACATTCTGGTTCGCCAGCACGGAACCAAAATCCACCCTGGATGGAACGTGGGTCAGGGTCGAGATTACACCTTGTTTGCGACCATTGAAGGCTACGTAAAGTACGAGACCATGGCTGGCGGGCGAAAACGTGTACACGTTTATGAAACGCCTGACGGTCCAGCGAAAAGCGAGTAGTAAAAAATGAAAGAAAAGATTCAACCTAAATATTATCCGGAGGCGAAAGTCTCTTGTGCATCCTGTGGCAACGAATGGACCACTGGTTCAACCGTCCCTGAGATCCGAACTGAAGTTTGCTCGAACTGCCATCCCTTCTACACAGGACAGCAGGCTCGCATCCTCGACCGAGAAGGTCAGGTCGATCGCTTCTACAAGCGTCTGCAGGTCCGCCAGGACATTGTTGCCGAGAAGAGAGCTGCAGCTGAATCCAAGACTTCACCCGAACGCCCTGTTTCTGAATTCAAACTGACCACCAAGGCAGTTAATGCGCTGGCAGCCGCTGGCATCACCACTGCTGGTGACGTTTTGGAAAAACTCGAAGGCGGCGAAAAAGCGTTGTTGGAAGTTGAAGGCTTCGGTCGCAAATCTTTGATCGATCTGAAAAAGCAACTGCGCCAGATGGGCTACCAATTGCCCGCAGCTGCGGAAGAAATCGAGATTTAGTTACTCTTTAGTCAATTAGAGGCAGGCGCGAAGCCTGCCTTTTTGTTTTAAAATGTTGTCATTCTGTGTGAAACGAAGGATTTTGTCGGAACCAGGCGAGGATTCTTCCATAGCGTGTGGGATTACAGACCTACAAATTCCGCCAATCACTTCAACTTGACTTATACTTTTACCATTGAATTCATTGGAGGTATTATGACAAAACCGTTTGGCAGCCTTGAAGTTATTACCGGTTCGATGTTCTGTGGGAAAACGGAGGAGCTGATCCGACGCTTGCGCAGGGCGACTATCGCCAGGCAGAAAGTGCAGGTTTTCAAACCAGCCATCGATAACCGCTTCGCTTACAGCAAAGTCATGTCCCACTCGGGGGCTGACTACCAGGCTTTACCAGTTAGCTCTTCCCAGGAAATTCTTGACAGTCTTGAGCCGGATGTGACCGTAGTTGGCATCGACGAGGCTCAATTTTTTGATGATGGCATTGTAGCAGTGGCAAATCAACTTGCCGATTTGGGGCTCCGGGTAATTGTGACCGGGCTGGATACAGACTTCCGCGGTGAGCCCTTCGGCTGTATGCCGGTGATGACTGCCAAGGCAGATAAGGTGGACAAACTGGCTGCCATTTGCATGGTCTGTGGCGAGGCAGCCACGCGCACCCAGCGCCTGGTCAATGGCAAACCCGCGAATTACAACGACCCGATCGTGATCGTCGGTGCTTCAGAAATGTACGAAGCCCGCTGCCGCCGCCACCACGAAGTTCCCAGGGATTGAGAATACCATGGTACAGGATTATCGTGAATATTTAGCTAAAATACTGGTAAGCGAAGAGCAGATTCAGCAACGTGTCAAAGAGCTGGGTCAGCAAATCAGCCGTGATTACGCTGGCAAGAACCTGTTGGTGGTTTGCATTCTCAGAGGTGGTGTCATGTTCCTGACCGATTTGATCCGTCAGATCGAAGTACCCCTGGCAATCGAGTTTATGGCGGTCTCTTCCTATGGCAGCGGCGCCCGGCAGTCAGACGGCGAAGTGCGCATCACGCTCGATCTGCGCATCAGTATCACCGGTAAAGACGTTTTGATCGTTGAAGACATCATCGACAGCGGCAACACTCTCTCGTCTGTGATCGAAATTCTGCAGACGCGTAACCCCAATTCTGTTTATGTCTGCACCTTGCTCGACAAATTCGAGCGGCGCGAAGTGGATGTGCCCATCCGTTATTGCGGGTTTCAGATAAATAACGAATTCGTCTTTGGTTACGGACTGGATATGGATGAATACTATCGCAATCTGCCTTTTGTAGGGGTAGTTGATCTGGACAAGTATGAACCTCCACAAGGATGAGCAACTGGCTGCCTTCCTGCGGGAGGTAAGGTCCCTCTCACCCGACCAAAAGGTCTACCTGGTGGGTGGAGCAGTGCGCGACCTGGTGCTTGGGAGAAATGTAAAAGATCTCGATTTTGTCACAGCCGATGGCTCAGTTGAGCTGGCAAAAGCGGTTCGACGACGGTTCGATGGTGTCTGGTATACCCTCGACGATCAGCATCAAACCGCCAGGGTCATCCTGAAGCAGGGTCAACCCGGCGAGCTTATCCTCGATTTCACCGCCTTTGTCGGCGGTAGCCTGGAGGAAGACCTCAGCCAGCGCGATTTCACCATCAATGCGATGGCAATCGATCTTGATAACCTGGAAGAGGTGATTGACCTTTTAGGTGGTCAAGCCGACCTCAGAGACCGGGATTTGCGCCTGAGCAACCCGCAATCACTGATGACAGACCCTTTACGAGTATTGAGAGCTGTCCGCATGGTACGCACGTTTGAGCTGGTAGTCAATCCCGAAACTATCGAGAAACTGCGCATAGCTACAATTAGCCTAAACAGGATTTCGGGTGAGCGGATCAGGGATGAACTCCTGAAATGCCTGGCAATACCTGGACTCTCTGCCACATACCACCTCCTGGGAGAGTATGGCATTCTTTTTCAACTGCTCTATCGGGTTTTCAAATTAGGCGCGTCAGAAAAGGTACTTGCCCGTGCAATTAGAGAACACTTCCCGAGTATGCCTGACTTTATTGACGATGTACCCCTGCCTGAATGGTCTCTTGCTCAAGAAGAAGCAGGAAAAACTGGAAACCCATTGGATGCATTGGAGAACCTAATCGAGGCAATCGATCAAAAAAATCAGGAAGCACTTTTCTTTACTGAATGCCCGTCCAGAATTTCCTCACCTGGTATTCTTGAGGGACTAACCAGGATTTCAGATGAGAGACTACAAGGTGGTCGTACCCGAAAACAATTATTGATCCTTTTCGCCTTGTTTTTCTGGCATCACCTGGAGATAAATCCGGTCAGCTGTAAAACAGGTGTAGCAAGTTGCCTGATATTCGGCCAAAAACTGACCAACGCCTTTATGCTTGGGCAAAAAGAACAAAAATTCTTCGAACAGGTTTGTAAAGGATTCCATAAAACCTTCTCGCTTAGCCAGCAAGCTGAGGTCGGACCGCTCGAACTCTATCGATATTTTACAGAGATGGGCTCATTCGGCTTGGAAGCCGCGCTTTTACACATTACCAATCAGTGTGTAGCTACCACTGCCAATGAAAGACTGAAGTTGCTAGCTGAAACCATTATCCTCTCCTGGTTTAACGACTATGAAACGATTGTCGACCCTCCGCAATTGATTGACGGTGACGATCTGCAAGAAACTTTACAGCTTAAACCCGGACCCGAGTTTGGTTTATACCTCGAATCAATCCGCGAAGCCCAGGTAATGGGTGAGATAAAAAACCGGGATGCTGCACTGGCACATGTTTCGAAACTACTGAACGAAAGGAAAGAACATGAGAATTAACCTGGAAGGCATCGACACGTATTATGAAGATCACGGTAAAGGAAAACCGGTGGTTTTGCTGCACGGATTAGCGCTCGACAGCACCATCTGGAATGACGTCGTCAGCCGATACAGCATCCAGGCTCGCTTTATCACCCCCGATTTGCGGGGGCATGGAAGAACCGAAACTGGTCAGGGGAAGGGCACCCTTGAACAATTCGCTGACGACCTGTTTGCCCTGGTCAGTTATTTGGGCTTAAAAAGTCTTACCCTGGTTGGGCATTCGATGGGTGGTTATATTGCCCTGGCTTTTGCGAATAAATATCCTGAAAAATTGGATGATCTGATCATGGTGACCTCAAATGCCCGCCCGGATCCGCCTGAAAAACAAGAATCGCGCTTAAAAGATGCTGAGCTGGCACTGAGTAATGGAATGGCTGCCATAGCCGCCGGTATGGCTCAAAATCTAACTAAATCGGACGAGATCCGCCAAAGGGTCACGCCTATCCTCGAAAAGACACCACCCGAAGGCTTCGCCAACGCGCAGCGCGCAATCGCTTCACGAAGCAGCCGGTTTGAATTGATCCATAGCCTTGAGATCCCCTTCCTTGCCATCGCAGGCAGTGAAGATCAGCTGATGCGAACCGATTCAGCCTATGATATGGCAGGCTGTGCCCAGCAAGGCAGAGCCGTGGTTTTACCCGGGGTCGGGCATTTACCCATGCTGGAAGCACCGCTCGCCCTGGGGGCTTTGATTGTAAGTAGGCTTTAAAAAAGGAGAACAACACAAATGTCACAACCGATTTTTCGATACATCGTGGTCCTGCTGGCGGTGATAGTAATCGTCAGGATACTGCTCAGCCTCTCAGCCAGTGTTAAGAAGGAAAATGATGATCAAGCTTCTTTGCTGAGTTTAGAAGTTAAAGATCAGGCAGGGGAGACAGACCCGCTCGAAATTGAGCAATCGGAAGAGAATACTGACCAACTGTCTGACCCACCAAATCAAAGCATAGACCATGAATGAAATTGACTGGATCTTCCATCGGCGCAGTATCAGGAAGTTCACCGAACAAACGCTCAGCAGCGAACAAATAACGACGCTGCTGGAGGCGGCAATGGCAGCTCCCAGTGCCATGAATTTGAAGCCCTGGAAGTTTATTGTGGTGCAGAACCCTGAACAGTTGACTGGCTTGCGGAAGATACTGCCTTTTGGCAAAATGGATGCGCCCTGTGCGATCGTGGTCTGTGGTGACCTGCGATCGATTAAGAAAATGGTACAGGAACGCTTTTGGGTCCAGGATTGCAGCGCCGCCACCCAGAATATCCTGCTGGCAGCAACCGCGCTGGGGCTGGGGGCAGTCTGGTGCGGTGTTCATCCGGTGGCAACCCTTGAAAAAGCCATCCGGAAGACACTGGATATCCCCGAAGGCGTTACTCCGCTGAACGTTATCTATGTTGGCTATCCAGCAGAAGCCAAACCCGCGCGCACTCAGTTTTCAGAGAAAAACGTATTTTCAGATAAATTCGGCAATCCGCGCGACCTATAACCTTCGATCGTGCCGGTCTCCTGACCGTGCACGCGATCTGACCACAGGTCTCCTGAGACGATATTGGATCGTGCCGGGCTCCTGACGGTGCACGCAACCTGACCGCAGGTCTCCATCCTTTAAGACTTCGATCGTGCCGGGCTCCTGACGGTGCACGCAATCTGACCGCAGGTCTCCATCCTTCGATCATGCCGGTCTCCTGACCATGCACGCGATCTGACCACAGGTCTCCATTTATTAAAACTTCGATCGTGCCGGGCTCCTGACCGTGCACGTGATTTGACCGCAGGTCTCCATCCTTTTGCATGATAATGAACCCCGATAGCAGCGTTTGGGCGGGTTTGGAGCCCGCCCGTACTCCGAACAACACAACTTTTCTACAAGCGCATTTGAATCGGATCAACGTTGCGGAGGGAGTCAAGCCCCCTCCGTACAACTGGAACTCCTACTGCAGGTCTCCATCTTTTCCTATTCCCTATTCCCTATTCCCTGATCCCTGATCCCTGTTAACATCTTATAAATACTTAAAGCAATCCCCCAGCATCATGGTAAAATTATCAATTGTGAAAATAACATTCTGATGAATGAGAATCAAATCTTAGGAGGATTTAATGTCTGAAAAAAAATGGGTCTATTTATTCAATGAAGTCAACCAGGCTGAAGCCTATGCCGGCGATTGGGACGGCGTACGCAGCCTTTTGGGCGGCAAAGGTGCCAACCTTGGCGACATGACTCGCGCTGGTGTCCCGGTTCCCCCCGGTCTCACTATCACGACCGAAGCCTGTAACGCATTCCAGGTTTCGCGCGAATTTCCCGAAGGTATGTGGCAGCAGGTTCTGGATGCGCTCAAGGTTGTTGAAGAACAATCCGGTAAAAAATTTGGTGACCCCGTCAATCCACTGCTCGTTTCCTGCCGCTCTGGTGCCAAATTCTCGATGCCCGGTATGATGGACACTGTCCTGAATATCGGCATGAACGACGAAGTGGCAAAGGGTCTCGCCGTGAAGAGCGGCGATGAGAAATTCGTCGCAGATTCCTACCGCCGCCTGGTCCACATGCTGGCAACCGTAGTGATGGGCATTGATGATGAGCTCTTCGAAGAACCCTTGAAAACCTACAAGCAGGAAAAGGGCTACAAAAGCGATATCGAAATGACCGCAGCCGATTGGGCTGTCATCACCGAGGAGTACAAACAAGTTGTCAAGGATCATAAAGGTTTTGAATTCCCGCAGGATCCCTACAAACAGCTCGAACTGGCTGTAAAAGCCGTTTTCGATTCCTGGAACGCCAAGCGCGCGATTGACTATCGCCGCCGCGAGAATATCGCCGACGATCTGGGCACCGCTGTCAATATCCAAACCATGGTGTTTGGCAACATGGGCGGCGATTCCGGTACCGGTGTTGCATTCACCCGCGATCCCCAGACCGGCGAAAATATCATGTTTGGCGATTACCTGATGAATGCCCAGGGTGAGGACGTGGTTGCCGGTATCCGCAACACCTCCAAAATCTCCGGTCTGAAAGAGGAATTACCCGAAGTCTACGCTCAATTTTTCGATATAACCGAACGCCTCGAAAATCACTACCGGGATATGCAGGACGTCGAGTTCACCATCGAGCACGGCAAACTCTGGATGCTGCAAACCCGTAACGGCAAGCGCTCTGCCAAGGCAGCTGTCAAGATTGCCCATGATATGGTCATGGAAGGTCTGATCGACAAGAAGACCGCCTTGCTGCGCGTTACCCCCGAACAAATCGACCAGATGCTGCACCCGCAGTTCTCCCTCGAAGATATTGAAGCCGCGAAGAAAGACGGACGCTTCTATGCCCATGGTGTAAACGCCTCCCCTGGTGCCGCAGTCGGTCGCATTTATTTTGACGCTAACACAGTCGAGAAGATGCATAATGAAGAGGGTCAGGATGTGATCATGGTGCGTCCTTTCACTAAACCCGAAGATATTCACGGCATGCTCTCTGCAAAAGGTATCCTCACCAGCGAGGGCGGCGCCACATCTCACGCGGCTGTGGTTGCCCGCCAGTTTGGTGTACCCTGTGTGGTTGGTGCGTCCGATATTTCCATCGACATGGCAAAACGTCAGATGACCTGCATGGGTCTCACCATCAAAGAAGGCGACTGGATCTCCCTGGATGGTACCAAGGGTGATGTTTTTGTTGGTCAGATGAAATTGACCACACCAGACCTGACCGAACAGGAAGAACTGATGACCCTGCTCAGCTGGGCTGACGAAGTCTCCCGTATGCAGGTTTGGGCTAACGCTGACTACCCGAATGATGCCAGGCGCGCGCGCCAATATGGAGCCAAGGGCATTGGTTTGACCCGCACCGAGCACATGTTCTTCGACCCTGCACGGTTGCCCGACGTTCAGAAAATGATCATGAACGCCGAAGCCACCCAGCGCATGATCAACAATCTCGAAAGACTTGAAACTTCATTAGCAACCGGTCGTCACGAAGGTCGCGGAATGACCGAAGAAGACAAAGTGAAATTCAAAGCCGAATATGACGCCGAAAAAGTAAAAATGGACAACAATCCCGAAGCCCAGACTTACTTTGGCGCCCTGAAGAAAATTTTACCCCAGCAGCGTGGTGACTTCTATAGTCTTTTTGAAGCCATGACTGGCTTGCCAGTGATCATCCGCCTGATCGATCCGCCTCTGCATGAATTCCTGCCTTCAATGGAAGAATTGCTCATCGAGGTTACGACCATGAAAGCCAAAGGAATCACCGAAGGTCTGGCTGAAAAAGAGCACATGCTCGAGGTTGTCCAGGGTCTGCACGAAAGCAACCCGATGATGGGTCTGCGCGGTATCCGCCTGGGTATCGTCTATCCTGACATCATGAAAATGCAGGTGAGAGCGATCTTTGAAGCTGCTTGTGATGCAAAATTGGACGGCATCGATCCGCACCCTGAGATCATGATCCCGCTCACCGGACACGTGAACGAACTCAAGAACGTCCAGCCGACTTTGGTTAAGATCGCAAAAGACGTGATGGCTGAGAAGGGCGTTGAAGTCAATTACAAATTCGGCACTATGATCGAAATCCCACGCGCCTGTATGACCGCTGGTGAGATCGCCGAATACGCCGAGTTCTTCTCCTTCGGCACGAACGATCTGACTCAAATGTCCTTTGGTTACAGCCGTGACGACGCCGAACGCACCTTCCTGAGTGCCTATATTGACAAGGGTATTCTTGAAAAGAACCCCTTCCAGCAGCTGGACCGCGACGGTGTTGGGCGTCTGATGCGCCGGGCTGTCATTGAAGGTCGTGAAGTTCGCCCTGAACTGGAAGTTGGTATCTGTGGTGAACATGGTGGTGACCCAAGCTCGATCGAGTTCTGCCACATTATTGGCAACAACTACGTCAGCTGTTCACCATTCCGTGTGCCGCTGGCACGTCTGGCAGCAGCCCAAGCCGCGCTAAAGCACGGTTAGAATTTGGTTGTTAGATAGTAGATAACGGCTCCCGTAACGGAGCCGTTTATTTTTCTGTCATCCTGAACAAAGTGAAGGATCCTTGCTCCGGTGATTCAAGATTCTTTGCTTCGATCAGTGACCAATTTTTCAAGAAATCAGGAACTAGGGTCGTCGGAGTGAGTCCGCGTGAGGTATCTGGAAGAAAAATGTTAAAAGGCGGACTCATTCCGACCTATGGGTAAAGAAAGTATGCTGATACAACCGTAGGGGTAGGTCTGGGACCTGCCCGTACTACGGCTCACTCGCAAATTAATTCCCGTAAATCAACGAATAAATGTGATAAATCTCAACAATCCGGCGTAAATACGTGCGGGTTTCAAGATAACGGATCGCGTTCAAAAACACATCCGGGTCGTCGCCAACCTGCTCTTTCCAGCGCAACGTGTTACCAGGACCGCCGTTATAGGCAGCCAGGGCAAGGTACGGATCTCCATCAAACACAAAAAGCTGCCGGGCAAGATAATTGCTGCCCAGTTCCAGGTTATAAAGCGGCACACTCAGATCTTCCTGAGTGTAATTTGGTGGGTAGCCAGTTTCGCTGGCTATCTGGGCTGCTGTGGCAGGCATCAGCTGCATGAGACCGCTGGCTCCAGCGCTGGAGTAGGCATGTGCGCCAAAATGACTTTCCTGGTAAATGAGACTAAAGAGCAGGATCTCAGCGATACCATACCGGTCAGAGACTTCCTCAACCCAAGGCAGATGATAGGTTCCGTATTGCACATGGGCAAAGTAGGGTGGAAAATTAGCAGAAAGCGGGATGTCACCGTAACCCGCCAGGTGCGAAATCGATCGGCTGGCTTCGATGGCACTCTGATAGTAGCCCAGCTCGAGAAAGAGATCGATCAGGCGGAAGCTGTTGAGAGCGTCATCTTTGTAGGTATAACGCAAAGACTCGAACTCCTGCGATGCCTGGTTGTAAAGCCCAAGACGGTGGAATTCGACGCCGCGGATAAAGCGTGGGTCATTGCCAATTTCGCTGCTATAATCTGTGTTGATATCGGAAGGCAGACTGAAAGCAATTTTAAGCCAGTCAGCTGCGTCCAGGCGTTCCTCTTCCAGATCCGGCTGCAGATTACCCAGGGTGACCACAGGGAAGAGCGGCTGGTCATTCAACAATTCAGTGGCGCGAATGCCATAATAACCGTAAGGGTCCATTAAGGCGGCAGAGCGCCAAAACTCCTGGGCGGATTGCCGATCGCCTTTTGCCTGGCTTACCTTGCCCAGCCAGAAGGTTGAGCCTGATTTTTCCAGCGTTTCCGGCGTAGCGATCAGGACAGCACGGTTGAAGTTATCGGCGGCTTTGTCGTATTCACCCAATTCATAGTAAAGTGAACCTCCAAAGAAAAGACCGTTAAAAGCGTCACTGGATGTAGGGAATTCAAGCGCGATGCGTGTCCACGAGTCGGCAGCTTCTTTAAGCTGACCATCCAGGAAGTAGTAGTTGGCGGCAATCTGCAGCAATTGCGGTGCGTCGGGTTCGGAATTTGGCGCCGAAACATAGGCGAGTGTGGTCTCCAGCGCCAGTTTAAGCTGCCCCATGTAAGTGTTTTGGGTGTAGATGATATCTTCGATCGCGTCGAAACGGTATGAGCTTTGAGGGTAGGATTGAATCAATTCTGTCCAGATCTGGATGGCTTCCTTATCTTCCTCAGTCCCTCCCATCGCATTGGCGTTCAGTCGCTCAGCAGATGAAAAGCCAGCCCTCACCAGTCCTTCAGCACGAACGCTGAGCGCTTTGTAGTAGAGCGCTTCGTCTTTGGCAAAGTCGTCTCCCGCCAAGTAGCGATCGAAAGCTTCGATCGCAAGGCTATATTGCTCGACGTTGTAATTGATGATGCCCCGTTTCAGGTCATTCACGTCTTGTTGTGCATCCAAAAGCATTACCAGGGCGGTGTAGGCATCATAAGCGAAAGGATAATTATTAACCGAATCCTGCAAATAGACATAAGCCTCTTCATGGTTGCCCTGGCTGATCAAAATTTGGGCGATAAGCAGGTTCATCTGTGCCTTGGTGTAATCACTGCCTGTGTTGAGCAGGATCTCTTTATAGATACCAAGAGCGAGGTCATTCTGACCCATGCTGGAATAGCTGGACGCCACTTTTAGGGCGACCCCGGTGTTATTGGTCAGTTGGGGCGCCAGGTAGGATGTTCGGTAGGCTTCCAGGGCTCCCTCGGTGTCACCAAAATCTGCCATCAGGCTGCCGATGCGGGAATAGACTTCAGCGTCAATCACCCCGGGTTGAGCCTGGGCGTAAGCCTGGTAATAATCGAGCGCGTCTTCTTCCAGCTCCTGCTCCAGACTGATTTGGGCAAGGATAAAATTTGCCCTTTTTGCGGGCAGACTCTCAGGCAGTTGAGATTGCAGCTCAGTCAGTGCTCTTTTCGCCTGAAAGAGGTCGTTTTTCTGGTAATAGGTCAATCCCTGACCATAAAGCGCGGCTGCCTGGATCTCAGCTGAAGATCCCGATGTATTGACACTGAATAGTTTCAAAGCCTGGTCATAGTCACCGAATGCCAAAACGCGGTCAGCTTCAGCCAGGGTGCCTTCAGTTGGCGGCGTTTCTTCTATCCGATAGGTAGGGGCAGGAGCAATAGCGGCTTTCGTAGTTGGGATGGCGGTTTCAGTTGCGGCTGGGGGCGGAGGGGTTGATATCTCATCACAACTGCTGAGGAGCAGACTGAAGATGAGCCCGAGGATAACAATTCTTGTAGTAAGAGCTGTTTTCATGGTTGACTTATAACGGAAAGAATCCCGGTTGTCAAATCAAATTGTAGCCTGTCATCCCGAGTTATAGCCTGTCATCCGGTTGGCTCTGTCATCCTGAGTTTGTCATCCTGAGTTTGTCATCCTGAGTTTGTCATCCTGAATTTGTCATCCTGAACGAAGTGAAGGATCTAAATAGTATGAACGCAAATGTTCTCACTTCGCCTACGTTTCCAAAATATATACCGCCTACATCCCAACTTGTTAGTTCTGTACGGGAGGTGCTTGTCTCCTCCCGCCAGTATTTGAACCAGACCCAGGTCAAAGAGGGACTCAGCCCCCCTTCGTTCGTTCCGCGACATAATCCGAGTAATTTATATAAAAAAGCGCACCGATAATTGCTTCGATGCGCTTTGTAAGTTAATCCGGACTGTGCTTAGTCGTGATGCTGGAACTCAGGTGGGTAATTCTTCTCGAGTTCTATCGCTTCCACCTTGGTATGGGCAATCGTTCCATGGGGATGGTTGGCAGGAGAATAAATGGTGTACATCGACAATCGTTCGGTTGCTGAGGTGTTAATAATATTGTGCTCAGTTCCAGCGGAAATGACCACAACATCACCGTCTCCGACAACGATTTCGCCATCGTCCGTGACGACTTTCCCTTCACCACCCTCAAAGCGGAAGAATTGGTCCACATGGTCATGGACTTCTGTTCCGATGTCCTCATTAGGCTCCAGGGACATCAGTACCAGCTGAAGGTGACCGGAGTACAAGACCCGACGAAAATCTGTGTTCTCGATTGAGTCTTTCTCGATATTAGTAAAATATGGTTTCATTTTGTTTGCTTCCTTTCTAATCATTGTTAACAACAATTATCGTATGTTTGTGTTAATTTATTGTTAGCGTTCACTCAAAGAAAAAATAGCTGTCTTGAGCCTTGCTAACTCACTGGCTACAAGTCCTCCAGATATGAAATCACAGTTGCCTTAATTGCCTCATAGGTGTCTTTGAAAACCTGCAATTTTTGCTCGTCAGTTCCATCAAAAAGAGCCGGGTCAGAAAATCCGAGGTGAATGATCGGTCCTTTTTTCAGCCACAATGGGCAGACTTCCCTGGCGCTGTCACACATGGTGATCACCATGTCAAACTCCTGCCCCAAAAATTCATCAATTGGCTTGGAGTAGCCCTGGTGCTCAAGACCGAAATTACGGATCACCTTTGCGGCCATGGGATGAACGAATCCGCTGGGTTCACTTCCAGCACTAAAGGCAACCCATTCTTTAGCCAAAAAATGATTTACAACCGCCTCTGCGATTTGGCTGCGGGCTGAATTGCCGGTACACAAGAACAAAACTCTCCTACGGTGGTCTTCTTCCACATCCTCATCACCGACGCTTGGAACGAGCGTTAACGGGGCACCCACCAAGACTTCATCCTCAAACTCACCACCCTCCATGGCAACCAATAATTCCCTTGCCCTGGTCTCATCTTTCTTAGAAACCATTACACCGACCTCACCCAAATCCCCCACGGTCAGCCCATATATCTGACCAAGCGCGTTGATATCCAGATAGGCAGGAATGTTCTGGGCTTCCAGGAAACCTTTGATCGATTCAGCATCAAGTTTCCCCTGGGCTTTGTAGACCGTTACAAAATCCGATTTGTTGCCTTTGTTCATTCGTACATCCAGTCTTCGGTACAGCGTTTCCATTCCACCAATTCTTCCGGCTTGAACCAGAGTGCAATTTCAGTTTCAGCATTCTCAAGAGAATCAGAAGCGTGGGTGAGATTATAGCGAGCCTGCAGGGCAAAATCGTGCCGGATTGTGCCCGGGTCGGCTTCGGTGCCGCGTGTTTTTCCGACAGTCTGCCGAACTGCGCCGATTGCGTCCGGACCAGCCCAAACCATCGCCATAACCGGGGCAGAGGTGATAAATCGGATAAGGTCATCATAAAAAGGCTTGCCCTCATGGACTGCATAATGTTCTTTGGCAAGCTTAGTGCTAACTTGCATGAACTTGCAGCCAACCATGCGCAAACCACGGTCTTCAAAACGAGTAATTATCTTTCCAATCAAACCTCGCTGGACGCCATCGGGCTTAATCAGGACTAACGACCTTTCCATTTATCCTCCATTAAGTAAATTTTGAGTATCTTCTTGAGTGATTATAGCTGACAACTCGTCGTAAACGCTCCATAATGGCAGGCGATCTTCCTGCAAAACCAGGTGAGAACGCAGCGTTCTTTGAGTCGCTTCAGCGAGCTCTTTGGTGGTAGCGGTCTGCCGCGCATAATCTGCTGCAGCCTCAAAATCACCTTGCTTTAGTAAAAGTGAGAGTTCCGGCGAGATATCAATGCGTATAACATCCGCCTCAGGGTTTTCCAGCTCAGCCTGCACCTCGTGCCATTCGGCAGTCTCGAGCACAATCTGGGTTTCACCCCCAACAGGGTCTGGGGAAGGCTCTTCGATCGATTCGAGCCCATGCTGATTCTGAATCTCTTCTTTGGGCTCGGGCTGTGCGGCGAACTCAAGCAACCAACCAGGGATATCCTCGTTGGAGGCTCCCTGGTGTGCCTGATCAGTCCTGATTTCGGATGTGTCGTCTTCTTTCCAGGCAGGCTCTTCGTTTATTTTGATTGGTTGAGTCTGTTCCTCAATAGGCTCCATGCTCATCATCAGTCTCCCAGATAATCACGCAGCTTGCGGCGCACGGATGGGTGGCGTAAGCGGGTGAGTGCCTGAGCTTCAATCTGACGAACGCGTTCACGGGTGACGCCCATCTTGCGACCAACTTCTTCCAGTGTGTATGCCTGTCCGTCCAGCAATCCATAGCGCAGCTGCAGAATTCGTACTTCCCTGGGGGGCAGGGCGTCAAGCACCTCAACCAGGTGCTGCTTGAGCAGGTTATATGTCGCTGTGTCGTCGGGCGGTGGTGCTTCGTCGTCTTCAATGAAATCACCTAATACGGAATCTTCCTCATCGTCCGTAGGCGTTTCAAGCGAAAGTGGGCGTCGGGCAACCTGGATCATATTTTCCACTTTCTTGGGTGGAACTTCCAGGGCTTCTGCCAGTTCTTCAACAGACGGGTCACGCCCCAATTTCTGGGTCAGCTGGTGCTGTACGCGCAAAAGCTTGTTAATTTGGTCACCCATATGAACGGGAACGCGGATTGTGCGTCCCTGGTCTGCAATAGCGCGGGTGACTGCCTGGCGGATCCACCAGGTGGCATAGGTGCTGAACTTGTGACCGCGTTGGTATTCAAATTTCTTGGTGGCACGAATGAGACCGATATTGCCTTCCTGGATCAGGTCCAGAAACGGAACACCGCGACCCATGTATTTCTTAGCAACACTGATCACCAGGCGTGAGTTTGCGGTAATCAGGTGATCGCGCGCGTCTGCGCCGTCTTTGATCAAGGCATGTAATTCTTTGCGGCGGGCGGCACCAACGTTACCTTTGGCAAGTTCTGCGCGTGCCTCACGTCCAGCCTCGATGCGTTTTGCCAAAACAACTTCTTCTTCGATATTATTTAGCAGGGGCACCCGGCTGACTTCTTTCAGATAGAGTCCGATCGTGTCATCTGTGTCGATATTTGCCAGGTCGTCAGTGGGCAGGTTTTCTTCATCCCTTAATGTGTCTGTAAGTTCCTCATCATCTGGTTCCTCTATGACAGGCGCTTCATCCGAAATGGTGATGCCAGCATTTTCAAGTGCCGTGTAGGCATCTTCTAATTGTTCAGGATACTCTTCTGCCTCAGGGAAAAAGCGCAGGATATCATCATCGGTCACGTAGCCCTTCTTCTTACCAAATTCTAGAAGTCGGTTGATCGCTGATGATTGGCTGTCTTCGTTGGGAACGGTGTTGTTGCTAATTCTTGCCATGTATGTTAAGCCTCTTTATAATCTATGGATTGCATTTCAATAGAGTACGATATTTCTCATCGGAATTCAAGTGTTGGGGAAATATTAACAATATTCTATCGTTGCGCGTAGCCTTCGAGTACGACACGAAGGTTGCAGTCCTGGAGTCTTTGTTGTCTTTGCGCCAAGATTCTTTATTCCAATCAGCATGACAACCATGTGTCACGGCTTGTTTTTCATCTCTCCAATTTTTGTCTATAATTAGCCCGTTATTAATAACAGAATGGATTGATTTTGTTTCTTAGGAAAACTGCCAACATTTGGGTTCCAATCCTGATCATCCTGGCGATGGTGGGTCTCACCCTGCTCAACCTGCGTATCGACAAGCAGGTTGTGCTTGAGGATCCTTTTGCCATTCGCTGGAATGCCGCCCGTTATTGGATGAAAGAAGGCTGGTCGCCCTACAGCGAAGAGACCCGGGAGGCGGCACTTGAGCTGCTGGAGGAAAACCACAGCCTGCCAAACGAACGCGAACAGGGATATTTTCTCGACCCTGCCTGGTACGTCTACCTGTTCATTCCTATCAGTTTTGTGCCCTATCCGATCGCCAAGGCTATCTGGATGATGCTCACCCAGGTCAGTATAATTGCATCTTTCTTACTGGCAATCAAATTATCAGGATTGAAGCTGACTGGTTTTGAGATATTGATCAGTTGCTTACTGGGTGCTTTGTTTTATCCCATGGTGCGAGCCAGTTTGAGTGCCAGCATGCTGCCTTTTTTTATCCTGCTCTCGCTTCTGGCAATTCAACTCGCCTTGAACGGGCAGGGCAGCCAGGCAGGATTGTTGATGCTTTTTGCGATATGGTTCAACCCAATAGCAATTTTCGCAGTTGTTTTCTTGTTAATTTACCTGGGATCAAAACGCGATAATTCCTTCGGTCAGATTTTGCTGATTGGCTTCGCTTTCCTGTTGGTCACAACGCTAATCCTTTTCCCAAACTGGATCCAGCAATGGTTTGCCAGCCTGGTTCGTCTTGACCCGGCGTTGGATTGGCTGGATACTCCCTGGATGGGCTTGGCAAGAGCGTTCCCTGGGGCGTACGCGCAGGTAGCCATCACACTCCACCTGGTTTCCTTCATCACGATCCTGGTTGAATGGTATGGGTTGGGGAGTAGAAATGAGCGCGGCATCCAATGGAAGTTGATGCTCACCCTGAGCGCAAGTTACTTTTTTAATCCACACTCCGAGGGCGCATTTTTATTGTTTATCCTGCCGGCTTTTCTGATACTTTTTAAATATCTTGCCGAGAAATGGCCTCTATCTGGTAAAATACTATTCTGGATCGGTTTTCTGATCATCGGAGTTTTATCCTGGCGGTCAATACCCGGTCTAATTACTGATTTTCCAAAAGAGCACATTGTAATCGTATTATTGTTGCCAATACTTGTATTTCTTGGTTTACAGTATTTCCGATGGTGGGCAATCGCCAGCCCAAAAGCTCTGATTGATTCAAAAAATAAGATTACTTGAGGTGAATTATGGCAAAAAAACGAATTGGTATTTTAACTGGGGGAGGGGATGTTCCTGGGCTTAGTATTGCGATTAAATCTGTGGTGACAAATAGTCTGGACCATGATTATGAAATTATTGGTATTCGCCGCGGTTGGCTGGGCTTGCTGGGCTACGATTTGGATGACGAAGCAACTCATGCTCAGTACATCATAGACCTGGATCCGATCGTTGTCCGCAGGGTCGATCGTGCTGGTGGCACATTCTTACACACTTCACGCACAAACCCTGCCAAGGTGCGCCCCGAGGACACCCCTCTATTCTTGCGAAACAGCAATTATGGCACACTGATTGACCCCGAGACCGGCACGAAAGATTACACCGACTACATTCTCAAGGTCATCGATCACCTGAATCTCGATTCCCTGATCACCATTGGCGGTGACGACACGCTCAGTTTCTCTGCCAGGTTGCACAAAGAAGGCGTCAATGTGGTCGCAATTCCAAAGACAATGGATAACGATGTGCTCGGAACGGATTATTGTATCGGTTTTTCCACCGCCATCACCCGTGGGGTCAACCACATCACAAATTTCCGTTCCAGTGTTGGCTCCCACGAGCGAATTGGGGTGGTTGAGTTGTTCGGGCGCAATTCTGGCGAGACTGCGCTGATCACGGGTTACCTCTCGCATGTTGACCGAACGATCATCTGCGAGGTGCCATTTGACCTCGAGAAATTGGTCTGGATGCTTGACGCTGACAAAAAAGCCAGCCCGGCAAATTACGCCATTGTGGTTATTTCGGAAGGTGCCAGACCGATCGGTGGGCAAGTGATGCAGACTGGCACCCCCGATGCTTACGGACATCGTAAACTGGGCGGTATTGGTGAATTGCTGTCTGAAAAAATCAAGGAGATCTCTGACAACAACACCATGTACCAGCGGCTTGGTTACCTTGTACGCAGCGGTCCCGCAGACAGCCTTGACCGGATGGTCTCGATGAACTTTGGTCTGCTTGCCTTTCAGTTAACCTGCAAAAGTCAGTTTGGTCTGCTTGTGGGAATTACCAATGGAACCTACTCAGCTGTTCCGATCGAGACTGTTGTCAGTGCTAAACGGCATGTTGATGTTGATCAATACTACGATGAAGCACATTATCGACCCAGGGTTAAATCGGTGTTGGGTCAGCCGATGTTCCTGCACTAAAAGGAAAGAGCCCAGGCGGTCACCCGCCTGGGCTTTCGCTGCATATTATGGGTGTCGACGCGCAAGGTGTTTCAAGGGAGAGGTTTTGCCTTATCCCACGTGTTTTGGTCTTTCCGGTAGATGAAAAAGGGCGCGTCTTGCTATTGAAGGGCGCGAGCAACAAAAAAATCTGGGCAAATCTTTGGAACGGTCCTGGTGGTCACCTGGAAGCCGGCGAAGGTGTGCCCGAAGCTGCCTGCCGGGAATTGCTGGAAGAGACCGGGCTGACGGCAGGCAGCCTGATTCATTGTGCCCAGATCGTGGTTGATACTGGTTCCAACCCTGGCATTATCTTTTTCGTCTTCAAGGCAAAACAGTTAAGCGGCGAGTTGCGGAGTTCTGCTGAGGGTGGGCTCGCCTGGTTTACCCAAAATCAGACGCTGAATCTGGAGCTTGTTGAAGACCTCTATACCCTGCTCCCCCTGGTGATGCGCCACAGAGCAAACGAAAAGCCCTTTTGGGGGCACTATTCATACGATCAGGATGACCAGCTTGTAATGAAGTTTTCCCGTGGATAATTAGCTTGGGGCGTTATTCGCTTCTCTTGCCAATTACAGTTCGATTACTGATTCTTCTCAAAAAACACCAGCAGCGTATCTCCATACTTCCTGCTGTCAAAGACCTCGAAGTTTTCAAGTATAAGTTCTTCCCACTCGATCGGGTTGATCTGAACGATGATCTGCCCATTCTCACTGAGCAATTCCGGCTTCGCATCGATCAAACGGACCGCTTTTTGCCACATCTGCTTGTATTGCGGAGGGGCAACATAAATCAGATCAAAATTCTCTTTTAGCGGATTGGAAAGGTATGTAAAGGCATCTGTCCTGATTACCTCTGCCTGGTCGGCAAATTTTGTTGTCTCCAGGTTTTGCTGCATGGTGCGCACCGCTTGCTGACCTTTATCTAAAAAAGTCACAAAGCGGGCACCCCGGCTGAGTGCTTCGATGCCAACAGCACCGGTTCCGCCAAACAAATCCAAAATCTGATTATCGTCTATTTCGTCTCCAAGAATGTTGAATAGAGCCTCTTTGACGATATCGGTGATCGGGCGGGTGGTATCTCCAGGCACCGTTCTCAGGCGCAAGCCCTTGGCTTTGCCCGCGATTACCCTTAATGTACCCATTCTTAAGCCTGCTGCGCTAATTTATCGCGGAAATAGTCGATGGTCCGCGTCAGCCCCTCACGAGTGCTTACCACCGGCTCCCAGCCCAAAAGAGCCTTCGCTTTGGTGATATCAGGCTGTCGTCTTTCTGGGTCGTCGCCCAGACGCTCCGAGGCGTTGATGCTCAACCCTGCCGGGTTATTACATATTTCGTTGATCTGCCGGGCAAAATCGTTGATCGAAACCTCTCGCGGATTGCCAATGTTGACTGGCAAGTGCTCATCCGAGTCCATCAGCCGCCGAATGCCTTCCACCAGGTCATCCACGTAGCAAAAACTGCGCGTCTGCTCACCGGTGCCATAAATTGTGAGCGGTTCTTTTCGAAGTGCCTGCTGGATGAAATTGGGCACACTGCGTCCGTCATCCAAGCGCATCCTGGGACCAAAGGTGTTAAATATGCGCACAATGCGCGTATCCACACCGTGGAAATTATGGTATGCCATCGTCAGGGCTTCGGCAAAGCGCTTAGCTTCGTCGTAAACCGAGCGCACCCCAACCGGATCGCAATTGCCCCAGTAGGTCTCCGGTTGCGGGTGAATCAGCGGGTCACCATAGACCTCACTGGTCGAAGCGAGTAGAAATTTTGCGTGGTGTTTTAGCGCCAGACCAAGCCCGTTGTGCGTGCCGAGCGCGCCAGCTTTCATGGTCTGAATTGGCAGATTGGGGTAGCCCAGTGGAGAACTCTTGCTGGGGCTGGCAGGAGACGCAAAATGGAGCACAAAATCCAGTGGTTCAGCCACAGAGATATAAGTGGAGACATCCTGTTCCATCAACGTGAAATTTGGGTTGCCTATAAGGTGGGCAATATTCTCCCGGTTGCCGGTGATGAAATTGTCCAGTCCAATCACCTGGTGACCTTCGCTCAGAAAACGATCGGTCAGATGAGAACCCAGAAAACCTGCTGCGCCTGTAATAAGAATTTGCACTATACGCCGCCTTTACGAAGTGTTATCGAGATTACTTTAGAGTATAATCAATCGACCCTTATCGGGAAGTATTATAGCATGTCTGAATTGCAGAACCAAAACAAAACCCAAAACGAAGCTGCAAAGCGTATCGAAGCGCTCTTGTTTGCCGCGCCTGGGCTGACCAGCCCGGAACAACTTGCCCAGGCAACGAAAATGAAGAAAAAGGATGTTGAAAGCGCCCTGGCTGTCTTGAAAGCCCACTATTCCGAACTGCACGGGATCCGACTGCAGGAAGTAAAGGGGCAATTTCAATTGGTAACGGCTCCTGAATATGCAACGGACATCGATGCATTTTTGGGGTTGGAGGTGACATCCCGGCTCACCCAGGCAGCCCTGGAAGCTTTGGCAATCATCGCTTACAAGCAGCCCACCACCCGACCGGAGATCGACAGTATTCGCGGGGTCAACAGTGACGGTGTGGTCAGAAGCTTACTTTCCAAAGGGCTGATCGAGGAGCTGGGGCGCTCTGAAGCTCCTGGCAGACCGATCCTTTATGGTGTTACCCCTGAATTTCTCCAGCATTTCGGATTAGAGGGGCTGGATCAATTGCCTGAAATCGATTTTGAGGCAATGTTTAGTACTCCTGCAGAAGCGGAAGCTGATGAGAGAAGGTTGTTGAAAGACTGATGGCAGAAGAAAGAGTTCAAAAAATACTGGCAGCCGCGGGCTATGGCTCGAGGCGTGCCTGCGAAAAAATAATCGAAGAAGGTCGGGTTAAGGTCAATGGAAAGCTGATCCATCTCGGAGATCAAGCTGACCCGAGCAAAGATTCGATCACTGTTGATGGAAAGCTGATTCGCAAGACAATTGAGAAGATTTATATTGCCTTGAATAAGCCTAAAGGCTACCTTTCGGATATCGACCTCAACCACCCGCGACCTACCGTGAACGACCTGATCGGCATCCCGGAACCACTTTTTGCTGTTGGCAGGCTGGATCTGGACAGTGAAGGTCTGATTTTGATGACCAACGACGGCAAGATGGCGAACCGCCTCACTCACCCACGCTATGAGCACGAAAAGGAATATGAAGTTTTTGTGATCACACAGCCCGATGAAGAGCAGCTGGCAATCTGGCGTAGGGGTGTTGTGATGGAAGACGGCACGCGCACACTGCCTGCCAAGGTTGAGGTGATGAACAACGCCAACAACGGCACCTGGCTGCGGATTATCCTCAAGGAAGGCAAAAAACGCCAAATTCGCAAAGTTGGCTCACGTATTGGACTTCCGGTCGGGAAAATTAAAAGAGTGCGGATTGGACCGCTAAAATTAGGCAAACTTCGTTCCGGTGAATGGCGCTATTTGACCGACTTTGAAGTCAAAAAATTGCTCGAATATACCAAAACAGAAAAAGAAAAAAAGAACGAAAAGAAATCCTGACCAGGTGGAAATCTTTTATTCACTGCGAACCCTCTTCTAACTATTTTCACTGCGAGGTCCGCTTCCACCTACGGTCACTGCGAGTCCTCGTCGTTGACTATCGGAAACCTCTGAATCACGGAAAGAGGGCGTGGCAGTCTGCCTTTGACTTTGAAGGACGTTTTTGAATGTACAACGGAGATCGCAATCAACATTCATAAAAAACTCCTGGTTTACAGGAGTTTTTTTCTATAACAACAGATGATCTACATTTTTCCAGCAGTCAGAGCGTTTGTGATCTTTGCAGTCTCTTCCGGTGTGAAAGTTGTTGAACACTTTTCCCGGTCCATCTTACGAACGAAACGCTTGAGGTCATTGATCGTAACCACAGGGAAGGGAGCGTCTTTCACATCTCCGATCGAGGTGTTCTTCAGTAAAATCACTAAAATTGGCTGAATCTGGGGCTGTTCTTCCTGTGGAATACCCTGGAGCCCCAAATGTTTCTGAATTTCCATACTTGCCTCTGCGGCATCTTTGCCCGGATCCGCAATCGATTCCTGCCCCATAAAACGTCGCAGAAGGCTGACACCAGTATGCTTCCATTTGCCGTCAACATAACTAATTGTACCGCCGCTGGTCACCAATATTGGCAGCCATAATCGGCAAGGTCCCAAGAGAAGCATAGGTACCGGTGTTGAGTATACAAAGTAGGTGTACTCACTGCGCAGCTTCTCGATCGCTTTACCAACCACTTCATCGTAACGCGGTGTCTGACCGAAGCGGGAGGTAAAGAAAATACTGATGCGAGTCAGGATAAAGCCGATCATCAGGGCTACCCAGGAATAAAGGGTCCGATTCACATCGGCTTTGCCAGGCCAGGCAAGGTAAGCGCCAAAGATCAGCACTGCCATGCTGGCAAAGAACAGTACCATGCTCAGCTTTTTATTTCGGTCAATCAGTCTTTGGTTGATAATAGTTTTCACGATTGTCTCTCCAGGGGGATGATGGATTTCTTCAATTTTTCAAGCAGGTTGGATTCTACCGCACTTACTGCCTGTTCGATAGCACTTACGATTGCTTTTGCGTCCGAGCGACCATGCCCAATAAACACCAAGCCATCCAAACCAAGCAGCGGGGCAGAGCCGATCTCACTCGGGTCGAGCATTTTGCGCACTTTGTCGAAGGCGGGTTTCGCCAGCAGCGCACCCATCTTGGTACGGGTATTGGACATGAGCTCACCTTTCAGCGTTGTCAGAATCAGCTTGGCGACTGCTTCAACCGATTTGAGCAGCACATTGCCCGTGAAGCCATCGGTGATTGCCACATCTACCTTGCCGCCAAAAAGCTCTTTGCCCTCGATATTGCCAACAAAATTGGGCACGGCAGCGCGCATCAGCGGTCCGGCTTGTTTGGTAAGCTCATTACCTTTGCCTTCTTCTTCTCCATTGGCGATCAGCCCAACTCTGGGCTCAGCAACCGCCAGCATCAGGTGGGAATAAACACTCGCCATCTGCCCGAACTGCACCAGGAACTCGGGATGCACCTCTGCGTTGGCACCAATGTCGGCGATCACAGCCTTGCCCCCTTCCACCGGGAAAACAGCCACCAGGCAGGGGCGATCGACACCGGGGATCATCCCGAAAGTTTTGATGCCGAAGTACATTGCCATGCCGGTGTTGCCAGCGGTCACAAAAGCTTGCGCTTTGCCAGCTTTGACCAGGCTCATTCCCACCGCCATGGTGTTGTCCTTTTTGGCACGTGCCTCCCGGATATGATCTTCCATATCCAGCGCCTCGGCTGCATGCACGATACTGACCTGGCTCTTATCGCCTGCCACATTCGATAAACCCTCGCTCAGCTTCACTTCATCGCCAACCAGGATCACGTTGATATCAAACTTGTTGGCAGCAAGAACCGCGCCTTCCAGTTCTGGCTGGGGGCGTTGGTCTGAGCCCATCGCGTCGAGAACAATTGTCGTTTTCATGCCTTCTCCATTCGTGTCTTTGCTTGACAAAGACTTTAGAATCGTTATAATTTACTCTCACGTTTGCGCTGGTGCTGGAATTGGCAGACAGGCCTGGTTGAGGGCCAGGTGCCGCAAGGCGTGAGGGTTCAACTCCCTCTCAGCGCACACAAAAAAGGTAACAATTGTTACCTTTTTTTGTTTAAGGAAATGCTCGCCGCAGCCATGTCAGCGGGTTGACCGGGGTGCCTTGAATATCCACTTCAAAATGCAGGTGTGGACCAGTGGAGCGACCAGTGGTGCCGATGATGCCGATCAATTGACCTGGCTCAACGACCTCACCTTCCGATACAAGGATGGCAGCAAGGTGCATGTAAATCGTATATACGCCCAGACCATGGTCAATAACGATCGCGTTGCCTCTCACAACCTGGTCAGGGAATACGCCGACAACGGTTCCTCCTGCAGGGGCATAGACATCCACCCCTTTACAATAACCCAGGTCAAGCCCGGTGTGATAATAGAGGTTTGGATCCTCGTTATAGGTGCGGCGACTGCCAAAAGACGAAATAACACAATCAGCATCCTGGGCAGGTGAATACCACAATCCGCTCCATTGCTGCACGGGGGTAACAGGGGCAACCACTGCTTTAAACTTTTCGTTTTCAGCTTTTTCTTCCTCCGTACCAACGCTTGCCGGATCGACTTGCAAAGGTTTATCCGTGGCAAAATTGCCGGAACTGATCATCACATACTGATCAAAGCGGTAGGTTTCACCACCGTTATTCGAAAATTCCATCGTCAGCGGGTAGACACCCACATCTGTCAGGGCGTGGATACCACCATATGCCATCTGGACGCCGCCGCCCATGTCGACAAACACTGGTTCAACACCAGCCAGGCTGGCTCTCACTTTCACGGGCTCATCACTGGTTACTTCAATCAAAAACGTGTCCCCCTGAAAAAGCGGCAGGTTATCGACCACGATCTCTTTCACCCCAGGGATCGCCAGGTTGCTGGGCGATTCAACATCCGACGGCTTGTAGTAGGTATCCATAGGTAAACCACGCAGCGGGTTCTGCAGCCGGTTCATCCGCGTGAGTGTCCAGGTGTTTTGACCTGCCAAAACGGATGCCTCCAGGAAGGACTGTCCAGGTTTTAAGGATGCCATCGTCGTCATCACGGGGGCGTCTTCTATGTGGGTAATCACAATTTCCCGTCCAATGAACAATTCAGATGGGCTGGTCAGATTGTTGGCTCTGATCAGATCTGCCGGCTGTGCCTGGCTGCGGCGGCTCAGGCTGGTCAGGCTCGAACCCAACGCCACATATTCCGTTGTCAGAACGCCCTGCATTCCAGCCAGTGAAGGGATCTTCAGCCGGTCTCCCGGTCGCAGCATACTGGTCTCAGTGAGACCGTTCAGTGCCAACAGGTTATCCAGGCTGCTGTCGAAGCGCAGCGCAATCCACGAAAGTGTATCGCCTGAAACGACCACATATTCAGGATAGGTGGTCACCTGTGCAATTGCAGGTTTAGCTGGAATTGTTGAGAAGAGCAAAATCACAACCAAAAGTGCTGCAAAAAGGCAAAGAATGTTATGAACATTAGGCTTGGTATAATCGGTCATATCAATCGATAAGTTTACCATGTTTGAAAGGGAGCCTTACGCATGCGAATTACAACCTGGAATGTCAATGGAATCAGAGCAGTGGTCAAAAAAGATGGTTTTAACTGGGTGGACGAGATCAAACCCGATGTGTTGGGTTTGCAGGAGATCAAAGCCAAACCCGAACAAGTGCCGGAATTGCTGCTTGAGCATCCGGAATACCAGAGTTTCTGGCATTCAGCGGAGCGACCTGGCTACAGCGGTACGGCTGTCCTTTTCAAGGAGGAACCGCTTTCCATTCAAACCGGCTTGGATAAGGAAGAATATGACAATGAAGGTCGCACAATTCGTGTGGAATATAACGATTTCTTCCTGTATGTGATTTATTTCCCCAATGGCGGTCCAAATAATTGGCGGGTTCCTTTCAAATTGGGTTTTTATGAACGGCTGCTGGAGCTGTGCGACGAGCATCATGCCAGGGGTGAGAGAGTGATTTTGACTGGTGATTTTAACACTGCCCACAAAGAAATAGACCTGGCGAACCCCAAATCGAACATGAAGAACACGGGCTTCCTGCCCGAAGAGCGCGCCTGGATCGACAAATACCTCGAACATAATTTTGTCGATGCCTATCGCGCCCTCTACCCTGACACGGTTGGCTACACCTGGTGGGACTACCGTACCAACGCCCGCCCCCGTAATGTGGGTTGGCGTTTGGACTACTTTCTGGTCAGTTCTGAATTGATGCCGCGGGTGGAAGCGGTGGAGATCCACGACGAGATCATGGGCTCCGACCACTGCCCAGTGAGCTTGATTTTGAAAGATTAGAATAAAGCTGTCATCCTGCCACGATTGTCATCCTGACACGATTGTCATCCTGAGCCTTTTTTGCAAAGGATCTTTCTTCACGAAAAAAAAGCCGGGTTAAAAATCGCAACCCGGCCTATAACTGAAGATTCTTCGCTATCTCTCAGAATGACAGCTTACTCCTGCACACCTGGCCAGTCATCACCAACATAACAGCATAAAACCAAATCCTTCGCCGCTTTCAACTCGTCCGCACGCCTTACGGGAGTGTTGTGCGGGGCATTGTGCAGCAGTTCGGGGTTGGTGCGGGCTTCTTCAGCGATCTTGCGCATCGCGTCCACAAACCGGTCCAGCGTTTCCTTGGTCTCGGTCTCGGTCGGCTCGATCATCAGGGCTTCGTGCACGATAAGAGGGAAGTAATTGGTTGGCGGATGGAAATCGTAATCCATCAGGCGCTTGGCAATATCCAGGGCGTGAATGTCGGGCACATCTTTCCAATACCCTTCCAGCACAAACTCGTGCATACAAGGACGGTCATAGGGTAACGTGAAGGTATCCTTCAACTTTTCCTGCAGGTAATTGGCATTCAGAACAGCTATTTCAGCCACATCTCGCAAGCCTTCCTGTCCAAGCATGGCAATATAGGTGTAAGCACGGATGTGCATGCCAAAATGTCCGTAAAAGGACTTGATCCTGCCAATGCTTTTTTCAGGGTGGATAAAGCCGTACAGCGGCGCAGTTTCTTCGTCGCCTTCGTCAATGATGCCCACAATTGGGTCAGGTAGATAGTCGACCAGGTGCTGCTGCACCGCCACTGGACCAGAACCCGGACCACCGCCGCCGTGTGGGGTGGAGAAGGTCTTGTGCAGGTTGAAGTGCAAGATGTCAATGCCCACATCCCCGGGGCGGAAAACACCGAGCAGCGCGTTCATATTTGCACCGTCGCCGTACACCAAACCACCAGCTTTGTGGACGATATCGACCACTTCGCAGACATTCTCATCGAACAAACCAAGTGTATTAGGGTTGGTGAACATCAGCCCAGCCAGGCGATCGTCGCACAACTCTTTAAGGGCAGCAATGTCAACATTGCCGCGTTCATCTGACGGTAAGGGTACAACCTCAAACCCCAGCATCGCTGATGAGGCAGGGTTGGTGCCATGGGCAGAATCGGGGATGAGCATGCGCGTTCGTTGGTGATCACCGCGTTCCTGGTGATACTTGTGGATAATCAGCGTGCCAACCAGCTCACCCTGTGCTCCGGCAGCAGGCTGCAAGGTCACCGCGGCAAAGCCGGCGATTTCCTTGAGCATTTCCTGCAATGAATACATCAGGAACAGGTTGCCCTGGACAGTGTCGATCGGTTGCAGTGGATGTGTGGCAGCAAAACCGGGCAAGCGGCTGACCACTTCGTTGATCTTGGGGTTGTACTTCATCGTACAAGAGCCAAGCGGATAGAAGCCCAGGTCGATCGCATAGTTTTTCTGCGAGATACTGGTGAAGTGGCGCACCACTTCCAACTCCGACATTTCAGGCAGCTGCAGTTTTTCGCGCAAGAAACCCTTTGGCAATGCAGTTTCGGGCACATCCGGTTCGGGGAAAGTGACGCCTGTGCGTCCGGCAACAGAAAGGTCAAAAATAGTCGGTTCAGCCATGATTTTCCTCCTGCAAGACAGCGCTCAGATACTCAATATCTTCCCTCGAGATCTTCTCAGTAACAGCCAGCATCAGGTGATTTTCGAGTTCCGGATAATCATGCCCCAGGTTATAACCGCCAAGAATATTATGCTGAAGCAGGTGCTCGAGCACTTCTTCGACCGGTTCGTCACACTTGACCACAAATTCGTGGAAGAAGGGCGTGGTTTCGTCGACCAGGGAAAAGCCCGAGATGCCGGAAAGTTGGTCGGCGGTATAGTGGGCTTTTTGGTAGCAAAGATTGGCAACCTGCTGAAGTCCGTGCTTGCCAAGCAGGCTCATGTAAATGGTCGCAGCAAGGGTCATTAGACCCTGGTTGCTGCAGATATTTGAAGAAGCCTTTTCACGGCGAATATGTTGCTCGCGGGCGGTCAGTGTTAGCACATATGCCAGTTTTCCTTCTACATCTGTTGTCTCGCCGACCAGGCGACCCGCCAGCTTGCGCAGCAAAGCATTTTTGACTGCAAAGAAACCCAGGTAAGGACCGCCGTAAGAGAGCGGAATCCCAAGGGGTTGCCCTTCGCCAAAAGCAATATCGGCACCGATATCTCCAGGAGGGGTGAGCATACCCAGGGCTGTCGGGTTGACAGCTACAGCGACGAGCGCGCCGAATTGATGGGCGGTCTCAATTAGTTGCGTGTAGTCAATGATTCGACCAAAGAAATCAGGATATTGCACTATCACCAGGGCAGTATCATGGTCGATTTGGTCGATGAATTTCTGCATATCAGGCGCAATACCTGTTTCAATCTCATCACCGACAATCTTCAGCGAACTGTCAGCCTGCATGTAGGTGCGGATCACCTGGCGATATTGCGGGTTCACCGCGCGCGAGACCAACACCTTTTTGCGCTTGTTGCGGAAATTGCCATAGGCAAGGATCACTGCTTCGGCAGCAGCGGTGGCACCGTCGTAGTGGGAGGCGTTGCTCACGTCCATGCCAGTCAGCTTGCAGATCAGCGTCTGAAATTCGAAAATGGCCTGCAGCGTGCCCTGGGAGATTTCTGGTTGGTAGGGAGTGTAGGCAGTATAGAATTCACCGCGCTGCAGCAGGTTATCGACAGCGGCGGGAATATAGTGGTCATACGCACCAGCACCCAGGAAGCTCAACAAATCCTTGGTGGTGGCATTGGCGGCGGCGATGCTCTCGAGTTGCCCGGCAGTCTCCATCTCAGTCAGACGGGGCGCTAAATTCAAATCGGGGTAACGGAATTGCTCTGGGATCTCTTGGAAAAGATCCTCAATTTTTCCGACCCCGATCGAGTTGAGCATCACCTCCACATCGTGTTTCGTGTGGGGTGTAAACATGGTTATCTTTCCTGGCAATAGGCGTCGTATGCCGGGGCGTCCATCAGTTTGTCAAGTTCAGATTCGTCGGTAACCTGTACCTTCACCAGCCAGCCTTCTTCATAAGGGCTTTCGTTCAGGACTTCGGGGGTGTCGATTAGGGTCTGGTTGACCTCGATTACCTTGCCGCTGACCGGGAATACGACTTCGGCAGCCGCTTTGACTGATTCGATGGTCGCCATGCTGTCACCAACCTTGATTTCGTCATCGACATCAACTTCGAATTCAACAAAAACTACGTCAGAAAGCGAATCCTGCGCGAAGTCAGTAATACCGATTGTGGCGATGCCATTTTCAACTTTCACCCATTCGTCGGTTTTTTGATACTTGAGATTTTCTGGAACTAACATTGTTTCTCCTTTAGTAATGTGATCTTTTTTTGCCAAAAAGCCTGTTGCGCTTTGCTATTATTCTAACAGGCATTTGCAGGTTTTGGCGAGATGTTGAGGTGCGTAGGAAAGCGATAATCTTTTCAACGAGAGAGAAGCTCGTCATCCTGAAGTCTGTCATCCTTGAGTCTGTCATCCTGAGGAATGTCATCCTGAAGTCTGTCATCCTTGAGTCTGTCATCCTGAGGTACGAAGGATCTTAACGGTATTACCGCCATGATTCTTCGCTGACAATCAGGTTGCGCAATTTGTAGCGTCGTTATGGGAATGCTTTCTATTCAATCACCCCGCCGCCCAAAAGCCGGTCACCCTGATAAAAAGCGGCTATCTGACCAGGTGTGATGTCGCGCAGGAGTTTGTCGGCGCGAACCAAAATGCGACCATCTTTCTGTGGTTCGACTGTGGCTTCAACCGGTAAGGCTTTATAGCGGATTTTAACCTCCACCCGGGTTGCTGCCGGTACTTCTTGCCCCGAAATCCAGTTGACCTGGTTGATAGTAAAGGTATCCGCTCCCAGGTCCTTCAAAAAACCGACGATAAGGCGATTGTCTTCCGTTCTTTTTTCAACTACATAGAGCGCTTCGGTAGCCGAAGGCAAGCCCTTGCGCTGACCGATGGTGTAAAACGCTAATCCCTGGTGCTGACCGAGCAATCTGCCATCCACATGATAGATCGGTCCGGGCAAGAAGGGCTGATCTGAATACTCCCGCAGAAAATCGCGGTAATCGCTGCATGCCAGGAAGCACAGATCCTGGCTATCTGGGCGGCTGGAGACGGCTAACCCCAGGTTGGCAGCCAACTCACGAATTTGAGGTTTGTTGTATTCGCCCAGGGGCAATAAAGTACGACTGAGCATGCTCTGCGTCAGAAAGGTGAGCACATAGCTCTGGTCTTTGGCTAGGTCAGCGGCTTTCCAAACCTCGGTTAGTCCGGTTTCAGATCGTTTGAGCCGCGCGTAATGACCAGTGGACACGAATTCAGCTCCTATTTGGTCTGCTTTCTGCAAAATCAGGCTCCACTTAACCTGGCGGTTGCAGAAAACGCAGGGGCTGGGAGTGAGCCCATCCTGATATGCCTGGATGAAAGGCTGGATCACCTGTTCGCGAAAAGACCGCCTGATATCCAGAAACCCAACCGGAAAGCCGAGGTTATCAGCGATCTCCTGGACGCCTTCTCTTTGGTCGTCATCACCCCAGGTAACCAGGTTCAATCCATACACCTGGTAGCCTTGTTGCTGCAAAAGATGGGCGGCAATCGCACTGTCCACCCCGCCGCTAAGCGCAAGTACTATTTTTTTCATAATGGGGAATTTTACCCGATGACACTGTAATCGATCTTTATTGTAGGGCGGGACGAAGTATCGCCAAATGTCTATGATGGAAGCATCGCAAACCTGATTATCATGGAATTAATACAGCATCTGCCTCAATCTCACCCAATGGCAATATTTCTATCGTAACGAACCGAATGGATACTATGAATCCTTCAAAAATTCGCCTACTTCTTCAACATACTCCAGCGACTGATGGCGGAAGTAGGTGTTGTATAGAGAGGCGTAATGCCCGCTGGTCGCCAGCAGTTGATCATGGGTGCCTTCTTCGAGGATCCTGCCATGCTCCAGTACAATAATCCGGTCAGCCGATTTGACCGTAGAGAGCCTGTGGGCAATCAAAATACTGGTCGACTGGCTCAGAATCAGGTTGAGCGCTTCCTGGATCTGCTGCTCAGTGAACGGGTCAATGCTGGCGGTGGCTTCATCCAAAATAAAAATGGAAGGTTTGTTCACCAAAACCCGCATCAGGGCAACCAGTTGGCGCTGCCCCATCGAGATATGCGCCCCGCGTTCACCTACCTGCGTATCCAGCCCGTTTGAAAAAGTTTCCAGCCATTCTCCGTTGCCAATCGTCTGCGCCAACCGCAAAATGTCTTCACGGGTGGCATCTGGTTTCGCAAAACGGATATTTTCTTCAATGCTGCCCTCAAAAAGGAAAGGTACCTGGTTCACGATTCCCATCTGCAGGCGTAAAAAGTTGAGATCATATTTGCGGATATCGATGTCATCGATCAGGAGCTCACCTTCCTGGAACTCGTAAAAACGCGCCACCAGCCGGGCGATGGATGACTTGCCGGCACCAGTGTGACCGACAATGGCGATATTTTCCCCTGGTTTGATGTGCAGGTCAAAGTCGTTTAACACCGGCGCACCAGTGGCATAGCGAAAACAAAGGTTGTTGAAATCAATTTTGCCTTTGATCCCATCCAGGCTGATCGAATCGATCTGCTTGACGCTGTGCTCACTGTCGATGAGCGCAAAAATTCTTTCTGCAGCAGACAAACCGGTTTGCACCTGGGTCCAATAGGAGGTGATGCTCAAAATCGGCATCAAAAAACGGTCGCTTGAAAGCAAAATCAAATACCAGGCACCGGCTGTGATCAGCCCCTCCACCACAGAGAGAGCACCATAGTAAACCATCAAAGCAATCGTGATGCCGCTGAGGGTGCGCATAGTCGGGAAGACGATGGACAATACCAACCCACGCTGCACATTGACCTTGTAGGAAGTCTTGTTCGATTCCTGGAATTCTTCGTAAATGGCTTCTTCCTGGCGGAAATTTTTGGCGATCGAGATGCCGCTAACCGTTTCTTTGATGGTGGCATTAACGTTTGCCATCGCGCGCATCCCGCGGGTTGTGACCTTGCGGGCAAGCTTGCGGTAATTGGCTACGATCAACACAACGATGGGAATGAATGCCATTAAGCCGGCTGCCAGGTGCCATTCTGTGCGGAAAAGGATGACGGAAGTGATCACCGATTGCAGGGTGCTGGAGAGCACATCCGTGGTCAGCCTGATCAACATAGAGAAGTCTTCGCTGTCGGTTGTGATGCGGGAAACAATCCTACCGGACGAGAAATTATCGTGGAACGAAAGGTCCTGCCTAAGGGAGGCAGAAAAAGCATCGACCGTCAGGTCGCGGATAACATAGCCGATAATCCTCACCATAATCCTGCGCAGGAAGTAATAGGCGACGAACCCCAATACTTCGATAAAAATTACCGTTCCAACAAGGAACAAAAAGATGTTCAACGATGGATTCGCTGCGTTTGTATTATCTAAAATTGTTGAAACCAGAACCGGTGGCAGCGCACCTGTCACTGCCTGGACGATCACAATCAGCATAGATGCCAGCAGCATCTTTTTGTATGGTCGTGAGTAGACCCAGATTCGTTTCAGGAGCGCTTTGTTGCTGTAACTGCGGTCATACGATTCACCGGAAAGACCCTGATGGAATCCCATGCTATGCCTCCCCAAAAATTGCCTGGTAGGCTTTCGAAGTTTTCATCAGGTCGTCGTGGTTTCCAACAGCAGAGATACACCCTTTACGCATAACGATAATCAGGTCTGCCCAACGGATTTGAGACAAACGATGCGTGATAATAAAAGTCGTCCGACCGGCAGAGGCGGTTTTAATTGCTCGTTGGATTTCATCTTCAGTTTGACTGTCGATGGCGCTGGTGGAGTCGTCCAAAATCAGGATGCGCGGGTCGGTCAGAAATGCCCGGGCAAGTGCCAGGCGCTGGCGCTGACCACCAGAAAGGGTAGCGCCCCGTTCGCCGATCACTGTCTCGTAGCCGTCTTCCAGCTCACCAATGAAACCATCTGCCTGGGCTTTTTGAGCGGCTATTCTGATTTCATCCATGGATGCTTCAGGCTTGCCAAAGGCGATATTCTCAGCAACGGTTTTTGAGAAAAGGAAGATATCCTGTTCAATAATCGAAATCTGACTGCGCAGGCTGTCCAGTTTCCATTCGCGCAGATCGGTATCATCGATCAATACCTTTCCAACCTCAGGGTCGTAAGTGCGGTTGATCAGGCGTATCAAGCTCGTTTTTCCCGAACCGGTCTGACCAACGATCGCCACAGTTTTGCCGGGTTCGACTGTGAAATTGAGGTCTTCGAGGGAATATTTTCCTTCTTCATAGGCAAAGGAAACATTTTTAAATTCGACCTTCCCCTGGATTTCGCTAACGTGACCCTCAGCATTCTCATCCAGGTTGTTTTCGGTGTTCATTACATCCAGCAAGCGTTGTGCGCCAGCCAGTCCCGAGGAGATCATCGAGTAGGAGCGTATGGATGTGTTGGTCGGAAATCCCAGCATAGAGAGAGCACTGAAATAACTTACCACTGAACCCAGGTCAATTTGACCCTGTCGGGCAAGGATCAGGGCGTGCAGCAAGCCAAACCCCATAGCCAGAGCCAGCAACAAAAGCGGTATGAATCGTGCTTCGATGTCACCCTGTTTGATCGTCGCGTCACGGTACGCCTGGGTGTTATCCCGGAAGAGGGCAATTTCGCTTTCCTCTTGAGCAGCAGCTTTAACCGTCTCGATACCGTCAATGTCCTCTGCCAGCCGGCTGTTCATTTTGCCAAAATTATCACGCACTTCGGTGGTTACCGGTTTAAGTATTTTGAGAAAATGCCAGATGGAGAGAAAGTAGGCAACAATGAAGATCAGCGGGGTGGCTAAAAGCGCGGGGTGGATTGAAGCGCCGATGGTCAGCGGGATAAACAAGAAGTTCAATGAACCAAAGACCATATTGATGCCGGGGCTGAAGATGTAATTGACCTCGCGGATATCGTTGGTGGCTCTCGCCATTAGGTCGCCGATGGATTGCAGGCTGTGGAAAGTCATACTTTTGCCCAGCAAGCTGATGTAAAACTCTTCACGTACATCCCGCTCAATCTTTTGAGCGGTAACCTCGAAGCCAAAATTCCGCGTAAACTGCATCAGACCGCGGATGGTTTGAGTGATGGCAATAAAGGCTGCACTGCGTATAAAGAGATCGGTGGAAGGGTTGCCGGATATGAGATTGTTGAAAACACGTCCAAATTCAACGGCTGGAACCCCTGCCAGAGCGGCGTTCCCCACCGCTCCGATCAGGGCAATCAAGAAGATTGGCCAATGATGTAAGGCATGACTGGCGACCCACTTAATTGGTGTCGACCGCCAGGTTTTGTATTTAAAAGGGATTGAAAATTCGCTGATCGTCATAGTTGTCTTTATTTATCTGCTTAATTGTAACGTATCCATTTGAAATGGGAGGGTTTTATGCAAAAACCGGGACCACGGTGTGGTGGCTGAAGTTTGCCTTCCCCTCTGGGGAAGGGGGACCACGAAGTGGTG
>DHCY01000036.1:0-55811 GCA_002399085.1 Anaerolineaceae bacterium UBA4890
TTAAGTCAAAGGCAGACTGCCACAGTCGAGCTAGCTTATAGCTGATAGCTGATAGGAAAAGATTAAAGGCAGACTGCCACGGTCGCTGCGCTCCCTCGCAGGGACTTTGCTTGAAGTGAGATTATTCTTCGGCGGAGTTGTTGAGTTCCATTAACGACGCGAGGATATTCCGGGTTTCATCAGCGCATAGGGCGACTTTTTTGAGGTGTGGGAGCCGTTTTATCTCAAATTCCCGCTTTAAGGCAGCAATGTGATCAGCGACTTCTTCCACATACGACAACTCGCAGGGTCCGTTCATGCGGGTGTATCGCGCTCCGACGCCGGCGTTGTGCTGTTTTAGCCGTCGGATAGGGTCCGTCGTCCAACCTGTGTAGTAACCGCCATTGGCGCACAATACCATATAACAATAGAAAGCCATATCGGTTTGTCAGCGACCGATCAGGAAATTTACAATTGCCATTAACGGACGGCGAATGATGGTTCCAAAAAAGTCAAACCCCACCATTGGTCCCACGAAGACCAGGGCAAGCAGGATGAAGGGTCCGTACTGGCGAATGGCTTGCAGAGCACCCTGCCAGCTGTTGGGCAGGAAGAACTCGAGCACTTTTTCCCCGTCCAACGGTGCCAGCGGAATCATATTGAACAGGAACAGGGCAACGTTGGTGTAAATGAACTCCACCGAAAAGTAGCCCAAGGTCGGGAAGATGCCACTGACCTGGTAGGATGCCTGGAACAAGCCCAGGCGCAAGGGGATTGCAGCCAGGACAGCCATAATAAGGTTCGAAAGTGGACCAGCGATAGAAGTGAGCATCACGCCCGCTTTGTTGTTTTGGCGGATTACATAGGGGTTAATCGGTACCGGTTTTGCCCAGCCAAAACCCACCAGGATTAGCATGAGAGAGCCCATCGGGTCGAGGTGCATCAAGGGATTGAGCGTAAGCCGTCCGGCACGCCTGGGGGTATCATCGCCAAAGCGGGTGGCGACGAAAGCATGCGAAAACTCGTGAATGGTCAGGGCGATGACCAGCGTGATCACCCTGGAAATGAGCGTGGCAGGATTCAGGTTTAGCATGGGCAGGAAAAAGTATAACACGACGATGTTATAATCCCGCCATGCTTACAGAGATTCAGGTAGGAGATAAAGTGCGCTTGCGCAAGGCTCACCCCTGCGGAGGTTTTGAGTGGGAAGTGGTGCGCATAGGTGCCGATATTGGGCTGGTTTGCCTAACCTGTGGGCACAAGGTTTTCTTATCCCGCCGGGAATTACAGCGCAGAATGAAAGAGCATTATCCTAAAGGAAACGAGACAGAATAAGTCCCAATCGGGCTCGATGATCGCGCCGGTGCCCTCACCGAGCATACCCCTCGATCGCGCCGGTGTCCTCACCGAGCGCGGGATCTGACCGTAGGTCTCCAACCACCAGAATAAAACCAACTCCTTCTGTGAAAATGTTTGCTCGGTCCCACTGGGAGGCTGTGCACTCAGGAGCTCGGCACAATCGATTGAAGCGACTGTCAAGTAAGGGTACAATCGAGGGCATGAAGATCAAACGATGGCATGTCTGGTTAGGGTTTCTGGTTAGTGCCATTTTTTTATGGCTGGCATTTCGCAAAGTGGACTTCGCTCTCGTATGGGAGCAGCTGAAAACCGCCAACCTGGTTTATGTTGCCGCAGGGATTGGGGCATACTTTGTTGCCCTGTTTGTGCGCACATGGCGCTGGCGGGTTTTGCTCATGCCGATGAAATCAGTTTCTGTGCTCCGGCTTTTCCCGGTCATTTCCGCGGGATTTATGGCGAATAACATTTACCCGGCACGGGCTGGCGACCTTTTGCGCACAGTTTTGCTGCGCAAGAAGGAAGACGTGCCTATCTCTGCATCCCTGGCAACCATCATTGTAGAACATCTCTTTGACGGGATCGCGATTTTAGCCTTGGTGCTGCTCAACCTGGGCCAGCTTTCCAACTTTGCGCCTAATAGTCAATGGGTCGGTATTATCGAAACCAGCGCATTTTGGGTTGGCTTGATCTTCGGGCTTATTTTGCTGGTGTTTATCGCCATGGTTTTCCTGCCAAAGCAGATGCAGGGTGTAACCAATTGGGTGACCAACCATCTTGTGCCCAAAAAACTGCGCCAGGGTCTGGGTGGAATCATCAAAAAATTCATTGATGGCTTGCGCGTTTTGAAGTCGCCGCTGCAGTCGCTATTGGTTATGTTCCAATCGGTGCTGATCTGGGTGATTGAAACCGGGTTGTATTGGGGTGTGATGAAGGCGATGGGGCTAAATCTGAATTTCCAGAGTCTATTAATGGTTGTCGGAATCGTAAACCTGGTGCTTTTGGTGCCGGCAGCACCGGGAGGGTTGGGCACTTTTGATGCTGCCACCAAATCGATGATGGAGCTGTTTGGGGTTAGCCCGGAAAACGCGCTCAGCTACGCTCTGCTTCTGCGCGTAGCTTTGTGGCTGCCAGTGACGTTAGTCGGGGCATTCTTCTTTGTAAAAGAAGGTTTCGGCTTAACCACAGATTTGAAGAGCATCCAGGAAGAATATAAGGACGAAGAAGCCTTTTCGGCTGATTAATGCGAGGAAGAGAGACGAAAATGACACAAGAAAAACAAAAAATCGCCGTGATTGGTGCCGGATTTGCCGGGTTGAGCGCAGCGCTGGACCTGAAAAAAGCCGGGCACAATGTGATTGTGTTTGAGGCTGGGACTGTACCCGGCGGTTTGGCTTCTGGTTTCAAAGAACCGGGTTGGGACTGGTCTGTTGAACGTTTTTACCACCATTGGTTCCAGAGCGATTCGCACCTTCTGGGTCTGATCGATGAATTGGGCTGGTCGGACGAGGTCATATTCCCCAAACCAGTCAGCGTTATGTATCATAAAGGCAAGTTTTACCCCTTCGATTCCATTCCTGCCGCCATCATGTACCCCGGGTTAGGCTGGGGCATCAACAAGATCCGCTTCGGGCTGGTTGGGCTCTATTTACGTTTCACCATGAATTGGAAACCACTCGAACGGGTGACCACAGACGCGTGGATGCGTAACTGGGCTGGAAACAAGGTTTTTGAAAGTATGTGGAAACCGATGCTGGACGGCAAGTTTGGTGAAAACTGGGCAGACAAGGTTAATATGGCATGGATGTGGGCACGTTTGCATGTGCGCACTACCCGCCTGGGCACTTTCAGAGGCGGCTTCCAGAAATTTGCGGATAAATTCGCCCAAAAACTGATTGATGACGGTGTCGATATTCGCTATTCGCAACCTGTGAAGAAAATCAGTAAAAGCGAGAGCGGCGGGCTGGATGTGCAGGTGGGTGAGGAAGCGCCTGAGCATTTTGACAAGGCGTTGGTAACACTTTCGCCGGGTCTCATGGCGAAACTTGCCCCGGAATTGCCCGCTGATTACCTGGGCGGACTGTTGAAACTGAACCATATGGGTGCGGTGGTGATGACGCTTTCGCTGAAACACCCGCTCTCGCCAGATGGCTACTATTGGTACAACATCCCAAAACAGGCAGGTTATCCATTTTTATCACTGGTGGAGCACACCAACTTCCTTAAGCCTGAGTATTTTGGCGGTGACCATATTATCTATATCGGCGATTACCTTGAAAAGGACCACCCCAACTTCAGCAAGACGGATGACGAATTGCTGGCTGAGTTCCTGCCGCATCTGAAAAAGATCAACCCTGATTTTTCGGAAGATTGGGTGAAGAAGGTGTGGGTCAGCAAGACCGGCTACGCTCAACCGATTCCATTGGTCGACCACAGTAAGAACATACCTGCTATAAAAACGCCGGTGGAAGGTTTGTGGTTTGCCAGCATGAGCCAGGTGTACCCATGGGACAGGGGCACCAATTTTGCAGTCGAGATCGGGCGGCGGGCTGCAAACGATATGCTTCAGGATTAACCAACCTGAGCGTGTAGATAACTTTTTGATAATAAAGTAAATGCCAGTACTTGTAAGACTATCCGATTTTCTTTAAGAATGGATGATTTATTTTGGCGTATTTATTACCCCTAATTATTGGAATATATGATCTAATTAATCAAGATCACCCATATGTGGGGGTACAGGTAGACTTTCAATCCTGCTAATTAGGGTTGCGTTGATCAACAAAAATTAATGAGCAGTTAACGCAATATTAAGGATGTGGTCAACAAAAAGCCAACCTTAAAAAGTTCCGATATTTTAAGGGACATAACAGGAAAAGCCTGTCTTCAGGTGTTAGAATTTGGTTATTCACTTACCGAAAAATATCAGGGGTTGCTGGGTGAATTGATTTTTACCTAACCGATCACATTCATTAATCGTCGGTTGACATAGACATAAAAGGATATAAGGAGAGACCGCATGAATGCTCAACAGGCATGGCAGGCAACAATCGGACAATTACAAATGGAGCTTAGCAAAGCTTCTTTTGATACCTGGGTGAAGAACACACAGCTGATTTCATTTGAAGATGCTTCGGGAACTTTTGCACTGGGTGCCGGTAACGCCTATGCTTGTGACTGGCTGGACAGCCGCTTGAAGAGCACTGTGGTCAATAAACTTTCGGGCATGATGGCTCGACAGGTCAACGTAGAATTTAAGGTTTGGGCTGCTCCGCAGGTGGACCTGGAAGAAGAAACTGTCTCGATCCCAAAACCAGCTCCTGTGATGAAGGATAGCTACGATACACAGCTGAACCCGCGTTATCGCTTTGATAATTTTGTGGTTGGTTCAGCCAACCGGCTGGCACACGCTGCCTGCCAGGCAGTCGCCGAAAACCCTGCCCGGGCGTACAATCCGCTTTTTATCTATAGTGGTGTCGGCTTGGGCAAAACTCACATGTTGCATGCCATCGGCAATGCTGTTTTGCAACAGGGCAAACAGGTGTTGTATGTTTCATCGGAAGAATTTACCAATGACCTTGTGCAGGCGATCCGCAATAAGACCACTACAGCTTTCCGCGAAAAGTATCGCGAAGTGGATGTGCTGCTGATTGATGACATCCAGTTCATTGCCGGTAAAGACTCCACCCAGGAAGAATTTTTCCACACCTTCAACGCCCTCTATGGGCAGGACAAACAAATCGTGATGACCTCAGACCGCTCACCCAAGGCGATGAGCACGCTGGAAGAACGCCTGCGCTCGCGTTTCGAGTGGGGGTTGACGGTGGATATGCAGGCGCCTGACTATGAGACCCGCCTGGCGATTTTACACTGCAAGGCGGAAAAAGTGCATCAGCATGTGCCTGAAGAGGTGATCGGCCGGATTGCCAAGGCGATCCAGACGAATGTGCGTGAGCTGGAAGGTGCCTGGAACCGTGTTTTGGCTTTTTCACAATTGAGCGGGCAAGCACTGACACTCAGTTTGTGTGACCGGGCACTGGCAGATTTTCTGCCCCAGCCCAGCAGCATCACGCCCAAAACAGTGATCGAGGTTGTGGCTGAATTCTTTGGTGTGAGCCATAGCAGCCTAACCGGTCGCAGCAGAGCGAGAGATGTGGCTTTTCCTCGCCAGGTGGCGATGTATCTGATGCGCGATTTGGGCGATCTTTCGCTGCCACGAATTGGCGAAGAGCTGGGGGGGAGAGACCATACTACGGTGATGTATGCCTGTGACAAGATTGCTGAATTGGTGGAAACCGATGACCGCACCCGCAAGCAGATTTTGCAGCTGAAAGGCAAGTTACAGAGCCAGACTGTTGGAGTTTGAATTTTTGATCGTGCCGGCTTTTGATCGTGCCGGTCTCCTGACCGGGCACGGGTTTTCGCCGAAGGCGTCCTGCCGACGGTACGGCATGGAAGCCGTCCCTTACAGTTAAAGCGTACCGCCTTGCTCAACACGTTGGTGTCATTCTTCCAAAATTAACGGACCTTCAGAGTCGACGACGGTCAACTCGCCCCAGTTATCGCCAATGCGGGCTTCGGTGACCAGGGGTACTGAAAGCGCCAGCGCCCCTTCCATCACTCCTTTCACCAAGCGGGTGGCATCTTCGAGCTCGTTTTCCGGCACTTCGAAGATCAACTCATCGTGCACCTGCAAAAGCATGCGGGTTTTCAGACCAGCTTCTTTCAACGCGCCTGGCAGACGGATCATCGCCAGTTTGATGATATCGGCAGCAGAGCCTTGCACCGGGGCATTGATTGCTTCGCGTTCCTCCCGTTGACGAACCATATAATTGGTTCCAGCAGCCAGCGCCGGGAAGTAACGGCGGCGTCCGAGCAGCGTCTCTACATAGCCTTGTTGCGATGCCCTAAGGCGGGTGTTGTCCAGCCATTCTTTAACAGATGGGAATTCCTTGAAATATTCCCTGATGAAGTTCTCGGCTTCTGCCAGGGTAAGGTCAGTGGTGCGGGTGAGACCAAAGGGGCTCATGCCGTAGATCAGCCCGAAGTTGATTGCCTTGGCATGCCGGCGCTGCTGCTTGGTGACTTCGTTCAGGGGCACATCTTCGATAGCAGCGGCAGTAGCAGCGTGAATGTCCTGACCCTGGTGGAAGGCACGCATCATGGCTTCATCCTGTGCCAGGTGGGCGACGATGCGCAGTTCGATTTGAGAATAATCGACCGCCAGAAGTTTATGACCGGGTGCGGCGATAAAACCCTGGCGGACCCGGCGACCCAACTCGGTGCGGATGGGGATGTTTTGTAAATTCGGGTTTTGCGAGGCAATCCGCCCGGTGACCGTACCGGTCTGGTTGAAGGTGGTGTGCACACGCCCGGTTTTTGGGTTCACCTGGGTAGGCAGGGCATCGACATAGGTGGATTGAAGCTTGGAAAGCTCGCGGTATTCGAGGATCACATCGACCAGCGGGTGCATTCCGCGCATCGACTCAAGCACAGCAGCCGAGGTGGAATACATGCCGCTACTGGTTTTTTTGGAACGATCGGGCGGTTCGAGAGCGAGTTTTTCGAAAAGAATGTAAGAAAGCTGCTGGGTGGAGTTCAGGTTAAATTCCTCTCCTGCCAGCGACCAGGCTTGTTCAGTCAGACGGTCGACATCGCCTTTGAGACTTTTTGAGAAAGCTTCAAAAAGGGCATCATCGAGAAGAATACCAGCTTCCTCCATCCCAGCGAGCACCGGGATCAGGGGGTTTTCCAAGTCGCGATAAAGCTTTTCTGCGGCGTGGGAGCGCAAATCTACCCTCATTGGTTCCACCAGCCGCAGGGTCATCACGGCATCGGCAGCGGCGTAGGGGGCGCATCTTTCAATGGGCACATCGTCCATACAAATCTGGCTTTTGCCCTTTCCGATCAATTCCTCGATCTCGGTCATCTGCACACCCAGCCGGGCGTTTGCCTGCGCTTTGAGACCCAGGTTGCGTGAGGTGGGGTCGATCACCCATTCGGCGATCATTGTGTCAAAAGTGATTGGGCTGACATCAAAACCAGCCTGGTGCAGGGTAACCAGGTCGAACTTGGCATTGTGAGCCACTTTTTCGATTTTCGGGTCAACCAGTATCGGTTGCAGCGCTGCCTTGACGACTTCGAGGTCGAGCTGCTGACCGTGCTTGTGCCCGATTGGGATGTAATAGCCATTGTCTGGGCTGACAGCCAGAGAGATGCCCACCAAATCTGCCTGCATGGGGTCCAGACCGGTGGTTTCTGTATCAAAAGCAATCATCTTCGCCGCCTTGAGGTCGGCAACGAGCGCGGTCAGGGTTTCAGGGTCACTAACAGTCACGGCTTTGAATGTGGCGTTCTGAGGTTCATCCTGCTTGGCGTCGGATTTGGGTTTTTCTGTTTCAGGGAAGAGGCTGCCCTGGAATCCGTTTTGCTCCTGGTAGTCGGCATCCATCTTCGCGGTAATTTTTTTCAGTTCCGAGGTGAGGGTTCGAAATTCCAGCTCCTGAAAAAGTTTTACAACGTTTTCCGGGTCAAAATGGACCGGGTTTGCCTGCTCAAGATCCAGGATGATCGGCAGGTCAGTGCGTATGCGGGCTAAATCCTGGCTGAGGTAGGCTGCTTCGCGACCAGTGCTCAATGGTTTGTGGGCTCTGCCCTTGATTTCGTCCAGATTGGCAAAGATGTTATCAAGATTGTCATATTTACCCAGCAGTTCCCTGGCGGTTTTATCTCCGATCCCAGCAACCCCTGGGATGTTATCTGAAGGGTCGCCAACCAGCGCCTTGTAATCCACGATTTGGTCAGGGCGCACACCCATGCGCGTTACAACATCTTCAGGGAAGTAATCCTGGTCCTGCCCACTCTTTCGGTCTGGCAGCGAGACGACCACCGTGTTGGTTACCAACTGGAGCATGTCACGGTCGCCGGTGATGATCTTTACCCCCAAACCCTTCTCTTCGCTTGCCCAGCGAGCCAGGCTGCCAATCACGTCATCCGCTTCGTAATTGTCAATCTCAACGCGGGGGATGTTGAAGCAATCCACCATCTCGCGAATGCGTTCAATCTGAACCCGCAGGTCGTCTGGCATTTTGGCGCGTGTGCCCTTGTAGTCTGCGTACATTTCATGGCGGAAGGTTCGCCCGGTGTCGAAACTGACCGCGACGTAGTCGGGCTCTTCCTGTTTGAAGAGGCGCAGCAGGCGGCTGGCAAAGCCATAAACGCCGGCTGTAGGTTCGCCTGAGCTGGTGGTCCAGTAGGTGGAGCTGCCAGAGGTGAGGGCAAAGTAAGCGCGGTAGGCGATGGCGTGACCGTCGAGTAGATAGAGAATTTTTGGCATAGTAGACTCCTTTGATAAGGCTTGGTTAATAGTATACCTTCAAGGATGAAGCAAGCTTCGGTTTGTTTGTAGAGTGGGTGGGTCAAAGGTGGATTGGTTGTATGTGTTGTTTTTCCTTGAAATCGCTTGTGGTGATGTTATCATTTAACCACTCAAAAAGGAGGTTCTTTTATGCTTCAGGATCACTTACATGAATATGTCAGAAAGCACGGATTTACAGGTTACACCGAGCTGCGGGCGCAGGAAAATCGCAATCGGGCGGTGGCGATGCTCAACGGCAGCCTGGTTTCCAATTCCAGCGGAATCAGCCGTGGGGTTTCTGCCCGGGTAGTCAAAGGCGGGGCTTATGGCTTTGCTTCTGCCACCGGTTATGGGGACGACGTGGAGGCAATCGCCCAAATCGTCAGAGCAGCCAGTGATAATGCCGCTTTTCTTGACCGCCACGTTCAGCGTGGGCAGCCCGATTTTGCTCCGGTACAGCCTTTTTCACGCACTGATGGATTCGAGCACGATGTGCCAGTGGAGCAGAGCTATCTGCTTGGCATCGTGGATGAATTGGACAGTTACATCGCCGAGCGCTTTCCCAGTCTGCTGAGCAGGCGCGTGTTTGCCCGCGTTCTCAACATGGAAAAATTGCTTTACACCAGCGATGGCGTGGTTTCGCATTCGTTCGTTCCGCGCTCCAATGTCTATATCTTCATGACCACGCAGGATGCGGACGGGCAGCCGGTGGAGCTTTACAAGGTGTTGGGAGGGTATGGCAACTTCCCGGCAACATTCAAAAATGCCGAAGATTACTTCGGAAACCTTGAAAAGCAGCATGAGCTGCTGATGCAAAAAGCAGAGGGTGTGTATGCCAAACCGGGCGTTCAGACCGTGATTCTGGATTCTGACCTGGCAGGAATTTTGGCACACGAAGCGGTTGGTCACACGGTGGAAGCCGACTTTGTTCAAACCGGTTCGATTGGCGGACCGATGTTTGGCAAGCAAGTCGCCAGTGAGAAGGTGAGCCTGGTGGATATCGCCCACACCGCCTTTGGCGAGCTGGCGCCGGTGCCGGTTTTCGTGGATGACGAAGGTACGCCTGCCCTGGACCAGATGCTGATTGAGAACGGTATTCTGACCGGTTACATGCACAACAAGGAATCGGCGCGCAAATTCGGGCACGAAGCCAATGGCAACGCCCGCGCTTTTGATTTCTCGGACGAGCCGCTGATCCGCATGCGCAACACCTGCATCCTTCCGGGAACTGATAAATTCGAGGATATGATTGCCTCGGTTGAAGATGGCTACCTGATGACCGATATGAACAACGGGCAGGCAGATTCGACCGGAGAATTTATGTTTGGCGTACCGATGGGTTTCGAAATTAAAAACGGCAAACTTGGCCGGGCAATCAAAGACACCACCGTCTCAGGAGTGGCATTTGATATTTTGAAAACCGCCGACATGGTCAGCGACACGGTCACCTGGACCAATTCTGGAATGTGTGGCAAGAAGCAGATGATCCCGGTGGGGATGGGCGGACCAGCAATCAAGGTAAAGATCAACGTGGGAGGTCGGGCATGAAACAGGCTTTTGCAGTAAAAGACCAGGCAATTTTGGATGCGGCTGAACTTGTTTTGGATGAGATTAAGGCAATCGGCGCCGACGAAGGCGAAACCTGGGTGAGCCGAAACGTTTTGACCGAGCTGTATTATGAGCTCGGCAAAATCAGCATGGTGCGCACCGTTTTTTCAGATAAGGTCAGCGTCAAACTTCTCAAAGACAAGCGCAAAGGCACGGTTAATTTGAACAGCTTTGACCCGGTAGACATCAAACAAGCCGTAGCCGATGCCTGGCAGTCTGCCGGGGCGGCGGAACCTGATGAGGCTGAAGGAATCGCTGAACTGCACGAAAACCTTAGTTTCTCTGCCGGAGATGAACAACCTGACCTGGATAAGATGTACGGGCAATTGGTTGATATGATTGCAGATACGAACCGAGACTTCCCGTTGATCAGCTATGATTCAATCGGGATCGAGCACAATCACAACGAGAAATTGTACGCGAATACTAACGGTGTGCGCCTCTCGGATGAGGTCGGGCTCTACCAACTGAGTAACATGTTTATCGCAAGGGATGGCGAGCGGGCTTCGTCTTTCAATTATTTCGGCACGGTTTACAAAGACCCCTCTGAGCGTGTTCTTGAATCCGACCGGGTCAGGCGAATCCTGGATGAGACCCAGCGGCAGGTTGAAACCGAGCAATTTGAAGGCAGTTTTATGGGAGACCTGGTGATCATGCCTGGCTGCCTTGAGAATTTCCTCTGGTACATCGGTGATACCTACCTGCAGGATGGTGCCCTGATCTCTGGCACCAGCCCCTGGAAAGAAAAACTCGGGGAGCAAATAGCCAGCCCGCTGGTTAATTTTGAGCTGATAGCGGAGCATCCGGAATTGCCGGCTGCCAGCAACCTGAGCGGCGACGGCTACGTGGCTGAAAATATGCCCCTGATAGAGGATGGTGTGCTTAAAAACTTCAGCCTCAGCCGCTATGGAGCCGCCAAGACCGGTCTGAAACGTTCGGCTAACAGCGTTGGTACGTTTGTGTTTGGCAATGGCGATACCCCCCTGGAAGAGCTGATTGCCGGAGTGGAGAAGGGCATCCTGCTGGGTCGTTTCTCTGGCGGGCAGCCCAGCCCCTCGGGCGACCTGAGCGGTGTGGCAAAAAATAGCTTCCTGATCGAGAATGGGAAAGTCACCAACCCCCTGAGCGAGGTGATGATCGCCGGCAACCTGGGCGATATGTTACGCGATACCGTGGCGGTCAGCCGCGAACGCGAAAACTCGGGTTATTGGCTGTTGCCCTGGGTCAGGGTAAAGAACGTGACTATTTCGGGGAAATAGATTGTTGCAGAAGATGATAAACAACGCGGAACCTATTACGATTCCGCGTTTTTTCGTTAATATGTCATTCTGAAAGAAGTGAAGAATCTTAATGATAAGATCCTTCGCACTCGAAGAGTCCTACGGAAAGAGGCTCAGGATGACAGGTTGTGAAGGCTCAGGATGACAAGTTGTGAAGGCTCAGGATGACAAGTTGTGAAGGCCCAGGATGACAGGTTGTGTAAGCTCAGGATGACGAACTTCGACAACTCCTGATAACGGGTAGGGCTATAATTAAAAAATAAAATTACATTTTAGGAGTTGCCATGCTTGACCCCGAAGTACAAAAGAAACTGATCGCCGAAGGGCGGGAATTTTTGAAAAGTTATTCCAGCACCCCTTATGATGATTTTGAATCCGACCAGCAGCTCAAGTTGCCTCAGCCGCCACTGGTCAAGGAACCTATGACTGACCGGGCTTTTGCGCTGCCCAGGAATTTTCAAGATCTTGATATCAAAAGCGATTTTATCGATATCATAACCGAGCGAAAAAGTTCACGCGTGTATACGCAGGAGACTATCAGCCTGTTACAACTCTCTTTTCTACTGTGGGCTACCCAGGGAATCAAAGATATTCGCGGAAAGTCTTATGCCACGCTGCGCACGGTCCCATCAGGCGGCGCGCGGCATGCCTTTGAGACCTACCTTTTGGTGCAGAATGTGGAAGGGCTGCAGTCAGGTGCGTATCACTATTTACCCTTGAACCATGCGCTCGAATTCCTGAATCCGGTTGATGATTTGCCTTCGGTTATCTCGGACTCCCTGATGGGGCAGAGCTGGGCGAGGAAAGCCAACGTGGTGTTCTATTGGAGTTTCGTGCCGTACCGCGCTGAGTGGCGTTATGGCATCTGGGCGCATCGCGTGGTTCTTATCGATGCCGGGCATGTTGGGCAGAACCTTTACCTCGCCTGCGCGGCTTTGGGTTTGGGTACCTGTGCTGTGGCGGCATTCGACATGGAACTCTGCGACCGGGTGTTCGGTCTGGATGGAAAAGAAGAGTATACGATCTATACCTTCCCGGTTGGAACTATCTCCATAAATGACAAAAAACAGGAAAAAGTCTTCTACCAGTTCGTGGAAGATGAAGGATTATGAGCCCAAACGGCTTTTACTTCCGGTTTTTCTTCAAACCTGTCGATTACAATTTTGTTTATACAATTGCCCGAAGAGGAAACCAATGAATCGACGTGACAAAATCAATTATTATCTTGACCTCGCCGAGGTGGTGAGCCAGCGGTCTACCTGCCTTCGAAAGCAATATGGCGCTGTAATCGTGAAAAATGATGAAGTGGTTTCCACCGGCTATAACGGCGCGCCGAGGGGCAGAGCCAATTGCATTGATCTGGGTTTTTGTATCAGGGAGCAGATGGGTGTGCCGCGCGGTGAGCGTTATGAATTATGCCGCAGCGTGCATGCAGAAGCAAACGCGATTATCAGTGCTGCCCGTGAGCGAATGATCGGTTCTGCTATATATTTGTCTGGTGTTGACCTGAAAGATGACAACAATTACGTCCAAAATGCCGGTCCCTGTTCGATGTGTAAAAGGATGATCATTAACGCAGGCATCGAGATGGTGTATATTCGGGATGATAAGGATAATTACCGCGTGATCCGCGTGCAGGAATATATTGATAACGATGAATCGCTGCACGGACAGATGGGATATTAGCTATTAAAGGATTCTCTCACCCCCCTACCCCCCTCTAAAGAGGGGGTGGTGAAGGATGCCCCTCTAGAGAGGGGGTGGTAAGGATTCCGTAAAGGTGTGTGGATTATAGGAAAGGCTTTGACAAATGAAGACAAGAAAAATTGCACGAGTGGTCAGGGGAATACCAGCGGTGGATGGTGCAGGCGTAAAGTTGACCCGCGTATTGGGCGGACCTACCATCGAGGATTTTGACCCATTCCTGATGCTGGATTCTTTTGATTCCACCAACCCGCCAGACTATATGCGCGGCTTCCCGATGCATCCCCACCGCGGAATTGAGACCATCACCTACCTGGTCGATGGCGAATTGGCACACGAAGACAGCCTTGGCAATAAGGGCATGATCACACCCGGCTCAAGCCAGTGGATGACTGCCGGTAGTGGCATCTTGCACCAGGAAATGCCCCAGGAAGCCAAACATTTTCTCGGGCTGCAGCTATGGCTCAACCTTCCGGCGGCTGAAAAGATGACCGAACCAAAGTATTTCGATATTCGCCCGGAAGACATGGGAATAGTTGAAGAAAGCTGCGGACGAGTGATCGTAATTTCCGGAGAATATGGCGGTGTGCGCGGGGCGAAACCCCACCACATCCAGGCAACACTGCTGGATGTGACTCTCTACGAAGGACAAACCATCGAAATACCGGTCGCGGAAGAGAAAACGGTGTTCATCTTCTCATTGTTGGGCGATATGATCGTTGATAATGAGATATTCGAACAAAAAACTGCCCTGCTGCTGCGCGACGGCGATACCGTTGAAGTAAGCGCCGTGCCAGGAAAGGCAGTGCGATTCATTCTGGCAAGTGCCCCTGCCTTACACGAACCGGTTGCCTGGGGCGGACCGATTGTGATGAACACGCAAGAAGAATTGCGCAAGGCATTCAGTGACTTGCGAGCAGGCACTTTTATAAAGTAACAAGAACTTGAGGTGAGAAAATGAAACAATTTGATGTCGTCGTAATTGGTGCCGGACCCGGCGGCTATGTGGCTGCCATCAGGGCTTCGCAATTGGGCTTGAAAACAGCCATTATTGACAAGCAATGGCTCGGCGGAGTTTGTTTGAATGAAGGTTGTATCCCCTCCAAAGCCCTTCTGCACAACGCTGAAATCGCCCATACCCTGCGCAATTATGCCAAGGACTATGGCATCAGTTTTGACAACCTTGAGTTGGATTACTCTGCAGCCTTCAAGCGCAGTCGCCAGGTCAGTCAGCGACTCACCAAGGGCGTTGCATTTTTGATGAAGAAAAACAACATCGAGGTGATCGAAGGCACCGCAAGCCTGCTGGCTGCCGGAAAAGTGAAAGTCGAGTTGAAGGCAGGCGGCGAGGAAGAGATCGAAGCAAAAGACATCATCCTATCGACTGGCGCGCACGCGACCGTGGTGCCGGGGATGGAACCTGACGGGGAAAAAATGCTCGATTATTCGCACGCGATCATGCTCGAAAAGCTGCCAAAATCGGCTGTGATCATCGGCGGCGGCGCGATCGGGGTCGAGTTTGCCACCATTTGGAACGGTTATGGCGTGGAAGTGACCATTGTTGAAATGCTTCCGCATATTTTGCCCAATGAAGATGAGGAAGCCGCAGCAGAATTGGCTAAAGCCTTCAGGAAGCGTGGCGTAAAGGTGATGGCAGACACAAAGGTTAAATCTGTTACAAAAACCGACACTGGCACAACAGTGGTGGTGGAAGGTGAAAAAGGCGAAGAGAGTCTTGAAGCAGAGATCACCCTGGTGGCCATTGGTTTCAAACCAAATTCCCAGGGAATTGGGCTGGAAGAAGCAGGCGTGGCACTGGACAAACGCGGGTTTGTGCAGATTAATGATCGCATGGCAACCAACGTTCCCGGAATTTGGGCGGTTGGTGATGTAACCGGCAAACTTTTGCTCGCCCATACTGCTTCAGCCCAGGGGCAAATCTGTGCCGAAAATATTGCCCGGATGGAGGAGCGCAAGCTCGATTACCGCATGATCCCAAGGGCGGTATTTTCAGACCCGCAGGTGGCGTCGTTCGGCTACACCGAAGCCCAGGCAAAAGAAGCCGGCTTTGATGTTAAGGTCGGTCGCTTCAACTTCATCGCCAACGGAAAAGCGCTTGGTTTAGGCAAAGGCACGGGGTTTGCGAAAGTGATCACCGATGCCAAATACGGCGAGATTTTGGGCGCGACGCTGGTCGGACCCGAAGTTTCGGAACTGCTGCCTGAGCTGGTGCTGGCGCAGGCAAACGAATTGACGGTGGAAGAGATCGCGAAATCGGTTCATATCCACCCTACTCTTTCAGAAACTGTGATGGAAGCTGCCGAAGCCGCACTGGGGCAGGGAATTCATAGTTAAGCAAAGCAAGTACTCGCTTTCTGCGATTGATAGGCGGAGTGCGGCTGGTTGAAACAGGGTTTTTGATGGAAATCCCAACCAGTTACACTCCGCTTTTCCAATAACACAAGTCTTCGCTCAGGCGGACAAAAGGCGGAACCGACCCGCTAATATGCTATACTTTATCCATGAAAGTTGAGCTTCCTGCCGACCTCTTTTTGCCTACAATGCCGTTTCTTAATTCGCCAGTACCAGGGGAGCAGGACTGATGCCACCCATCAGCCTACCTGACCTGATCGCAGCCGGTATCGTTGGGCTGGTCGTAATCATCATGGTGCTGGTATGGCTCACCAACCGCAAAACATCCGCCGAACCCTATGAAAATGTAACTGCCTATGACGGCATCGAGGCGCTCATGCACCGCTCTTCCGAGGAAGGCAAAGCGCTTCTACTGGGGATGGGCGATGGATTTTCGGGTCAAAACACTTCTCTGGGTGACTCCAACGGAATCTTGGTGGAACGGATCGTTCTGGGCAGATCTGTATTCAACGATCAACCTACCCGTATCTTCAGCGGAGACGGCGCACTGGCATGTATCAGCCAGCTGGTGGTGCACGGCGCTTATAAGAATGCCATGGCAAGCGAGCTTTTTCAGCCGGAGAACAACCAATTAAGTGGCGTGAACTCCTTTGCCTGGATGGCGGGGCTGCTGCCCGAACTTGCCCGTGATGGCGACACGGGGCTGATCCTTTCCGGCACGCTGCGACCGGAACATATGCTCGCTGCTGACCTGGCAGAGCGCCAGCAGCTGCCCCTGGTGGCAGCCACAGGTTCGCCGAATGCCCAGGCAGCTTTCTTTGCTTCAGGTTCACTGGTCACGTTGGGTGAAGATTACTATCTACCGACGGTTGGAAAGCACAACAGAAATGCCTATCAACATCAAGCCAAAACGATGAATTGGCTGCGCATAGTATTGGCAGTTGTCTTGATTATTGCTGCCTTGCTGAAGCTAAGCGGGGTGCTATCGTGAAACAGCGCGCACCTGTCATTGTGGCGGCAGTCTCAGGGTTGGTGATGTTGGCTGCTTTCTTTTTTCAGCCATATACTGCCCCTTACCTGGGGTTGGTGCTCAATTGGGCAATCATTGTCTCCAGCGTGGCATTGCTGGTGGCAATTGCCAGCCTGGTGGTCATACACATTCGTTTTATTGTAAAAGGGCGAAAGGGCTTTTTATACAGCATCGTGCTGGTAGTTGCATTCCTGGTGACTTTGGGGTTGGGTTGGTATTCAGGCTTGGATGACCCTGCCTATCTGGCTGGGATCCGCGCAATATTGGTGCCGCTCGAAAATGCACTGATGGCACTGGTCGCGCTGGTATTGATGAGCGCGGCAGTCAAAATCTTCCGGGTAAGGGGTTGGTCGATTTTGACCGTGTCGTTCGGCTTGAGCGCGCTGGTTTTCCTCTTCCTGAATCTTGGCTTTCTGCGCTTCGAAGGCAACCCGGGCATGAGCCAGGTGGTTTCGATGATCCAGCGTCTGCCAATTGTAGGTGCGCGCGGCTTGTTAATCGGTGTGGCACTGGGCGCACTGCTGATGGCGCTGCGGGTTTTGTTTGGGCAGGAGGTTGAGCGTGAGTGATCAAGGCGACGACCTGAGGACCTGCCCCAATTGCGGTCAGGAAAATGCAAGCTTTACCTTGCGCTGTATTCGTTGTGGTCAGGAGCTGGAAGGGCTTTTTGAGCTGGAGGGTTTTGACCCGGCAGCCACCTCCGGCGAAGACCAGGCGGACGAAACTTTTACGTCGGCTGAGGTTTTAGCATCCCTGGAAGACAACCCCTTGATTGCAGATGACGACCCAGACGAGGGCGAGAGTTCCGATAAGGTAGAGGAGTCTGACGGGCAACAATGTGAAACTGACCAGGATGAACCGGATTGGTTGGAGCGTATACGGCAACGTGCCAGGGAAGAAGAGGACGCTGCCGGCGAGCTGGCGAAGGGCGGCATCGCGATGGACGACCAGCGTACAAAAGAAGGGCGAAAACAAGTAGATGAAGCCTTCGACGAGATCATGCGGCGCATTCGCGAGCAGAATGAACGCGAAAAAGCCAGGCGATCTCGGCGAGTTGAGTCCGACCTGGTTGATGAGAATGGTGACCCTGAATGGTTGCGCAGGATCCGTGAGCTGCATCCCAAACAGGAAGATAAAGATGAGAGCATTGAGCCCGACCTCTCAAAAACGGATGGGTTTGATGATGAATGGACTGAACAGGAATTGCAGGAGTTGCTGCAGCGTGAAATGGGCATGCCTGAAGTGCCTGCCGAAGAGCCTGAAGAAGAAGTAACTACTGAGCTAAGCACATCTTCGGCGACTAATAACGAACTTGAAGAAGAGCAGGAGATCTCTGAAGAGAGATTTCCTTATCAGGATGATGAAGCCGGCAACCCTGTGATTATCCACAACATTCCTGAAGATGAGGAAGAACTCTTCTATGCAGAACCGGAAGGTGAGCAGCCTTCAGATCAGATTGAGAACGAGGAGCCAACCGAGTTTCCCGCTCAAGCTGAGGATGAGTTGATAGCCGAAGAGGTCAGCGGATCAGAAGAAATACAAGGAACCCTTGGTGCAGAAGGAATTGGTAGCGAGGAGGAAGAACACGAAAATCCTCAGGTTGCAGAAAATGAAACTGAGGAAGAACCCGAGCAGATAGCTCCCGCAGAAAAATCCGTTTCTACCGAAGAGGTGTTGCCAGACTTACTGTTGTTGAAGAATCAGCGTGAGCGCGCCAAAGTTTTTGCTGAAATTATTGGTCAGGAAGGGCGCCGGACGATCGCCGTCTTGCACGAGAACACCCCCAAAGGGAAACTGGGCAGGCTGGTGCTGGGACTGCTGCTGGTATTGGCTGTACTCCTGGCTATTTTGCTCGGTCCTCCCGGATCCGCCGAACTGCCAAGCTCCGTGCCGGCAGCAGCTTTCACTACAAACCTGGAATCAGTTGAAGCCGACGAGTCAGTTTTGATTGTTCTGGATTATCAGGCAGCCACCCGAAACGACCTCGAACCACTGTTTAAAAAAGTGCTTGATTTTCTGAAAGAAAAAGGGATTCAACCGAGAATTGTGACTGCCAACCCGGAGAATTTGTGGCTGGCAGGGGATGTGCTCGATGCCAGTCTCCTGCCGCTCGAGTATGTTCCTGGTGGCATGCTGGGCTACCTGGCTTTGGGGGTTCGGGTGGCACCCAGTTGGGGTGAGCTGCCCATGGACCAGGCTTTACCTGATGAACCAGACCTGTTTTCTGGCGTTGACCAGGTTATTTTGGTAAGTGATTCGGCTGAGTTTGTGCGCAGCTGGCTTGAGCAAGTCAGCACCTGGCGCCCATGGATTGAGACTTCTGCCATAACCACGGCTGTGTCTGCGCCGATGCTGCTGCCTTACCATGATTCCGGTCAACTACAGGGGTTGGTAGCAGGGGTTACGGATGCCGGAGCTTTTAGCATCAATCAGCGCGCTTTCCAGGTAGGGATGCTGCTGATGATCGTAATTTTGCTTTTGGGAATGATCATGAAAGCCGATGAAGATGCGCAGAAACGGGCGGAGGAACGCAAGCGATGAACAACCTTGATTTGCTTCTTTTGCTTGCCGGTTTGGTTTTGAGCCTGATGGTATTCAGCTACCTGCTTGGCGACACCCTGCTTTTTGGGATTGCCATGTACACCCTGGTGGGGGCGACCGCCGGGTTTACAGTCTTGGTGCTGGTGCAGAAAGTGATCATGCCTATGGTTATAACTCCCCTGACCACCTTCCCAAAATCCTCGGTCTGGCTGGAGTTGGCGACGCTGTTGGCGGCGCTATTGCCAATTTTCATGATTTTCAAGAAATCATCGCGTGTGGCTGGCATCTCCCTGGGGTTCCTGGGCGGGGTCGTGACAGCAGCACTGATCGTTGGGGTTAGCCGCGGCACATTGGTGCCGCAACTGCTCAGCATTGTGGACGCGTTTGATCCCAGCAGGATGACCACTGCCGGGCTCCCCAACTGGAGCGGGATTTTCGAGGCATTCATGATGCTGGCTGGTGTATTGGCGGTTCTATTTGCTTTCCATCATCGGAAAACAAAACAGAAGCAAGACTCCCTGGCGCCCTCCTGGCTGGATGGGCTGACTGGATTTGGGCAGATTTTCATTGGAATCACCTTTGGCGCGATTTTTGTCGGGCTCTTTAGCACCGGGCTGGTCGCGCTGATCGCTTATGTGCAGTACCTGGTCGATTTTGTCAGGCTTTGGTGAGGTTTGGTTATGCTATCAAGTTACCTGAGCATCGACATTTCCGCCCAACATACCCGAGCCTGGTTGTTTGACGATCAATCGGGCAGTTTTCAGCTGGTTGCACATTCTGCCAGGCAGACTATCGTAAACCCCGATCACAACTTGAATGCTGCCATTGAAGAGGTTATCGATGAACTCGAAGAGCAGACCGGGACAGTTCTGTTGTCCAGCTCCAGACGTTTTAATATTGAAACTGAACAGGCTATTCCGGGTCTGCGAGGTGTGAGTCTGACCGCCAATATTGGCAAACCGATCCGGGTGGTCCTGGTGGGGCTATCCGAGAAGTATTCGATGGAACCATTACGCCGGCTTGCCCGTTTTTACAATACTGAAATCGTGCTGGAAATTAACCTTCAAAACGAACCAAATGTTTCAGCGCAGCTCGAGAAACTGACCAACATAGCCTTTGACCTTGTGATTCTGGCTGGGGGTGTGGATGGGGGACCAGAAAATGCTTTGCGGGCAATGATCAGCAACCTGCGTTTGCTGGTGCAGCTGCGGGGGGCAGCCAACCGCCCGCAGATTGTGTTTGTCGGCAACCAGGCGCTGTCGGATTATGCGCGAATGGAGATTGAAGCCGGTGATGACCTGCATATTGGTGGGAATATTCAGCCAGAAAGCGGGCGTGAAGACCTTTCTTTTGCCAGTAATGCCATGCGCCAGGCACTTTGCCGGTTGAGGTTGAAAGAATTCCCCGAATTGCAGCAACTGGTAGAGCAACCAAAGGTCAATTTTCTGCCGGGTGAATTTGCACGGGCAAGGATGGACCATTGGCTGGAGCAAACCCAGGCAAATGGGAAGAGTATTTTGCAGGTGCACTTGGAGCCTGATTTCGCACATATTATTGCGCTGATTGATGGTAAAAGGATGGGGGTTTGGCAAAATTGCCGGGTTGAAGACGAAACTGTCTCAGCGGTCCTCACCCAGTCTGACCAATCCGTTGAGCGTGCGACCGCAGCTGCCTACCTGGCAAACCGTGAACTGCATCCCGGTTTTGTGCCCATAACCATCGAAGAAACCAGCCTGGATATCGCCTGGATGTGTGTGCGCATTCGCAGACTGCTTAGCGAGATGAGTGTGCTTTATGATGAGATCCGTTATGATGAACATATCGGATTGATGGGTGATTTTGAACCAATTTTGTTGAGCGGAAGCAATTTCGATCGGCTGCCAACTGCCAGGCATGCTTTTATGATCATCCAGGATAGCCTGCTGCCGCATGGAATCACCACTATTGTAAAAGATGATTACCAGGTACTAACGCCGTTGGGAGCCCTGGCTGATTTTGACCCTATGCTGGTAACTCAAATTATTGACAGTTACATTTTTAGCGGGATAGCGACCGTTGTCAATGTTGAAAGTCCTGTTATCCCCGGGCAAAAAGTGCTCGAGCTCGAGGTGGATGAAGGCTATGGCGACGTTCGCGAATACTACCAGGTTTACCAGGCTGAAGTAAAGCGTTTCGAGACGATGCCTGGCCGCGAACTGCGTGTTTACCTGGCACCGGAACCAGACAGTAATATTGGAATGGGTCTGCGCGGTTTGGGCGGCTGGCTGAGTGCCAGCGCCAGCGACCTTGGACTGATTATCGACGCCAGGGGCAGACCTCTTTTTTTGCCGGCTGATGAGCGGGCAAGGCAGGAACTGCGCCGGGACTGGCTTTGGAACTTGGGGGCATGATGACGAGTAACGCGATAGTTCAACCGGATGCCATGCTTACCTTCCCTGTGAAACTGCCTGTACCAGGAACAGTAAAAGTGCACCTTGGTCAAAGCGTGGAGCATGGGACCGTAATCGCTGAAGCAGTTTTGCCAGCAAGATTCCAGGTTTTCGATGTGCTCAACCAGTTTCGTCTCAAGGAATCGAACCTGGAGAGCTGTATCAAGCGGCTGGCAGGTGAGGATGTAAAGCGTGGGGATGTAATTGCTAAAAAACCTGGATTAATCTCCCGAATTTTTAGGGCTCCAGAAGACGGGAAAGTGGTGTCGGTCAGAGATGGGCGGGTAACCCTGGCAATGGGTGAGAAAACGATCCAGACTCTGACGCCAGTTGGCGGGGTGGTGAGCGAGCTCATACCTGGTCTGGGCGCGGTGATTGTTGACCGCGGTTTCAGCTTGCGGGGCAATTGGGGAAATGACAAAACGGCTGTTGGCAATCTTGTGATTCCTGCGGAGGGTGTGGAAGTCAAGGACGCGATCGTTTTTCTGGATCAGAATGCAGGCTTGGAGGATATCAAGGCTGTCAAGGAAAAAGGCGCGGTGGGCATTATTGTCACTTCCCTGGACCCTTTCTCGAAGACTGGGTTGGAACAATTTGAACTGCCGGTAATGAGCTTGTTAGGTTTTGGAGAAGCCAGGTTGGACACAGTTAGCCAGTCGGCGATTGAGGAGCTACAAGGAAGCCAGGTAACACTTGTGGCACGCAAGGCAGAACCTTATCGCGGTTTGAGACCAGAGCTTTTCCAACACCGCGAGACAGAAAAAACCGCCGAATTGTTCACGGAAGCTAAACAAACCTTACTCGGGAAAACGGTACGCTTGCTAGGACAACCCTATTTTGGGAACGCTGGCGAAGTCGTTGAATTGCCAGACAAGCCAGAACGACTGCCAAACGGTTTAAGAAGTAAGGTTGCGGTGGTTAAGCGTAAAGACGGGACAGTTATTCGCGTTCCAGTGCAGAACCTCGAAATTCTGACAGACTGACCTAAGGGCTACGGGTTGACCGGGCTCAAAAATCGGGCGGCGACCCAACCTTCCTTGCCATCAGGCGCGATTACCTTTTCCCATTCCAGGTCCTGTTCGGTAATTTTTTCTCCGAGCAGTGTGACCTGCAAACCGTTGCTGATGTAGGTGATGATGGCTGCCTGGGTTGAGGGCGATTCGCGAACCACCACGCCACTTTCCGAGACGACCAGGGCAAATTTTGAAACGGGAGCAGGGAAAACCGTTTCAATCGGCGGCTTGGTAGCAGTTGGTTGAAGTGTCTTGGTCGGCAGGGCAGTCGGGGAGGGACGAATTGTTGTTGGCTCGGCAGGCAGTTCGGTCGGTGCAGCGGCTGACACTATGAAGGAGTGTGATTCTGGTTGGAATAGTAAAGACGGGCGGAAGCGCGATTCAAATATCCCCAGGGTTGAGACCAGTAAAATAATCGCGAAAAACAGCCAGCCTACTGCTCCTTTGGGTGGAAAGCCGAGCACCCAGGTGGTCACCAGTAACGCCAGTAGACTGACGAAAAAGCGGGTCCCGATAAGTACCAATAAATCGATTGCGCCGGCAGCGTCACCCTGCGCCATGAGCAAACCGGCGATGGTGAGCGGGATGAAGATGAGGTATGCCAACATTGTGGAGGTGACGACGGAGGGTCCTCCTGGGCGATAAAGAAAGAGATAGACACTCACAACTGAGGCGAGCACCAGCACTCCCCACTCAAGCCAGCCATTCTTGATAGTAAAGAAACTTGTGACCTGACTTGGGTCGACCGCTAAAGGGCTGATCAGGTTGATCAGCCAACCACCACCAAAGAACACCGCGATCATCAGCAGGGTGAAAAATAAAGACTTGCCCAGATAACCTGCCGATGGTTTGATCGCAGAGAGTACCAGCCCCATCATGGGGTTTAGAACAGGGGCGGTCACAGCAGCAACCAGCACCAGGAGCGGCAGATCGGCAACGAGACCGACAGACAGGAGTGCCAGGCTGAGAAGGAGCTGCCAAAAGAAATTTAGATTTAGCTTATTGCGCCTGATCAGGTCGTTGATAAAATCCTTGATCTGGCGGGGACCGGCTGTTTCCAACACCTTTCGTACTTGTTGAGGATGGTTGCGCAGTGCTCGGTGGAGACCATCTGGATGAGTTTCGGATGTAGGTATGCTCATAGTATTTTCCCTGGTATTCAATGTTCTGCCCTATAGTTGCAGGGTTTGTGCCCGATGTTTGCAGATAGCTCGAAGCTCATAGCTCATAGGTGATAGGTAATAGCTGATAGCTGATAGCTGATGGCTCATAGCTGTTTCGTAAGCCCTCTCCCCGGAGAGGGTCCGCGCAGCGGGGGTGAGGGTTGCTTAGCTGATAGCTCATAGGTGCTTCGTAAGCCCTCTCCCCGGAGAGGGTCCGCGCAGCGGGGGTGAGGGTTGCTTAGCTGATGGCTGATAGGTGATAGGTGATAGGTAATAGGTGATAGGTGATAGCTCAAAGAACTCGATTGTGCCGGTCTCTTGCGCAGCACCCCTTTAGTGGGCTGACCGAGCACACGATTTAGCCGAAGGCTTCCCAAACCCAGCATAGTGCAGATTTCCATCATATTCCGTATACAAAACCGGTGCGATCAGAAAATAATCCTGGTGTTACAAGTTTCACGGTACTTGCGGCTTAAGATAAAATACAGCCATGACAAAAACCAAACCAACCCTCATGCTCATCTTTTTGATTCTGGTTCTGCTGGTCTCCGCCTGTAATCAACAACAACCTGCCGCAACTCTGAGCCCTTTGAATACCGAGGCGAGTGCGACTGAAGAAACAGTTGTAGCAGTCGTGACCGAACCAGTAGTACCAACTGAGCCAGCCAAAGTACTGGTAAGCAGTGACATTGTGTTTTGGGCTGGGGTGGGTTCGGGTCATAACGAAACTTTGGCAGAACGTCTGACGGCGTTTACCCAAAGCAATAATCTCACCTTCGAAAAGCATGAGTCTATCACTGCAGAACAGGTCACTCCTTCCGTAAAAATTTTGGTAACGACGGCAGATGCCGCTCAAATCGAATCCATGAATCAACAATTACCGGATCTTAAAATCCTGGCAGTGGATGTGAGCGGACTAACCCCTGGCTTGCTCAACGTCCATGCGATCAACAGCGAGGGCGGAACAGCGGAGCAGCGTGCTTTTTTGGCTGGTTATGCCCTGGCACTGACCACACCTGATTACCGGGTGGGGGTCCTCACGCTTGGCAGCGACGACTTGGGCAACCGCACCCGCGATTCATTCGTGGTGGGCGTGCGTTATTACTGCGGTCTATGCAAGCCCCAGTACCCGCCGTTTGTCAGCCAACCCTACTACCCTTTCACAGCTGAGGTTCCGAACCCAGCTGACCCAAACAGCTGGCAGACCGCAGCGGACTCGCTGCTTGGGCTTGGCGTGACGGCAATCTTCGTGCAGCCAGAGATCTCATCACCCGATTTGATGACCTACCTGGCGTCCAGAAGTATCACTGTGATTGGCGTGGAAGGGCAGGCAGGGCTGGAGGTGGCTGGCAGGGTTGTGGGTGTTTTGGGCAGCGATTTGTATACAAGCGTGGAAACTGCCGTAAGCGGCTTGTTGGCAGGGGAAGATATCGGCGCCAGCACTGGCAGCCTGGAATTAAAACAAGTCAACCCGGAGCTGATGTCTGACGGTAAGCGCATTCTTTTTGAACGAATCCGTGAAGAACTTTTGAACGGGTTAATTAAAGATCGCCCATAGGCAACCTGAAAAACCTGTAAAAAGAGTTGCTGTTTTTTCACCATTTCCCTTGACTAAGAAGGTATAACCTGATAAACTCTCGTCTTGCAATTGGAGGACTGGAAGTATTCAGCCTTGCGCAAGCGTGCAAATTTTGATATACTTTTTAGTCTGTGAGTTACATTTAACAACAAAATATTTCCCGGGCGCCGGCGTAGCTCAATGGTAGAGCAACCGCCTTGTAAGTGGTAGGTTATCGGTTCGATTCCGATCGTCGGCTCTATTTTACTCATTAGCGATTGTGATCGACCTTGGTGGATTGCAATCTCCAGCGGGTAAGCAAGCGCCCAAAGGAAAATAAATAGGACGGTTACCCAAGTGGACAACGGGGGCTGACTGTAAATCAGCTGGCAGGCGCCTTCGGAGGTTCGAATCCTTCACCGTCCATTTCACCCTGCATAGGCAGCGTGAAGGTACGGCTGCCCTCATAGCTCAGTTGGTAGAGCGCATTCTTGGTAAGAATGAGGTCATCGGTTCGATTCCGATTGAGGGCTTTTGCCGAAAAAGAGAAAAATAGTCATTATATTAAGGAGAAAAAATGGCGAAACAAAAATTTGACCGCTCTAAGCCACATATGAACATCGGTACGATGGGTCATATTGACCATGGCAAGACCACCCTGACCGCTGCTATTACCAAAGTCCAGGCAATGCGTGGATTTGGCAAGTTCCGTGATTATTCCACGATTGACAACGCACCGGAAGAAAAGGCTCGTGGTATTACCATCAACATTACTCATGTTGAATATGAGACTGCCAAGCGACACTATGCACACGTTGATATGCCCGGTCACCGTGACTATATCAAGAACATGATCACTGGCGCAGCCCAGGTTGACGGCGCTATCCTTGTCGTCAGCGCACCTGATGGTCCCATGCCCCAGACTGAGGAACACGTTCTGCTGGCTCGCCAGGTGGATGTCCCAGCCATTTTGGTCTTTTTGAACAAGACCGATCAGATGGACGACCCCGAACTGCTCGAGCTGGTTGAGATGGAAGTTCGCGAACTTCTGACCAAAAACGGTTTCCCTGGCGATGATGTGCCGATCATCCGCGGCTCTGCTAAGGTTGCCCTCGAAAGCACCTCCACTGACCCCAACGCTCCGGAATACAAACCGATCGCTGACCTGATGGACGCGGTTGACGAATTCTTCGAGGAACCCATTCGTGATTTCGAAAAAGACTTCATGATGCCTATTGAAGACGTCTTCTCGATCAAAGGTCGCGGTACTGTTGTTACCGGTCGTATCGAACGTGGTACTTTGAAACTGAACGACAAGGTCGACATCGTTGGTCTGATGGACAAACCCCTGCCCACCGTCGCCACTGGAATCGAAATGTTCCACAAAATGCTTGACCAGGGTCAGGCTGGTGACAATGCCGGTATTCTGCTGCGCGGTATCGATCGCGAACAGGTGGAACGCGGTATGGTTTTGGCGAAACCCAACTCCATTACCCCCCACACCGAGTTTGAAGCCTCTGTCTATATCCTCAAGAAGGAAGAAGGCGGACGCCACAGTGCATTCTTCACCGGCTATCGACCGCAGTTCTACATTCACACCACCGATGTTACTGGTGACGTGACTCTGCCCGAAGGCGTTGAGATGGTTCTGCCCGGTGACAACGTTAACGGTTTGAGAGTAAAACTGATCCAAAAAGTCGCTATTGAAGACGGTTCCGAATTCGCTATCCGCGAAGGCGGTCTGACTGTTGGCGCTGGCAGGATCACGAAGATTATTGCATAGTTGCAAAGTAAATCAGGAAGGAATCATGGCTGCCTGAATAAGGCAGCCATGTTAGACTAAAATGGCATCGAAGAAAAAAGACATCAGACCAGTCATTCACCTGGCTTGCACCGAGTGTAAAGAACGCAATTACACAACGGTAAAAAACCGCCGTAATGACCCTGGTCGCATTGAAATGCAGAAGTATTGCCCGCGCTGTCGTTGTCACAGGCTGCACCGTGAGGTAAAATAAGCTTCCTGCAAAGGGAGCGCGTAGGTCAGTAGCTCAATTGGCAGAGCACCGCTCTCCAAAAGCGGGGGTTGTGGGTTCAATTCCTACCTGACCTGTTGAAAAGCCCAACGCCGTAATATTTACGGCGTTGTACCGTCAACCAGGAGAAATGTATGGCACAAAAAGATAATAAACCAAATCTTTTTCAGAAAATCAAGAATTGGTGGCGCCAGACCACTGGTGAGCTGCGTAAGGTTACCTGGCCGACCAGGGAAGAAGCACTGGCATTGACCCGGATCGTGTTGATCGTGACCGTGATCATGTCTGCCATTCTTGGTGTGCTGGACTTTGTTTTTGCCCGCCTGGTTGGTTTATTGGTCGGATAGGATATAGAAACGAGACCAGATCATGACTGATCTAATTGATAACGACCTGCCAGAAACTGAAGATAACGCTTCGGTTGATAACAATCAGCCCGATAGCACTGCTTCAACTGCTGGCACAGCAGAAGATAGCAGACCTGACGATAACCGTCAGTGGTTTGTTATTCACTGCTATTCGGGTTATGAAAACAAGGTGCGCAAAAATTTGGAACAGCGCATTGATACCATGGGTATGAAGGACAAGATTTTTGATGTGGTCATCCCCACGCAGGAAGAGATTGAAGTTCGCGATGGCAAGCGCCGCACGGTGGAACGCCATGTTTTCCCGGGTTACGTTTTGGTAAACATGATCCTGGAAGAAGATTCGTGGTTTGTGGTCAGGAATACACCTGGCGTTACTGGCTTCGTGGGCATGGGTGACGAACCAACCCCCCTGCGCCCCGAAGAAGTTACCAGTATTTTGCGCCGGATGGAAAACGATGCCCCGACCTTCAAGGTCACCTACAAACCTGGTGACCGTGTACGCATCGTGGATGGTCCATTCAATGACTTCCGCGGTATCGTCGATGAAATTTATATGGAACGCTCAAAGATTCGCGTAATGGTGAACTTTTTTGGGCGTGAAACCCCTGTGGAACTCGATTTCCTGCAGGTGGAGAAAGCGTAAACCGGAGCGATCCGGAATTTTGTGGGAGGGTTTAGACAACCCGTTAGCACCACCAAGGAGATTTATCTGTGGCAAAGAAAGTAAAAGCAATCGTAAAACTGCAAATCCAGGCTGGTAAGGCAAACCCTGCCCCCCCGATTGGTCCGGCACTGGCACCCCATGGTGTCAACATCATGGCTTTCTGCAAGGATTACAACGCGCGTACATCCAACCGGATGGGCGAGATTATCCCTGCTGAAATCACCATTTTCATGGATGGCTCATTCAAGTTTGAGCTGAAGTCATCCCCTGCAGCTGTTTTGTTAAAGAAAGCTGCCGGTATTGAGAAGGCTTCTGCCAACCCCAAGACTGAAAAAGTTGGACAGGTTACCAGGGCACAGTTGAAAGAGATCGCTGAGATCAAATTCAAAGACATGAACGCTAATGATATTGAAGCCGCCATGCGCCAACTGGAAGGCACTGCCCGCAATATGGGCATTAAAGTCGTCGAAAAGTAAACAGGAATTAGCAGAGTGGGAGGGTTAAGACGCCCGCTGGAACCACAAAGGAGTTTTTATGTCTAAAAAAGGAAAAAATTTCGTCAATGCCAGCAAGAAAGTAGAAGCTGACAAGAATTACAGCCCCCTCGAAGCGCTCGAATTGGTCAAAGAAATGGCGTTTGCCAAGTTTGACGAAACAGTCGAGATCCACATCCGCACAAGTTTGGACCCTCGCCAGGCAGATCAGCAGATCCGTGATGTTTGTGTTTTGCCCAAGGGTTTGGGTAAGACCGTGCGCGTGCTGGTGTTTGCCCAGGGTGAAGCTGCCAACGCTGCCCGCGAAGCAGGAGCAGATTTTGTGGCAGAGACCGATGAAGATATGGCTCGTATCCAGGGTGGTTACACCGATTTTGATGTTGCTGTTGGCACCATGGATATGATGGGCAAGGTTGGTCGGTTGGGTCGTGTTTTGGGTCCTCGTAACCTGATGCCGAACCCCAAAGCCGGAACCGTTGTCCAGCCCGGTGATATCGCCCAGGCGATTGAAACTGCCAAGGCTGGTCGGGTTGAATTCAGGCTCGACAAGAGCGCCAACATCCACGTGCCATTAGGCAAGGTTTCTTTCAAAGCCGATGCCCTCTATGAGAACATGGCTGCTTTGACCACTGCCGTGCGCAAAGCCCGCCCCAGCGGAGCCAAGGGAAACTTCGTCAAGAAAATCACCCTGACTTCTACCATGGGACCTGGCGTGAAAGTTGATATCAACTCCGCTATGAACATGGAGACCGAGCAGGTGTAATTGCTATTAGGGACGGCGTGCCTGTCGTCCCACGGAAATTTTAAGGGAGACCTTCCATGGTCTCCCATAGATTGGAGCGATTGCTGATCGTTCCGAATAAAATTGAAACTTGACCGGCGCGAAATTGTGATATACTTGCCGGGCTTACAAAAAAATAGTCTCTAACCGGACGCTCTGCTTAAGAAAGCTGGTGCCGAAAGGCTTAATTTCCCGCCGAGGTGGAGAATCAAAGATAAAAATGATCCTTGGTCTCTTCTCGTTGGGTTAACGGGAGGAGATTTTTTATTAACCAAGGAAGGAGGTAGAGTACATTGGCATTTTCTAAAGAACATAAAGAAGAAATTGTTGAGCAATATCGTCAATGGATCGATAAAAGCAAAGCGGTTTACTATCTGACCTATAACAAAATGACCATGCCCGCCATCAACGATGCCCGCGCAAAACTGCGTGAATCGGAAAGTGAGATGCATGTTGTCAAAAATCGTCTTTTCACCCATGTTTTGGAGGAGAAAGGTTACAAATTCGATCCTAAGACCTGGGAAGGCAACAATGTGGTCGTCTTCGCATTTGAAGACGCTCCTGCTGCCGCAAAGGCACTGACCGAGATCACCAAAGGTAACGATGTTTTTGCTGTTGCTGGCGGTTATCTGGACAATGCTTTGCTAAGTCCAAGCCAGGTAAGAGCATTGGCAGACTTGCCGACCTTGCCGGTGATGCGTTCCATGCTGTTGGGCACCATTTTGGCACCCGCCACCCAGTTAGTCCGTACATTAGCGGAACCCGCCCGTGGTTTAGCCGCTGTTATTAAAGCAAATTCAGAAAAGCAGACAAGTGCTGCTTAACAGGCTCGTTTCAAAACGAGAAAATTATTAAAGAAAGATTATAGGAGAAAGAAATGGCTGATTTAGCAAAAATCGTTGAGGAACTGAGCACACTGTCCGTATTGGAAGCTGCCGACCTCGTCAAAATGTTGGAAGAAAAATGGGGCGTCTCTGCTGCCGCTCCCGTCGCTGCTGTTGCTGCTGGCCCTGCCGCTGCCGCTGCTGAAGAAGAAGTTGAAGAAAAGACCGAATTTGATGTCGTTATCAAAGCAACTGGTCCCAAGAAGATCGAAGTCATCAAGGTCATTCGCCAGCTCACCAGCCTCGGTCTGGTTGACGCCAAGAATATGGCAGAAACCGCTGACGCCAAAGTGCTCGAAGCTGTTGGTAAAGACGTCGCCAATGACGCTGCTGCCAAGCTCAAGGAAGCCGGCGCCGAAGTCGTCGTTCTTTAGTTTTTTTAGTACAACCCATAGCCCCCTTCGCGGGGGCTTTTTTGTTATACATTCCTGAAGCTTGGCGAATAAGTATGAGAATTCTACAAACATTGAAAATCGGAACAAACACTTGTACTAAAACGTCTAAAATAATATAATACTACTATCCAATTGATGCAGTACCAAAAAGAGGTTTGTTATGAAAAAGCATGCTTATTTTTCTTGCCTGATAATGGTCAGCTTTATCATTGCAGCTTGCCAAGTTGTAATTTCAACGCCAACGATACCAGCCGAAGTGACAGAGGACCAAGGACAGAAAGCAACCCTTGAATTGCTCCTCACCCAACAAGCTGCCACAATCGAAAGCCTGACCACGTTGGTTGTGCCCGCACCTTCCCCCATACCCACCGAAACGGTTGGCGTCCCTGAGGTTACTGTCATCCCCCTTTACACGGGAGAGTATATTGCCATCGAATCAGGTGGATTGGTTTTTAGTCTTCCTATTGAGGTAGCAACCAGTGCTGAAGTGACAAACGTTCTGCCGGATGACCCAAACGATGGTTGGCCTGAATTGGCTCTGCCAGCTCGCCGCATGGTCGATTTTTCAGGTTATGTCATTCAAGATCATTTTCATACTCCGGTGATCTATGTTTATCCGCTTGAAAAGATATTGACAGCCGGTCTATTCGGAGCAACCACCGCAACTAACCTTCTGGCATTGTTGGATGACCCCGCCGCAGATCTCCAGACAGCAGACAACCTGCCCTTCCTGCCGCCGTTCAATGCAGCCCAGGTTTTTCACGTTCTTGAAAAAAGACTCGATTCTGAGCAAGGACGCGGCATTCGATTCCTGACACTGTATTCCCAGGGGATTGTGGGTGTAACAAATTACGAAATCTTCTATACTTACCAGGGACATAGCGCAGATGGAAGGTACTATATCGCAGCCGTTTTGCCTATAAACAGCACCTTACTGCAGGACTCGCTGTTGAGTAATGATGAGCTGGACAAAATTGTCGATGAATATTTGGATTACATCGAGGATACGTCCGACCTGATCAGGGCAGAGAATGGAGGCATCTTGACCCCCAGCCTGGAAGCGCTGGATGCTATGATGCTTTCATTCACAGTTGTAAATTAGGAGCGCAAGAAGAATTCCTTCAAGATCGGGGCGATCACTTCTGGTTCGAAGGTGTGGGTTTGACCTGCGAGCAAATTAGACTCTGCCATGGGGATGGCATGGGTGAAATCGACCATAATGCCCGGAGCAGTCTTAAAACTCTTGGTGCCTGCCAGTATCAAAACTGGTTGTGTCAGATCTTGAGCATGGCTTTTAAGAAAATAGCTGGAAGCATTCTGGATTTTTGCTTCGTAAGCGATCGTGCCTGCCATGTCGATGATGGTCTGCCCATGCTCGCCGGCGAGCGTTTCGGCGATCAGTTCTTCATCCATGCCCACAAAACGCATGAAGCGAGTCACAACCGCCAGGTTTTCGCCTTTAGCGACTTGTTTGCGGATCCAGTGGATCAGTTGGTTGGTTAGCACTCTCTCCAACCAGCCCCCACCCATTGGTGGTTCATAGGCAGCTACCTTAAGAATTTCATCGGGGAATTCAGCGGCAGCAAAAAGCGCCAGAGCCGCGCCCGCTGAATGACCGAAGAGGTAGGCTTGACCACCATTGTGCTTAATCAGGGCGAGGATATCTTCCAATTCTTTGTAAATTGCGTAAGGCGTGGTATCGCCGCTTTCGCCTCGCCCGCGCCGGTCGTAGGTAAGTACGGTGAAGTTGTCCTGGAGCAAGGGCGCCAAATCGCCTGGTACGCCAAAATTATGCGTATTGAGTGCTCCGGTGATGATGATGAGCAAAGGTCCGCTGCCTTTAGTTTCGAAAGCGATGGGTGTTCCGTCTGGTGAAGTTATGTTTTTCATTACCTGATTGTATGACAAAGCCTGTTTGTTAAACCATGTTTGTAAAGTATTCTTCCAAAACGTTTTGTATTAAAAAAAGCTGAGCCTGGAAGCGTGGCTCAGCTTTTCCCCTGAACAAAAGATTCTTACTGGTCTAATTGGCGGATGACCAGGATTACTTTACCTTGAACTTCAACGATACTGGGGTCGTTGATGATAATAGGCTGCATGGAGGGATTGGCAGGCTGCAGGCGGACGCGACCGTTTTCCGCGTAAAAATACTTGAGGGTGGTTTCATCGCGGTCATTCAGCCAGATGGCAACCATCTCGCCGTTGCGAGCCTGGTTGGTGCGGCGCATGATGACGATATCGCCATCGTTGACCATGGCATCGATCATGGAATCGCCTTGGACACGCAGAGCGTAAAGATCGCTCAGGTTGTCACCCTGGGGCAGCAAGCTGCGGGCAATATCCACCCCCGATTCAGGGTCATAATAACTGAAATCAGATGCCGGCACAGGCATGGGTTCACCGGCGATAATATTACCAACTATGGGAACGGTAATGAGTTGTTCAACCAACTGGGAAACGCCCGATTTCAAGTTCTGCAGAAGCTCACCAGCGCTGTCTTTGATCAGGTTGATTCCACGGGAAACGTTGCTTTCCCGTTCGATGTAGCCCATCTCTTCCAACTGGTTGAGGTAATAATTGACAACTGAGGTAGAGCTGATATCTGTCTCTGCGCCAATCTCCCGAATGGATGGGGGATAACCTTTTTCCTCCTGCCATTCTTGGATACAGGAGAGTATATTTTTGTGCCGCTGACTTAATCCTTTAGGCTTTCTTGCCATAGTAACCGCCTTCTCCAAGTTTGCATGTTCTATGGGGCAATAATATCAGAACAAATGTTCAGTGTCAAGTAAAAACTACAATAAGTACACTGGAAAATCACGATTCTTAACAAGGATTAAAATCTGGGTACAGGAGTTGCAACTATCGGTGCAGAGAAAGGTAGCCAAGAAATGAAAAAAATACTGACTACACTGATTTTTGCCATGCTTTTTAGCCTGGTACCCGGTAGTGCCGCCCCGGCTATGGATCAACCGTTGACTTCCCAACCAGCCCTAGAAGTTGGGGATCTTGACTTTGGATTGACGGCTGAAGATTCACTCTGGCTCAAGTCTGGCAGCCAGCTATTTTATTCCAGTGATTCTGGCAGCACCTGGCTCGACATCAGCCCTGAAACCGCGTTGGTTGACCCTTTTTTGTTGAGCTCGTTCGTTGGGTCTGAAATGGGGTTTGTCTTACTGCTGACCCAGACAGAAACGGAAGTCGCGCTTAAGCTGCACAAGACCGTCAACCAGGGTGGAACCTGGTCGGAAATCAATACAGATCTTGAAGAGAAGTTGAACCAGGAGTTTACCCAGCCATTCAGCCATTTTCAGCTGCAATGGTTGAATGAAACTGAAGGCGTGTTGTTGGTTCGGGAAACCACCAGCAGTAACTTCAGCGTTGGCAAGCTCTTTAAAACTGAAGATGGTGGGCAGCACTGGCTAACCAGTGAAGTGCCAGTCGCCGAGAATTTTTTCTTCCTGGACAGCCAACTCGGTTTTATGGTCAACCCCGCCGACTCCCAAACGCTCTACCGCAGTATTGATGGCGGAAAGAGCTGGAGCATTTTCAGCCTGGAAATCCCTGGGGAATTGCGGGGAAACGCAGTTAGCATCGATCTGCCAATCTTGACGGAAGACGAGCAAGTCTTCTTCCCGATAACGATCAGTGCTGAGGATAATGCAGACTACCAGGTATTGGTAAGCCTCGATCCGAAATTGAGCGCAAAGTCGCCACTGAATCTGGACGAGCTTGTGGTCATTCCACTCGTGATCCCAGCCTCCATCAAACAAACTCCGACAGGGACCGAAAAACGCATCAGCGAAGTTTATGCCCCAAGCCCCAAAAACTTGTGGGTTGGGGTGAGCGGTGGCGGCTGTGAGAATTCGTTGACAGAAGATGGCAGGGTGGTACTCGATTGTGAGTCGACCTGGCAGATGCTCAGGAGCGCAAACGGTGGACTGAGCTGGGAAGGTGTGGTTCTTCCGAATGGGCTGGAGCAACTTGATGAAAACTACAGCGCACAAGATAAGCCCCTGGTTTCAGGCAAAACGATCGTCACAGAGGGGCAGGAAATTCAGGCTGGAGAGTGGGTGCAAAATTTTCAGGGGCATGCCTTTGATAAGTGCGAGGTCCCGACCTTGAGCCAGCTGCAAAGTTGGTACAACAGCAGCCCTTACCGTGCAGTGAATTTGTACATCGGTGGCATCTCACGGTTTTGCGCTAACGCGCCTTTGACAGCATCGTACATACAGAGCATTTATCGGCAAGGATGGAAGTTGATCCCCACCTGGGTTGGTCACCAGGCACCCTGTACCAAGTATAAATACCCGTTCCCATACAACGTCGATGAAGCGTATCAATATGGGGTTAACAATGCGAATTCCGCTAATGCGCGGATGAAAGAATTGAACCTGAGCAATGCGGATGGTTCAGGCAGCATAATTTACCTCGACCTTGAGCATTTCGGCTATACCGCCAGTTGTTCTGCAGCCGCAAGAGCTTATGTGAATGGCTGGACGATGCGCCTGGCAGAACTTGGAATTCGCTCTGGTTTGTACTCAACTTCCAGCGGTATCACCGCCAACGAATTTTTTGACCTCGACACACAGTTTGATGCCGCGTGGATTGCCGAATGGTACAGTACACCAGGTTTTCGGGAGAACGAGACAGTCTGGAATTTACGCTATCTTTCGAATGACTATTGGATAAATAATCAACGGATTCTTCAATATTCCGGGGGGCACCCTGAAACCTGGGGCGGCGTTTCAATGGAAATTGATAGCAATGTTGCCGAAGGAAAGGTCGCTGTTCCCTTTGGCGCAGATTTAGTGCCACCGGTGACAACGGCTAACCTGAGTGGAACGATTGGATATAATGGCTGGTACAAAACCCCTGTCCAGGTTACGCTGGCGGCGACTGATAATACCGTTGGTGTGAGATATACCTATTACAAAATCGATGATGGGGATTGGAACCTGTATACCGGTCCATTTACCGTTAGTGGTGAAAAGATCAGAATTCTCAGATACATGAGTGTGGATATGGTGGAAAACTGGGAGGCACCAAAAAAGTTCCAGATTATGGTGGACACGGTTGCACCCACTTTAGGCGATTTAACAAGAGTTGGCTGCAAGACTTATAACGCTATCCCCCAACCATGGTGTAATAATGCCTATTTTGTGTGGGATTGGGCATACGATGCTGGCGTGGGGCTTCCTTCAACCATGGCTTACCAATACTACTGGGGTACGAACCCACAAGGAACTTCTACTAATCCCACGCATGGGCAATGGTTTGATCCAGAAGCCATACCCTCAAAAACTCCATACTTCTTGCGTCTGCGCGTACAGGATAACCATGGCAACTGGAGTGCCTGGAAGACCATGTTCACCCTAATCTACGACCCAACAGCCAAGCCTCCAATTTGGCTGCCAATTTTGTTCAAAAAGTAATAATCGAGAGACCTGTATGGGACGGCTTCCACGCCGTCCCATTTCATAAATTCCCGGAGACCCTTGACACCCACGAGGGCAGCGTCTCCCTTTCAGAGTGATGGCAATTTGTGAACCCAAGTACTCGGTCAGCATCCAAAAGCTCGTTGTTGTGGTTTATAATCCCTTCGTGGAAGGGGCTTACCAAGGATCTGACTAAGGAGTTTAACAAGAATGGGTAAGATCAAGGCATTTTTTAGCCAGCTGGATTTCAGCTGGAAGTCTCTGAGAGATTATGGGTTGATCATCCTGGGTGGACTTGTCCAGGCTCTGGCTTTGCGTACCTTCCTGGTGCCTGTCCAATTAGTCAGCGGAGGGGTCAGCGGTTTGGCACAACTGGCTCACTACATCTGGAACCTGCCGGTAGGCATGGTCACCTTACTGGGTAATATTCCACTATTTATCATCGGTTGGCGCTACCTGGGGGGTCCTCGTTTTGCGATTCGCACAATTTTGGCAGTGCTTTCTTACACGGTTATCGTAGATATCCTGATAGAACTGACCGGAACAGCCTCTATTACAGATGACATCCTCTTAAATTCGCTCTATGGCGGCATCTTACTCGGCATCGGGCTCGGATTGGTGTATCTTGGGCGCGGTACCAGCGGTGGCACGGATATTTTAGGGCGCATTCTCAACCGTCGGCTGGGCATGTCCATTTCCCTGGCATATATGATCACAGACTCTTTTGCAGTGCTTTTAGCGGGATTTTTCTTTGGTTGGGAAAAAGCACTTTATGGGTTGATCATGATTTATGTAAGTGGTGTGGCAGCGGATATGATCAGCCAGGGCACCAACATCATCCGGGAAGCTTTGATCATCACTGATGAGACCGAAACTGTGGTGAATATGATCTCTGATGAACTTGGTCGCGGCACCACAATTATTTCAGCCAAGGGCGGATACACCTGCAAGGATCGCCCGATCATTCTTTGCATTATTACAGCGGCAGAAGTGATCAGGCTGAAGACGATCGTACACGACGCTGACCCGGATGCCTTTATGGTTGTTGGGCGTGCCAATGAAGCGCTCGGCGAAGGGTTTACACCACTCGGCGAGCACGCCAACGGCTAATTTTTAGGAAGGACGAAATGACCGATCTGGTTGCCATGCTGGCAGACATCACTTTATTGAAGGTGGATGCAATTGTAAACGCGGCGAATCCAAGCTTGCTGGGAGGCGGGGGAGTGGATGGTGCTATTCACCGGGCAGCTGGACCGCAGCTTTTAGAAGCGTGCAGGAAGCTGGGGGGTTGTGAGACGGGCGAAGCCAAAATCACGCCTGGTTTCAACCTGCCGGCGGCTTATGTGATCCACACCGTTGGTCCGGTTTGGCACGGCGGGCAATTCGGGGAAGCACAGTTGTTGGCGAATTGTTACCGCAACAGCCTGACGCTGGCGGATGGTAACCAGGTAAGATCGATCGCCTTTCCATCGATCAGCACGGGCGTATATGGCTATCCGATTGAAATGGCAGCCCAGGTCGCGGTTGAGACGGTTCGCTCGATGGTGCCACAACTGAAGTATGTCCAGGAAGTAATTTTCTGTTGTTTCTCGCCCAGAGCGTTAGGGGTTTACCAGGCGCTTTTGTAGGAAAACCGGGTGATTGATGATAGCGGTTAGGGTACGAAATTCTGACGATGCCTCACCATTTCATCGACTTCCATCTTCCATATCGGTGTCTATTGCGTGACCGAGCTTGAGCGCCATTTTCTCCAACAGGGCATCATCGGGGGATTTTCCTGAGTACGTCTCCAGGAAGACTGAGAGCATCATATTGCAGTCGGCGGCTTCGTGGGCGACATTTTCTTTGCGGGCGCGGTCATTATTGCGAATCCAGCCCGGTTTACGAGAAACAATCTCGTCTGCCTGCATGCCCAGATCGGAGAACTGCTGTAAAAGCCGGTATTCTTCGGCGGTCAACCCGACCGGTTGGAGAGACAGGTAGGCTTCGGCGAGCTCGCCCACCTCAGAAAGATAAAAAAGAAGGGCGCTCTTCTGGTCTGGCCAACCCAACCCGCGCTGCCGATAATATTCCCGGATCATTTCTGTTTTCATAAACACCTCTCGAAAATTTTACCCCAAGGGGAGCACCATTGCGAGCTATGCACAGGATCCCTGTGATAAGATTGACAGGTAAAGTAAATAAATCAACGAGGTAAGCATGACTGAAGTCCCAATCCAATGGTTAGCCAATAAACACGCCCTGGAAAACCCCAAATCCAAGCTGGCGGCAGACCTTTTCCCGCCAGGGCTGCCCCAAAAAGTACGCCGGCTTCACAGCACGATCCCCGGTTATCGCATGAGCCCCCTGAGGAGCCTGCCTAACCTGGCGAGACGCATTGGTGTGGGTGGCATTTGGGTCAAAGATGAGTCTGCCCGCCTCTCGCTCAATTCTTTCAAGGTGCTGGGTGGTGCTTATGCAATTTATCGGAAGCTGCTGGAACGGGGCGGCTTCGATGACGATGAAGTCTCACTCAAAGACATGCTCCAGCTGGATGGCAAGTATCGTGAAAAACTGGGTCACCCGGTTTTTGCGACGGCAACAGATGGCAATCACGGCACTGGGGTTGCCTGGGCTGCCAACAAAATGGGCTTCCCGGCTATCATCTACGTCCATTCACTGACAACCAGGGATCGCATCCACGGCATTGAGCGACAGGGGGGGCAGGTGGTCGTGGTGGATGGGAATTATGATGATGCTGTAAGGCAAGCGTCAGTTGATGCAAAAAAGAACGGCTGGGAGATCATCTCAGACACCTCCTGGAAAGGCTATGAGGAAGTGCCACGCTGGATCATGCAGGGTTATGCCACTATGTTTGTGGAGGCACAGGAACAGTTTTCGGGGCAGGGGCTGAGCCGACCGACCCACCTGTTGGTACAGGCGGGGGTGGGCTCGCTGGCGGCTTCAGCGATCGGGTTTTATTCAGTTTTGTTTGATGACAACGTGCCGCTTTCGATGGTTGTTGAACCGACCAAGGCGGCTTGCCTATATGAGTCAATGCGCATAGGCGATGGGAAGCCGCACAGCGTAACCGGCGAGCTGGATACGATCATGGCTGGTCTGGCTTGCGGCGATCCAAACCCCCTGGCTTGGGAGACGCTCTATAATTGTGCTGATTTCTTTGCCATCTGCCCGGATTACGTGGCAGCCAAAGGCATGCGCGTTTATTCAACCCCACTGCCGGATGATCCTTTTATTGTCTCGGGAGAGTCGGGAGCGGTCACCTTGGGTGCCCTGATGTACACGATGGAATACGAGGGTGCCAGGGAACTGCGCGAGGCAATGGGGCTGAACGAAGAATCCCAGGTTTTACTGATCAATTCGGAGGGCAATACCTCGCCAGAGGAATTCCGCAGTGTAGTCTGGGAAGGCAGCGTGCCAGTGCCGGAGGAATATAAGATTCACGCTTAGGATGGGCAAGAGCGTGGCGGGGACGGCGGCACGATCAGTAACGATCTTGATTGTGCCGGTCTCTTGCGCAGCACCCCTTTAGTGGCCAGACCGAGCAAAGGGTCTGACCGCAGGTCTCCACATAAATAGTAAATGGGGGATCTTCGGCTATCGCCATCGTGGACAGTGTTCTTAAGGGAATGGAAAGGCTGGTGCCCTTTCCGTACAAATGCCCGCTGGAACGGCCGGTGCCCTTTCCGTACAAATGCCCGCTAGAAAGGCCGATGTCCGTTCCGTACAAATGAATGCAAATCTTGGTATCATTAGCCCTTATGGAAATCAAACAAGCACCCATCTTTTCAGAGCAAGCTCCACAGTGGATCAGGCAAATCGTCCACACCGGCACCCGTGACCACGTTTCAAACCCTTATCCGAGCCTGGGTGAGGTGGTGAAAATCCGGCTCGAAATACCAACTGTTGGAACTCCTGAGCAGGTCATCCTGCGCAGTATTCCAAACGGCGAGCAGCAATTGTCAGCGATGCAATTTGTTGAAACCCGAAATCAGATGAATATCTGGGAAGGCGAGCTGCTGATCAACGAACCAAGGGTACCCTATCGTTTCGCTATCCAAGCTGAAGGCAGGGTTTGGTGGCTTACTGCGGCTGGCGTGAGCACTGCTGTACCGGTGGCATCGTTTGATTTCAAAATTTTGGCAATCAACCCGAAAATTTCCTGGTTGAGCCGTTCGGTTTTCTACCAGATTTTCCCCGACCGTTTTGCCAACGGAGATCCTGGCAACGACCCCGACGGCGAAATTGAAGCCTACCCGGGCTTCAGCCGCAAGACCTATCCCTGGGGGCAGGCTGTTGAACACGACCGCAAACACATACCTTTTTATGGTGGCGATCTGAAGGGGATCCAGGATCGTCTCGATTATCTGCAGAAGTTGGGTATAAACGCAATTTACCTGAACCCGATCTTTACCGCCTATACCAACCATCGCTATGATGTCGCCGATTTTCGCAACGTTGACCCAACCCTGGGCGACAATGAAGCCCTGATTTCTCTTTCTGATTCGCTAAGAGCCCTCGAGATGCGCTACATTCTGGATATCGTCCCCAATCATAGCGGAGCGGGGCACCCCTGGTTTCGGGAAGCTGTGCAAGACCCCACCAGCCCGCGCCGTTCAGCTTTTTACTTCGACGACGAGCAGAATTACGCTTCCTGGATGGGTTTTGGCAGCCTGCCCAAACTCAACTACAGCGATCCGGCTCTACGAACCGAGATGTTCGAAAGCGAAACCAGCGTTTTTGCCAGCTGGCTGCTGCCGCCATACAAAATCGATGGCTGGCGGGTGGATGTCGCCAACATGCTCGGTCGATACAACGAGCAGCAGTTGGACCGGGACGTGTTGCCAGCCATTCGCAAGACGGTGAAGCGCACCAACCCGCAAAGCTACCTGATTGGCGAGAACTTCTTTGAGGCAGCCGGGCAGTTGCAAGGAGATGCCTGGGACGGTGTGATGAACTACACTGGTTTCTGCGACCCCCTGCTGCATTGGCTGAAAGGCTTTGAGATCGGAGCGCTGCGCTGCGATCCGGTTTTAGTCTCTGGAGAAGGTCTGAGCACGGAGACTTTGGTGAGGAGCTGGCAGGAAAACCTGGCAGCCATCCCCTGGACTATCGCCCTGCAACAGTTCAACGTACTCGGCAGCCACGATACCAGCCGTGTGCGCACGGTATTGAACGGCGATGAAGCCCTGATCCGTCTGGCAGTGATGGTACAGTTCACCTTCCCGGGTGTGCCTTGCGTTTATTACGGCGATGAAATCGGACTGGCTGACGAGCCCGGATTTGACCAGCGCAATTGTTTCCCGTGGGACGATAGCGAATGGGATAAGAATCTACTGGCGTTTTACCAACGGCTCATTTCGCTTCGCAAAGAAAGCGACGTTTTGGCGGAAGGCAGTTTCCAGGTGCTTTATTGGGATGATGACCTACTGGTTTACCAGCGCGTACTGGGCGAGAAGCGGATCATCGTCACTGCCAGTCGCGTGGACCAGCCCTACGGTTTCATTTTGAAAAGCGATCTGATTAACCCCGACGGACTCGAACGCCTGACAAGCCTATTTGGTGATGCCACCCTGGTGCTGCACCCCGGCGAACTGAAGATCCCGGCGATGCCGCGGGGTGGGGCGATCTGGTTATAGTCTGAAAGTATCTGCCTCTCGAGTAGCTTATAATCAAACAATGAAAAGTATCAAAGAAGGGATAAAAAAGCTGCTCGCCAGTGCCGCAGACCGCATTGACGGCGCGCAGGAGTTTTTCAAAAAGATTTACTACAAGGGAAACAAGCTCAGCGGTGGTGCGTTTGGCATTGTTCGGCACACCTTCAACAACTTTTCCATAATGCGCGGTCCTGAGGCAGCCGCCAGTCTGTCGTATTACGCTTTGTTTTCCATCTTTCCTATCCTGCTGGCAGCGGTCTCGATTGCATCGACCTTTCTTGAACAGGACGTGGTCAAACAAAAACTCTTCGAAGTGATCAGAGAATTTTTTCCAGTCTCGGTGAACTTTATCAACAATTTGATTGATGGCGTTTTGGAACAACGCGGCGCTTTTACCTTGGTGGCGGCGATAGGTCTGATTTGGTCAGCCAGCAATGTCTTCGATAAAATTATTGTCAATATCAATCGTGCCTTCCCAAAAGGGCGCAATCCGGGTTTTATCCAAAGCCGTGCCATGGCTCTGGTGATCATCCTGGTGATTGTGGTGCTCTTCCTGGGCTCGATTGCGATTGACACAATTCAGAGCTTTTTTGAGATAGAGAATTTCCAGGTTAACGGGACCTACCTGGTTGAAACCCAACTATACGAATGGCTGCGCTGGGTCATTCCGCTGGTGATCAAATGGCTGCTCTTTTTGGCAATCTACACCTGGATTCCGCGGAACAAAACGATTCTATTCAAGGCACGCCTGATCGGCTCGCTGGTGGCAGCAGGGTTGTGGGAGCTGGCAACCAGGGCGCTTTCCTGGGCTCTGGCAACTGGATTTACGAACTACGAGCCAGTTTATGGCTCGCTTTCTTCGATTATTGCCTTGATGACCTGGTTGTACCTTTCGGGCTACATTTTGTTCCTGGGTGCCCACCTGACGCATGCCGTCAATTACCATTTCTTAGCAAAAAAAGCAGCCAAAGAGGGAGTTGAAGAAGTAAAGCAAGTAAAAAACGGGGAGGATATAATTGACTGAGCTTTCAATATGCATCCTGACACTCAATTCAAAGGATTACTTGCGACAGTGTCTCAATTCGATCCGGCAATATCCGCCCAAAGAGGAATACGAAATCCTGGTTGCAGACAACGGCTCCACGGATGGTACGACTGCTATGCTCTACGAAAAGTTTCCTGAAGTCCAGGTGATCCTGAACAAGGAAAACCTTGGTTTTACCAAGCCGAACAACCAGATGCTGCACCTGGCGAAAGGGGACTTTTTGCTCTTACTCAACCCCGATACGCTGTTGATCGAAGATTGTTTCAACCCGCAGGTTGAGTATCTGCGGGCGAATCCTGAAGTGGGGGTGAGCATTCCCAAGGTGCTCAATGGGGATGGAACTTTTCAGAGACAATCCAGGAGAGGTGAAGCCACACCGATAGAGGTGTTTGGTTATGTCTTGAAGCTTGGCAAGATTTTCCCGAAGAATAAAAAGTTGAACGGCTACCTGCTATCCTGGCTTTCTGAAGATGAAATCGCCGAGGTGAAGGCGGTCTCGGGTTCATGCATGTTCATCAGACGCCAAGCCTGGGAGCAGGTGGGCGATTTTGATGAGCAATTCTTTGCCTACCAGGAAGATAGTGATTACTGCATGCGTGCCCGCCAAAAGGGCTGGAGAGTGATGTACGTGCCGATCAGCCGCATCATCCATTATGGCGGTGAGGGCGGCTCAAAGGACCAGCCTGTGAACAGTATCGTGCAATGGCACCGCTCATACTACCTGTATTATCGCAAACACTTTGCTAAAGACCGCTTCTTCTTGTTCAACTGGTTTTTCTACCTGTCGATGGCAGGTAAACTCGGCATTGCGCTGCTGGCGCATCTTTTCAGCCCTCGCTAATTTTTCAAAACATACTTTACAGAAACTTGAAAGTTGCTTTCATCTGCATCAGAATCAGGGTACTCCTGTGTTACCAGGAATGAAAGGATTTAAGATGGCAAAAAACGATGAATCAGGCAACAGCTTTTCTGATGCTGAAAAAGAAGCAATGAAGGAACGTTCCAAGGAGATCAAGCGCGCTTCGAAAGGCAAGACCGACGGCGAAGAAGCGCTGATGGAAAAAATCAATGAAATGGCGGGCGAAGATAAAAATATTGCTTCCAGTCTGCATGAACTGATCAAGCAAAATTTTCCCCAGCTTGGGTTTCGAACCTGGTACGGGTTCCCGGCTTACACCAAGGACGGTAAAGTGATTACATTTTTCCAGGCTTCGGGACGCTTTGATGAACGTTATTCCACACTCGGATTCAGTGCTGATGCGAAACTGGATGACGGTTCTTTCTGGCCAACCTCGTATGCTTTGTTGGAATGGAATGATAATATCGCGGCTGAGATAAAGAGACTGATCAAAAAGGCAGTCGGATAAATGTATGGGCGGGTTCCAAACCCACCCATACATCTTTGAAATCATCTCAAAGTGGATTTCTTTATTATCTGCTCAGGCGCAGGATTGTTGCGGCGGCGGCGGGGGTGATATCGCGGTTTTCACCGCGAACAAAGCCCTCCTCCTCCAGTTTCGCCTGGACTTCGATTGCCACCTGCTCCGGGTCGAGCCCATAGGCAGTAAGTGTGGTGGGCATCCCCAGGCTGTGGAAGAACGCTGCCAGGGCTTCGATGGTGCGATCGATGCGTTCTGAATACTTCTGCATTTTCTGATCGAGCACGCGGTAACCAAATTGCAGCAATTTCTCCTGCTTTTGTTCGCGTTTATACCAGAGCAGCCAGGGCAGAACCACCGCCAGCGATTCTGCATGAGACAGCCCATAAAGGGCAGTCAGGGAGTGCCCGATGCCATGCGTGGACCAGTCTTGCGGAACGCCGACGCCGATCAGATGGTTGAGCGCGTTGGTACACACCCACATGTAGTTGGCGCGGGCATCATAATCGGGCGGGTCAGTCTGCAAGGCGCGCTCTGCAATATCATGGATTGCCAGCAATAAGCCCTCAGCCTGGCGGTCCTGCACCTCGGCACCGACCGGATAGGTCAGGTATTGCTCCAGGATGTGCACATAGGCGTCCACCAACCCATTCCGGATTTGCTTTTGAGGTAACGAATAGGTCACCTTGGGGTCGAGAATCGAAAATTTTGGATAGACCTTTTCGCTGCCAAAGGAAGCCTTTTGTCCCTTGGCACGATTGGAAATGACGCTATTGTGATTCATTTCGCTGCCAGTGGCGGGCAGCGTGAGCACGACGCCGATAGGCAGAGCTTTTTTGACGGCTGCACCCTGCGAAACGATGTCCCAGGGGTCATCACCCTGGTAGTGCGCTGCGGCTGCGATAAATTTTGCTCCGTCGATCACCGAGCCACCACCGACTGCCAGGAGGAAGTTGATTTTATTCTTCTTGACCGATTTGACAGCCTTCATCAGGGTGGCGTAATCGGGGTTGGGTTCGATGCCGCCAAATTCAAAGAGCTCGTGTTTGCGCAGTGCGTCGGCGACTTGCATATAAACGCCGTTTTTCTTAATTGAACCGCCTCCATAAAGCATCAGAACGCGTGCTGTACGCGGTATTAATTTCTTGACCTTGGCAATGCTGCCAGCACCAAAAACGATTCTGGTGGGATTATAGAATTGGAAATCTTTCATGTGTGCCTCCTGCTTAAAGTTATTGACTTAAGACAATGATATCAAAGAAAAGCGGGTTGCGAGACGGCATAGAAGCCGGCACATACGGAGAGAGGCCAACGCGCAGTGCGTGTTCCCTAAAGGTCAGGAGCCGGGTTTAGGATGATAGTGAACGTGGACTGCCTGCAGATAGTCGATTGTCTGCATCATTCTCCGCTCAACTTCCTCTGCCACTTCATGCCCTTCGCGAACCTTGATATCTCCGCAAACAAAGATGGTGATATTCATGACCAGGTACTGACCAAAACGATGCGCCTGGATTTGTTCAATGCCTTCCAAACCGGGCACATCCTTAAGCAAGGCACGCACTTCTTGATCCAGAGATTGACCAGGAACGGTATCCATGAGAATGTCGGTTGAATCGCGCAGGATCTCAACCCCAGACATGAGGAAGAATATGGCAACCACGGAGCCAGCCAGAGGGTCTGCCCAGGCGTAACCAAACTGGGCTGCCAAAGTACCGATGACCACTGCTGTAGCTGAGAAAATGTCATTACGGTGATCGAGCGATAAGGCGATCACGGTCGGATTGTTTGTTTTCTTGCCGGCTTTACTGGTGTAGATGTAAAGGAGACCCTTCAAAAGTATGGTAAAAAGGGCAACATACAGGGCAACCGGGTTTACAGCTTCAACTTCTGCCCCCTGCAGATAATCAACCATGGTCTGAACTGAATTCCAGAAAATCGTGAAAGCCGCAGTAATGATAAAAGCAGCAATGACAAGCGCCCCAATGCTTTCAAACTGGCTGTGACCGTAAGGATGGTCATCATCGGCAGGCTTTCGAGATGCGCGCATGAAGATGGCGATGGCAGTGTTGTAGACAACATCGGAGGTGGAGTTGATGCCATCTGCCAGCAAAGCGGATGAATGAGCATAGATACCAACGGTGGTCTTGAGCAGTGCCAACAAAATATTGGCAACAAGAGCGAGGTTAACCGAACGAGAGCTCAACTGTGCTCGCTGGCTTTGATCAATAGGCTTGGTAGCGGATTCTGAAATATTTGAGCTCATTTATCTAATCCTACTGCTTTGCGAACTTTGGCAAGTACAGGTCGTCCAAGCTCACGTGCTTTTCTGGCGCCACTGTCAAGCACAGCATCAATTTCTGATTTGTTATCCATCAGGTGGTTGAAGCGATCCCGAATGGGCTGAAAGCTGGTGAGCATGGTCTCAAACAGTTCCTGCTTCAGTGTGCCGTATGCCAGACCACCATGCAGGTAAAGTTGCCGAACTTCTTCAACTCTTTCGGGCGTACCGAAAAATTTGAAGATCTGGAAGAGATTGTCTGTATCCGGGTTTTTGGGGGCTTCCGGTGGGGTGCTGTCGGTAACGATGCGCATAACCTGTTTACGCAGGGCTTTTTCGGGGGCAAAAATAGGCAGAGTGTTACCGTAACTCTTGCTCATTTTGCGTCCATCAATGCCAGGAACGTCTTTGACCTCATCCGCAAACAAGCCCTCGGGGACTTTGAGCGTTTTGCCGTAAATGCGATTGAAATTCTCGGCAATGTCGCGGGCAATCTCGACGTGCTGTTTCTGATCCAGCCCAACCGGCACAACATCGGAGTCGTAAAGCAGGATATCGGCAGCCATCAGGATCGGGTAGGTGTAGAGCCCCATATTGACGCCGTCATCCGGGTCACGACCCAGTTCGGCGTTTTTATCGAGCATGGCTTTGTAGGCATGGGCGCGGTTCATCAAACCCTTGGGCGTGACGGCAGCCAGGATGGTGGTCAATTCGGGGATCTCGTGGATATCTGACTGGCGGAAGAAAATTGCTTTTTCCGTATCCAGCCCAAAAGCCATCCAGGATGCAGCAACTTCATAAATGAGCTGCTGCAACTCTTCCCGGTCAGGGTTGCTGTTGAGAGCATGCAGATCGGCTACAAAGTAGACCCCGAAGTACTTTTCGGTCAGTGCCAGGGCAGGCTTGATGGCGCCGAAATAGTTGCCAATATGGATATTTCCGGTAGGCTTGATGCCAGTTAACGAAATTTTCATCTGAGTGCTCCTACGATATTCGTGATTATTGATTATAAGTCATTCGAAGCCAGGATTCAGTGCTGTTTTAGCGGATAATTTGTGTTTTGTGTTTTTGACACTACATGTTAAATCTGGCATAATTACTGTTAGCCCGTTGATAAGACAGTCAAATCAGTTAAAAGGTGAAAACAGCATAGTGGAGCAGATCCAGGAAGAAAACAGAAACCACGGTACGATCATACGCCTGGTCGGCGTTGTTGTTGATGTTGAATTCGAATCAGGATATCTTCCTTCTATTTATAACGCTCTGCTGGTAAAAGTACGCTCAGGTGAAGACCTGATTTTGGAGATCCAGGAACATGTCGGCACCAAGGTCGTGCGTGCCATTGCCATGGGCTCAACAGCTGGCTTGCGGCGGGGTATGGTGGTAATTGACCTGGAAAAACCGATCGAGGTTCCCATCGGACGCAAAACGCTTGGTCGTTTGTTTAATGTGTTGGGTCAACCGATTGATGGCATGGGTCCAATTGAATCGGACCAGGTTGCACCAATCCACAAGGAAGCCCCGGCACTAAATGAACAAGTAGTCTCACGAGAAATGATCGTGACAGGTATCAAAGCGATTGACCTGCTGACACCCTACCCGAAAGGCGGCAAGGTAGGCTTGTTTGGGGGTGCTGGCGTTGGCAAGACCGTTTTGATGCTTGAACTGATGAACAACACCATCACAAAAAGCTCTGGCATCGTGGTCTTTTCTGGTGTGGGCGAACGCAGTCGTGAAGGCAACGACATGTGGCTGGATATGAATGCTTCCGGTCTGATCGACTCGACGATCCTCACCTTTGGACAAATGAACGAACCGCCTGGTGCCCGTCTGAGAGTGCCTTTCACTGCACTGACCATGGCGGAATACTTCAGGGATGAAGAAAACCGTCCGGTTCTGATTTTTATTGACAATATCTACCGCTTTATTCAGGCTGGCTCTGAAGTATCTGCCTTGTTAGGTCGGTTGCCCAGTGAAATGGGCTACCAGCCTACGCTTGATTCAGAAATGGGCTTACTGCAGGAGCGGATCACCTCAACAAGCAGCGGCGGCATCACTTCGGTGCAGGCGGTATACATCCCTGCCGATGATGTTACTGACCCGGCTGTGGCGGCAACCTTCTCCCATCTGGATGCCTCGACGGTGCTTTCAAGGCGATTGGTCACGATGGGTATTTACCCGGCTATCGACCCGTTGCAGAGCACGTCCAACCTGCTTGCACCACATGCAGTCGGAAAAGAACATTTTGACGTGGCAATGCAGGTACGGGCGACCCTGGCACGCTATGACGAATTGCAAGACCTGATCGCAATTTTGGGTATAGAAGAATTATCGCTATCTGATCAGAAAACAGTCATCCGAGCTCGCCGGCTGCAGCGCTTTTTGTCGCAGCCTTTCATGGTTGCCGAGACTTTTTCGGGCAGACCGGGTGCTTTTGTCTCCCTGGAAGATAACATCCACGGATTCAAAGAAATTCTGGATGGCAAACACGACGACGTACCTGAACAGGCGTTTTATATGACCGGCACCATCGCCGACGTGCTTAAGAAAGCCGAAGCGATGGAAGCTGACACTGATAAAGCGGAAGTTCAGGAGGAGCCAGTCGATGAGTCCAGCGGATGAGGATAAGAAAAAACTTAAAGTAGAAGTGTTGAGCCTGGGCTCCGGCGGTATGACGCTGGAAGGGATCAGCGCGATGCAGGTATTTTTGGCTGATGGTTCCTGGCTGGGCATTCGCCCTGGGCATGCCCCACTGGTAACCGCAACTGGCGATGGCGAATTGAAATACCGGCAGGATGATGATATTGAACAAACCGTGCAGGTAAAAGGAGGAATCCTCACCCTGAAAGATGACCTGGTTAGTATATTAACAACTCATTGAGGATATGAATGACCGAAGAGCTGCGCCAGGATGATGATCTTGACAAGACTGATAACATTCCCATCAGGCGGCGCAAGCTCTTTAGCGCGCGCGATTTGCGGGCGACCACGATCGGATGGGAAATAGCCATTCCGATTATCGGCGGACCTTTTTTTGGATTCATCCTCGACCGTCGCTTCGATACTGGTGTCCGCTGGACTTTGATATTGTTGGGTGTCGGTCTTATCGCAGCCATTTCTGCGGTATTGAGGTACATCCGATATGAGTTTTATCTGATGAACAAGGAAAAAGAAGAAGAAGAGAAACAAGGTATTAAGAAAGTATGGCGGAATTACGATGACGACGAATGAACAGGTAAACCTTCTCTGGGTTGCCTTGTGGACCGTGGTGTCAGCAGCCTGGTCAGTCTTATCTTTCCAATGGTTGCGGAAAAGCATCGAAGAAATCCACCCTGTCCAGGACGGCGGCAAATCGCACCTGACAGGATTGATCATCCGCCGCGTTTCAGTTTTTCTGATGATCGGGCTGCTCATATTCCTGGCGTTGAAAACTGAGCCGGTAGCCGCGGTGGCGATTGCGATCACGGTCACTGTAGTAACCTGGGTCCAGGTGATCATCTATAACGTTAAAATTAACAAACAAGACGCAGGACGAAAGGAGCAGTAATTTGGATGTAATAGAACACCCGATCGTCTTTGAGCTTTTTGGGATTATTCCAGTGCGGGATACCGTGGTTTACACCTGGATAACCATGGGCGCGATCATCGCCCTGGTGCTGATTTTGAAGCTGGTCAAACCCAACCTGCTGGAATATATCCTCGAGGCGATCATTAGCATTATTGATGATGCGATGGATGTGGACGATCTGCACCCCTACATCCCCTTGCTGGGGAGCCTGATGGTGTTTACATTAACGGCGAACCTGATATCCATTGTCCCTAGGATGAAGTCACCGACATCGGATCTGAATACGACCATCGCGCTGGCGTTGATCGTGGTATTTTCTGTCCATATTTATGGAATGATAAAGAAAGGTGTTTGGGCTTATCTCAAAGACTTTGCCTCGCCAATTTTTATGTTTCCGATTGAGTTGATCGGTCAATTCAGCCGTACGCTTTCGCTTTCGATGCGTCTTTTCGGCAATATTTTGAGCGGGGACCTGATCGTAGCAATTGTATTTTCGATTATTCCCGTGTTATTACCCATCGCAATGACGGCTGTGACCATGATTTCCGGAGTCTTACAGGCTTTCGTGCTGACAACGCTGGCTGCTTTGTTTATCTCTTCTGCGGTTGAGATAAACGAAGAAGACTCAAAGATGAAAGCCGAAGGGAAGAAAACAAGCATCAAGGAATTATTTAATAAGAATTTTAGAAAGGAAAAAATAAATGGAGAATCTAGATCCTGAGGTATTAATCATCGTTGTTACGACAATTGTATGTGGTCTGGCAATTGTGGTTGGAACTATGATCCCCACTTGGGTGGAAGGCAAAGCTGCTGAGAAGGCAATTGAAGGAATGGCGCGCCAGCCAGACGCTGCACCCCAGTTGCGCACTGCCATGCTGATCGCTTTGGCTTTGCTGGAAACAGCATCTATTTATGTGCTGCTGGTTGTGTTGGTGCTTTTGTTTGCGAACCCACTGATCAATCGCTTCTTCGGGGGATAAGCCATGCTCAACTTGGATCTTGGCACCATCCTCTGGGAAATCGTAAATTTCCTGGTTCTGACGGTGATCCTCTACTTTTTGGTCTTCAAACCGATGACCAAACGGGCAGAAGCTCGTGCTGTTGAAAAAGCAGAAACACGCGCAGCTTTGCAGGCAGACCGCAAAGCAGCAGCTGTGAAAGTGGCTGAACTGGATGAGCGCTTGTTGAACCTGGATCAGGAAATTGAAAAAATTACAGACCAAGCATATGAGAACAGCCAGATTTTGCAGCGGGACCTTTTGGAAGCCACCCGCGAAGAAGCCAACCAGATTATGATGGATGCGGTCGGTGAGGCTCGCAAAGAGCAGGAAGTGGATATCAAGCGTTCGCAAGCTGAGCTGGTAAATTCCGTCCTCAAGATTTCAAATGACACCCTTACACAGGTGACGCCACCGGGAGTCCATGCTGAATTACTGGAAGAACTGAACCGCACCATTTGGAACATGGGCAAAACCGATATGCGCATGGTCCAGGGGATCCGGGATTCACTGGTAGACCGTATTCCAACTGTTGATGTGGCTGTTCCGCGGGAATTGACCAATGAACAGTATATGAAGTTGCTTAATGCTGTCAACGCCCTGGCGGACAAGGAAGTTGAGTTTGAAATTTATATCCGACCGGAACTGGTGGCTGGGATTCAGCTCCGAATTGGAGATATCGTCCTGGATAATTCGGTGGGTACTCACTTGAACTCTCTTCAGGATGATATTTACCAGAAGTTAGAAACATTGGCGGCACCAGACGATGACTGATTTAGACCTCGCTGCTCAAACCAGGTTGTCTGAACTTGCCGGTCGCTTAAAAGAAACCGATCCTCTTGCCATTGACACAGACCTCTTTATCGATGAGGTCAAATCGAAGGTGCGCGACCAACTTAAGCCCAAACCCAAAAGCTTGAGCACTGATTATGTGATCAAGGAGCTCCAGTCGGTCAGCGGGGAACACAAGCACCGGGTTGTGATTCGAAGCGTCGGCACGGTGCAGCATATTGGAAACGGTATCGCCACCATGAGCGGTCTGCCAATGGTGTACCTGGAAGAATTAGTGACTTTTCCTAATGGAGTTCAGGGTATGGTGCTCAACCTGGACCGGGATCACGTGGATGTTATTCTGCTGGGTCCGGATATGGGCATTCGCGGTGGTGACCTGGCTGAGGCGACCGGACGGCGGCTGAGTATACCGGTAGGGATGCCCTTCTTGGGCAGAGTTGTTGACTCGCTTGGTCGCCCTTTGGACGATAACCGCCCGATCATCCCCTCTGAATTTCGCTACGTCGAGCGGATCGCGCCGGGTGTGATCGCAAGAGCGCCAGTGGACACGCCTTTGTATACCGGCACGAAAATCATTGATGCCCTGCTGCCTTTGGGTCGTGGGCAGCGTGAGTTGATCGTAGGAGATCGGCAAATCGGGAAAACCACCCTGGCAATCGATGCCATTTTGAGCCAGAAGGGCACCGATGTTAAATGCATTTACGTCTCCATCGGACAGAAAAAGAGCTCTGTCTTGAACGCGATCGAAACCCTGAAGGCGGGTGGGGTAATGAACCAGACTACGGTAATAGTCTCGAGTCCGGATGACCCGCCGGCACTGCGTTACCTGGCGCCCTACGCCGGCGTGACACTGGCTGAGTTCTTCCTCGACCTGGGTATGGATGTGCTTATTGTTTACGACGATCTCTCGAAACATGCCGATACTTACCGCGAAATGAGCCTGCTTTTACGCAGACCACCTGGACGCGAAGCCTACCCTGGCGATATTTTTTACCTGCACTCCAGGCTTTTGGAGCGCGCTTGCCGCCTGAACGAAGAAAATGGCGGTGGGTCGATCACGGCGCTGCCGATTGCCACCACGCAGCGCGGGGACATTTCAAGCTATATTGTGACCAACCTGATCTCGATCACGGATGGGCAGATTGTGCTTGACGCAGACGAATTCAACAAAGGCAGTAAACCTGCCATCGACATCGGTGCCTCGGTTTCACGGGTGGGTTCAGCCGCCCAGGAGCCTGCCATGAAATCTGTAGTCGGTGCACTGAAGTTGGAACTGAGCCAATATGAAGAGGTGGCGCGCTTTGCCCGTTTTGGCACCGAAGTGAATGAGGCAACCCAACGCCAGATTGATCGGGGGCAGCGGGTTGAGGCGGTTTTGCAGCAGGGACCTCACCAACCGGTCAGAATGGAAGACCAGGTTATCCTGTTCTACGCGCTGACCCATGGTTTTATGGACAGCATCAGTCCGGCTGATATTTCTCGTTTTTCGAAAGAAATGCTTAATTACATCCACAATCATGCTGCACAATCTGTTGACCAGATCAGGTATCGCCGGGAACTCAACCACGAAACGAAAGACGAACTCAATCGTGAATTCACCGATTTTATCTCCTTTTGGGAGAAGAAAGTGAAACGAACCTCATGAAAATGATCATGGCAGTTGTACCCAGAAGGTCTGGTGATGAAGTTTTAGCGTCATTGATCAACTCTGGCTATACCGCCACATACTCGGAAACCCGTGGTGGTATGTTGCGCCAATCCCAGCTGACGCTGTTTATTGCTGTGCGCACCAGTGATCTGCAAAATGTGCTCGATATCATCAATTCTGCTTGTACCGGTGAGACCGTCATTCACCGCGGTTATGGACTGACGATATCCGGGGATGTAGACGAACCGCACCTTACAAACGAGGGCAAAAAATTGGGTCACAGCGGAGCGGTGGTCTTCATCTGGACGTTGGACCGTTACGAACTGCCCTAAAGGGAGCGCATGTCTGAAGGAAAAGAACGCGCCAAGACCCGCCTGGAAAACCTGCAGACGATCGAGCCGCTGATCTCTTCATTGCGGGTGCTCTCGTTGAGCACGATGCAGATGGCGATGAACCGGCAGGGGTCGCTGGATGCTTACGCAAAGCGGTTCAATGAAGTCGCTGACCTGGTGCGGAAAATTGCCGATCGTAAAACGGTTGTTCGTGTGCAGGAGGAATCTTTTGATTTTCGCCCGGTCCAGCAGCACCAGGTTTTGGCAGTGATCGGCAGTACACGCGGAATCGTTGGGCAATATAACAAAAATCTTGCCCGCCTGACCCGGGAATATCTGGATGCCAACCCGGGTGAGGATATCCGCGTGCTTGCCTTTGGTAAGCGCATTCACTCCGTACTACGTTACGAAGGCGTGATATTTACTGAACGGGGCAGCCTGAGCAGTGGTTCCTTACCAGATTACGACGTGGCGTCTGAGTTGATCCGGGAATGGGACCAGGGGTTCGAAGAGGGCAGCCTGGAGAAAGTTTCAATTCTTTCCTATCGCCGGGGAAGTTCCAACACGGATTATCAACCGCTTTTGGCAGAACTTTTACCTGGCAAGAAGGATCCGATGGTCAATGAAGACGAGGAAGTGGAAGAGGTGTGGCCTGTTCCGATCGTTGAAGGCGACCCTGACCTTATTTTTGAAAGGATCGAGAGCCACATAATCGCAATTCAGTTTTACCGGTTGATTTTGGATTCTGTAGCAGCGGAAAATCTATTCCGGTTCCGGCTGCTGGAAGAGGCGAAAGAAAACACCTCGAACTTGCTGGAAGAGCTCTCACTCGAAGTCCAGGCAAACCGCCGCAAGGAAATTACCCAGCAATTACAGGAGCTGTTGGCGGGTTCCGGTATGCTCGCCAAGCGGTAAATTGACTTTGATCTTGTCACTGCGACTGCTTGTGCAAGGAGTGTGGAGTGCAGCGACCGTGGCAGTCCGCCTTCTCTTTTCCTCTGTCACTGCGAGCCCCGGAAGGGGGAGTGGCAGTCTGCATTTGATCTTTTGTCTTTAATCTTTTCCTCTGTCACTGCGAGGGAGCGCAGCGACCGTGGCAGTCTGCCTTTGATCTTTTGCCTTTGATCTTTAATCTTTTCCTCAGTCACTGCGAGGGAGCACAGCGACCGTGGCAGTCTGCCTTTGATCTTTTGACAATGCCCACCGTTTGCCAGCGCTCGTGATGTCAGGTTCAAATACGGAACCTGACCTACAGGAAAGTTCATGTTAGTCCCTCTGTCACTGCGAACCCGAAGGATGTGGCAGTCTGCCTTTGATCTTTTGTCTTTAATCTTTTCCTCTGTCACTGCGAGGGAGCCCAGCGACCGTGGCAGTCTGCCTTTGACTTTTGACAAAACCTACCGTATGCCAGCGCTCACGACGTCAGGTTCAAATACGGAACCTGACCTACAGGAAAGTTAACGTTAGCCCCTCGCAGTGACAAGATTAAATTCAAAGGCAGGCTGCCGTGGTGGTTTCACCTCTTGCAGTGCCTGATGTATGGGGTTATCGACGCGTCGCTAAATGGGTTAGCGCCAGGATCAAAAACCCACCCTTGACTTTTCGGTTTCAATCTCCTATAATACCAGTTCCATTGCGGGGTAGAGCAGTGGTAGCTCGTCGGGCT
>DHCY01000036.1:56037-96942 GCA_002399085.1 Anaerolineaceae bacterium UBA4890
GAATCCGCTCCCCGCTACTGAGAAGGAACCAGAGTACGCAATACTCTGGTTTTTTGTTGGCCGCGCGTACAGAGGTTGCCCACATTTTAGAATCGGAGGATTTTATTATGAACCACTGTTCGCCGGGCTCAAAACACAAGCACACATCTATTTCGTTATCGAAAGCAATCGAGGGCTTCCTCACATTCAAGATTGCAGAAGGTCTGAGTAAACGCACGATCGAATCCTATGAGCATACTTTAAGGCATTGGTATGACCAGGTAGGCGATATAAAGGTATCCCAAATCAAAACTTCGGACCTGATAGCTTTCCTGGCTTGGATGAGAACCGAATATCAACCCAAAAGGTGGAATGGCAATACGGATCCACTTTCTGCCAAGTCGCTCAGGAATGTGTATGTCTCTCTCCGGGCGTTGTTTGCCTGGCTTGAGAGAGAGTTCGGAATGGAGAATCCTGCTAAAACCATTCCCTCTCCCAAGTATCCGCAACACGTTATTCAGACTTTCTCTAAAGAGGAGATTGAAAAACTGATCAAATCCTGCGTCTATTCCAGAGAATCCCAACCTTATAATCGCAAGAGTTTTGTGATGCGTCGCCCAACAGCGAATCGCGACCAGGCACTGATCATGTTCTTGTTAGACACTGGCCTACGCGCGACGGAACTTTGTTCCTTATTGGTCGAGGATGTAGACCTCAAAACCGGTCAGGTCAATATCAAACATGGTGTTCCTGGCGGTGCGAAAGGTGGAAAAGGCAGGGTCACTTACTTAGGAAAAACCAGTAAGAAAGCACTCTGGCGATATCTCGCAAATAGAGAAGACGGTGATGAACCTGATGCACCTCTCTTCCTGAACAACAGCGATCGTGCTTTCAACAGAAATAGTCTAAGAATTCTGATCCGGCGCTTGGGTGAGAGAGCCGATATTCCCCACGTCCATCCACACAAGTTCAGGCATACTTTTGCCATCACTTATCTGAGATCGGGCGGGGATGTCTTTACCTTGCAACTCCTGCTTGGACACAGTTCACTGGATATGGTTCGGCACTACGCTCAAGTCGCTCAAAGCGATGTTGCCACCGCGCACCGCAAGGCCAGTCCTGTGGATAACTGGAGGCTCTAAGGCACATTCAACCGATCAACTTTTCCGCAATGAGCATTAAGGCTTGGCCAAGCTTTTCTTTGTCGAGGTTGCCCAGGTAGTTTTCAACCTGGTTGTCTGGGACAAGACTACTTTTGTTTGATAGGCCAGTGATGCGGGTCTTGACCTCTGAGGAGAGTAAGGGAGCATAGATGCCATCAGTGATCTCAAGGTTTTCGTGCATGAGATTCATGGAGACGGCTTTGTAATCTGCCAAGGTTTTGGCATGTAGTAGCCCGTAAACTGCATTGCCATGCCGAAATTTGTGGGGAGACTTGTACTCCAGGTTTGCTTTGGCAAAGAGTTCTTTCAATCTGCGTCCTAAAGCATGTGCCCGGTTCTTACCTGGCTGCTCATGCGAGATGCTTTGTTCACCCCATAGATGGTGGATTGGGGCATACCATCGCGCATCGTCAGGTAATTCCTCCTCTACAAGTTCATGCCAGCGTTTGATCACCTTTATAAGGTCTGGAACGTTGTAAAGGAAGGTGGTCGCTTTCTTGCCGTTCTTGGTACGAACGCCTAACTCTGGCCATTGATGGATGGTTAGATGGTCGAGGTCGATCGCCGCAATTGGGAGGGTTACGAAAGCACTCGCCCGCATACCGGATAAAAAGAGAAGAGCGGCTGCGGCCTGGTCTCTGATCGAGGCAAGATCACTATCAGGAGCTAGAGGGTTTACCAGGCTGCGGACTTCCTCTTCAGTCACAAATACATTAACTTCCAATTTCTGAGGTTGGCGTATCAAACGCAAGCTCTCGATCCATTCCAAGGGTATTGAATTCAATTCCCGCCCGTAGCTTCTTTTTGCCCAGAGGAAAAACCGTTTGCTGGTGTCCAAAATTTTCTTTTGCGTGGAAAGTGCCAGACACGAGTGATTGGACAAATCAGCTGACCTGGAAACATACTTTGGAAAAGCAGGCCTGATGCTGGATACTTTTGCGAAGTCGATCTCCCCAGCCCAAAGGAGCAGATGCCTGAGGTAGAAACGGTAACGTTCCACAGAGCTTTCACTCAGCTGCATCACCTCCTTCAGATAATCCAGGTACTTGGAAACCTTGATAAAGTTTTGCCGTTCAAGCATCTCTGATTCCTCGATTGACGATGCCTCCACAGACTGGGCAAGGCCCTCTTAGCCGCTTGAGGTTCCCTTTGACGGTTTGGATCTCTGGATTTTGAATGAGTATTTTTTGGTTGCAACGCAAGCAGTAGCCTTCGTCCCTGGCCATATTTCCTTTTGTTTTCACTGGTTTTTGATTTTTGACCCAAGCTGCAAAAAGTTCCCCATTTATCCAGACACGTCCCTGATCATCTTTTTCTGATGGCGCTCCTGCCGAAAGCCATCCCCTTAAGGTGTTATAGGGCAAGCCCAAGCTTGAAGACAATTCCTTTAGGGTGTACAGCATGGGCAAGAGTCCTGGAGCACGCACGATAACCTTATGTGGGATTTTTATTTTGATCATCTTGGCAGAACCCTTTCGATCTTTTTTGGAAAAGCTATCTTTCCTGAAAAAGTTATGATGTAGATCTCATTTCTATTAACTTAACAACGCGGTTTCCTGTTTTGCCAATAAGAGATTCGTCGTCGAGAGGATTAGAAAATAGTATTTTGGATTTGTTGAATCCGGACGGCTTTTGGCTTTGCCCACGGGAGTTTCACCCCTGTTCTCTTAAGACAGCTCCACCCATTGCCTGCGGCGAATCTACGCTCGGACTGTGGCTATAGAGGCGTTTCTCTTCCCCAACACATTGATCGACTTGCCATATCGACCAAATCACTTGGATGGGTATCGCTCGTTCAATTTGAAGTCATCGCGCATCAGTGATTACCTGTGCTGGGTTGGTTGTTTCCGGATTCTTGTATGACATCCAGGCATTATCCTCCTGGCGTTTTTGTTAAGGTGCATTTACTGCATCGTTTGGTTTTTTAGACACCCTCCCAAGATTGGGTGATCTCAAATCAATTCGGTTTCTCCATTGAGCAGATGAACCTTCTCCACCATATCATGGGGCGAAACCTACGTAACGGAAGCATCCAACTTCAAGCCACTTATTCATTTATTCCCTTCGTTTTAGAATAGTCAATCTTGAAAAGTATGACTGCCTGCATCAATTTTGAAGTCAAACGATCCTTGATATCCATATCTGTGCCGTAGAAGGGATTCCCATCGTCATCACAGAAGAGCCTTCTTGATAAGAAGTTGATTTGCCGCTCAAAATGTGCCAAAACAGTCTCCATGGCGTCGTAATTTCCTGAAACCGCCTGTACAATTGTTTCGTAAGGCAGGAGTCCTCGGAGTTCTGAGTAATCCGTCTTTTCAAGTACATAGATCATCATAGGCCTCTAAAAACTGTCTCAATAGAACGAGGGCCCGGCTCCTTTTGTTTTGGATCGTGCTCCGGGGTATATTTTTTCGTATTCCGATGGACTTGTCATTCAAGTCATAGAAGTAATAGAGTAAGACCACATCTCTGAGATCCTCGGAAAGCGTGAGTATTCCTTTCGATAGAATTTCGGAGGAAATCTCGATCTTCTGGCCTTCTAATTCAAAAATGTTTTTTGCTCCATCCTGCTTTCCAACACCTTTTTCTAGTTTGGTGTTGTCAAAATAGGTTAATTCCGTCGCGTGACGACGATTCATTGCCATGTAGGCGTTGCAGGCTTCATTTCTGAGGGTTTTCTTGCAATATCCATTAAAGGATCGACATACATCTATTTGGCTTTTTTCATCTGTCATCGCTTCACCTCCGAAAAGCAATTAGTGGGAAGTGGATGCTTTCCTGTTAACTAAAACAATCGGGATGGGAAATTTGCCAATGCCAATTTTAAAAACTGACAATGGACAAAAAAGACCAACAAGAATTGGCCTTTAGCACTACTACATTTAATCTTTTATTGAGGAATCTATATTAGCTATTAAAAAAACAGAATCAGCATAGCCAGGGATGAAGCATAGGCTGTTTTCGTCGTTGTTCAACAACTATTGAGTTCGTGATTCAATTCACCTTGCCAAAGAGAAACCGAGATCAAGGAGTGGCAAGAAATTCTTCCAGCCGCAGGCTTGCCTCATCGTAACGGGCTTGTTCCTCTGCGGGTAATTCTGGAAACCATGTAATATTATCCAACGCGTTAGGTTCACTATACGAGTCAGAGTTTCCGCTAAGATAGTACCAGGTATAAGAATGCATGATCTGCCCACCGTTATCGAGATTGAAATAGAGCAAACGATCTTCAGATTGGAGTCTTTCGCCCGTATCGGTCCTGGGCAGAGTTCCCCCGTGCTTGACTTTTTCCTCGAGGACAAGCACTTGCTTGCCATCCAGTTGCTCAAACCAGACTGCAAATGAATGTTCCCGTGTATTCCCGGTTGGCTCTATTTCCAAAGGGTTTTCCTGGAGAAAAAGCAGCCAGGATAAACGATCATCCCCAAATTGCATCTCGGATACATCTTCGTTGAGGATCAGATCAGGATTGATCAGATTGGTTCCCGGAGGCTCACGGAAAGAAAAGGAAGGTTTCCTGAACCTGTAGTCATCCAAGGTTTCAGTGATTGCTCCATCTCCTTGCTTTCCATCGCTTGTCAAAATGCTTAGAATTGCCACGACTCCATCCGCGTACACTCCCGGAATATCGTAATATTGAAAAAACTGATCGAAATTGACCGTAGCCGGATCATTAATATGCATCCAGGTCACCCTCCGGTTGAGATCTTCATAAGTCCCCAACCTTTCGTCAAATTTGTACCATCCGACTTTGTCAAATTGCGCGACGAACCGATCAAGCAAGGTTTGAAGAATGGTCTTGATGACCTCCTTGTCTTGGCTCGGGTTTTGGGCTGTGAGTGTGTTCTGCCATAGCTCAAAATCACTCAGTGTTGTTTCTACTTGGTTCCGTGTTATCTCAGGTAATGGGGTTAATTGGGGAGCAACGGTAGACTCACCGACAGCAGACAGTGTTTCGGTGGGGACGGGGGTATAGGACTGCCGGTTGCAACCCATCAGTGTAAACAAAATCAGGCACCCCAAGATCATTTTTTTGAGGTTCATAAAAACGCCTTTCTAAATTCTTCGGAGCTGTCCACCAGCCATCTCATAAGCCTGGTCACAGAACTTAGCGATTTCTTCCTTGCTATGGCTGGTAATCAGAATAGTCTTTCCCTGATTTTGCAACTCATGTATTAGGTCATGGAACCAATCCTGCCCGGCAAAATCGAGACCGGTAGTTGGTTCGTCTAACATCAAAAGTTTCGGATCTTCCATCAGTGCCTGCGCGATCCCAAGGCGCTGGCGCATACCGGTCGAATACGTCCGTACAGGGCGTTTATCCATCGGTTCCAAACCCACCAGACGGATCACCTCATCAATCCGCTCCTTGCTGATGGTGTTGCTGACCATTGCCAGGAGCAGCAGGTTGTTCCGGGCAGTCTCGGTAAGCAGCAAGCCGGAGTTATCAAAGTGAACACCAGTATTGACAGGGAACTCGTTTTTTCGGTCAAGAGTGGTACCAAAAATGGTCACACTGCCGTTGTCCGGTAATACCAAACCGGCTAAAACGCGCATGAAGACGGATTTGCCGCTGCCATTCGTTCCGCATATCGCGACAATTTGATTCTCCGAAAGGTTGAAGTCAAGGTCGCGCAAGACCTCCTTTTGCTTGAATGTCTTGCTGATCTTGCTGGCTGTAAGGATGGTAGTATCGGTCATCAGTTTGTCCTCTAATCGGCATCGGGGTGGCTGAGATAATCCTGCTTGCGGTAAGCCAACCAGGTGAGGGGCAGCAGAACGATAAGCCAGATAAGCCAGGTGTAAATGGAAGTGTAGGTTTGGTCCAGGTTGCGTAAAACGAAAGGATAAAAACGCATGACCAGATTGCGGATGATAGGCACATATTGAAAAAACGGGGGCAGGTTCAAGAAAATCGATGCCAGTGGCAGGCTGGAAATCAATAAAATTTCAACAATGAAATAGCCGATCAACCTGCGTTGGGTGAGCGTATTGATCAAGAGCACCAAGAGGCTCATACTGAAGAAACCAAGCGTGGACATCCCGAAAACCGTTGCGAATACCAAGGCGTGATTTGGCGGGTCTACCAGATACCCAACCAGGTTGATATGTTCGAAGCTCAGGCGCATGACGCTCCATTGGGTTGAGAAGGGTAATCCAAGCAGCCTGCCTGTTAGGTGGATAACGATGAATATGAGCAGGCCGTAAGCAATGGCAGCCAGTAAAAGAAATCCCAAATGCGCCAGCCAGCTGCGCCAGCGGGCACCCAGACGCTTAATGGAAAGCTGGCCGAAAGCGGTTTGCGGTTGCAGGTTGCTGACCATAAAGAGGAAAAGGTTGGCGGTCACCAGCGCCATCGCCCAAGGGTCGCCTATTGTGCGGAAGTAAAGGTCCCAGGTGTTTGGGGGAGCGTTGCCAGCCTCAGCCGTAAACACCTGTGGTAATTGCAGTTTCATCCAGCCCAACATCACACCACTGAGCACTGCCATCATGACCACGATCACAATGATTTGGACAGGCCGTATGTGGATATTCAGTTGCGTGCGGAAGTAATTGCCCCACTTGCTGCCCCGTTGTAAACGGCTCTCTTTGATCGGAAAGTTTTGCAATCTGGCAGGGATCAGCTTTGTCAGGTCAAGTGGATGGGCGCTTTTCTTTTGAGGCAAAAGGCTGTTTTCCAACACTTGCTGACGCTTGCCGAACAAGACGATGATTGCAAGCGAAATCAGCAATAAGGAGGCTGGAAGAATGAACAACCTAGGCATCTCATTGGTGGTTTCAAAGGCATGTGAAGGGCTGAAATTGGGCGTGAGCAAAACCTCAGAAGGCGCCAGGTACCAGGGAATCAACTTTGCCCGGTTGGCAAAATATTGCAGCAGGCTTGCCAACAGAAAGGGCAGACTCAAGGCAACAAAGCGGTGATTCACCAGCAATGTAGATGCCATCCCCAGGGTGGCAAATAGAGCGCCGATAAAAAAAACCACTCCGGCCACAAGCAGAATAAAAAGGTCTGGACTGTTTTGGAAAAGGTGGACAAGCTCCTGCATTTCGTAGGGGCGTCCATCAACCGTGTTGAGCGCCGGGTGGTTGATCGGGTTTTGGTTGGTGAGCGTTGTGAATGCGTAAAGCAATAACAACGGCAGGATGGCTGCCAGAGCCCCGGCAAAAGCATTGGCAATAAATTTGGCAGACATCACCTTCTTGAACGTCTGCCTGACGGCAAGCCTCTCCAGGTACCCTTGTTTGCGATCACTCGAAAGCGAATCTGCAAAGGGGAAGCAGGCAATTAGGGGTAGCATTTGAAAATAGAAACTGTGGTTGTAGGCAAGGTACCACTGGTCTACGAATGATTTTTCTTCCGGATAATGGCTGGCATAGTTTAAGCCTAAACCAAGCAGCAGCATACCTAATAGAAGGGCAATTATGAACCCTCGCGAGCGCGTCGCACGTTTAAGCTCCGAGATGAAAGTATTTGAGAAGTTTGCTGTTGGTTTTATCATCATTTCGTCTTGTCCAAACTCAACGATTACTGATCACTCCTGCTGCTATCTGAAAAGCTTCCTGGCGGGAAAGCGTGGTCCTCAAAATGATTAATCGATCTGATTGATTCCAAATCAGTGTAGTGAAACCATTCTTCAGTTGATACCTTACCTCAATGCCTTCGACGATTTGTACACCTTGTTCTTCCAAATCCTCATTGTCCATGTTGACCGTCGTGTCAGAGCCCAGAATCTGGAGCTTGACCTCATTTCCACCGGTTCCTGTGAACGCATACACACCTCCACTGATACTATATTGGAAGGTTAACAGCTTCATGCCATCGGGTAGATAGGTGGGGTAAAAAGCTCCTCCCGGAACAAAATCCTGCAAGGTTTGGCTGTTTTGTGAAGCACCCTCCTCACCCTCCAAGTAATAAGTAGCATAGATTGGGTTGGCTTCAATAACGAGCTTGGTGATCCAGTTACGAGCTGCAGAAACATTCGGGGTGATCGCAAAAAAGAGAATGAGCGCAATGACAACAAAGGCTGACACTCTTGAGAAAGCCAGAAAATACCGATTAGAGAATAGTGAGCGCTTGGGTTTATTATGGTCAGCCCATATTATTTGCTTGATCTCGGCATTGAACTTAGCGGAAGGCTGATAGGTTTCGTCCTTGGCGTCTTCTATGTATTCCGCCCCTTTGGTTTCGGCTGCAATCAGGACGCCTTCCCGGATATTCTTATCGAACGCTATACTTCTCTTGTTATCGTTCTTCACCCAAACCTCCTTTCAAGAGGTTTAATACTTTCCTTTTAGCTCGATATAATCTTGTCCTTACAGTGACTTTATTCATGTTCAATGTGCTTGAGATTTCCGCATCGCTCCAGCCCATCAGGTATTTTGCATTCAGCACAAATTGGTCTTTCTCTGGTAACCTCAAAATCGCCTTAGCTATTTCTTCCGACGACACTGCAATCTCCATCAGACAGTCAAAATCTACATCGTCAACAACATTTTCTTCGAAGCCCTCGAAAAAGTCCGAAAAATTGGTTTCTCGCTCTATCTTACGTTTCCGATAGATGTCCATCGAACAGCTTCTAATTACATTAACGATATAGAACGCTAATGTGTTTCGTTTGAGATTTTTTATTGTTGGAAGATATCTAATAAGTTTCAATAAAGATTGCTGAACGACATCTTCGACATCAGATTGGTTATCGAAATACTTGAATGCCTGCCTGAACATCAAGTTTTGATATTCAGCAAACAGCGTTTCCATGAAAAGACAATCGTCTTCATCTAAGGGGGCTGGTTTCTTGGAATGCAACAATTCCTCTCCTGCTATATGATCGATATTGATTATAAACAGGAACGAGGATGTGAATTTACGCCGTGTCTTTTCAGATCAAAAATGGGTTGAAGTGAAATGGACCTCACCATTCCACAATGGATTACTCTGCGCGACTTGAATTTACTTCAACAACAAAAATCATTGGTTGATTAAATTTAATGGAACACCAAAAAACGTCTTCCCCCCTAGTATCTCTTCAATTTTAAGCCTTATAGCATGCGAAGGATAAGAAATCACTATGCTTCCTTTACCAGGACAGGAAGTCGAATCAACCTCGAAAGATACGGAATTTTTGTCAATGCTTCTTATTTGATTAATCGTAGTTTCTTTCTCGGTAACCTTTTCTCTAACGATCGATAGAGCGGGCAATTCGTCACATGTTAAGTAATGCCGATGGTTATCGTATAAAACATCATCAACCGCATGTCGTAAAAAATGGGTCTCATTTTCGATGAGTAACAAAGCGATTATTACGAGAATGACACAGAACAATATTATCGATTTTCTTTTTCTCATTATTCTCCAGCTGAGGACCGTAAAACTTCTTCATATTAACTTTTTTTCATTTTTCAGGCTTACTGCCCTTCAGCCCAAAATTCCGGTTTATTTTGAAAAGCCCAGACCTGTAACGATTCAATAAAGGTCTATTCAATAAACGATCTCGGCACCAGAAATGTTGCACTGCAAGGTAAATTGATTTTCGACTTTTCAATTCTAGAATCAACTACTCAACGTCTGGCAAATACTTGAGATCAATTGTTAAGTCTAATAGGCGAATAACAGAAAGTAGCAAGCAAAGGAAGTGTATATACACATCCGAACAATCGCTCTTCGCAATTTGGGTGTAAAGGCAAAAGCTTACACACATTTGATTTTGAAAGGGTAGTTTCAAAGAATGAGAACTCGAGAAAAACTGATAATCTTTTATGTGAATGATGATGAGCTACAACGCATGGAGAAGAAAAGAATGGTCACAGGAATTCGTTCGCGCAGTGCTTATTTGCGCAAGATCGCTATCGATGGTTATGTGATTCATTTGGATTATGCCTATCTGAAAGAACATACCCGCCAAATCAGAATGGTCGGAATAAACATCAATCAGATCGCTCACCATCTGAATGCCACCGGTGAGATCTATAAGGCGGATCTCGATTCCATCAAGAAAATGTTAGAAGAAATATGGCGATTACAAAGATCCATCCTATCAAGTCTACGCTGAGACAGGCATTATCCTATGTGCTTGAGCCCAAGAAAACCGATGAGGGTTTTCTGGTTTCAAGCTTCGCTTGTTCGCCAGAGACAGCGGATATTGAGTTTTCATTCACCTTGTCACAAGGCATGGAGAAAGGTAACAACCTCGCATTTCATCTCATTCAATCCTTCAAGCCAGGTGAAACAGACGCAAAAACGGCGCATCAAATCGGAGACGAGCTGGCAGTTGAGCTGCTCAACGGTAAGTATGAGTACGTCCTCAGCACCCATGTCGATAAAGGACACATCCATAATCATTTAATCTTCTGTGCAGCTAACTTTCAAGATTTTCGAAAGTTTGTGTCCAATAGAAAGTCTTATTACCAAATTCGAAGGATTAGTGACCGCCTTTGTGAACAGTATGGGTTGTCGGTTGTCATCCCGGGTGAGGAATGGGGCAAGAGTTACAAAGAATACCTAGCCCATAAAGCAGGAATAAGCTGGAAAACAAATCTGAGGTTCGCTGTCAATCAGGCTACAAGAAATAGTACGTCTTTTGAAGAATTTCTGATCAGAATGCATCTGGAAGGATTCGAAATCAGGCAAGTGAAGCAGCTGGCCTTTCGAGCAGAAGGGCAACAGCGATACACAAACGCAAAGACCTTGGGAAATGGTTACACCCAGGAACGCATCATTGAAAAGATAAACAGAAATGCATGCATACGAATTACTCTGAAGCCAGAACGAGATCTACGACTTCTCATCGATATAGAAAACTCAATCAAAGCTATGCAAAACCCAAAGTATGCACAAGCGCTCAAAATCCAAAACCTTAAGAGAGCTGTAAAGACTTTGAACTTCCTAACTGAAAAAGGCATTGATAGCTACTCAATGCTTGATAAAAGACACGCAGAAGTCAAGGAGGCATTTGACCAAACCAGAACAGAAATCAAAAATCTCGAAAAGAAAATCACTGAACTATCAGCTGTTGTGAAACAGCTGAGCGTCTTAGAGAAAGCGTCATCCATGGATGCGCAAACTATGAAGGATGAGACTAAGATTAACTATCAAACCTTAACCAATGCAGCTGTCAGTTACCTTTCAGAAAATTGGATAAAGCCGCCTTACCCCTCAATATTGATGTTGTTAAATGAAGTCAAGAAGTTGGAAGTAGAAAAGGACACCCTTTACCAAACTTATTATCAGCTTAAGCGAGATTGGAGACAAATTCAAACCGTGAGAAAAAACATAGACCAGCTCATTAGTCCTGGGGATAACCTTAGTTTAGAGAAGGAATAAGGTCAATAATGTTGAATGACAAACTGGTTCCATCCAAAAACAACTTGCCCATGGCCCTTATGAAGAATGATAAACTATTAACAATGTTGATACAGCGAAGGAGTACTTATTTTGTATCCAGAGAAAGAAAGTTCCAAGGTCGAATTAAAGAGAGAATTGACAGATTCCTTTCTGAAAACCGTTAGCGCTTTGGCTAATTACGGCGGAGGTAAGATTGTTTTTGGCGTCTCAGAAGATGGTAGCATCGTTGGCATTGCTGACCCAGAAAAAACGCGTCTACAGCTTGAAAATAAGATTAATGACAGCATTTCCCCAAGACCTGAGTTTGTTCTCAACACGGTTATCTTCGAAGAAAAACAAATCGTGGAATTAGCGGTCAGCAAAGGAAAGAACGCACCCTATCTTTACAACGGCAGAGCGTATAAAAGAAGTGATACCTCTTCCACGCCTTTGGATTCAAATGAGTTGCGCAGACTTTCTTTGGATAGCACAAGCATGACCTTTGACCAACTACCATCTCATGAAGAAAATTTGAGCTTCAAAGTATTGGAGCGTTGGTTAAAGCAGGAGGTCGGACTCAAGAAACTAGGCGATGATTCACTGCGCACCCTTGGTTTGATGAAGGGCGATCAATACTTGCGCTCTGCTGAATTATTGGCAGACACTAACCAAAACGCTCAATCCGCAACCATCATAGTCCGTTTTGGAAAAACCATTTCTGAGTTTATGGACCGCTCGGATCTGACCTACCAATCCTTGCTTTCTCAATACCAAGGCGCGTTGGAAATGTTTGACAAATGGTATCAGCCCTATGAGGCTGTAGATGGCTTTATGAGAGTTCCAAGAATTCAAATCCCCAGAGATGCCTATCGCGAAGCCGTCGCCAATGCTTTGATCCATCGTCGTTATGACCAAGGCGGAGCAGTTCAAGTCGCCATGTACGAGGACAGAGTTGAAGTTACATCGCCTGGTGGGTTGCCTGAAGGTGTTAGTGAAACCGCATATCTTTATAGCCAGATATCCATCCCAAGGAACCTCATCATTGCTGAAGTTTTTCACCGTCTGCATTTGGTTGAAAAGTTTGGCACGGGCATCGATCGCATTCGAAAAGAGTATGAGCCTTATGCCTCAAAGCCACACTTCGAGGTTTCTGATGTACTCATACGGATTGTTTTACCTGTCATTGATTATAAAAAACAGCCTGAAGAAATTTCTTTAACGGAACAAGTTTTACAGATTATTGGTAATACACCGCAGATAAACCGAGTTGAATTGGAAGAAATCACCGGTTACAAAAAATCTCAGCTTCAAGAGGTTTTGGGCAGGCTTGTAATGGAAGGAAAAATTGAGAGGTTAGGGCGTGGCAAGTACATTACCTACCAGATAAAAAACTAAATTCTATCGCCCGGTGATTCGCCCAAATCGGGCGCAAGAGCGGGCGATAGAACTGTTTTCGAACGAAGTGATCACACAATTTCTCGATAACAAATTGCTTGTTATTGAGAAAAACAACATTTAGACCCCTCATATTTTTGACAAGCAAAATCGGACAATAACACTAAAACCTTCTATCATTCTTTATAAATATCAGGGGATCGAGGTTCCCTGACAGCTTTCATCCCATCCGGTTCATACCAATCATAGCTTGTGTCTGTAACCACACGATAATCCATACCCAGCGTTGAGAAGTGCTTTCTTGCTGCATCAATCTTCCGACCTTCGTTCGCAAAGCGAAGAAGGTTCGTGTCTTCCCGCCCCTTTGTTTCCCGAATCAGTTTAAGGACGATTCTATCGTCATCCATGCGCAAGATGCCCCAGTCTGGGTTGTAATTGCCAATAATTTTTGGCAAACTGACTTTGTAGCTTGGAGGAAACTTAAAATAACCGATGACCTTGGGATCGTTGTCCGCAAGATAGGTCTCGACAAACCTTCTTTCAACGTCTGAATCCACTTGTACCCAATCGTAAATACCAGCCTCTCCAGCTTCAACCAATTCTTTTTGAGGGAAATTCTTGACGGGCGGGAACATCGCATCCAATTCGTAATCATGAAAACTTCCAGGCTCCGATTTGAAGTCGAGGTTCTGAACAATGTGGTCCGCAAAGGTTTCTTGCAGTGAGTCGATAAAGAGATTGGCAAAACCTTCCGGGTTCTTGAGGAAGAATTCCTTGAACTCATTTGAGAGCCCCTTAAAAATCTGATTGATTGTCTTGCGGGTGATTCCGGTTGCTTTGGCTGCACGGTCAATCAGGTTGAATATCGGCTTCACTTCCATCTTGCTTTCCTCGGTACGGCGCAGAGGTTTCTGTCCAGTTTCACGCTCGAAGGAGGTTTCTTCACCCCGTATCAACCTAATATCGTTTTCAAATACGATGGAAGAGAAGGCTCCATCATCCACAATCTCAACAATCCGGTAGCCTCTCAGCCGTGGGTCTTTAAGGATCGTGGCAAGATCATCCGGTTCTTTTACCGGCTGCAAGTATTCGACTGGAAAAATTTCACTTTCGGTTGTCTCGATTTTAATACGAAGTTGTGCGTTTTTACCCTTCACATTTTCCAACTTGATTGTAAAACGTGTGATTACAAAGCTTCCAGTTTCAATTACCACCTGTGGATTCATCTTTCGCTTGTCAATTTTGTGAATTCTTTCAATACATTCTCTTACCAAAGATTCAGAATCGACGTGAATCGTATAAGAAGTTTTTCGGGTTAGTTCTCGCCAGAATTCCCTAAAGTTTTTATCGTCAAATACACGCTGATTACGTTTAACAGTACCGTCGTCAGCACGGCTAACTCTAGGCGGAACCTTGTCGTACCCCGCTTCACGGTACTCGTTCTGCAAGGTGGAAGCGTAAGTTTCGTAACTCTCGTTGGCCACAACCGTGAGAATATTGACCGTCTCATCCATGATGCGCTCACCTTCCTGGTCCACCGGAAGACGTAAGCCACGCCCGATCTCCTGGCGTTTTTTCATCTCTGAAACAGTCTGGTTGAGCGTGCAGATCTGGAAGACGTTGGGGTTGTCCCAACCTTCCTTGAGGGCACTATGAGCAAAAATAAAACTCACCGGTTCGTCAAATGAGAGCAGGCGTTCCTTCTCTCGCATGATCAATTGGAAGGCTTCTTTTTCTGCTTCACGTTCCTTTGCGTTTTTTCCATCGGTATCTAGGGCAGACCCCTCACTCTCGCCTTTCGAAGGTTTAGAGCGAGCGAAATAGCCTCTCCGTACCTCATCTGCCTGCCAATTCTTGAAATAGGGAAAACGCTCTTTGATCTTTTCGAAAGCCTCATCAAAGAGAAGTTTGATCAAACCATCATCGTTCACGTAGTTGGCAACACGGTCGATAAAGAAAAGCGAAAGAACTTTAATGCCCCTCCCATTAAGCGCCTCTTGGACTCGCATATGACGTTCAATGGTTCGCTCAATCTGAACACGGAAGATCGTGCGTTTCGAGGAACTGAAGATGTCCTTATCCGTAATGCGTTCGTGTCCATCAAAATCCACAAAAGTATCGCTCGCTTTTGCGCTTATTTCCGTCACACGATAGCCATGCTGATGGTCGGGGTGTTGAGTCTTTTGAAAAAGGTTGTCACCCTGCTTGAGTTCCACCTCAACAGAACGAGCCTGCCCTAAAAACATCCCCATTGTTTGAACGACTGCACGAAGCGGCTTGGTCTTTACCTCACGCAGGATCACCGTCCCTGCATCGAGGTTAAACTGCTCAAAGACACCATCCACTTGAATGCGCTTCACCAGAGAGCGTTGATAGGCGTCAAATGGTGTAAGACGGTAAACCAAGTTAAAGACTTCCTTGTGGGTGGCGCTGTAACGCAGGGCAAAGAGCGGATGCAAAGTGCGCAAGGCTTCTTTTGAAAGATCACTGCCCATGTTTTGAGGTTCGTCCAAAATCAAAATCGGTCGGGTTTCCTGAATATATTCATAGGGTTTGCGCTCACCCGGAAGCTGTTCTGAGGCGCGATAGATTGTATTGGAAGAACGTCCCTGGGCAGTATTGAAGCTCTGGATAGTCATTACCATCACTTCAACAAATGATGAGGTGGCAAAATTGCGCAATGTGCTCAGTTTGCTGCCATCGTAACGAATGAGATTGACCGTTTCATTACCGTAAAGTGACGCAAAGTGACGTTTCATGACTTCAAAACTTTTTATCACGCCTTCATAAATCGCCACACTGGGCACGACGATAATAAACTTACGAAAGCCATAGTGTTTACGTAGTTCGTAAATTGTGCGCAAATAAACATAGGTCTTTCCCGTGCCTGTTTCCATCTCAACCGTAAAACTCGGATAACGCCAGTTTTCGTAACCTGCGCCTTCGAGCACGATGCCATCATCCATATCCAGTTCTTGGACCTGGTCGATCTTGTTGGCTTCCTGCACAGCCAAAAGGTTGCCAAATAACCAGCTCTCGCTGAGCGCCTCTCCCTCAGGCAAGTTGGGCACGATGCCATCACCGAGCATGAACGCCGAATCGTAGCGGGGCAAGCCCTGAAAAACATCCACCACGGCTCGAATGGCGTCGGCTTGAAAGTCGAGGTTATGATCAAACTTGAATTGGATTTTATTATCATCCACCATGTTACTATCTCTTATTCAATACTAGAATCACAAAAAACATCACACATCACAAAAAATTGGACCTTGATTTTTATTGTTAATTGTTGTACACTCTTAATATCTCATCTGCCATGTGTAGAAGGAGCATTCCATGTCGTCTTTAAGGCGACATTAGCTTTTTATATGGCTTTCTTGTTGATATGCTTTGTATTCCTTTAGCAATTTGTATTTTGAATGATTAGAATCAATTGGATAAGCTGTCGTCAAGATTAAATATCCTTTTCTTTTTCCTAAAACAACAAGGTATTCTATTTCTTCAAAGTAAATACAAACACTCTTGTTCCCTCTTCTCACGTTTTCCCAAACAAGCATATTGGGCTCATTTTCGTGTTCAATAATTGGCCGAGGCCACCGTATTCTCTCGCAACGAGAAATTTCTGGTATTCGGTTTATTTCATCCACACCCTCAGATATTATGTGCCAAAAAGTAGGATGAAAAGTGTCTGTTTGATCTGGAAACTTTTTTAGCAAAACGTTTAATTCACGGAACTCGGGCTTAGAATCAATAAATTCCTTCTTAAAATATCTAAAAAGCAGATTGAGGTGTTTTTCCCAATTTACGCTTGAAGAAGGCACAATGGGAGGTAACCAGGGTGGGAACGACGATTCGGTGGGATGCTTCAACATTATTGTGGACTCCAGAAAAAGAGATTGGTTTTAGCTTCATTGAGCGGTGTTGAGTTGGTTAATGAATATCCTGATTTTCGCTTAAATAGGTCGATCAGTTCCAACTTGGCTTTACTGGTTTTGAAGCCTCTTGAATGGTAAGACAGCAATCCGATGAGCAGATCGACAAGTTGAATAAGTTCAGACTCATGAGATCTCACTAACTGAATTTTCTTCACGATTGTTTTGTCGAAATCCAATGCGATATTACAAAGAATCTCATGTAATTTTTTTACTTTTTCACCACCTCGAGAATCCTTGATATCCAGGTAAATGTTGTATTTGTTCTTTAATCCAATCAAGTGTTCTAGTAGCTGAAAATACATTTTGTAATACCAGTCGTCATGCGTTTGATGAAATTTCTCATGATTAAGATGGCTTTTTCCTGTAATGACAACTGATCGAAAGCGAAGAAGTGGCTGATCAAAGAAAAAGTTTAGAAGCTTTCTATAAAAATCGAGCTTTGAAGAGGAAACCTTTACCCACTTTACTTCGAATTTTGGAGAAAGCCCATGTTCAACTTTGATGTGCCGGATATTTTCCGAAATATTTCTTACATGCTCTTTAGGTAACCAAATGGCACCAAGCACCATGACATTTGAAGAGTCATTTGGTAAATGGCAACTTTCATCACAATAAACATTGTATTCCATCATTCACCGTCCTTTAAATTACATGTACATTGAATTTGTCTTGAATGCGAACTTTGAGCTCGTCGGTTAGAGCAGAATCAAGACAGATGAAGATGTCATCCTCTGCCATTTCCAGGTGCCTGATGGTGTTGTTGTGGATTTCTGCGTCAAGGCAAATATAAAGCTCGTGCGTGCACCAATCCGGCGCGCTGATTTTGTAAAGCTCATTATCCCGGAAATCTTCGAGATAAGTTATAGTGCTTGTAAGTGGAAAACCTTCAAGAAGAAGGAGCTCCGATAGAAGATCCTCCTTCTTCCAATTAGAAACAAGCGATTCACTAAAATCATCAAAAAGGCTTACTATTGTTTTTTCAGCATTAATTTCTTCTGGAATCCAAGATCTGATGTTGGATTTAGTTGACTTGAATGACTTGAAACCCAATTGATTTAAAAATCTGCTGTTTTCAAAAAAAGGTAGACTTTTTTGATTTTGCTGTTCCTCTTTAATTGTCTTATTAATTACTCTCCTTAGTCTTTCTTTACTCAGTTCTGATATTGTTTGAAAGCCAGTTTCTTCGCCAGCTACATTTTTATTCTTTTGTTCAAGCATTTGAATTAATATAAAGGTTCTTGAACCTTCATCTTCTAGATTAGCTTTGATTACTGCCTCTCCTAAAGTACCAGAGCCAGCGAAAAAATCTAATATGATGTCATTTTCCGAGGATGCTATTCTAATCAGATGAAACAATAATTCGACAGGTTTAGGATAATCAAAAACATCTTTACCATCAAATAATTCTCGAAGTGCTAACCCAGCTGTTTTTGCTGTACCGAAATTTTGCAAAATTGATATGGGAGTTGTTTCACCCTGTTCATTAATAAAAACTTTCAAAGATGGAACTGAATTACCCATTTTTCCAAAATATATCCGATTATCTTCTTTTAATCTATTAAATTCGTCTTCAGCAACTCTCCATTGACGTGAATATTGTTTTCCAGAAGGTGTTGTAACTGTATAGTAATTTTTACCAGTAGCTTTTGATTTTGCTTCCGTATGAGAAATAATACCTTGCTTGTAAGGTCCTCTGGGATCGTTATCAGGATTTGTATACACATTTTTATAGTTTCGATCAGAAAGAAATTTAGAAAAATTTACTAATGATTTGTCCTTATAAGCAACTAATATGTATTCATGTTCTCTTCTAAATCTGTAAGTAATTTTTAGTCTTCCAGAATCATCACCGACTTTGTGCCAAATCATCATCTCAACATTATCATCACCAAAAATTTCATCGCACATAAGCTTCAAATGAGACACTTCATTATCATCTATGCTGATAAATATTACTCCATCCTCTCGTAATAGCTGCCTGGCAAGAATCAAGCGTGGATACATCATATTGAGCCAATTGCTATGAAAACGACCATCAGCACGGGTGTTGGTGGTGAGAAGTTCACCGCCCTCGCCTTTAGCTCCGGTATATCGCAAATAAGCCTCCAAAGGATCGGTGAAGTCGTCATTGTAGATAAAATCATTACCGGTGTTATAGGGAGGGTCAATGTAAATCATCTTTATCTTGCCCGCATAGCTCTTTTGCAAAAGCTTGAGCACTTCAAGATTATCGCCTTCGATAAAGAGGTTCTCGGTGATGTCTTCATTCACACCATCGCCATAAACCGGCACGAGTGTTCCCTGGCTCGGAATCGCAGCCCGCCTGCGTGCCTCACGTTTGCCAGGCCAGTTGAGACCAAAATATTCCTCGCGCCCACCTTCTTCAAGCTCCTTGCCGAGCAGCTCGCGCAGCGTTTCCCAGTTGATCTTGCCATCGGCAAACGCTTCCGGCACGGCTTGCATCAAAGCCTCCATGCGTTCCTGCATATATAAGTTATTGTTTTCGGGTGTGAGTTTAGTAACAGGCATTATTAAACCTCTTCTTTTTCATTTTGCAGTCTCTGCAAGAAAGGTATTGTACAAATTTTAAGGACCAACCACCATAAATAAAGACAAGCGGTCGATAAAAATTCCTCAGATGAGAGCAAGCCGTGGGCTACACGGTTGCGAAGATTAACGCCAAAGCGGTTTGTCAACAGCCCCTTTAGGTGGAAGATAAGGTCTTCGCCAAAAATATTCTTGAGCTCCTTCATCTCCAAAAGTCTGTTCAAATCAAACTCTTCTTCGATTCCTTCCTGAGATAATCCGGTTGTAATCACGCCGTTGTTGTTAAGCAGTACTCGAAAAGAGTTCTCAAGTTGGAGGACAAGGATATGTGTTGCAGTTACAAAATCATAACGGAACCCAGCTAAAAAGCCTTTTCTAAATAAGGCGGTCCGATCTCTTGGGATAATCGGATTCCCTTCGATAATAAAATCAAGGTCTTTTTCTAAAATGATATGCTCGAGCGAGAGTTGTCGCATTGCAGGCCATATTTGAGCACTAATGTACATTTCCCTGTAGATATTGGCTCTTGAGAACATATCCGCCTCAAGCGATTGAGCCCGACGATCTTCATCCGTTGACGAAGCTCGCTTGGCCGTGGTGCGGCCTTTAGAATCAAGCACCTCATGATCAATGACACCCGTTAGTGAAAACTGTTCTTTCTCAACTTGATTTTTAATTACCGCCTTCGAAGGTCCCGGGCTAAAACTTATTAGTGTCAGTATGGCAGTCCGTTTATCCTTCCCTTTTATAGCAGCTGTGGTTGCCTCTACAAATTCGGAGATATCCAAACTTGATGAGAAGACTTTCATCTCATTGGAAACTCTCGCTTGACTGTCCATCATTTCCTGCCTTAATTGCGCAATCGTGCTTTCGAAGCCACCAATCTGCCGGTACAAATCAATCGCGTCCTTGAAATAGGAGACTGCTGCCATCGCATTGTTTGCTTCAAGATTATGCTTGGCAACCAAGACAAAGAGTTCCGCTTTTTTAACCAAGTATTTCTTTTTGAGTTCTTCGTCCTTTGCGACTGCATACCAAAGAATTAGTAAATCACAGACCCGTTCTGTTGACCAATAATCTTCATCAGAGAGACTTTGCGAATAATGCCTTTCAATCGTTTCAAGGTGTTTTTTAGCAGGCAGATGGTTTTGCTTGAGCAAGAACTTTACCAGGCGATGGTACACCACCTTCTTCAACCCCTGAAGATCGAGCCAATTCTCTACTCTCTTTAGAAATGCTTGGCTTTCTGCATGGTTGATATTCCAAACGATTGCCATTCCGCGCTTAACGTATTCAATCACATAAACTTGGTCTTCACCTGAATTGAGTAATTCTTCGCAAAGGGCAAAGTATGCATCGATGGCAATTTGAGCGTAGAGGTAAGGTTTTTGTCCATGCTTCAGAGTCCAGAGAACATCCGCGACTCGGGCTCTTAGGCATGGGTTTTTCAGCTTTGGCAGGAAGTGAGCGAAGATTGCTAATTGGTTCTCCGAAAAATCTTGCGGCAGAATTCCCCTTTTCCCTGCCATCTCAAACATCGGAATAAAAACTTCTTCAGTTTGCTCGTGATTGAGGCTGAATTGTGTTATTGCGCCAAACAAGCCACAAATTTTCCAGTCAACTGTCCCTTCAGTCAATAGATTTTGTTCAGAAAAGAAAAGGAATGATTGTGAATACCCACTTTTATCTTCGAGGTTGTTTATTATTGACTCGAAATCAAAATCCGATAGATCATCTATCGATAATTCATAGTCTTCTATTTGCATCTGACTTCAAGATTCTCCTCACCAAAATAATGACAAACATAGATGATAAACCAAAGTAAAAACTTAATTTGCTCTACGCACTCTTGTAGTCCTCACTGACTCCCTCTTCTTCTTGTGATCGAAGCTCTTTTCGGGTACAAATTCGACTAGAACACCTTGTGTCTGGCAGTCGCGTGGCAGGTCCTTGACCTTTGCATATACTCTTTCACTCCCGTCATCAGGATAGATAAAAGTGAAAGGGCTGTCAGGAAAAACATTGCCAACTTTGCCTCGTTTAAACTCAACATCTTCTGTCACCGCTTCTTCCCAAATCCGCCTGCAAGTTTTCGCCAATTCTTTTTGGGTCGTGGGAAGGGTTTTCCTTGAACTACCACTCTCCTTGTAAACCTCATCCAGTTGTGATTCGAGCTCTGTGAGAGAAGCGCGAATCGGCCATCCCTGATTTTCCCGAATTACCTTGGAAAATGTAATTGCCAGGTCTGCTTCATCAAGCTTCTTCATCTCGATGGCAAGAGCGGCAAAATTCTCAAGGATGCTTACTTTGAACTGATCTTCCTTTCCCGCGAGTAGCGCCTGGGAATAAAGTCGGTACGCTTCTTTTTTATTCCCGAGCTTGCTCTCGACCTCAGCCAGATCACCAAAGATGTACCATTGTTTTCTTGGATGCGTGAGGAGCGGACGGAGAGTTTTTGCAGAAGCTTCAATGTCACCAATGGCAAACTGGGCGAGCCCGATCGTACGAGTGAGGTCAATCTGGTTTGAAAAGTGATGTAGCCCTGCTTGGGCAACTTCAATGGCTTTTTCGAAAGATTCTAGTTCAAGGAAGGCTTTTGAACTTATAACATACCACTGTTCTTTTTCGGACATATAAAACTTGCCGTCTTCTGACTTGCGTTTGGTATCAGAAAGGGAATCCGGGTCCACAAGAACTGCGAAACGGGCGACCGTTGACCAATTAACATTTTTCTGTTTCTTTCCAGCGGTCATCACTGCAGTGCCAATGACTTTATTAATTAATTTGTTTTCGGGATCGATCGCGATCACCTGGTTGGCAACCTGAACAAAGGCATTAAAGTCGTCACTTTCTCTGGCAGCTCTAAAATCACGGTCATAAGAGACCCAGGCAAATTCGCTCTTGATGTAAGAATCTTCAGGATACTTTTTAAGTGCGAATTGAGAAATCTCGGTCGCCTTGTCGAGATTTCCTAACTTGCGATGACAGTAGATTAACCATCGAAGAGAATAGCTGCTTGGACTATTCCTGTATGCTTCCTCATAGACTGGTATTGCCTCTTCAAAATTACCTTGCTTTCGCAGCTCATCTGCTGAGGGGGTCTGGGTCTCGTCATTCATGAGCGTTCTCCTTTAACTCTTAATATTCTTAAATCATACCTTCTACGTCTCCGACCGAATCCAATCCAGTCGTGCGCCATTCCTCGAGAGGTTCGCCCACTTCGAGGTCGTTGTAATAATTTTCAAAGATTTGGTCTGCCCTGCCACGCCCATGGCGCACATACACACGATACGCGGCACAGGAAAACCGAGCGTCACAGTTACGGCAGACATGCGTTCCAAAGCTCACATTGGATCGGTCTGTGTATGATCCACGAAGCTCTTCCACTGAGCGAGGTTCAAATTCACGGTCTTCAATCTGGTCTACAACTTCACCAAAAGAATGGATCGTGTCTTTGACTTTACGGCGGTCAAAGGCAATCTCGATCAAGGGATCCCACCGGTCGAGAGCACGTTCCAACTGGGCTTCATTTCCACTCGTGAGTGCTTCTTTGACATCATCGGGAAAATCGGTACAGATTACAGCAGTACCATCCAATGGCTGCTTTTGAAGTTCCTTCCAGATATGAGCATACACGTTGAGTTGATCTTCGTATTGGTCGATATGAGAGCGGACATAATCACCATCGTGAGTCTTGATGTCATAGATGATCGTTTTACCACCCTCGCGTACGATATCGACAACACCTTCGATGCCAAACTCACGTTCTTTGGGTGATTCCTGCTGCGGAAGGCTGAGCCGAACTTCAGTCTCTGAGACATTAAGAGCCACATCACGCATTTTTTGCCAATAGAAGAGCACTTGTAGTAACCCAGCTCGTTTGACTTCAGGGGTAAGCGAAATACCGGATTCCAAACGCAGGAGATCGAAATTCTGCTGATAGGCTTGGCGAATAAAGTCCTGAATCTCATTATCCTTCCAGTTAGCTTCCATTGCTTACCTCCTCCCTTCTTCGAATAATCTCGTGATGTAAATCTTCGAGAGTACGGTGAATCAGACTGCCGAAGAACATCGTTTGAGCACGTGATGGAACAAACCCGTACTTCCGGAAAATCATATACTGTCTCGGGCATTTCTTGTATGTCAAATAATCAGCAGTATAGGAGTACATCTTTGGTAAATCGTTTTCTTTTGAACTGAAACTTGGTACTGTAACTAAATCAAGCTCAGGGATGCGTGGAAAACTGTCATCTAAAAGCGTTTTAAAAGGTTCGTTAGTAGATTGTCCCCTTCCCTTATAATGCGCAACGATCATCAAGTTTTGGGCTCGTGATAAAGCAACATAAAACATGCGCATGGAGTCAAATTCTGCTTGACGGGAAAGCGGTTCGCTATTTTCGTTCTCACAGAAAGGGAAAATTGCTTTTTCGATGAATCCAGCTGGATGCAACCTTCGGCGTGGATTTCCTAATACAACCACGGGGAATTCTAGACCTTTGGATTGGTGCACGGTTAAGAAAGGGATGCGTCCTTTTGGAAAGGGATCTTCGGCATCTTCATATTCGGATTCTCCGAGGCGATAGATCGAGAATAAAAACGAGAAATAAAAAACCTTGTGGAAGACTCCTTCGACAAGAAGGTCAGCAGTGAGAACTGGCAAAAACTCATCAACAAATCGGGCAAGATATTGGGTAATGAGGCTCAGGTTACAGATTGGGCCTTCGTCTTCTCCACTTTGAGCCAAGTCGAACATGGCTTTGAAATGTGTGAATCCGGTAAGGCGGTAGAAGAGATCGAGAACACTCCAATCCAGTGAGGTAACACGTTTTAGTATGTAATCGAGCGGAAAAGGTCTTCCTTCAGTTGCGCGTCTTTCGACTGTTCGATCAAGATAAGCGCTTCCGAGAAGTTTTCTGCCAGTTTCTGATAAACCAGGAGCACTGTAGACTTTTCGCTTCATTTGTCTGAGGTCATACGGTTCAGTCAGAGACCAATTTTCTCGGTCCGCAACTCTCATTAATGCCTGGGAATCACTACAAGCGGTTTCTATTTCAGCACGCTTATCTGCTACAAACTGCTTCAAGGCGGGATCCTCTTTGAGCAGTTGTTTGGCATTTATTTCCGTTTGTCTGAGCCAATCTCCGAACTCACCATAATCACCTCCCCAGCCGCCTTGAATTTCGGGCAATCCAAAAATAAGGGCGAACACTCCGAAGACATCGTACGATTCATCAACTTCCAGAAATCTACCAGCCCTTGGAGCGTAGACTCTTAATCCCAATCTTTCAAGAGCATTACGCATCGTTTCGACATGAGTCGCTTTAAGGCTTGGGTAGAGAAAGGCGATTTGATTTGGATCTTCGACTTTCCCTTGATCGATTAAATCCTTCACAAGTTGGGCAATCTCAGAACACACATTTGCCGGAGAACTTGGTGTACTAGCAACGATGGAAATCCCATCATCAGGTTTATTTGCATGAATGTCCTTGTCCATGAAGCGATAAAAACCACCGTCGCCGGAATTCCTTCTCCAATTCGCGTACGTCATAAAGTTTGTATAGAAATCCACAATTTTCTTGCGTGAGCGATAGTTAGTTGAAAGTGAGATGCGTTTAGGTTCGGTTTTGAGATATTTTTGACAACGTGAAGGAAAATCTACGAAGTTTTCTACGGTTGCACCACGAAAGCGATAAAGCGCTTGGTCGTCATCCCCGACGACACAAATATGTTTGTGACCTTTCGCAAGTTGGAAGAATATCTTTTCCTGGATTGTGTTTGTATCCTGATATTCGTCGATAATGACATGTTTAAAAACATTTCCCGTATCTTCACCCTCAAGTAAAACCCGATACGCGTCTTGTTGAAGTAACGAAAAATCGGTGTTTCGTAACTTTTCTGACTGGATAAGTGATTCGCGGTAAGCATTGTAAAGTGAGAATGCTTGAACGAGAGCATCTTTTTCCAAAGAATTTGATTGAAGGTAGGTATCGAATTCATCATCCGAAGCTTTGAGCATTGAGATCGCCTCAAGAGGATCGATGCATTCTTCAGAACATCGGTTAAAAAAAGCAATACAATTGGTTACTGCGGAATGCTTTGACATTTTTTGTACACCGAAGATGGAGTTGATGATCAAATGCGGATCCGTATCTTCATCCAGATTCAAAACGCTTACCAATTTTCGCCATGTCTTCGTTCTTGAGACATGAAAATACTGACTAAGCTCATCCATCAAATTGGGTGTTGGGCTTACATGGAAATCCTGGAGGAATTTTCTGCGGTCGTTTAAGATTCGACGACAAAGCGAGTGTACCGTGCCAATGTACATTTTGGAGAGATCATAGGGTTGACCATTAATGTTAGTTGCGTAGTCGAGTAAGCCTCGAAGACCTTCCTTAAGTTGGTGAGCTGCTTTCTCAGTAAATGTTGAAAGAAAAATCTCTTCAGGTTTCACACCATGAAAAACAATCAGGTTTAAGGTGCGACATAGGAGCACCCTTGTTCTTCCGGAGCCAGGACCTGCCGTGATGCAAAGTGGTCCGTCGACATACAAGATTGCATCACGCTGTTGCTCATTGGGCGTAAATTTGCTCAACTTCCAGAGTGTCTCAAGGTTGAGCATACTTTTAACCATTATCGAGATTTGTGAGTTGAAATCAACCATTGATGGGACCCCCTAAGGTTTGTCGTGCAAACACATCCAAGACTCTTCCCCCAGGTTCAAAACTGATAGCAGTAAACCGATGCGCTAAGGCAATAGGTACGACCGCATTTTTATAAAGGTCGCTTTCGAGGTTATTAATCAATGCAATTGCTCGTGGCAAGTTTTCATAGTTTTCAATTTTTGTTTTTTCGAAATTAAAATCAGAGTGGGTAAGGTCTTTAGATGAATACGGATATGGAATGAGAAAGTTAAAAGTCTTCCCACTTGCTGTTTTATATATAAAGTCCTGACCGTAATAAGTTTCGTAGCCGAAGGTTTTCCCTGAAGGCTCTCGATTGCCAAGCATGAACCGATATCTAAATTCATCATCAATACAATAAATTTTGTTATTTGGTAGAAAACGATCTACATGGTCTATATAATCGATAACTTGTCCTGTTTTTTGCAAACCAATCATTAAAATCGGGCTAGCGTTTAGGCGAGCCAACCTTTGCCTCGCTTTTTCCAAAAAGATCATCAATGATCGGTGAATCCAAGCTGCGTTTCCAAAAACAGCCAATGGCCCGTCAACAAAGAATGCCATATTTGTCAGTAGTAGAGGAGATTCCTTCAAAAAATAACGTATGTAGTGAGCTGGGATGATGTGTTCGAGGATCATCATCATTCTTGAAATCACAACTTGATTTGACTGAAAATCGTTTACCTCTTCCCACAGGCGCAAACAATCAGATGGATATACTTCTTTGTGGCAAGATGGGCAATACTGCTGTGTTGGAATATCCTCGACAGTGATAGGGCCGTGGCCACAATTAGGGCATTTGTGAATCTTCAGCTTTTCTTCATCTTCAGTACCTAACTCTCCAGGACGCAATGAGGCAAGAGCAAAAAGGGTGGAACGCAAACTAGTTGCGGGTTCTTTCGGGTTGAAACGCGTTCGTTCGTCATATAGTTGTTTGTCAAAGAGTGCTCGGAAACTATCACGAACATTTCCTTGATCTTTCCAATTGATATTTGCACTAGGAATGAAAAAAGATAAAGACGTGTTCTTATTTTTTAGTGCAGCGACTCGAAAAGGATCAACAAAATTTCCAACTTTAAGGTCACCGAATTCCTTGAGCGATATGAGCACAACACCAACTTTAATAAAACCAAATTTCGTGCTTGGCAATTTGTCGTCAATGCTTACCTCGTAATTTGAGCCATCAATGGCAATAACAAACTCTGGTAAACTTTCATCCTTCGACTTCGGAGGTTCTAGAAATTGCCCTGCTAACTGTAAAGCTTCTGTATCAGAGGGCGGTTTCAAGAAAGCACATTCCCCAAGCATACGTTTAATATCTGGATTGTTGAGGATATCTACATGCGAAGTTTTATTTGCATACTCGTTTTGATAAGGCATATTCGTCCTAACTAACCTTCTTAGTCCGTGCCTAAAGCGGATAATCGTCTTAGTTCTGCTTCAGGAGCAAATTTGTCGATCTGTACTGGAACAACATACGGCCCTGACAGTGTTTTTACTCTCGCAAAACCAACATCCTGAGCTCGTATTAATGATTCACTAAAATCATCAAAATCATAGAATTGAGCTAATTCTTTGATTTCACGCAGGTTGTTAAGATGTGTAATAAACCAATTTTCAGTGTTGGCCAGAATATTGGGATGCATTGATGAGACTTCCTGCGTTGCATAAACTAAAGATATTCGGTACTTGGCGCCCTCTTTAGCGAGACGTGGCCAAGTTTCGGTCAGTTCCATCTTTTTCCCTATTAAGTTATGCGCTTCCTCTATATAAACGACAATGTTGGGTGGGGTTTCTCCATTTACAAAGAATCCCATTGAATTTTGAAAGATTTTTAATGCAATTTGGGTGCTTACCTTTTCACGGATACGTGCATCGCCCACGGATAGATCAAGAATTACGATTTTCCCATCTGAAAGATGACTATAAATTTCCTCAGCAACATCTTGGGTTCTTCGAGGAGAGTGATATCGTATTGCATCGACCAGAATCCTATATCCTGATATGTAGCTGTTTTCACCTCTTTTCTGGGTAATCATGTCAAGCAGATTTAATAATGTATCATCTACCCAGTTGTTTCCACGCGTTGAACTCGGTAGGGGATTTTTTAAATTAGCAGCACGAGCAGCGGTAAACCATTGTTTTGCTTGTTCCAATGTCATACCCTGATTAGGGTCGGAAAGTTCATCTGGAGCATGTGCTGCAACTTCTCTTTGAACATTTTGATTGACACTAAACTTAACTCTATGATTAGCAGGAGGTTCAAAACCAGCTACGAATAGAAGAGTCTTATAAGCAGCTACATTACGTTGCCAACGGTAAAACTCACCTCTTTCATGTTCCTCTGGTTTATCAAGACTTAAGTTGACAAAAGCTCGAACGTAGTCAGTTGTTACTCTGTTTGCTGATTCAAGCTCACGTTGGATTATTCCGAACCCTTCATTTAACTGTTCGTAAAAATTTGTTCGCAATTCTTCAAACCCAACCGTTTCCATCGTGCGATATCGAATCGTGTCGTTTGTGTAGATGTCTGCAAGAGCTCCTCGATCTTGTTGATTGGCATTTGCATATTCACCATTGATGTCGTATATAATCTGACCGATTTTCACGCCACCACTATCAGCAACACGCTTTACCACGGATACCATTTGTTTAATCATGTTGGACTTACCTGTGCGAGTCATACCAAGCACAGCAGTTCTACGTGCCAAAAAATCTGACGGTTGTACGAAGACAGGGACTTTTTCTGCTTTTTGGCTCTTGCGATGTAATCTATCCGTGGATGTGTACCTCACTGTACCAATCTGAAAAGGAGTTGGCTCGGATGGCAATCCTAACAGTTGAGCTGCTTCTTTTGCCGCATTTTTTCGCATGGGATCCACATAGTTTACAATTATATTGAGAGCATCTCCGTGTGGCCGGTAAACGTTCATACGAGACGCCGTCGCGAAAGATTCGATGTCACTCCCAAGCCAGAGCTCACCATCCGAAGTGTAAAAAGTTCCCAATACGCGGCATCGAAGCCCACCAAACTGAAGCTGATTTTGAGTAATGTCATCAATCTCGCGTTCCGTATTATCTCCAAAAACATTTGTCCTTTGCTGAAAAAAGTCGATTTTAGTTCGAACTAGATCGTCATCCTGCGGAAGTTTTGTTGAACCCAAAACTCTCAATAAAATGATTTCCTTATCTTCTTCAGCGGTTTGTGAAAAATGATTTGGATCTATGGATGTTGCTATAAGGAAGCAGTTATGAGGAACACCCAGTGCTCTCGCTTTCCAAAGATCATTTGTCATTACCAGTGCGTACTCATAATCAATCGCAAAAGTCCATCCTATAAAATTGTCTGGTTGGATCAGTTTTGCCAAAGGGTCGCTTTTCAAGATTAAATTCGCATTAAGCATGGTTTTTTTCCTCATTCTTTCCGTTAGAATCGAGAATTAGTGGAGAGGGTAGTCTTTCAAGATTAGAAATGATTACTTCTTTGCCTTTTTTTCTTTTAGAAATTTTAGCAACAGAATATAGAAGCTCAATATCATGATGCTTGGTGCCATTTGTTCTTTTTTTCAAAACATCCCCATATAAAGATTCGACCTGGGATGCCGAATCGTAACTAAGAAGCCATTTATCTTCAAGCGAGATTAAGAAGTCTCTTAATGCCATATGATCCGCATCAAGGAAGTAGAAGCGATACAATGCATCAGCTTCCTCAAAAAAAGGCGGGTCAAGGTAATAAAACAAGTTTGAAGTTGGCAGTTTACCATTTTCCTTCTCTGAACGAATTCTCCGCACCGCGTCACCCCAACAACAATTCCAAATCCCATAGATATAGCTTCGAAATTGTGAAATTTTCTCGATTCGTTGAATTATCGCTTTACGTGTAGTTTCAGTAAACCGACAATCAATCGAATATTTTGATTTCTGCTGTTTACCACCGATTGGACCCGCTCGCCCTTCTAGAATTCCAGAAAAACTCGTGCGATTTAGATAGAAGCAAGTCAAAGCTTGATCGCGAATTGAAGTGGGATTTGCGTTCTTATACGTATACCAATTCTCCAGAGACACATGCATTGTTTCAATTTGATTAACCAACCACTGTGTGTCGAAAAATAACGTCTGCCAAAAACTTGTGATCCAGGGGTCAAGGTCGATCAGTAATACTTTGTCGACTAAATTTCGGTTAAGTAAATTTATCGCTACGCTACCACCACCAATGAACGGTTCAATATAGAGTGAGGGTCTCAGGTTATTAATTTCAAGCACTTGATTAATGTAATCTACTAAACCACGTTTTGACCCGGGGTAACGAAGAGGGCTAAATAGAGTTTTGAAATTTGTCATTTGTACATTAATCTTTTATTTTTGTATTGCGAAAAGTGTCTTTTACATGATTAAATCAATCATTTGGGTTTTCATCTTTTTTCAAAAAAGCCTCGTTTTCTTGTTGGTCAATCCATTCTTGAAATGTTTCTCGGCGAAATCGCCAATGCTTGCCAACCTTAAAACCAGGCAACCGTTTATCTTGGAGAAGTTTATAAACCGTTGATAAAGGGAGTCTTAAATAATCTGCTACTTCCTCTGCTGTCAAAAAATCAGTGTTCATTACACCATCCCAAATAATATTTATAATCGCAGTTACTTCAGATTATTATAGCATAGCTGACTATATAAAAACGCCCAAGATGAGTACCCGGGCGTCTAATTTTGTGGTCGAAATTTTGAAATCCTGAGATTGTGCACAGCCGATAGAAATTACACAGCTGTTATTCCTTTATGCGAATAAAAGGCTTTTCTCCCTCAATTGTAAAACGCGATTTTTAGATAAACTCCCTTTCCACACCATTCTGTTCCTCATTCTGGTTTTGATGTGCCTCTGACTTTGCTAAGCGCAGTCGCTCACGTATGGATGTTTTCTGCTCGACACCATCACGACTATCGATATGATGGGTGAGCTGCACACGGCTATCCTGATCATCGATATCCACCCGCTCCGGTGAGCCATCCAGGTCCAGATCGCGCTCTTTCAGATTTTCGTTCAGATATTGATCCAGTTGTGGAAAATCAAGGGTCTGTGGGTTCTGGCTGAGGTTCATCTGCTGTCTGCTCTCCCGCACATAAGCAGTCACATCCGCATAGTAAGCCGATAATGCCTCGCGTTTTCCTTCACGATACGAAACCAGTTAGCGGAAGTTGTTTATAGAGTACAAGAATAAATACTTTCGCCCGATGTATTCTCCAAAACGGGTAAAGACCGGGCGAAGAAAGTAAATCCTCCAATCTATAAAATGCAGGGGCTGGTAATGTCTACCAGCCCCTGAAACATCTTCCAGAAAATTAATTCTTAACCCTCCAAGAGCTTACTGCGTTATTTAGAGCATAGAAAGTCGAGCAATTCGCACCGCAGGCATAAGTTGGACCGGTGTGATTGATAAAGTCAAAGACCTCAATCAAGTTACAACTCGAGTAGGCAGAACCAGACTCATAACGATTATCAAAACCATCATCTGCAAGATCGTTTCTTCCATAACTGACCCCGGAAGAACATGGAATGCTTCCGTAGTACTCCTTCAACAACGAACTATAGTTCGTTCGATCATAAAACTTTGCAATAAGATAGGCACTGTTCAGTTCAATGCCACCTAGCTCTGTAATCCGCTTGTCTGAACAAACCTCATCGATGATTTTCGATTCAGTCGCACCGTCGGCAATAGGTTCCAGAAGAACAACACAGCGGTAACCTGCGGCTTCACTAGGGCCCATAATGGTTTCATTGGTTTCCGTGACGAGATCGCCAGGTTCAATCATTTTATAAGTTGCAGGATCAACGGGTTCCAAAAATTCGACAGACACCTCTTCACTGGTTTCGATACAGGTTTCGGAGACAACCTTGGAATTGTTTTCTCCCTCTTGAATCGGATCGAGTAAAACTGCAGGCGTGAATCCAGGTGGGCACGCGAGACCGTCTCCGCTTTTGTGAGTGAACGTCCAGGCTGATACTGCTAATCCAGCCATAAGGAGAATCGCGACAACTAAAACTAGATTCTTTTGTTTCAACATTGTTACCTCCATTGTTGAGTAGGTTTGTCTGAAGGATAACAAGTTGAATGTTAAGCGGGTGTAATAACAACTACTCAGTTTTTGGAAAACTGACGATGAAGCAACTGCCTTTCGCTACCTCAGACTCAACCGTGATTTCTGCTTTATATAGTTCGGCGATGTGTTGGACGATCGCTAGCCCCAAGCCCGTTCCACCGCTTAGACGGCTTCTGGAAGGATCTACACGATAAAAACGATCAAAGATGTGAGGCAAATCTTCTTGGACGATGCCTATCCCTGAGTCCTGAATACTAAGGATCAACGCCTCAGGTTTTGGCTTAAGGTTGATTTTTACCAATCCATTAGGCTTGTTGTATTGAATCGCATTGACTATAAGGTTTCGGATTAATCGGTCAATCATCATGGAATTTGCTTGAATGACTTGGATTTCCCCTGCCTCGTACATCAGCTTCACCTCATGCTTTTCGGCGAGCCATTGAAGATCCAAGCAAATCTCTCCAATTAACTGTGAGAGATCAACGCATTCCTCAGGAAATTGCTGTTTTCCCTTTGCTAATAATAAGAGATCTTCTACGATCGCTTCCATTCGAACCAAGTTTTTTCCCTGAGCGCTGAGAATCGCCTCAGGGACACCCTCACCTTTATTTTGCTTAGCTTGGAGTATCTCGACTTGGGCATGCAAGGTGCTCAAAGGCGTTCGTAACTCATGCGCTGCATCTAAAACGAATTGTTCCTGAGATCTAAAAGCCTGTTCTAAACGGTCAAGGGTTTTATTGATCTCGGAGGCCATTCGATCGATTTCATGACCTTTTCCTGAGGGAATAAGCCGTTTTTCTAAAGAGTTTACGTTGATTGAAGCAATCTGTTCACTGAACAGATCCACTGGCCTGGAAACATGGTTACTAACGATGAACGAGCCGATTGTTCCGATGATCAGCAAGGCAATTAAAGATATCGCAGAGATTATCCACATCTGTCTTTGCACGACTTCCCCAATTTCATGAGTCCCATCTGACATTGAAGGTGGCTCTTCACGTTCTACTTGGGCTGAGCTCTGGCTTTGTAAAGTTGGTCGTATTAGTTCCATTTGGATGGTCTTAGGAACATTTACGACGGTCATGCGGTTGATCAGCAGTACCTGTAAGAGCCCAAGCAGGAGAACCAAGCCCAAGGTCCAGATCATTAGCTGTGTCTGGAGTTTCGGCTTTTTGCTCGGATTATCGGCATCAATCTTTTTCATCTTCCAACGTAGTGATTAATCGATAACCCTGACCGATCAGGGTCTCAATATATGGGTTTTCAGAGTCGCGAAACTTTTTTCGCAGGTTGTGGATATGAACTCGGACCGAAACTGCAAAAAGGTCAACCTCTTCGTCCCAAATATGATCTATGATCTCTGTCTGAGTGACCACCTCACCAGGTCGACTCATCAAGTAATGTAAAAGGGCAAATTCCTTGAAACTCAATCTTATTAACTTGTCTTTGTGCCAAACCTTACGCGTCGCAGGGTCGAGGCGGATATCCCTTACTTGTAATATGGGCTCTCTGGTGCGCAGATCACGTCTCAACAGTGTCCGTAGCCTTGCTTCCAATTCCCCCATTTGAAAAGGCTTGGTCAGGTAATCATCTGCTCCTCTATCCAGACCTAAAATCACATCGTTGGTTTCCGCTCTAGCAGTTAGGATCAAGATAAACACATCCGGTTTCTTCTCCCGGATTGCTTGACAAACTTGGAGACCGTCCATCCCAGGTAAGTTCAAATCGAGGATGATGAGGTCATAATCAATTTCAATGCTTTTGAACAAGCCAGTTTGCCCATCATTGGCAATATCGACTGCATAAAGCGAGTCGCGCAAGGTAATAGCGATCGCTTCAGCCAGGTCATTTTCGTCTTCTATAATCAGAATGCGCATTGCTCTCTCGTTAACCTCAGGATACCAAACCTGATGTTAACTACGTGTTACTTCATTATAGCTGGAAACAGAGAACCGTTTTTTATCCTTTCTGATAATTATTACTTGTTTAACAAGACCGATAGTCGTACACTTTACGGCAGATTAAATAACAGCCTTCCGACTACGGTCGGAAGGCTGTTATTTGTTATTCCACGCAAAAATTCTTTAAGTTATCTCCACATCCTGAAAACTTTCTTTTTTGGCTAGGTTTTCTTGTTTAACTGACTTCGTAACACGCATCTTTTCCCTAATGGAATTCCTTTCTTGTATCCCATCTCTTTTGTCCAGATGATGGCTGAGCTGTACACGGCTATCCTGATCATTGATATCCACCCTCTCAGGTGAGCCATCCAGATCCAGATCGCGCTGCTTCAGGTTTGCGTTCAGATACTGATCCAGTTGTGGAAAATCAAGGGTCTGCGGGTTTTGGCTGAGGTTCATCTGCTGTCTGCTTTCCTGTACGTAAGCAGTTACATCCGCATAGTAAGCGGATAATGCCTCGCGTTTCTCCTCCGCAACATTAGGAAGCCCTGCCTGGTAGCCTTCTGTGCGTTCCTTGAGGAAGGTCAGGGCTTGATGCTGATTGAAATAGGGTAAGAGCTCATCGCGCACCTTCCCCAACGCATTGGGATCGGCTTGCAGCTGCGTTTCACCCATCTCTTTGAGGTAATTGCGCCAGGAACGATCTGAGAGAGCCTCCTGAACGGTCAGCTGCATATGATGGGAGAGACTGCCATCGCCCGCACCTATCTCCTGTTTCCCGGTATAGGCTGCTGGAAGCCCTTCCTTGATGTACTCTACCCGAAAATCGGTACTGTAAGTGAGCGGTCCAGCATAATCAGATTTTTGACGGTCGATCGCCTGACGTTGATCCAGCCTTTCCATCAGGCGGTTGGCCTGCGAGAGGGGCATGCTCAATCCATCGGGGATTTGATCATGCTGCGAATGGCTGAAGGAAACCATTGGCTCACTGACCCGCAGCGCGTTCAAATGATCGATCGCTTCAGCCGTAAGCAGAGTGGCAGTAAGCCCATCTCGTCCAGCTTCACTCAATGAAAGGTCTTTGGCAGCCTCCAGCATCAGATCCGGTTCGCTAAGGAGCCCTTCGGATACTGGATTTTGGAGACTGTCTGTCAGGGTGTAATGAACCTGATCACCTTCACGCAAGAGAGATAATATTTCGCCGTTTTCCAGTAAAAAGCTGGCAGATGGTTCCTGGATCAGATCAATCTGCTGCAGAAGCTTGCTGGCCTGGGTGGTATAGGGGCTGCGATCTTCAAGGACAAGCATTTCCAGCCATGGGCGTAAGGTCCCGGTTTGTTCCAGCTGGCGGTCATCAAATGCCAGCGCACTTTCAGGCAATGGCTCAAAGGCGTAAGAATCCAAGGATTCTGCCAGGGCAGCCACCTTCCCTTTGACAGCTTTCACCGCCTCTGTGCGAGTTTTGGGCGCTTCAACTTCCAGCGCCTGCTTCAGGCTCTGGATCTTTCCATCAATCGAAGTAATCAAATCGGAGGCGGTATCACGGATGGTTTGAAGAGAAGCTTTCAGTTCCGTCAGGTCTTTGTCGCTGCTCCAGCCTGCCAGGTAGCCAAAACTGTTGTCCGCTGTTTCAATGCCATAATACTGGCAAACAGCATAAGCAATGCTTTCCGCTTCAACCTCCTGCGTGCGCTGATCCTTCCCTTTTCCTATGCTATCGCGTGGCTGGGGATCACGATCATGCAGCTTGGCATGGGAGATCTCGTGAATGGCTGTTGCCATGGTCTGTATTTCGCTCATGCCCTGGCGGATAGCGATTTTCTTGTCCTTGAGGTGGTAATAGCCATCCTTGCCAGCTTTCATTGCCTTGAACTCAATTGGGACAGGGGAGACTGCTTGCAGGGCTTCAAACATAAGGTCATAATCGCGCACGCTGCCCTGAAGCTCTTTGGCCAGCGTGGGCAGCTCCTTGCCTTCGGTTTGGGAGACATCGAAGACCGGTACCACCCTGAAACGTTTGACTGTCACCTCCTGTTCTTCGATGACGGGATTGCCCAGGCTGTCCAGGACAGGCTTCTTTGTCTGAGGATCGATCTTTTCTTTTTCCACCAGGCGTTTTTCTTCCACAGGCGCAATGATGCGAATGGCTTTCTCGCCTTTGAGCACCTGACGCTCAAAGCGCTTTTGCCAGGCATGATACCCGGCAACCAGTGAGGCTTCAGGATTTTGTAACGCGATCAGGAGCGTGTTGTTGAGACTGTAGCGATGGAAGCGCGACATCACCTTGAGGTAATCGGCATACTTGCCGCTGCTGAAAATCTCTTTGATGCCTTCTTCCAGTTTGGCGGTAATCTCATCCAGGGCTTTGTCCTTGTCCCTGGCGGTCGCTTTCTTTTCAGCCAGACTGAGCCCGGCATCATAATGCACATTCTGTTCCAATACACCATGGGCACGGAAGGAATATACCGCGTCCCGGTTGAGACCCGTAATGATGATGTGATCCACTACGGGAATCCCCAACATTTCACCGGCTTCTTTGAGCGCTTTGGTCGCTGCCAGGTCTTCATCGCTGGGGGTCAGTTCCCCGGAAGGATGGTTGTGACAGATCAGCACGGATACCGCTTTGTTGAGGATCGCGTTGCGAAAGATTTCCCTGGGGTGAATGACGGAACTGTTGATTGTCCCGATAGAGACCTGCTCATAGTCGATGACCCGGTTCTTGGTGTTGAGAAAAGCCACCACCAGTGACTCCTTGTCGTGCACCTGATCGATGACCGTGTGCATGTAACCTGCCGCGGCAGAGGGCGAACTGAGAATTGGATTTTCCCGGGTAAGCGAACTGCTCATGCGGTAGAGCTCAAGAAAGGCCTTGTGTTTGGCTTGTTGTTCAGGGGTTTCAAGCAGTTGATAGGCATTATCCACCAGCGCGGCGAGTCCCTTGCGCTGGGCATATTCTGTAACCCTGGCCTCCTGCACGCCAATAATGCGGGCATAGGCTGTAATATAACGACTTTCTTCAGCCTGGTTCATGGCAGCTCCTCACTTTCCTCTGTTTGTTCAAGCACGAAGAAGAGTTCAGCTAAAAGCGCGGCCTCTTCATCGCTTTCGGTATAGTCCCGCGGATGGGCTTTGAGATCCGCCAGGTTATCCGTGTTCACGGCAACGCCAGTCAGGCTGAAAATCAGTTCTTTGACTTTCATTGAATCCTCCTTATTCATCATCTTCGTTATCATCCGTAGTGCTTTTTTCGAGGAAATCGTCCTCAAAAAAGTCCCCTTCACTTGGCGTGTGTTCTTTGGGTTTGATCACCTTCCAGTAAAAAAGCGCCCCGCCTGCCAGCAACAATAAGAGCGCTCCAGCAATGGCCATGCCACTGTTGATGGGCAGGGAGAAAGTGGATTGCTGAGGTGGTTTGTCATTGGACGGTTCAGGTGTGGGTTGAGGCGTTGCGGTTGGCCTGGAAGGCTGGAGAAAAGGCAAAAGAGAAGGTGAGTCGGTCGCCTGGACGAAATTGAGCAAATCCTCCTCATCCACCTCGGTCACCAGATAAACGTTCTCGCTCATCTTGCTGCGGTCAATGATCAGGTAAAAGATCTTGTCGTTTCGCGTCTTGATTACAAAGAACTCCTTTTCCGGAGCTTGGGCAGTGATAAGCTGGGGCGGCTCTAAATAGGTGTCAGTGGGTGGTCTGGGAGTCGCTTCTGCTGTGGGTTCTTCAGATGGGACAGGCGTTGCCCCACTGCTCATCGGGAAGCTCACCAGACTGTAGTCACACAGCATGGCAGTTCCAGGTGGCATATCGCTGATCAGACTGCCTTTGGCATCCGTAGGAGGAGCAGGGTTGATCCTGCCTTCATCTGACAGGGATGCCGCATGAGCCGGTTTGGCAGAAAGGAAACTGATGGTGATCAAAAGCAACAACATAAGAGTTTTGGGCTTAGTCTTCATCGTCTTCCAGCTCACTTTCCGGAATCCATTCGTTCACATCCTCAAGGTTCTGAAAAGGGTTCTGCTTCAGGCGTTTCAACAAGGCATCCAATTCGGATGGTCTGAGTTGCAGAGCGCGAACAGTCCTGAGGATTTCGCTGTTTTCCATTTCGGTTTCTTTTTCATTGAGTGCCTTCAGCTTTTCCTGCAAAGCCTGAAGACGGGCTTCTGTTTTGGCTTTTTCATTTCTGATTTGGACTAAGTTCATGGTTTTCTCCTTTATTCGTTTGTACCCGGGCTTCCATACCCGCGGATATAGGGACTGTTGACGGGAAAGCTGTCAGTGTGGACGCTATCGGCCCAATTGCCTTCAATCGTATAGACCGTGCCACCATCACAGCTTTCGACAATACCGACATGATCAGGAAAAGCATCTCCATCCCAGTCGTAAAAAATGATTTCTCCGGGAGCGGGGCAATAGCCCCCGTCCTGCCAGAGGTTGTTGGATCTGAACCAGTCTTCACCGATGCTGCATCCGGCAAATTTGGGGAATAAACCTTCAGAGATCAGACCGACCTGATCGGCAACCCAGGAAACAAAGATGGCACACCATTCCACCCGGGAAGGAAAACCATACCAGGACCAGTAGGGCTCGCCACCTATCTGACCAAGTTGGGAACGGGCAACCTCAACCATTCCTTCGGAGCCACGCAGGCTTTCTCCCAGACCAGCGATAATATTGCCCCCCATAACGGTTGTAGCAGAAACAGCGAAGGAAGCGATGGAACCGACCAGGAGCAAGAGCACCAGGACAAGCGCCCCGTAGAGCGCGGCGCGGCTTTTGAAGGTTTGGGTAACTTTGCCGATAAACTTTTTCAAGCCCCGTTGGGCTGCCTTTTGTTGGACAGCAGTCCGTTGAAATCCTGCGGAGGCACGGTAGGCACGTATGTACTCCCGTTTGATGCGTTGTTTCTGAATGTAACGGGAAACAAGGTTCTTGCCGGATTGTTTTTTGACCTGCTCTGTGGCAAAGCGATCCGCGCGTTGGCGTAAAGAACGTAGCTGTAAGGCTTCCTGGTGCTGAATGGCTCTTGCGATGGGTCGCGCCCGGGGAACCCGAAGATGATTTTGCGCTGCCTGGAGGGCATCCCGGCTGGCGTTATTATCAGCAGCTTCTTTTTCGTCATTGGCCTGACGGGAGGGTTGCCAGGGGCTGGGCAGACGCAGAACGTTTCTGAATGGTCCTTGCCTTTTCTCCCTTCCTGGCTGTTCAAAGCTCAAAGCCGAAGCCGGTTTAGCCTGAGCGCTTTCGAAGCGCAAAGCGGAGATCCTGGGCTGAGATTCTTTTTGCGGCTGAAGCTGAGGTGTAAGGGCTTTGGATGAATCGGCGACAAAACCCTTGCTGAGTTTGCGGTAAACGCTTTTTATTTTTTTCTTCGGTTTCCTGCTCATTTCTTCGGCAGAAGCCATCGATGTAAGGGATTCTTTTGAAATACCGCCCATCGCATCGGTCTGGCGTGTTGGGTCCATGGCTTCTGAGGGAAGCTTTGCAGAGGCTGCACTTTCTGTTTGCTCTATGTTTTTCTCAAGCAATGGGTCATCACCCTGATAGTGATGGGTGGCTTTTTCTCTGAGTCTTGATTTTCCGGACATATGACCTCCTTCCTAAACCTCATCCGGTTTGGTCGTCATGATCTGATAGAGTTTCGTATCTCTGGGGAAGTGATCGGTGAAGGGAATGATGGTATTGCCATAAAAGAGCAAGCCCTGACCTTCCCCGCTGTGGGTGACATAGGACAGTTGATCTTTGGAAATGTTGAGGTGCTTGGCGAGAATCTCCTGATCGCCACTGGCCTGATTGAGCATATAGATGAAATCCGAGTTATCGAGAATATTCTCAATCTCTCTGGAAGCCAGAAGGTCTTTCACATTTTGGGTAATGGCGGTTGGTATGCCACCCCATTTGCGGAAGCGTTTCCATATCTCCACGGAATATGCCGCGGTTTGCTCTTCCCGCAGCATCAGGTGAAACTCATCCTGATAAAACCAGGTGGTCTTCCTGGCTGCCCGGTTGCGGGTAACCCGGTTCCAGACCTGATCCTGAATCACCAGCATGCCCAGTTTCTTGAGCTGCTTTCCCAGTTCGCGGATGTCAAAACAAATCAGGCGGTTCTGGGTGTCTACATTGGTCCGGTGGTTGAAGACCTTGTAGGAACCTTTGACGTAAATCTCAAGCACCGTTGCCAGATATTTTGCATCCGGTTCGCTCATTTCCAGCAGACGCGCGTAAAGGTCTTCCAGGATGGGTAGGTTTTCCGGAATGGGATCCTGCAGATATTTTTGATAGATCAGTTGAATACAGCGGTCAAGCACCGACTTTTCTTCCGGTTTGAGACCGCTTTTGCGACCTGCTGCCAGCTCGATGAAGGAGAAGATGAAATCCATCTTGAGCGCGACCGGGTCTTCCTCTTCGCTGTAGTCGAGGTTCAAATCCAAAGGATTGATGTACTGATTGGAGTTGATCGCGATCTTGACCACCTCGCCTTGCAGCGCGCTCACCAGCGGCGCGTACTCACTCTCGGGGTCGGTGATGATGATCTCGTCTTCCGTCACCAGAAAGGCGTTGGTGATCTCGCGTTTGGCGGCAAAGGACTTGCCGGAACCAGGCGTGCCGATGATCAGACCGTTGGGCGTCTTGAGCTTGCGCCGGTCTGCCATCAGCAGGTTGTTGGAGAGGGCGTTCAAGCCATAGTAAAGGGCAGGGGCGGGTTGAAAGAGTTCCTGCGTGGTGAAGGGCACAAATATCGCTGTGGCGGAAGTGGTCAAAGCTCTTTCGATGGGAACCGGGTTGATCCCCAGTGGCAGCATGGCTGCCAGACCGCGCTCCTGCTGGTAGTCCAGAGGTCGCAGATTGCAGTTCGCCGATTGAGCGATGCCAGCGGTTTGATAGTAGTCGTTTTC
>DHCY01000036.1:97305-97833 GCA_002399085.1 Anaerolineaceae bacterium UBA4890
ATTTTGCGTTTGATCATCTTGATCGCCGCGGTCTGTTCGATGCTTTGGATGTGCAGTGTCACCGCCAGATCACTTTCCAGAATCAGGAAGTTCTTGAGCAATTCATCAGAGAGTTCCGGCGCCAGGATTTGCAGATAGGAGACCTGAGCCTGTTTGCGACCCATGCCAAAACTGCCGGTGGGAGTGAAATCAAAACCACTGGGAGCGATAAAGTCCTTGGTTGCCAGACCGCTCTCTTTGAGGCGTTTCCAGTCGAAGTGAAATTTGTGCTGGCTCTCATTCAACAGATCATGCATCACGTGCAACCGTTCAGCGCTATTCAGGGATTGAGCGATGGCACCCAGCCCTCTCAAATGGCTGAATATATCCAGTTCAATCCGTTCCAGACGTGTTTTGGCAGTGCGGTAATCATTCGCTTCGATGCCAAAGACCAGATATTTGTTTTTGATCAGACCGTTGTTTCCTTTCGCCAGCTGGTTGCGTAACATCTGGGAGTATTCCTGACGGATATCATTGAAGGCATCCTTC
>DHCY01000021.1 GCA_002399085.1 Anaerolineaceae bacterium UBA4890
CCGCGTGACAGAGAGGGAGAATATCAGCCACAGATCGTCAAAAAAGGGCAGATGGACATCTCGGCAATCGAAGACAAGATCCTCTTTCTGTATTCGCAGGGGACTAGTACGCGAGAGATAGAACGCACGATGCAAGAGCTGTATGGGATCGAAGTGGATGCGACCCGGGTATCGCGGATCACCGACAAGATATTGCCCCTGATCCGGGAATGGCAAAACCGGCCGCTGGAAAGCTGTTACGCGCATGTGGTGCTGGATGCCATCTTCTACAAAGTCAGGGAAGAGGGTTTGGTGGTGAAGAAGGCGGTTTACATTGCGATCGGCACCAATCTCGAGGGCATGAAAGAGGTTTTGGGCTTATGGGTTGGGGAAAGCGAGAGCGCCAAATACTGGCTGGGCGTCTTGAATGGATTGAAGAACCGGGGACTTGAAGACATCCTGATCGTCTCGGTGGATGGATCGAGCGGATTCAAGGAAGCGATTGAGGCAGTCTACCCCAGGACAGAGATCCAGCGTTGTATCCTGCACCAAATCCGCAGTTCCACACGGTATGTGTCCTACAAGGATTTGAAGGCTTTCACGGCGGGATTGAAGCCGGTTTACAAGGCAGTCAGTGAAGAAGCGGCTCTGTTGGCACTGGATGAATTTGAGGCTGAATGGGGCAGCAAATATCCGCTGGCGATCAAATCCTGGCGGGTCAACTGGGGAGAGCTGTCCACCATGTTCAAATATCCGGATACGCTGCGGCGGATCATTTACACCACCAACGCCCTGGAAAACTTCAACCGGCAGTTACGGAAGGCAACCAAAACCAAAGCGGCTTTTGTCAGTGATGATGCTCTGCTGAAACAGTTATACTTGGTGACAATGCAGGTTGAGAAAAAATGGAGCATGCCCATCCCTCACTGGCGGGACATCCTGGCACAGCTGGTCATTTTCTTTGGTGAGCGTGTCCAAATACCATTGTGAGAATCAAGAGTGAAAAACGGGTTTACACAAAATATGCAACACTACCGCTGGACGAAGGTCTTAACGGCATTTGCGCGGTCTTGTCATCCTGAGGAACGAAGGATCTTAACGGAATTTGCGCATGATACTTTCAGAGTCCTCTTCTTGTCGTGTCACTTTCGATTAACCCAATATCTCCAACCCCAATGCAACTCTTCGCAACGTTTCCTCTTTGCCCAAAATCGCTGCCAATTCTGTGGCACCGCCGGGGGAGGTTTCCTGCCCTGACAATGCGGTTCTGATGGGCCACATGACTGTGCCCACCTTCAGTCCCTGCTCTTTAGAAAAAGCTTTCAGACAATCGAAAAGGCTGTCATTGGTCCACTCTTCCATCGCCTCAAAAAGTGGTAAGACCAGCTGCAGAACCAATTTGGAGGTTTCCATTGTCGATTTTGACTTTGGATGCTCAAAGAGACCGACCTCATAAGAAGGCAATTCCGCGAAGAAACCCACCAAAGCGGGGATATCTGCCAGATTCTCGGTACGCACCTGGATTAGTGTGCTGAGCTGCTCCAGGTCAAAGCGGTCAAAACCAGCCGGGTAAAAAGGCAGAACGCGCTTGTGAAACTCCTGGGGGCTCAAGGAGCGGATGTGCTCACCGTTCAGCCAGCGCAGCTTGTCAAACGAAAAGGCGGCATTCGATTTGTTGATGCGGTTCAAGTCGAAGGCTTCAACAAGGTTGGGCAGCAGGAAAAACTCGCGCTCGTCGCCCGGGTTCCAGCCAAGCAGGGCAACATAATTAACCACCGCTTCCGGCAAATAGCCCATGCGTACCAAATCTTCAAACGAAGGATCGCCCTTGCGCTTGCTTAATTTGCTGCCGTCTTCTTTGATAATGTGGGGCAGGTGAATGTATTCTGGGCGCTCCCAGCCAAATGCCTGGTAGAGCAGGTTGTATTTCGGTGTCGAGGTCAGATATTCCTGCCCGCGGACTACGTGAGTGATTGCCATCAGGTGGTCGTCGACCACGTTGGCAAAATTGTAAGTCGGAAAACCGTCCGATTTCAGGAGCACCTGGTCATCCAGCTGGTCGTGGTCGATGGTGATCTCACCGTACACATGGTCAAAAAAGCTGCTTACGCCTGGGTCAGGAATGCGCTGGCGGATGACAGGCTTTATCCCCTCAACCAACTTCGCCCGCACTTCTTCAGCACTCAGATTACGGCAGGGATCTCGATAGCCTTGCACACGTTCACCAGTGTCTTCCAAGGCTGGCTTGTCTTCCTTCTGGTCAAAACAATAGTAAGCATCGCCGCTCTCGATCAATTTGAGGGCGTATTCTTTGTAGATTGGCAGGCGCTGGCTTTGGACGTAAGGTCCGTAACCCCCGTCTTTGTCGGGTCCTTCGTCGTACTCGATGCCAGCAAGTTTTAAACCGTTATAGATTGCCTGGACCGATTCCGGCACGTTGCGGTTTTGGTCTGTATCTTCGATGCGCAGGATGAAGGTGCCGCCTGCGCCTTTGGCGATCAGGTAGGCGTACAGCGCGGTGCGTAAGTTTCCGATGTGCATATAGCCTGTGGGGCTGGGGGCAAAACGAGTTCTAAACATAGTCACTTCCGATGAGTTTGATGGAGTAAATCGTACCATAAAGTGAGTTGGAAATGGTATCCCGTAGAGCGAGGTGAAGTAACGCAGCAGGCGTATATGAAAGCATCCGGAGAAGCCCTGTAGGGCGAGAGTGAAAACACCTCGAGTCTTGTCCTGACGAGTCGTTATGTGTTTTCAATCCGCCAATGGTTGGTAATCGAAAAAATGGTAGCCCTACGGCGGAGTGAGGACGGATTAACCTGAATTTCCACCGGGGTTCAAAAGTCCTCAATCTCGCCCTACGGTTTCATGCTTCGCACCATTGCAACCATCACGTTGGTAATCGAAAAGATGGTTGCACTACGGCGGATTGAGGACGGATTAACCTGAATTTCCACTGGGGTTCAAAAGTCCTCAATCTCGCCCTACGGTTTCATGCTTCGCACCACTGCAACCATCACGTTGGTAATCAAGAAAATGGTAGCCCTACGGCGGAGTGAGGTGTTAATATTGCTTAGTACAAACTCTACCTCGCCCACCTCATTCCGCCCTACGAAACATTGTCTCGTGAACGTCGGCATATGCTTACAGGGGAACCTGGTGATGCTCCTGCAGATACTTTTTCAGATATTGCCCGGTATAGCTTCTTGGATTCTCGCAAACCTGCTCGGGAGTGCCCTGGGCGATCACTTCACCACCGTTCAGCCCGCCATCGGGTCCCAGATCGATGATCCAGTCTGCTACTTTGATGATGTCCATATTATGCTCAATGATCAGCACAGTGTTGCCGCTGTCCACCAGCTCCTGCAACACCTCGATCAACTTATGCACATCAGCAGCATGCAGCCCGACTGAAGGCTCATCCAAAACATACAAAGTTCTCCCTGTGGCAATGCGCGACAGCTCTTTGGAAAGCTTCACACGCTGCGCCTCACCACCCGAAAGTGTGGGTGCAGGCTGACCGAGCCGAATATAGCCCAGACCGACATCGTTCAAGGTCTGCAGGCGGCGTTTGATCTTCGGAAACGCGTCAAAAAATTCAATCGCGGTTTCCACAGTCATGTCCAAAACATCAGCAATGTTCTTGTCTTTGAAGCGCACTTGCAAGGTCTCGTGGTTATAGCGTGTGCCGCGGCAAACTTCGCAGGGCACGTAGACATCGGGTAAAAACTGCATCTCGATCTTCAATTGTCCTTCGCCCATACAGGCTTCACAGCGCCCGCCCTTGACGTTGAACGAGAAGCGCCCTTTTTGGTAACCGCGGATCTTGGATTCAGGCAGCTCAGTAAAAAGATCGCGGATGCTGTCGAAGAGCCCGGTGTACGTGGCAGGGTTGGAGCGCGGCGTGCGCCCGATGGGTGACTGATCTATATTGATGATCTTATCCAGGTGCTGGGTGCCTTCGATACTGTCGTGCTTGCCCGGGTTGGTGTGGGCACGCATCAGCTTACGCGCCAGCGCGTTGTAGAGGATTTCCACCAGCAGTGTCGACTTGCCCGAGCCGGACACGCCGGTAATGCACACCAGCTTGCCCAGGGGGATGTCGACATCGATGTTTTTCAGGTTGTTTTCAGAAGCGCCCTTGATCTTCAGGAAATTGCCACTGCCTTGGCGGCGTGCTTCCGGCAGAGGCACCATCTTTCTGCCAGAAAGGTAATCGCCGGTCACTGACGCGGGCTCGGCTTCGATATCCTCGGGCGTTCCTTCGGCAACCAACCAGCCACCATACTCACCAGCGCCAGGACCCAGATCGACGATCCAATCAGCGTTGCGCATAGTCTCTTCATCGTGCTCAACCACCAGAACCGTGTTGCCCAGGTCACGCAGACCTTTGAGGGTATCCAGCAATTTGTCGTTATCACGCGGATGCAGACCAATGGAAGGCTCATCCAGCACGTACAAAACTCCCATCAGTTTGGATCCAATTTGGGTCGCCAGGCGAATGCGCTGGGCTTCGCCGCCGCTGAGGGTGGAGGCGGACCTTTCCAGTGTCAAATAATCGAGCCCGACGTCAGTCAAAAACGACAGGCGGGCATTGATCTCACGCAAAATGCGGTCTGCGATTGCCTGATCACGTGTGTTTAGCGGCGTGTCTTTGGATGATTCAAGCAGGTTGATCCAGCTCAAGAGCTGATCAACCGGATACTCGGTGACATCAATAATATTTTTATCGGCAATTGTCACTCCGAGGGCTTCTTTGCGCAGGCGTTTGCCGCCGCATTCCGGGCAGGGGGTTTGGGTGATGTACGCGCCCAGCTTGATGCGGATCCAGTCTGACTGGGTTTCCTGGTAGCGGCGCTGCATATTGCCGACCACGCCTTCATAGGCGGTTTTGAAAGTCCCTTTGCGTCCATTTCTGCCAACGTAGCGAACTGTGATTTCCTTGCCATCGCTTCCAAACAAAATCAGGTCCTGCTGTTGGCTGGTGAGCTTCTCGAAAGGTGTATCCAGGCTGAAGTGATACTGGTCTGCCAGTGCTTCCAGCATTTGCCAGTGATAACCACCAACATCTTTCGGGTCCCATTCTGAATTTTTGATGGCACCTTGCTTCAACGAGAGCGACCGATTCGGGACCACCAGTTTCGGGTCAATATTTTCCTGAAAACCGAGCCCCTGGCAGACCGGGCAAGCGCCGTGGGGCGTGTTGAACGAAAAGGTGCGCGGTTCAATTTCTATCAAAATTGAGCCGTGCACGGGGCAAGCCAGATTTTCTGAAAACTGGCGGTCCTCGGGTGGCTCACTGTTCAGATTCTGAATGGTTACATAGCCTTCACCAATCCGCAGCGCAGTTTCAACCGAATCGGTCAAGCGCGTGATGGCGTTAAGGCGGTCTTCTTCGTTTTCAAAGGTGTGGATCACCAGGCGGTCAACCACAGCCTCGATCGTGTGTTTTTTGTAGCGGTCCAATTCGATTTCATCTTCCAGGCTGTGCACCTCGCCGTCCACGCGCACGCGCGTGAAGCCCGATTTGGTGATCTCTTTGAAAAGCGCCTGGTAGGTACCCTTGCGTTCTCGTACCATGGGTGCCAGCACCAATAAACGCGAACCTTCCGGCATCGCCAGGATATTATCAACAATTTCCTGGGCAGATTGCTTTTGCACCACTCGCCCGCAGATCGGGCAGTGGGGGATGCCAACCCGGGCATAAAGCAGGCGCAGGTAATCAAAAATTTCGGTTACCGTGCCAACAGTTGAGCGTGGGTTGTTGGATGTCGATTTTTGGTCGATCGCCACTGCCGGCGAGAGCCCTTCGATCGAATCAACATCCGGCTTGTTCATCTGCCCCAAAAACTGGCGTGCATATGAAGAAAGTGATTCAACGTAACGCCGCTGCCCTTCCGCAAAGATGGTATCAAAAGCAAGCGAACTCTTGCCCGATCCGGAAATACCGGTCAGAACTACCAGTTTATCCCTGGGGATTTCGACATTAATGTTCTTTAAATTATGTTCACGCGCACCGTTAATGCGCAGATTATCTTGACTCATGCTATCTGCTCCGCGCAATATTATATCAAATGTTCTATATTATTATTGTTAATATCAGGAATCGCCCTCGACTCGCTCGTCTTTGTGCTGTTTTCGATTGATCAAAAAGTAGACCAAAAAACCGATCATGACGGGTATCCAGAAGGATATCAGACGATACCCAAGGATGACGACCACCGCGACGTCGGCGGGGACACCCAGACTGGTGAACAAAGCTGCCATCGAAGTTTCGATGACTCCCAGTCCCCCCGGAACGATAAAAGCCATCTTTGCCAATAAAAGCGGCAAACCATAACCCGCGAATAAGACGCCAGCGCTAATGTTGTAGCCAGCGGCACGAAAGACCAGGTACATAGCCAGGAGGTCAAAGCCATAATAACCGATGGTGCCCAAAAGCGGTCGCAGCCAGTTGCCATTCCCCATTTGTCTCCAGGCATTGATGAGGATATTCAAACGTACTTGTGTTGCTTCGGGGTCGTAAGGCTTGTTACGAAACCGGTTCCAATTCCAAAGAGCCCAATTGACTACATTGAAGGCGGCTTTTGGAAAAACCAGGGCAAGCAGGTAACCAAACGAGAACGATAAGAGCAGGGCGATAAAGATGGAATATTGAATTAACTGGCTTCCTGAGAGATGCCCGGTAAAGCGCAGTGTTACAATCCCGGCGACCGCAATTAATGTCAATGGAATGTTCGCGAGCATGGAGGGCAACAGCCCCGCCACCGCCGCATTCGATTTCCGCACACCTCTTCTGGCAAAAAGCCCGAAAGTGGTCGCTGCCGCACCGATCCAACCACCTGCCACGATGCCGATGCTGTAAGATGAAATGAAGATCGCCGTGCATTCGAGAACGGTCAGGTTATGCCCCTGGATATCGAGCACAGCTTTTAGCGACGAACCATAGCTGAAATAGACCAACACCTCGGAAACGATAGCCGCGATAACCAGCCACCAGGTCATATCCCTGATAACATTGACCGCTTCGTTGATATCAAGCATCCTGGGCAAGATCAGGTTAACAGCCAGACCGAGAATTACGATCAAGACGACAATCCGCCACGTCTTTTTCTTTTTTACCGGGTTGCTTTCTTCAGTCGCTTCCACATTCCCTCAGTACGCGCATAAATTCACCGGAACGTATCCTGGTGATGATGTGCTCTTATTTTAGTCCTAATATGGCAAGATGCATTAAGCATACCAGTCGTAATTGATATGTTTCCCGGGACGGCATGGACCCTCACGAGGGCAGGGCCGTCCCTTACGAATTTATCTCTTTCCGCTGGAGAGGCGAAGTCCTGCTCTACGGAGAGTTTGATGCCAGGTGATATCAACGAATTCTTATAAAAATAATAGAAAAATAAGCTTGTAATTCGCCGAGACCTTGTACACAGATTCGATAAAGCACCCCCTGATTTTTTATAATCTCCTTAACTTATAGAAATTAGAAAAAGGAGATTGAAAAATCATGCAACACAAAGAACATTGGCTCACCCCGTTGGAACTCCCTGAATTGCCCTACGCCAAAGACGCGTTGGCGCCGGTTATTTCAGAGCAAACCATTGAATTTCACTATGGCAAACATCACAAAGCCTATTTTGATACCACCAAAGACCTGGTAAAGGACACTGCGCTGGAAGGCGCTTCCCTGGAAGAGATCGTTGACACCTCTGGCAAGGATCCATCTCTCAAGAAGCTGTACAACAACGCTGCCCAGGCATGGAACCACAACCTGTACTGGAAGCAATTCGCGCCTGTTGGTCAGAGCAAGATGCCCATGGAATTGGAAAAAATGCTCCAGGAAAACTTTGGAAGCGTCCAGGAATTTAAAAAGAAAATGACCGAATCTGGCGTAACCCGCTTTGGCAGCGGCTGGGCATGGCTGGTGCTTGATAATGGAAAACTGGATATCTACTCGACACCTAACGGCGACAACCCCTGGAAAGACGATAAATTCCCCGTATTCGGGCTGGATGTCTGGGAACACGCTTATTACCTCGATTACCAAAACCTGCGCAAAAAGCACATTGAAGAAGTCCTCGATAAGATTGTCAACTGGGACTATGTTTTGGAACTGATCAAGAAGTATCAGGATCAGCAGTAGTAAAGTTTTTGCTTTCCGAAAAGACGACCGAAAGGTCGTCTTTTATTTGATTTGTCGTTCTGAGCGCCCGCGAAGCCTTGCGCAGGCTGGGTTCTGTTCGAGTCAGACGTTCGTGGCGCAAATACCGCAAAGATCCTTCGTTCCTCAGGATGACAGGCTCCTTAAGATCCTTCGTTCCTCAGGATGACAAGCTCCTAAGATCCTTCGTTCCTCAGGATGACAGTCTTTTCATCCTTGCACTTACAAACGCAAAACCTCTCAATTGTATCTATAAATGCAATTGCACTTATAACCACAAAAACCAATATTTGCAATTAGAACTGCAATGTTGTATACTGTGCGCAGGTGAGCTGATGATCGCAATTATCGGAGATATTATTAAATCCCGCTTCATCCCCGACCGGCGCAAAACACAGGAGGGTCTGTCTGCCGTGCTGCAGCAAATCAACCAGCGTTACGCCGGAACACTGGCATCGCGCTTCACCATCACCCTGGGCGATGAGTTTCAGGGCGTGCTGCGAGACGCTGACGGTTTGCTGCGCATCCTCGATGAAATCAGTTTCCAACTAAAACCGATCAACTTACGCTTTGGCATCGGTGTTGGCGAGCTGACCACCCGGCTCGACCCCACCACCAGCATCGGCGCCGATGGTCCCGCCTATTGGAAAGCCCGCGAAGCGATCGAAATCGCGCACACCAACAACGACTACGGGCGTGCCAATATCCACCTTTGCGCGCAGGACCCCGACATGCTGGTTGACCTAATCAATCAAATTCTGAAACTGACTGCCCTGCAAGTGAGCGGCTGGCGCGATTCCCAGAGTGAAGTTTACAAAGTGATTTTGCAGGAAGCGATTTTGGACCCTGATGATATCAATCACCAAAAGATTGCCGACCAGCTCAAAATCCAGGCATCCTCACTGACCCGCCGGTTTGAATCCAGCGGGATAAAACGCTACATGTCAGCCCGTAAGGAGGCTGAGTTAGCATTGGAAAGGTTAAACCAGAAATATGCCTAACGCGCTGCTCTTTCTCGTGCTGCTGATTGTTCACCTTTTGGGAGATTATTACTTACAAACTCCAATTCTGGCTGCCAAAAAGGAAAACGCCTACTCAGGGCTCGTACTTCATTCTTTGATTTACGCCGGCATCGCGCTTTTAGCCTACGCAATTCTTGAGGCACCCTGGTGGGTTTTCGCGTTGGCTGCCGGTGCGCATTGGCTGATCGACAGCGGCAAATGGCTGCTCAGGAACAAAAAAATCTCAAAGGCAGCACTCTTTGCTATCGACCAGGTGTTACATCTTCTGGTTTTGTTTGTGCTTGCGCGCGTCTCACCGGAAGCGGGATTGCGACCCTGGCTGGCTGCCCTGGCATTCCCCGAAGAAGTATGGGCGTGGGCTGCCCTTCTATTGCTTATTTTGAAACCGGTCAATGTCAGTGTTGATATCCTTTTCGAAAAGTATGCGCTGGCGGCGAAAGCGGAAAGCCGAAGGCAGGATCAAAAGGCAAAGCTGGGATTTGAAAACCCATCGCTGACACCAGAAAGCAAACCCCTGGAAGTGGAAGGGGCAGGTGCCTGGGTGGGCGCACTGGAGCGCCTGATCACGGTCTTGTTTGTCTCAATGGGGCAATATGCCGCCATGGGGCTGCTGATGGCTGCAAAATCGATGGCTCGCTACGATAAAATTAGCAAGGGTCCCGCCTTTGCGGAGTATTATCTGATAGGCACACTCTTCAGCCTGCTCTTTGCGATTGCTGCTTACCTGGTCATTTTCAAACTGGTCGCACCGGTGCCCGTAGTGCCCGACCCCACCCCGATTTTGCTGATCACGCCCACACCGCTTCCGTAAAGTGTCTGTCATCCTGAATGCTTGTCATCCTGAACAAAGTAAAGGATCTTAGGAGCCTGTCATCCTGAGGAACGAAGGATCTTAGCGTTCATACTGTTAAGATTCTTCGCTAAGGCTCAGAATGACAGATGATCGTCATCCTGAATGATTGTCATCCTGAACGAAGTGA
>DHCY01000024.1 GCA_002399085.1 Anaerolineaceae bacterium UBA4890
AACAGCGGAACCTGACCTACAAGAACATTGAAAAAGAGTAGAGAAAAAAGACAAGACTCGAGTTTGCCAGCATTCACGACCTCAGGTTCAACCCTTGACCTGGCAAGTGAGGCGCAGCCATCTTTTCCTATCAGCTATCAGCTATCAGCCATCAGCTATTGCCTATCAGCTATCTGCTAAAACCTACGCTCTACCCAACACCGCCGCGAGCAGCGCCATGCGAATATACAGTCCATTCTGCACCTGGCGGAAGTAGGCGGCGCGGGGGTCTTTATCGACCTTATATTCAATCTCCCCCACCCTGGGCAGGGGGTGCATCACGATCATTTTTTCTTTCGCCTTTTCCATCAACTCCGTGCTGATCAGGAAGCAGTCCTTCACCTCTTCATACTGGGAAAGATCGACAAAGCGCTCCTTCTGAATGCGGGTTACATAGAGCACGTCCACATTGCTGATCACGTCCTCCACCTTGCTAAACTCGCGTACATCCATCTTCATGTCAATCAGATAGTTCATCAAATCAAGCGGCAAGCGCAATGTATCCGGCGAGACATAACGCAGCGAAACATCGTAAAGTGAGAGCAACTTAGTCAGGGAGTGGACAGTGCGCCCGTAACGCAAATCTCCAACCATGCCTATGCGCAGTCCATCGATCTGACCAAGCTCTCGCCTGATGGTAAAAAGATCCAGCAATGCCTGGGTGGGGTGTTCGCCTGCCCCATCGCCGGCGTTGATGATCGGCACCTTCACATATTTTGCTGCCGCAGCACTGGAACCAACTTCGGGGTGGCGCAGCACGATCACATCGCAATACTGCTCCAGGGTGATCATGCTGTCGATCAGGCTCTCACCTTTCGATACAGAGGAGTATTGGATACCTTCCGTGATCGGGATCACCTTGCCGCCCAGCCGTTCCATGGCAGCAATAAAAGACGAACTCGTGCGGGTGGAAGGCTCGTAGAAGACACACGCCAGTGTGTAGCCTTTCAGCAGGTCGCTGGTGCCCCAACGCTGACTCATCTCCAACATCTCGTTGGCGCGTGTGAAAATGTAGTCAAGGTCGTTTTTACTGAACTGGGATACCGAAATGATATCCTTTTGGTAAAAGCCGTTTGTGAAAAGCGGCTTTCGTTCGAAACTATCCAGGTTGAAGAGAGGTTGCAGACCCATATTTTCCATTTTGACTCCGTCTAAAAATGCGTTGGTTGAACTAATACCAGACCATCACGAACAACTTCTTTACCCCTTAGCACGACGCGGGTGACCCTGCCGGTCATTTTCATTCCGGTGAAGGGCGACCAGGCACACTTGGTGTAAAAAGGATGGTCTGGGAACGCGTAAGACGCGTTCTGATCGATCTCGATCCAGGTTTCCGGCTGAATTGGGAGGCTAAAAATTTTGCGGGGGTTCTCATCCAGCAAAAGCGGAATGAGGTCGTAACTGATCCGCCCTTCAGAAGCGGCGGATAACAACAAAGGAAGCGTCGATTCCAACCCCGGCACTCCGGGAGGAGCCGAGCTCTGTTTCTCTTCGATTGTGTGCGGGGCGTGATCGCTGGCGACGCAGTCGATCGTCGTGCCGAGGTGCTCCCAGAGCGCGTCGACGTCTTTTTGGGGCTGCAAAACCGGACGCATATCGCCGAATGTGCCCAAACGCCTGGCATCGTTCTCATTTAAGAAGAGATGGTGCGGTGAGACTTCGCAAGTCACCCTGACCCCCTCCGCCTTCGCTCTGGCAATCAGTTCCACCTCCGCTTTGCGGGCAACATGGGCAATATGGACGCTGCGTTTGTAAAAAGCAGCCAGCGCCAGCACTGCTGCCAGTGATTCTTCTTCGGCGTGGCAGCAAATCGGTTTGTTTGCGGGCCAGGTGGTAAATATTTGCTCCAGGCTCGCCAAACCCTGCAGCCGTAATGGTCCGTAGGTCTGATCGAGATAGAGTTTGAGCGCCGGAGCAACCTGCCCCAGCAGCGGGAGTTGATCGAGATGCTCAGAAGAGCCGCCAGCATACAAAAAAACATCGCACAGAGCCTGGTCGTTTGCCAATTTCTGGGCGATGTCCCAATCCTGCCGGGTCACCAAGGGTGGTCGGGTGTTCGGCATTGCCATAAGCCGGGTAAAGCCTCCGGCTAAGGCTGCCTGGCTGCCCGTGAGGTAATCTTCTTTCTGTTCACCTCCAGGCACGCGCAGATGGACGTGTACGTCAGTTAGACCTGGTAGTTTCAATTTGCCTCTTTTTGTGAAAAAGTCTCCCTGCCGTCAGCAGGAACCTCGCCGATCGGCGGACACTTAAATCGATGTATTATAGCCTCGAATAAACCAAATCGTCAAGATTAATAAAGTTAGCGAAGGTCTCCTGAGTGCGAAGCCTCCCTGTGGGACCGAGCGAGGTGCTAAATCGTACGGAGGGACAACGCCCATTGAAGCAAATAGGGTTCCCTGTCCCCTGTTCCCTGCTCCCTGACATGCTATAATTCCTTCTGAGAATAATATTCCCAAAAGGCAAACCATGTCCAACGACCAAAAACATTCCTTCCAGCCCCTCTCCGAAGAAGAACTGCAGCTCGACACCGCCCTGCCCTCCCCCGCCCAAGCCTACCTGAACACGCTCAGCGCCAGCGGCAGGCGCACCCAGGCAACCGCCCTCAACAACCTGGCATATATTTTCTCTGACGGCAAAACCCAAACCGCAGAGAAATTCCCCTGGCATCACCTGCGCTACGAACACACCAGTCAGCTCAGCAGCCGTATGGTTGATATCGGCTACGCGAAGGCAACCATCAACAAACACCTGGTTGCCTTGCGGCGCGTACTCGAGGAAGCCTACCGCCTGGGTCTTTACGAAGATCACAACGATTACTACCGCGCTGCCGGGGTCAAATCGCTGCGCCACGAGAACATCCTGCGTGGGCGCACGCTTGAGCACGAAGAGCTGCGTAAACTGCTGGAAGCCTGCCTTGCTGATGAGCACAACCCCGCCCTCAGCGCGCGCGACGCCGCCCTGATCACGCTTATGTATATTACCGGCATACGCCGCCAGGAAGTGGTTGACTTGAACCTGTCCGACTTCATTGCCAAAGAGCGCAAGCTGCGCATCCTCGGCAAAGGCAGCAAACAGCGCGAGGTTTTCCTGTCAGAAGACGCCATCACCGCCCTCGATACCTGGCTATCGCATCGCGGTCGCCGACTCGGACCGCTTTTCACGCGTGTGAGCAAGGGCGGCAAGGTCAAACTGGAACGCCTCAGTGCCCAGGCGGTCTACTACGTGCTCAAAACCCGTCAAACGCAAGCCGGGTTGGAAGCTTTCACCCCGCACGATCTGCGCCGTACAACCATCACAGACATGCTTTCTGCGGATGTGGACGTGCTGACTGTCTCAGCCATCGCCGGACACAACAGCAGCGACACCACCCGCCGTTACGACCGGCGCAGCGAAGAAAGCAAACGCCAGGCTGTGGAACGGCTGCGCTCACCCCTGGCTAACGAACCAGTTGAAGATGAAAATCAAGTATGATTATGCGCCGATGAAAGCAGACAAACTGATAATACTTTTTCCTTTTTATGTGCTCTTGTTGGGAATTTACCCGGTTCTATTTGCCCTGGGTCACAATATTCACGAGGTCTATGCCAGTGTTGCTCTGCGACCCTTGCTGCTTTTCTTTGGCTTTTCCCTGGCCCTGCTGCTCGTATTTTTTCTGGTCACAAAAGATTGGATTAAGGCTGGTCTGCTCAGTAGTTACACCCTGCTTTTATTTTTCAGTTACGGCAAGCTCCTCACCTTTACCAAAACCCTGCCCTGGCTGCTACCACTGGCAAGACATGCCGTTTTTATTCCTCTCTACGCGGTCATTGCCATCATCGGACTATACTTCATTGCCAAAGCCAAACCCTCTTTGCAGGTACAAAACGTCCTTACCTGGTTTTCAATTTTTCTGATTGCCTTTCCGCTTTTTCAGATTGCCAGGTATTCCATCGAAACCGCCAGGCAACAGCAGCAATCCCGCCAGGCTTCCGTTGAAACTTCATTTTTGAACCTGCCAGAAAACCCACCGGATGTCTACGTCATTGTGCTCGATAGTTATCCGCGCGCCGATATTGTTGAAAGCGTTTATCAGGTTGACAATAGCAAATTCCTGGGCGACTTATCGGCTCTGGGCTTCACCACTGTTCCTTGCAGCCGCAGCAACTATGCCTACACCGAGCTTTCGCTTGCTTCGATGTTCAACATGGACTACCTGGATGTCCTGGCAGCAGATGTTTTAGCAGCCGGCAATGATACGCTTCCGCTTTTCAATCTCTTGAAACATAGCCAGATGCGCACAAATTTGGAGGCACTGGGCTATACCTCCTATTCCATCGTTTCTTATCCCCCCTTAGCCTGGGAAGACGCAGATGTGTTCATCAGCACGGAAATTAACGACATCCCGAAAGGCAAGTCCTTAGGCACGCTGAACAGTTTTGAGCGGATGGTTTACTACGGTACTGCCCTGAGAATTCTCCTGGACAGCGATTTGATCTTCTCGAACGCCACCAGCCTGCCCGCGAACTATCCGTATGAGGAGCATCTTCTGCAACATCAATACACCCTGGACAGCCTGCGCAGCGTTGCCGCGCAGAGAGGACCGAAACTGGTTTTCTCTCACATCACCAGCCCGCATGCGCCTTTTGTTTTCTATCCAGATGGCAGTCTCATCGAAAACCCGCCGGTTCTACCCTGGCAGGGCGATCTCCCCCACGATGAGCATATCAAATATTTCGGTATGCAGATTGAATATATTGACAGCGCAATTTATCCGGTTTTAGAAACAATTTTAAACGAAAGCGAAACGGAACCAATCATTATTTTGTTTGGCGATCACGGATATGGCAGTGACGAAAAGCGCATGCCAGTGCTCAGTTCGATCTATTTCAGCCCCAACCATCGGGAAAGCATCCCAAAAGATCTCTCGCTGGTCAACACTTTCCGGCTGATGTTTAACCTGTATTTCTCAGGCGAATACGAAATTCTTCCAAACCTTTCTTATATGAGTCCCCACAGCACCCCATACCAATTCACGCTTATGGAAGAAATTTCTCCAAATTGTGCGGACCTTGAATGACCAGGGTTGGTTTCAGTTTACTTCGCTTTACTCTTTTCCTTTAAACATGTCCGAGATATCGTCACCGATTTTATCGAATGCCGATCTTACATCATCGCCAAACTGCTTGATCTTTGGGTCGTTTTTGCCTTCATTGAAGGCATATTTCAGCGCATTGGAAATCTTCTTCAACCCTTCTTTGACTTCATCCAGGCTCTTTTCAGCCCAGTCTTCGTCGTGCTGGGAAGCTTCTTCTGGCTTGACATTTTCGGTTTCGTTCCTGGGAGCTGAGGTTGAGGAACCCTCAACCGTGGTCCATTGTTCTTCGGGTTTATTATCAGTGGGATTGTCCATAGTAATCTCCTTTAATGGTGAGTTAATTTTATCAAAATCAGAGAGGGTCTATTAATTTTTGTAGGGGAGACCTTCGCTTACATAGATAGCTGATAGTTGATAGCTGATAGCGATGTTCTTTTATGGTCTCCTGAGTGCGAAGGCTCCCTGTGGAATCGTGAAAGACAGTTGACCTCCAGGTCTCCAAGCCCATGCTCGGTCAGGAGACCTTCGCTAGCAATATCGAAAAGTTAATACAACAAATCCAGCAGCTCTTCTTCGCTAAAATTCACAAAATAGTCTCCCACCCTCAATCCTTCCAGCGCCTTCCTCATAACAGACGGTTCATAGAGCGATCCCCGCAAAGCTTGCTCGAGCTCACCGACATCAAGCTGACCAAAAAAATCACCAAAAAAGCGAATCTGGTCGATCACTCCGCCCTTGCTCACATCCAGCCAGGCTTCAATCGTCCCCCCGCCATAGCGCGTTTCCCGGTTGATCGCAAACGCCGGCGACTTGCCATAATTCCAGTCCCAGCAGCAATAGCGCTCTTCAGAAATCTGCCTGATCCCTGCCCAATCACTTTCGGTTAACACATATTCATTGACCTCGCCGCCGCCAAAGACACCCTCAATAATCATCTGGCGAAATTGCATGATGTCTGGCGGATTTACCGGTAAAAACTCGGTGATGTTAGCCACCCTCGAGCGCACCGATTGAATCCCCTTGCTCTCAAATTTCGCCGGTTTGACCTTCAACGCCGCCCCTACCTGGCTCAGGTCTGTATCCCATAAGAGCGTGCCATGGCTGACCATGCGCGGACCAGACACATATTGGGCATTGCCAGAGATCTTTTTGCCGTCAACCACAATGTCATTACGCCCGGAAAGCTCCGCGGGCACACCCATCTTCTGCAGAACATCCACCACTGGTTGGGTGAATTTACGGAAATTGTGGAAATTCTCCGGCGCGTTGGGGGCAATGAAAGAGAAATTCAGGTTGCCAAGGTCATGATAAACCGCCCCTCCGCCCGAGAGCCGCCGCACTATGATAATGTCATGCGCTTCCACATAGTCGACATTGATCTCCTGCACCGTGATCTGGTTGCGTCCAATGATAATGGAAGGCTGGTTGATATAGAAGAGCAATATTTCTTCTTTCGGGGCAATATTCTTGATCAGGTATTCCTCGATCGCCAGGTTGACGCGCGGATCGTTGTTGGGTTCGTTTTCGACAAAAAGCATAATTTCTCCTGTGGTTTTCTGCAGAAATTATACCGTCGGGAGGAGCAGGTTCAAACTTTCGTAAGGGTTGTTGCCTTGGCAAGGGATCTGTTAACGTTAACTTACCTGTAGGTCAGGTTCCTCTTTTGAACCTGACGTCACGAGCGCAACTTTCCTGTAGGTCAGGTTCTTCTTTTGAACCTGACATCTCGAGCGTAACTTTTTTGTAGGTCAGGTTCCTCTGTTGAACCTGACGTCTCGAGCGTAACTTTTTTGTAGGTCAGGTTCCTCTGTTGAACCTGACATCACAAGCGTAACTTTCCTGTAGGTCAGGTTCCTCTGTTGAACCTGACATCACAAGCGTAACTTTCCTGTAGGTCAGGTTCCTCTTTTGAACCTGACGTCTCGAGCGAATCTTTCTTGTAGGTCAGGTTCCTCTTTTGAACCTGACATCTCGAGCGCATCTTTCTTGTAGGTCAGGTTCCTCTTTTGAACCTGACATCTCGAGCGTAACTTTCCTGTAGGTCAGGTTCCTCTTTTGAACCTGACATCACAAGCGCATCTTTCTTGTAGGTCAGGTTCCTCTGTTGAACCTGACATCACAAGCGTAACTTTCCTGTAGGTCAGGTTCCTCTTTTGAACCTGACGTCTCGAGCGTAACTTTCCTGTAGGTCAGGTTCCTCTGTTGAACCTGACATCTCGAGCGCATCTTTCTTGTAGGTCAGGTTCCTCTTTTGAACCTGACATCTCGAGCGTAACTTCCTTGTAGGTCAGGTTCCTCTGTTGAACCTGACATCACAAGCGCAACTTCCTTGTAGGTCAGGTTCCTCTTTTGAACCTGACATCACAAGCGCAGGCAAACGGTAAACTTTATGAAAGTCAAAGGCAGACTGCCACGCCCCCTGCTACGAACATAAATGTGTTCTGTACAGACCGATGTGGGTTGAGCCCACTCGGTCGAGCAATGACCAAGAAAAAGCGAAGGGTCACGCAGTCACCGTCTAGGGGTGAACCTATAAAACTTACCGTCCGATGCCAATCACCGGAAAGCCCAACCCCTCCAACCGCTCGCGGTCGAGGAAGTTGCGCCCATCCACAATCGGCACTCTCGGGATCGACTCCCAATCCAACTGGCGATACTCAGGCCATTCGGTCACCAGCATAATCCCCTGGACATCTTTCAATGCCTCCCCCACCTGATCACAAAATATTACGCCCATATCGCCATATTGCCTGCGCGCGTTTCCTAACGCCACCGGGTCGTGAGCGCGCACCAGGGCACCGCGCTGGATTAACAATCGGCTGATGTCGATGGCAGGGGCATCACGCAGGTCATCAGTATTGGGTTTAAAGCTAAAGCCCAGCAGGGCAATGTGTTTTCCTTTCAAGATCTTCAACTGATCCTGCAGCAAATCAACTGCCATCACACGCTGCGAGTAATTGACCTCGCGTGCCGACTCGATGATGGGCATTTCCAGCCGGTAATCACGGGCAGTCGCCACCAGCGCGGCAGTATCTTTGCCAAAACAAGACCCGCCCCACCCCAGCCCGGCATTGAGAAAACGATGACCGATGCGCTTATCCAGCCCGATGCCTTTGCTCACCGCCTGGATGTCGGCACCGACTTTATTCGCCAGCCGACCGATTTCATTGACATACGAAATTTTCAAAGCCAAAAACGCGTTGGCGGCGTACTTGATCATTTCCGCGGAGGTCAGGTCACAAGCCAACAAAGGCACTTCCGTCAGCCCTGCAGGGCGCGGCAAGCCGGGGGGCGGCGTAAAATCCTGGCGCATGATCGGTCCGAAAAGCTCCTGCAGCCGCTTCACGCTCCGCTCGCACTGCGAACCGACCACGATCCGATCAGGGTAAAACGAATCGTGCATGGCGGAACCCTGTGCCAAAAATTCCGGGCTGGAGACGACATTAAAATCAGCCTTTTCGCCATTATTGTGATTGGATTCAAAGTGCTCGTGCATGATCGCTTCAACCCAGTTGCCCGAGCCGATCGGCACAGTAGATTTATTGACGATCACAGTGAACTTGTCATCCAGGTTCTCAGCAATCGCTTCGGCTGCCTGGCGCACATAGCGCAGGTCGGCGTTACCATCAGGCAGTGAAGGTGTTCCCACTGTTATGAAAATCACATCCGTATTGGGGATGTCAGCTTCGGCGTAGCTGCTGGTGAACGTGATATTATCCGATACCAGCTGCAGTGTCTCTTCCAGGTGCGGTTCGTAAACCGGGGATTTCCCCTGCCGCAGAAGCGCGATTTTTTCTTCGTTGACATCCAGGCAGGTGACGTGGTTGCCCAAGTAAGCCAACACCACCCCCGTGTTCATTCCTACATAACCAGTGCCAATAATTAATACCTTCATCCTCACCCTCTATGATTTGATTTTCAACCATTATACCCTCAGGCGGACAATCGGGAAGCGTGGCAGTAATCGTATGGCGGGATTGAGGAGGAGTCGAGCCCCAGCCGTATGGAGGGGGCTCGATTGCCTGTGAGGGTGTCTCCCTCCGACATACTCACCAGATCGTAGGGGCGACGCATGCGTCGCCCTTCGTGTCGACCTAAATCTCTTCCAACTGTGCCATGAAATGCCGCAGAACCGGCGGAGCCCATTTCACCCGCAAACCGCGGATCGCCTCGGCTTCTTTCATGCAAGCGGCAGCCGACTCGGCAATGTAATCCAAATGGCTGCGAGTGTACACGCGCCTGGGGATCGCAAACCGCAGCAGCTCCAGGGGCGCGTACACATGCTCGCCGGTCTGGATATCCATATGTTCAAACATCAGGCTGCCGATCTCAGTCGTGCGTACGCCACCCGCCAGGTAGAGCGCGTTGCCCAGCGCCACCGCCGGGAACTGGCTCTGGGGGATGTGCGGCAGCGCTTTGCCACCGTCAACATATACCGCGTGCCCGCCAGTAGGCATATATACCGGCAAGCCCGCCTCTGCCAGCACTTTTCCCAGATAGCGGGTGTGCGATTCGCGATAATTGAGGTAATCCTCGTCCACCGCCTCGTGCAATCCCACCGCAATCGCCTCCAGGTCACGCCCTGCCAGCCCACCATAAGTTAGAAAGCCCTCGTGCACGATCAGGTTTTGGGCAATTTTTTGCTTCAATTCGGGGTCACGGAAGGCAATAAAACCGCCGATATTGACAATCGCGTCCTTCTTGGCGCTCATCGTACAACCATCGGCATAAGAGCACATCTCCAAAACGATGTCTTTCACCGGCACATCGGCATATTTCGGATCCCTGATCTTGATAAACCAGGCGTTTTCCGAGAAGCGGCAGGCATCTAAAAAGAACGGGATGCCGAAACTGTGATAAATCTCCGCTGTTTGGCGGATGTTATCCATCGAAACCGGCTGCCCGGCTGCCGAGTTGTTGGTGATGGTCAGCATTCCAATCGGAATATTTTCTGCGCCAACTTCCTTGATGAACTCCCGCAGCTTTTCAAGGTCCATATTGCCCTTGAAGGGCAGATCGATGCTGCTATCCTCCGCCTCTATGACAGTGAAATCGACCGGGTTGGCACCCAGCACCAGTAAATTCGCCTGGGTTGTATCGAAATGGTGGTTATTGGGAACAAATTGCCCCTTCTTGACCAGCGTCGAGAAAAGCATCCCTTCCGCCGCCCTGCCCTGGTGAGTGGGGAGCACGTATTCGAAGCCCATAATTTCCTGGACAGCCTGCTCGAAGCGGTAGTAACTCTTCGCGCCGGCGTACGATTCATCCCCGCGCATGATGCCCGACCACTGCTCGTCGCTCATGGCATTCGTGCCGCTGTCGGTTAGCAGGTCGATATAAACATCCTCGCCTGGAATATTGAATAGATTGAAATGCGCTTTTGCCAGCGCTGCTTCCCGTTCTGCTCGCGTGGTCATCTTGACCTTCTCAACAACCTTGATGCGAAACGGCTCCATAAATGGAATGGTCATAAACTCTCCTTTATTCTTTGATGTTTGAACTGACCAGGTGTTTGCCGGTCAGGATTCCACTGCCAAAGGCGTAATGCAAGTTGTAGCCGCCACAGGGTCCGGCGACATTGTTGCTCTCGCCCACCAGGTACAGCCCCGGAACAATTTTCGATTCGAAGGTCAGGGGGTCTACTTCGTTCACGGACACTCCCCCAACCGTCACCTGGCTGTTTTTAAAATCCCCTGCCCCAACAATTCTGAAGCGATTGTCTGTGGCTACGCGCAATATACGCAACAGCTGCTCCCCTTCAACTGATTTAATCGGTGTTCCAGGTGCGATCTGCGCCTGCTCCAAAAAGAAGTCGACCGCTTTGGGCGCCAACGCCCGTAAAAGCAGCCCTCTCAGGCTGCCCCGGGCTTTCTCCAGGTCTGCCAGCTCTTCTGCCATGCCTTCCCAAAACGGTGCCAGGAAATTGACCTGCAATTCCAGGTTTTTACCGGGATGTAAACCCACGAAGTGGCTCAGGTTCATCACACCTGGTCCGTTAAAACCTTTTTCGGTGATGATCAGGTTGCCAAAGGTGCTGCCTAATCGCTCACCATCCATATATACGGAAGTGACCGCGTCAAACCGCTGACCCTTTAACATTTTGAAGGCGCCCAATTCAACAAAAATCGGACCGAGCGCCGGGGTCAGTGTTTGCACTGTATGACCCATGCGTTCAATTGCCGGAAACAGACTGCCCTTCGAGCCCAGTTCGGGGTACGCCCTGCCCCCCGCCGCAACCACCAGCTTGTCGAAACGTTCCACAGTTTTCCGTTCGTTCCAATTCAATTTGAGCTCAAACTGCCCCTCTCTCACGCCAAACCACTCCACTTCTGTGGCTACGCGCATTAATACACCGGCTTCCAACAGCCGTTCCTGCAAGATTTCAACCATGGAATGCGCCGATTGCGAGAGCGGGTAATACCATCCGTCGTCAGTTTTAAAGGTGGGGATGCCCAATCTTTCCAACACGTCGCGCAGCTCAGCCACGCCGAAGGCATCCAGAAAATTCGCAATCCAATCCGAATCCGCGCATTGATAAAGGGAGGGGTCCAGCTGGTCGTTGGTCAGGTTGCAGCGTCCGCTGCCGGTCACCAGCAGCTTGCGTCCGATGGTTTGGTTATGCTCAAACAGGCTAACCAGCCCACCCGCCTGAATACCAGGCGCAGCCTGCAAGGCAGCCATGATTCCTGCCGCGCCTGCACCGATCACCGCAACTTTCATGCTTCCATTATAACGTGTTGAAGGCAGGTTTTGGGCACAATCCACTCCGCGGTCTCGTGGTGCTGAGGTTTAGTTGGTGAGGTCCTCGATTCTGCAGTTGTTGTTCGCGCATTTACCCTCACCCCTACCCCTCTCCCAGGAGAGGGCTGTGGGTGGTTTTCATACAAAATTCGCATATCTCCGCCGGAATTGACTGCTCTGCAATATAATTCATCTTCATGAAAGCTTTGAACAATCTCTTCGACCGCGTTTTGCGCATCCATCCGGAAGATAACGTCCCTTCCGATGTGGCAGCCAACTTTAAACACAACGTGATCGCAAACACCATCGACCTGATGTTCTTTTTCTTCTCCGACAGCCTCTGGTCGATCAACACCATCATGCCGGTTTTTGCCGCCACCCTCACAGACTCTCCCTTTTTGGTCGGTCTGATCCCCGCCGTGGTCAACGCCGGCTGGTTCATCCCCCAGCTCTTCATGTCCGGTCGCATCAGCAAGATGCCCAAAGTGCTCCCTTTTTCGAAAAAAATGGGCTTCCTGGAACGGCTACCCTACATGTTCCTGCCCCTGCTCACACTCCTGATCGGCAAAATTGAGAATCAAAGCGTCTATTGGCTGCTCCTCCTGATCATGATCTGGCGCGGAATCGGCGGCGGCATGTCCGGCTTGCCCTGGCAAGAGATCAACGCGCGCGTCATCCCCATCACGCATCGCGCCCGCTTTTTCGGCATATCCCGCGTCTTCGCCCAACTAACAGGCGTGCTTGGCTCACTCCTTTCCATCTACCTGTTGGGCAAATATCCTTACCCCCAGAATTATGCCATTGGCTTCGTCGTGGCGGTTGTAACGCTCTGGATATCCTTTGCAGCCTACGCTCAAAACCGTGAACCCGAAATTGAACTTCCGGCTGATACGCAGGATGAAAACGAAAAACCGAAGGGGCAGACCTGGTCGCTGATGAAGCAGATTCTCAAAGCGGATGGCAATTTCAGGCGCTACCTGACCTCGCGCTCGCTGGCTTTCCTGGGCAACATGGCAACCGCCTTTCTCGCCGTTTACGCCATCGATCGCTTCAAGCTGGGTGACGCCCAGGCTGCCGTGTTTACGGCGCTGATCCTTGTCTCCGGAATCTTTGGCTACATCCTGTGGGGCTCGCTGGGTGATCGCATTGGTCCCCAGAAAGTGGTCATTTTATCTTTTGTGACCTGGGGTCTTGGTTTACTCGTAGCGATCTTCTCGCAATCGTTGTGGGTTTATTACGCTGTGTTCGCCGCGTTTGGGCTTTATTCCGCCGGGCTCAACCTGGGCGATACCATGCTGGTGATGGAGCTGGGGGAAGAGCGCTTGCGACCCACCTACCTGGGCATGGCGCGCACCCTCACGGGCGCTTTCCTGCTGCTCGCCCCAATTCTGAGCGGTTGGCTGGTGCAGCGTTATAGCTACCTGGTCATGTTCACGGTTTCGCTTGGCTTTGTCATCCTGGCAACCATCCTGATGGCAACCGTCAAAGACCGCCCCCGCAGACGAGCCTAACACGGTTGCTTAAATAAATGGAAAAATGGATTGTGCTGGTCTCCTGACCGAGCACGCGCTTTCGCCCCAGGCATCAACTCCTCCGTACGGAACGGACATTGGCCGTTCCCAATCGCAATTGCCACCTGAAAATCGATTGTCCTATTTGCCATCAACCGGGACGGCGTGGCAACTGTCCCTTACATCTTATCCCTGACCTCCGGGAGGGCACGGACCCTATCGGCTTCGCTTCCAGGGCTGAACCGTCCCTTACATCACGGCAGTAATTAAATGAAGTAATGCGTATTCGAATCGGTTGCCGAGACTGCCATTGTGGCAACACCCGCAATCTCGACCCCATCCAGCAATTCTTCTTTCTTTATGCCCATCAAATCCATCGACATCTGGCAAGCCAGCAAACGCACACCGTTTTCCTGGGCAGTTTTGATCATCTCGGGCAGTGAATCGACGTTGTATTTCTTCATAATGCCCTTGATCATCGCCGTACCCGCTCCCATCATGTGCATCTGGGAAAGGGTTGTTTTGTTTGCCCCTCTTGGCATCATCCAGCCAAACATTCTCTCGATGAAGTTCTTTTTGACCTTACCAGGCTCCGGTTTACGCAAAATATTCAGACCCCAGAAAGTGAAAAAGAGGGTCGCTTTTTGCCCCAAGGCAGCAAATCCGTTAGCGATGATGAAGGCAGCAATGGCTTTATCCAAATCGCCCGAGAACACTACCATGGTCAGGTCTTTCCCCGGGGTTGGGGTGGGCAGGTTTTCAGTGCCAACGGTTTGGGCGGTTTGAGCCAGTCCTTTTTGCACCTGTGCTGTCACCAAGCCTTTACTGACATCCAATGCCAGCAAGCTGTTGCCGGTCGATCTCGCCCAGGCACCAACGTCTGCCGCGAAGCCCATATCCGTTGCTGTCACTGTGACCACGTCCCCATCCTTCATCTCGTTGACCTGCTTGTAAAGCTTCAGGATCGGACCGGGGCATTGCAAACCGCAGGCATCCAGCTCATAGTCTGCTTTAACAATCAGTTGAGTGGCTTGCTGGTTGGATTCAGGGACAGATGTTTCATGTTGTTTCATGGCAGGTTCAGCTTTCTTGGTGAAATTGAGAGTCTTAAAGCCACCAGAGACATTCACGGCTTCAAAACCATTTTGGCGGAGAATGCGCAAGGCAAAATAGGATCTCTGACCGGTTCCGCAAATCACAGCAAATCGTTTCTCTTTCGGCAATTCACCAAGGCGTGAGCGCAATTCGGATAAAGGAATATTGATCGCGCCTGGCAAGGCTGCGACCGACAGCTCCTCCGGGTAGCGCACATCCAGGATCGCCCACTCATCAGGATCAAGCTTGTCAATCTGATCCCAATGGATCACATCCACATCACCGCGCAGCACGTTTCCAGCCAGAAAACCAACCACATTCACTGGGTCGCGTGCCGAGCCGAAAGGCGGGGCATAGCTGAGTTCCAGCTCTTCCAGGTCATACACCGTCATCTTGCCATGGATGGCGGTGGCGATCACGTCGATACGTTTTTCCACACCGTGAGTGCCCACTGCCTGTGCCCCAAAAATCTGTCCCTGGGGTCCAAAGAGCAGTTTAAACTGGATGGGCGCAGCGCCAGGATAGTAACCGGCATGATCGTTCACATGGCTGGTCACGCTATCGAAAGGAATTTGTGCCTCTGTCAGCTGGCGGCTGTTGAGACCCGTGCTGGCGACGGTCAGGTCAAAAATTTTGACCACTGAGGTGCCAATAACGCCCTTAAATGCCACGTCCCGCCCAGCGATATGGTCAGCAGCAATGCGGGCTTGCTTGGAAGCCGGTCCAGCCAGCGCCAGGAAGGTCGGTTTGCCAGTCAGGAAGGAATCGACCTGCACCGCATCGCCAACCGCGTAGATATCGGGGTCGGAGGTCTGCATGTGGCTGTTGACGCAAATATGACCGCGCGGCTCCATCTCCAACCCGTCATCTTTTGCCAATTTACTGTTGGGTCGCACACCGATGGAAAGAATCACCAGGTCGGTCTCCAGCGCCAAGCCGCTGCTGGTATTGACTTGAAGCACCTTATTCTGACCTTTCTCGATCGCTTTCAGTCCATCACCCAGATGCAGGTTAATGCCGTGCATTTCCAGGTGCTGGTGCACCTCGGCAGCCAGTTCGTAGTCAATCGGTGCCATCACCTGGTTGAGCATTTCCACCAGGTCAACCTTTATTCCCAACTCAACCAGGTTTTCGGCAACTTCCAGCCCGATAAAACCACCGCCTACTACGACAGCATTCTTTGGTTGGTGAGTCTTTATCCATGCGATAATGTCATCCAGTTCGGGGATATTGTGCAGCACGAAGACGCCTTCCCGATCAACCCCTGGTAAAGGCGGCACAATAGGGCTGGCTCCCGGTGAGAGCAGCAACTTGTCATACGGCTCAGTGTAATCTCGCTGGTTCAGCAGGTCGCGCACGGTCACGGTCTTGTTGGCGCGATCGATGGATAGTACTTCCTGGTTGGTGCGAACATCCAGATTAAGCAGATTGCGCAGGTCGTCAGCGCTGGTGACCAGCAGTTGCTCGCGATCCCTGATCGTGCCGCTGAGGTGATATGGCAGACCACAGTTGGCAAAGGAAACGTAAGGACCTTTTTCAAAGATAATTATTTCAGAATTTTCGGAGACACGGCGCAAGCGGGCAGCGGTTGTGGCACCGCCGGCAACGCCACCAACGATAAGTACTTTCATGTGAACCTCCAAGGATGACATTGAGCAAAAGTATATCATTGCCAATCACAATTGCCCGACCAGTTTTTGTCAGCAGCGTTAAGACTGATCGTGCCAGCATCCTTGCCGAGCACGGGCATTCGCCGTAGGCGTCCTTCTTTAACAAATTGAGCCCTTCGGTCAATTCCCGCACAGGGCGGGGACGCCGGTGCGATCAATGCTTTTTGTTGCGGAGACACCTGTGCGATCTATTTTGAACAAAATTATCTTAAAATTCTTTATGCACGCGTAGCCCTGGTTGCGAACTGACCTTGCCAATCTCCCAAACCGGAATTCCCCGCTCGCCTGCTTTCCCCCTGAAATCTTCCGCCTTTCTCTCCGGCACACACATCAGCAGCCCGCCGCTGGTTTGAGGGTCAAAGAGCAGCATTTGTTCAGCCTCGCTCAGCGTCGGGTCGAACGTCACTTGCTCCCCAAAGAACAATTTATTATTACTGGCACCACCCGGGAAAGTGAACATCTGGGCATATTTATGGCATGCTTCAATAAACGGAATCTGCCCAAAATCAAAATCCAGCCCCACCCCACTCGCCTGGGCAAGCTCGCTGGCATGCCCCAACAGCCCAAAGCCGGTGATATCGGTCACTGATTTGAGCCCGCAATCCAGCGCCAGTTGCCCCGTATCGCGGTTTAGCTGCTTCATCCAGCCGGTTACCTCTGCCACCTCTTCCGCGCTGGTCAGCCCCTTCTTTAGTGCAGTGGTGGTCACCCCAAATCCCAGCGGTTTGCTCAGGAAGAGGTGGTCGCCCGGCTCTGCACCGCCCTTTGTCAGGATTTTATCGACTTCAACCATCCCGAGCACCACCAAACCGAATTTTGGCTCATCATCCACCACTGAATGTCCGCCCGTGATCACCACACCAGCTTCTTTGGCTTTTTCTGCAGCACCGCGGATGATCGCGCGAGTCATCTCAATCGGCAGGTTGGCAGGCAGGGCGGAAATATTGAGGGCTAAAAAGGGTTTGCCGCCCATAGCGTAGACATCCGAAATGCTGTTGGCGGCGGCGATGGCGCCGTAATTGTAAGGGTCATCCACCACGGGCGTGAAAAAGTCGGTCGTAATTACGAGGGCGTGTTTTTCGTCCAGTTGCCAGACAGCAGCATCGTCGGCAGAATCCAACCCGACCAGCAGATTGGGATAATCTTGGGAGTCAAAAGTTTCTTTAATTGGCTGCAGAACCTGCGCCAGCGTTTCCGCGCTGAGCTTGGAAGCTCAACCCGCGCAACTGGAAAGGCTGGTGAGCCGGACCTGTTTGCCTGAGGTGCCATTCTCGTTCATTGCGGTTAATCATACCTGAGAATAGGCGGTTTGTTGGCCGTCCCTTACATTCCTCTCAGCTATCAGCTATCAGCTATCAGCCATCAGCTATGAGCTATGAGCTATCAGCTACCTGTGCCCGCCACGGAGTGGACGGGTATCAGCTATCAGCTAAAGACACCTCATCCACCACTTCGTGGTCCCCCTTCCCCAACGGGGAAGGCAAAAGAGGTTTTCCTGTTCCCTTTTCCCTATTCCCTATTCCCTGTTCCCTGCTCCCTGCTCCCCGTTACTCATACTTCAATGCGTCCACCGGCACCATCGTCGCCGCTGACAGCGCGGGGTATAGCCCCGAGATCAGCCCAACGATCGTAGCAAAGACGATGCTGAACAACGGCAGCCAGACCGGAATCGAGGTTGCCAGGGTTGTACCGCCCCCACTTTGCGAAGCCAGGTACGAGCCTGCCAGCAGGTTGATCAGTCCGCAAATCGCCCAACCAAGCAAAAACCCACCGACTCCTCCCAAAAATCCGATTCCAGCCGCCTCCCCCAAAAAGATGCTGAGAATATTATTATTGGTGGCGCCAATCGCTTTCATAATGCCAATCTCGCGAGTGCGTTCCAAAATTGCCATCGCCATGGTGTTGGCGATCCCAATCGCAGCCACCAGCAGCGCGATCGCCCCCACCCCACCAAACACAACCTGCATGATGGTGAAAAAGCTGTTTATGCTCTGTACCTGGGACTGGGGCGTATATGCCTGGAAGCCCATATCGGTGATCTGCTGCGCCAGGTCGATCACCACCTCCGGGCTGGTGGCTTTGACAGTCACATTGTCGTAACCCTGCTTGTTGTAATCCACGCGCCTGCCGGCAACCCAGTCATTTAACTTAAGCACCTCATCCCAATCCATGTAGATGTTGTAATCCGCCTCGCCGCGGGTCTCCGCCAACACGCCGACCACTTCCAAACGCATCGATTTGCGCGTCTCGGTACCGTCGCTGTTCCATTTAACAAAGTCGACCTTCAGCGTTTGCCCCATCAATTCGGGTAGTTCCAGGGGCTCATCTCCAGGTCGCTGGTTGGGGTCATAGAAATTATTCTTAATCCATGAGCCTACCACCACGGTATTTTTCCCACTGACGTCGGTGATGCCCTGATTCGCCTGCACACCCATATCAGCCAAATCGTCCAGGTTAACGCCCATAATTGAGCCCCACGCCATCAGTTTATCGAGCCTAATTTCGATGCCGGTGTTGACTCTCTGCTTTATGATCACGCGCTGCACACCGGGCATGCTCTCAAACTGCGCCACTACATCGGGTGTGATTTTTTTGATGTCATCTTCGGTAAATGTTTGCATCCCCATGCCCATCATATCCGGGTAGCCGGGGTATACCTCTACGTTGCTCAGGTCGTTAATACCCCAGAGCTGGCTGGTGGCACTCTCCTGCAAGCCGGCGCCCAGTGAGATCAGCGTCACCACAGCGGCAGTGCCAATGATCACGCCGATGGCGGTCAAAGCCACCCGCCCTTTGCGCCTTTTCAGGTTATCAGCGATCAGACTAAGTAGATCAACTATGCGCATAACACATCCGTCTTTTCTCGGCTCAGCAGGTCAGGATCAAGGCGACTTCATCCCGCCGTTAAAGTTGCCCGGTTCTTCATACATGGGCGTATCAGTGGGGTTATTATTGCTGGTGCCAAATCCGAAAAAGCCTTTGATTGCGTTCCAAATTTTGGCAAAAAATCCCGGTTCCTGCGTCGGTTCATTCGGGAAGGGCTCGGGGTTCATCGGGTCGATCATGATTGGGTTACCATTTTCGTCCAAAACCGGGTTGCCATTCTCGTCGAGCTGCGGATAGGGTTCCGGCATGGGCATCTCGGGCATCACTTCCACTTCCAGCTGGCTGTTATAGGTGCGCAGTTGGTTGAAATCGTCGGTATAACGGATTTCGAAGTTGATCGCAGCAGGTCCTTCCTGGAAGGGCATGAACATCGGATCCAGCGTGAAGTAGCCGCCTGGGTCAAGCGTGCCGACCAGCACCGAGTTGTTGCTCATCTCGCCGGCATCCGAGGTGACCACCACGTTGCCAAGCACAACCGGTTTACGCGCCAGGTTGGTAATCTGAATTGGCAAACTGCCCATTTGACCAACATAGAACATGCCTTCCACCGGCATATAGAATGAAATTTCAAGCTGGGGCAGCGAGAGCACCAAAAGCGTGATCACCTGGTCATCAATCACGCGGTTGCCCTTGGTGTCGGTGTAGACGAACGAGAGTTTCAGCGGATAAGCGCCAGGTTGCGCGGTCACATTCACCACAAATTCCTGTTCCGGGCTGATGCTGCTTCCAGCAGCGATATCGCCCAGCAGCACCACATTGGATTGTCCGATCGGAGCAAAAATAGAGACATCGCTGGCACCGCCGCTGACACCACCTGCCTGGGGGGTACCCTCCGGGTTGGTTGTGATGGTGGAGCCGCCATAAACCAGCGAGACGTTTCGCGCCAACTCACTGCCGGCGTTGCGCGCATCCAGGCTCAGTTTGAAGGTAGAGCCAGGCTGCAGCGGGTCCACATCGGTGCTGTAATTATTGACCACCATCTGTGCGCGGGCAACAGCAGCGGGGGTTGCCGTGGGTGCCACCTGCCCTGTACCGCTCTGGTTGATCGAAATGGTGAAAGTGAAAGTCTCGGAATAGGTGTTGCCCACAGGGTCCATATATGTAACAGTCGCGGTAATGATCCCGGAATATTTCCAGGTAGACATATCATTTACCTTGAATTTATGCGTGCGGGTTTCATTTCCTGCGTTCAGCGCATCCACCTCCCAAATATTGATCACGCTGCCATCCAATGGGTCAAAATCCTGGCTGCTGAAAGTCATAATGATGTTCCGTGCGTGCTCTTTCCCGTTGTTGCCAACCGTGAAGGTGAGCCCAAAGCTGCCATAAGGATTGACACTTTTCTTTCCATCGCCAGTATCATAACCAACGATATAAAGCATTGGGCGCTCAGTAACCTGCTGCACAATATTCTCAGGCACCCATCCCGGCGGGTTGACAGCCGGGTTTTCCGGCACGTAGTTCCAGGGCGCTGGGGTCGCTGGAGTTTCAGCGGGCGGGTCCACCCACTGCGCGCCAGCCGACAAAACCGGCAAAATTGCCAGCGCAAGAATCAGGGTAATCACCAGAAAAACTTGTGTGTTTCGTTTCATTTTTTACCTCTAAGAGATCGAGATTGATTCCAAATATTGTTGTTCGTCCACCATACGCCCATCCATCAGGTAGATGCGGTGGGTGGCATAATTGAGCATGCGCAGGTCGTGACTGGCAACCAGGACGGTCTTACCCATCTTGCGAAGCTCATCCAGCATGCTCATAATCGCTACACCGCTGGCTGTGTCCAGGTTGCCGGTCGGTTCGTCTGCCAAAATCAGGGGCGGATCGTTCACCAGCGCGCGCGCTACTGCCACGCGCTGCTGCTGACCACCCGAAAGTTCGGTCGGTCTGTGCCCAATGCGGTCCCTCAGCCCCACCTTTTCCATCAGCTCCTCGGACCGTACAACCCGGTCTTTCTTTTTGATTCCCGCAAACCGCAGGGGGAACGCCACGTTTGCTTCCGCGCTCATGTTGGCGATCAGGTTAAAACTTTGGAAGATAAAGCCAACTTTGTTGCGGCGGTAATCTGCCAGGGCGTTTTCGTCCATTCTGCCGATCTCCAGCCCATCCACGTGGATTTCGCCCGATGTGGGCCAGTCCAGCCCGCCCACCAGGTAGAGCAGCGTACTTTTGCCAGAGCCGCTGGGACCCATAATGACGGTGAACGAGCCGCTGGGGATGCTCAGATCCAGCCCGTCCAGGGCATGCACTTCCGTTTCACCCATGTTGTAGGTCTTGCGCAGGTCAATTGTCTGAACAAAATTATCAGGCATAAAATACTTCCTTTAGAAATAAAAACCCGCCCCGCCAGCATTCAGCCCGCCCAGCAGACTGCTGATCAGGCTGGGTAATCCCTGCAGCAGCAGCAGGATCAACACAGCGATGATAGTGGTCAGGATGGCTTTACTTTTCTTCAAGCCAGAAATAAGAATAGCACCAATGATCAGAAAAATCACAAAAACCAGCCAATACAAGTCAATGCTGCCCAAAATGCCGCGCAAGTAAGCGCTGAAACCTTCAGCTTCGGCATCAATAAAATTGGACAGACCCGGGTTTTCAACCAACTTTTTGCTGGAACCGACCACAAAAAACTTGACCAGCTCGCGTATGCCGAAAGGCACCATAGCCCAGGCGACCAGGTTGCCGATCTTGAGACGAGGCGCGCGGCTGCCTGCCAGGGTCAGTGACAGATAAAGAATGCTCGCCATCAACAAGCTAAAAACCAGGTATCCCAGGATGCCGGTCAACGCCGGAAAGAGGATCATGAAGATCGGCGACGCCTGGTTGGCTTGTGCTTCCAGATATTGTTGTTGCTGCTGCTCGGACCACCACTGAAAGTCGTCTGGCAAAGTCGCGCCCATCTGCAGCTGCTGGGTTTTGACCGGCGCGGCAATCAGCACCGCCAAAACCACCATAATACTGATGAAAATTAGGGGTGTACGCTTGTTGGAGACATCCTCAGCGCCCACTTTGGTTAGCGTAGCGCGAGGTTTGTAGAACATTTGAAAAAGCCACTTAAGGTAGCCTTTCCGCGGTTTTTTCTCTTTGTTCTGCTTTTCTTTTCGTTTCATAGGCAACCTCAATAGCCCTGCGTGATACCAGCTGTACTTTATGACGCCTCAGCCCATGTAAAAGTTCCAGCTTTATTTATACACACAGTTTATCGCAGATAGGGGAATCAGGGATCAGGGATCAGGGATCAGGGATCAGAAAAAGGATATCTGCCTTACCACCCCCCCTTCAGAGGGGGGCAACACTGCCTTAC
>DHCY01000005.1:0-17723 GCA_002399085.1 Anaerolineaceae bacterium UBA4890
CACCACTTCGTGGTCCCCCTTCTCCAAGGAGAAGGCTTTAAACCAAAAAATGATACTGCTCGGAGTGCGCAGCCTCCCACTAGGCGGGACGTGGAACTGATAACCTAAACCAACCATTTAACCTCATCCACTACAAACGGTCCCCACCTGCCCTGGCTTGCCGTGTGTTCTCCAAGGAGAAGGCTTAAACGAAAAAATGATCCTGCTCGGACTCGAACCGAGAACCTAACGCTTAAGAGGCGCTTGCTCTGCCAATTGAGCTACAGGACCATTTTGTGGCTGATATTATAGCACAGCCAGTAGAAAAAAAAGACCTCTGGTTTCCCAAAGGTTTTCTTCTTCAGCTCCCCGGAGAGGACTCGAACCTCTAACCTAGCGGTTAACAGCCGCCCGCTCTGCCGATTGAGCTACCAGGGAAGGCAAGTTGTTATTATAGGCAAAACCTGACCAAGTGTCAAGACAAACGCGTTAGTTCAACTAAAGTGTGTGTGGGTTTGTAATAAATAAATAATCCGGAGTCATTGAAAAATGACTCCGGGATCGGTTTTTTTTAGTCATCCAAATCCTACGGCTGCATAGCTCCAAAAAGAACCAGCCAAGCCAGGATCGATTTGGCTACCAGGCTGAGGATTATGTATACCCTCTCGCCGTAAAGGTAGTCTTGCCATTTTCCTACCCGCTTGTACTGCAGAATCATGTTGACCGGGAAGGTGTTGAAAGCCACAAAATAGGTGCCAACGATCGCCCAAACAAACCAGGGAACGCGATCAAAATTTGCGTTACCAAACATGTACAGCAGAATCGCAATCCAGGGCGCTAAACCAGCAATAGATCCCCAAACAAATGGACCCCAATTGACATTTTCTTTTTCAGCGCCAGAATTTAACTGCTCCATAACCAGACCAAACAGGTTCATCGATGCGTTGACGATAAAGATCAGTATGAGCGAGGCGATATCATAAATACCGAATAAGGTGGCGATCAATACAATCATGATGGAAGAGCTTAGTGAATACTCAAACCAGCGGAATTTATTGATGCCTTTCTGCAAATCGGCGTTGTAGATGGCATTGGTCTTGTTTGGGATTGAAATGATGGCGTGGGCAACGGCAGAGATGAGCAGGAACATTGCCACTAAAATGCCAAAAGGCAGTTGGAACAGTTCTTTTGAAGCCAGTTCCAGCGATCGGGTTTGCTGGTTGAATGCCAGATAGTTTTGTGTGACCACAGGAGCAAACTCAGCGATTTTTTGGATAACGGTAGTAGCCAGGAACAACATAGCAATGCCCTGGACCAGGTGCAAAGCACCCATGACGAGATTGAAGCGACGTAAATTTTGTAACTTGATTTCCATATTATCCTTTATAGTAGATTGAAAAATATTGAATTAACTTATATATTTTATTGAGTTATTGAACATTTGAAAGGGTTTGTATAAGGGTAATTCGACGTGTGTATCAGCGTCATCTACATCTCTGAAAACGATCATTGAACAAACCAGCCGAAAGCACTCTGCCCGGATGAAAGGCAAAAAATTTGGAGTATAGATTTATCGGGTAGAGGGGTTGGTTGCCAATTGCAAAACTTCCACTAACTCAGTCTGCTTGTCCTGGTTGTGTGAACCCCGAGCGCGCCAGAGCTCCTCACCTTGACGGTCGAATAGCAGAATGAAAATGTGTTCCTCATCATCCATCGAAAGAGCCGCCCTGAATTCATCCTTGTCCAGGTAGAGCGTGATGGTGCGCTCACGGGCTTTTGGGTTGGGTATACCCGCCCGCATTCCCTCATTGATAAAAAAGCGGGACAGTGTGTTTAGGGATCGGATGGTCGGCAGCTCATAATAAAATAGCCCCGGGAATTGCACTTCAAGTCCTTCTGCCAGCGGAATCCAGGAATTTACTTCGTCCTGTTGCCATTGTTGAAAGGCAATGAAAAGAAGATTGTAGTCACCCTCAAAATCTTTTGGGAGAGTCAGTTTTTCTCTGCGTAAATTTGAACCGTTGACGATTGGAAAGCTCATATGACCACCTCTTGGAATTGATGCAGGAATTATAGTACTTTCTTACCAGGCTAGACCGCGAAAAGCCAACAAAACCCGCTTGCGCGCCACGGCGTGGTCAACAATTGGTGAAGGGTAGCGCTGACCAACTACGCAGCCCACCTGCTTTTGAACCTCAAGCGGCATCTCCCAAGGAGCATGGATGAATTTTGTGGGTACTTTTGCCAACTCAGGCACCCATAGACGCACGTAATTTCCCTCTGGGTCAAACTTTCGTCCTTGCAAGATTGGATTAAAAACACGGAAATAGGGTGCCGCATCGGTGCCAGTGCCAGCCGTCCATTGCCAGCCGCCGTTGTTGCTTGCCGGGTCGCCATCCAGCAGTTGCTGCATGAAAAACTGTTCACCTTCACGCCAATCGATTAACAAGTCTTTGGTCAGGAAGGAGGCTGTGATCATGCGCGCCCGGTTGTGCATCCAGCCAGTGGCGTTCAGCTGGCGCATGGCGGCATCCACCACCGGGTAGCCGGTTTGACCAGCCTTCCAGGCTGCCAACTCAGCTGAATCATTACGCCAGGGAATGTCGCGCAAATCTGCCTTGAATGCCGTGCCGCGCACGGACGGAAAGTAATAAAGAATGGTGGCATAGAACTCTCGCCAGATCAGTTCGTTCAGCCATGTTTCAGCACCCTCGCGATCCTTCGGCGTCTCAGCCGCTTCGGATGCCTCGCGAGAAGCCCAGACTGCCTGCCTGGCTGAGAGCATGCCCAGCCGCAAATAGGGCGAAAGTTGCGAAGTGCCATCCAGGTCCATACGATTGCGAGTTCCTGCATAGTCGAAGATACTGCTATTCGCGAAATTCGAGAGTCTTTTCTGGGCTTCCTGCTCACCTGCCTTGAAGGGACTGGCTGTTGGATGTTGCGGCTGTGTTGGAATCTCAAGGCTTTTCAATTCAGGAATTGCCGGCATGTGTTCAGGAGCTGGCAAGGGCAAACCCAGGGCCGGCAGGCTGCGCCACATACGGCTGAAGGGGGTAAAAACTGTGTAAGGCTCGCCTTTGGCTTTGGTCAACATCTGTGGTGGAAACGTGGTGACGCCAGGCACAAGTTGCAAAGGCAATGTCAGTGCAATTTTTCCATCCCGCTGACGGGCATAGGGCGAATAATCTTCTTCAGCAAAAATGTCTTCTGCCTGGGTTTCCTGGCAAAGAAAGGTCAGAACTTCCAGGGGATCGCCTTGCCGTACAATGAGCCTGCTGCCGCGTTCCCTCAAGCTGGCATCCAGGGTACGCAAACCGTCCAATAGGAATGCCAGGCGGGCTGGACCAACAAAATCTGAAGACCAAAGCTTGGGATCCAGGATAAATACGGGAATGACCGTGCTTGCCTGGCGAAGAGCCTCTGCCAGCGCCTGGTTGTCAGTCAGTCGTAAATCCCGCCGTATCCACCAAATGCCTGTTTTCATCTTAGCAGCCTTCCCATTTCCAGTGCTACTACCGGAAGGTCACATTTCCTCTGTATTGGTATTAGTGCCTACCTGGCAATTTTCACAGATACCAAAAAGAATCAAATGATTGGTAACGATTTGAAAGTGATTTTTTAGCTGAAGGTCACCAAAGAAATCCTCTACCTCTTCGTGCCCTATCGTCATGATCTGTCTGCACTTTTGACAAACCAAGTGATGATGCAGTCCGTCTGTAAGTAATTCATAAACCACTGCTTTTGTGCCCATATCGGAGACAGAAACCTTACCACTATCAACCAACCGTGTCAGAGCTCGGTATACGGTTGATTGATTTACCGCTGGCAGGCGTTTACGGATTATTTCGAACACCTGCTGAGAGGTCAGGTGGGCATGTTCTTTGGATAATGTCTCAATGATTATTTGCTCAACAGAAGAAGCGCGCATTTTTCCAGTCCATAGTTTGATTAAATGAAAGTAATTGCATTTGCAACTATTTGCATTATAATGTTGTGGATCTATTATTTCAACTTTATTCTACCAGTACCAGGAGGCTTACATGTTGTTTTCACCGATTCACCCCATGCATACTCCCGACGGATTTCTCTCTGTTCTTGTTTCGGTCATTTTTTGGATTATTTCATTGCCGGTAATTGGCATTGCGCTTCGAAAGACGAAACAAACCTTAGGTGAGCGTCAGGTCCCATTGATGGGTGTGCTCGCTGCTGCTATCTTTGCCGGGCAGATGCTCAACTTTAGTGTCACAGGTGGCACTTCAGGGCATTTATTAGGTGCGGCCATAGCAGTCATATTATTAGGTCCTTGGACTTCTGTTCTGATAATGACTTCGGTTGTTTCAGTTCAGGCATTGCTCTTCCAGGATGGGGGAATTCTGGCTTTGGGAGCCAATGTCTTTAACATGGCAATTATCGGTCCCTTTGTGGCTTACGCGGTCTATACATTGTTGAGTAACCTTTTAAAGAAGCAATCATGGGGGTTGTTTGTTGCTGGTTTTGCAGCTGCTTGGTCTTCTGTTGTCGTAGCATCCCTGTCCTGTGCATTACAACTTGCCTTGTCAGGCACATCTCCAGCGAATATTGCTGTTCCAGCAATGGCATCCATCCATGCGCTTATCGGCATTGGTGAAGGCTTGATCACAGCCGGAGCGATGGCATTCCTCTTCGCAGTCCGCAAGGATTTGCTTAAGCCTGGCGAAACCAAAGCAGTCAGCAACAAAGGTGTTATCGTCGGCGGTGCTCTGATTGCGCTTGTGTTGGTCGTAATTTCACCACTGGCGTCCAGCCATCCGGATGGATTGGAATGGGTTGCCGAACAGCAAGGTTTTATTGAGACTGCAAAAGCTGCTTTTTACAACATTATTCCCGATTACAGCATGCCTGGTATTTCCAACCCCGCACTGGCGACGATTGCTGCTGGCATTATCGGTATTGTGATTGTATTCGGGGTCGCCTACGGTATCGCTCGTGCCGAAAAACGGACGACTTTTCAGGAGAGCAGTCAGAGGTAAGCGGTTGCAAGAAGTTTACGCCCACAACCGAAGCATAATCCACCAGATGGACGCAAGAGTAAAGGTGATTTTTACTCTTGCGTTTGTAATATTCCTGGGTCTGACCCCCTTCGGGGCTTGGCACGCTTATATCCTGTTTCTGACCTTAATCCTCTCGATCGGGCTTCTTTCTCGCTTGGGCTTAGGATTCATCCTCAAAAGAGCACTGATAGCACTGCCATTTGTTTTAGCAGCTTTCCCGCTCGTCTTCATCGGTCCCTCTCCCCATATCACGCTGAATGTTTTTCAAGGAATTCAGGTGTTCTACAGTCCAGAAGGTGTAGTGCGGTTTATCAGTATTGCGCTAAAGTCTTGGATTTCTGTTTTCGCGTCAATTTTGTTGGCAGCAACGACCCGCTTTCCTGATTTATTGATCTCATTTCAACAAATGCGGGTTCCAAAATTGTTTATTGCGGTAATTGGATTAATGTGGCGTTATCTGTTTGTGATTAGCGAAGAGGTCTCCCGCATGTTGCGAGCTCGAACTAGCCGCAGCGCTACCTTGCCTGACTCTCCTCATGTCGGCGGAACGGTATTCTGGCGAGCCAGAGTAACCGGTGGAATGGCTGGGAGCCTGTTCTTGCGTTCTCTCGAGCGCAGCGATCGTGTATACGCCGCGATGTTATCCAGAGGATACACTGGAGAGCTGCCTGCGTCTGATTTTCAACCTCTTTCGAAAAGCGAGCGGCGTATCCTTGGTATTGGTTTATTTTTGGTGATTTTTCTATGGGCACTGGGACTAATGACGGGAGGTTGAGAATTGGATAACATCATCGAAATCGACAATCTCTCATTTCACTATCCCGATGGGAAAATGGCTTTGAAGGGAATCTCGCTAAAAGTCAGGCATGGCGAAAAAATTGCGCTGGTAGGTGCCAATGGTGCTGGTAAATCAACGCTGCTCTTGCACCTGAACGGTATTCTTGAAGGCATGGGGCAGATTTTTATCAATGGTATGGAATTGAAAAAAGATAATCTGGGTCAGATCCGTGGGTTAGTGGGAATCGTTTTTCAAAACCCGGATGACCAGCTTTTCTCACCGACAGTATTTGAAGATGTTGCTTACGGTCCAATTTACCAGGGATATGACAAAAAAACTGTTGAGGGAAAAGTTGATCAGGCTCTGGCTGCTGTACACATGACTGATTTTGTGAATCGAATTCCTTATCATCTGAGTGGAGGCGAGAAAAAACGCATCGCGATAGCAACAGTACTATCCATGCAGCCACAAATTCTCGTCTTTGACGAACCAACGAGTGGATTAGACCCGCGAGCCCGTCGCGAGTTGATTGAGCTTTTACTGGAACTACCACAAACGATGCTGATCGCCACTCATGATCTCCGCTTGGCGGAAGTTCTAACTTCTAGAACAGTCATACTTGATCAAGGAAGTATCGTGGCAGACGGTCCATCAACCACGCTACTCAACGATCGTGAACTGTTGAAAACATATGGATTATGGTAAGCCGGTCATAACTTTCGTTCAAAAAAGGTATTTGTCGCAAGTGGAAAACTTATTCCAGTGTGTCTGTCCAAACAAATGTCCCTGTTGATTCCCTTTGTTCTCATACAATAAAAAGAATACCCGCCATCTGATTGAGAGGCGGGTATTATATTATATAGATAAACTTTGTTAGTCATCCAGGCAAGAGCCGTCACGTAAGCCCTGACCGTCGCCCAAACCTTGACCGAAACCAAAGCCCTGACCCATACCAGAGCCGCGGCGCATCATGCCACCCATTCCCCACTGTTCGCCTTCGCCACTGCCATCGCGCAGTCTCAGTTGATCGGGAACACCATCGCCATCGGCATCGCAGGTTCCGTCACATTCGCCGAAACCCTGACCCAAGCCAAACCGGCGCATCATGCCCATGCCATACTGGTTGCCTTCGCCGCTGCCATCACGCAGTCTCAACATGTCGGGAATGCCATCGCCGTCGGCATCACAGGTTCCATCACCGGGTCCGAAACCTTCGCCAAAGCCAAAACCCCGGCGCATCATGCCCATTCCAAATGGAAAACCGAATTCACCTTCTGCGCGATTTTGGATCCAGTCAGGAATGCCATCGCCATCGGCGTCACAAGCCTCTCCACAGACTTCAAGCCGATCTTCCCAGGGCGTACGAGTCACTTCGGGTTCTGGAAGGGTATCTCCACCTTCGGGTGTAGTTGTCTGTGCAAAGGCACTGCCAGCGACTCCGAATGCAAATACTCCGAGAACCAGAACGACGATCACAACTGCTATATTTTTCTTTTTCATTTTTACTCCTTTGTTTTCATCACTCTTTTGTGATGTTGACCCTATAATAAAATTACAGTATTGAGAATTTACTCAAAAGTTATTAAGATTTGGTGTATTTGATGTGAGATAATGCTACTGTTATTTTGTACCACTCAAGGATTATATGCAGAAAATTTTGATTATTGAAGATGAAGAAAATCTAAACAGGATTTTGCAGGATTATCTTCGTCATAGCAGCTTCGAGCCTTACTTTGCCTTTACAGGCACTGAGGGTCTTCGGATTTGGAGGCAGCAAAGCCCCGATATGATCCTTTTGGATTTGAACCTTCCAGATATGGATGGGTTGGACCTGCTGCGAGAAGTTCGCAAGAAAGACCAATTGCCCGTGATCATGATCACAGCCCGGGTCGATGAAGTTGATCGGCTGGTTGGGCTGGAATTGGGTGCTGACGACTATATCACCAAGCCTTTTTCACCCAGAGAAGTGGTTGCCAGGGTTAAGGCTGTCTTGCGTCGTTCAACTCGCCCTGTCCCCCAGGCAGATCGACTCATCCTGGGTAAGCTCCAGATTGACCTGCGTGGGCATGAAGCCTCCCTGGCAGGAAACCCTTTGGATTTGACCCCGGCAGAATTTCAACTCTTAAGCCAACTGATCGCTGAACCCGATCGTGCCTTCAGCCGACTCGAACTCCTTGAGGCGACCCAGGGCGGACGTTATGAAGGTTATGAACGCACAATCGATATTCACATTAAAAATATTCGCCAAAAATTGAGAGCTCTCGATCCGGATACCAATTACATTCAAACCGTTTTCGGTTTTGGCTATCGGGCGGGGTGGACGGATAGATAGATGCGCAACAGGATGCTGATCAGTTACCTGCTTAGTGCGGTTGTCTCCCTGCTTACTGCTTACCTGGCATCTTATTTGTTTGTCCAGTTCAAAATTGTTGAAAATGTGCGCATCAACCAGATTGAGGAAACCAAAGCCTTCCAGAGCTTTTTTAAAGAATTTTACCAATCTACTGGCAGCTGGGAGGGTGTAGGTCAGGTTGACATCCAAAAGCTGTTAAATGAGGCAGTCCCTGAACAATATTTTCATGACGGGTTGACTTTGGTTGATCTCGATGGCGAAATATTGCTGACGGAAAACAAGGCACAATATGGTTCTGTCGTAGACAGATCCACCCTTGAATTTGGTGCGCCGGTTGTTGTGGGCGAGAAAGAAGTAGGGTATCTGTATTCCAGCAGCCTGAATGATCTCCTTTTCCCACTCATCGATGGGGATGTCCTCAAGCCCACCGGATTCGTAGCACATGGTTCGGCAGTAATAGGTTTATTGGTTGCCATTGTGATGTCCACCATCATGACCCGCACCTTGTTACGCCCTATTCAGGCAACCATTGAGGCATCCAAGAGGATTGCTGAGGGAGAGTTAAATCTGCGCGTCTCGCTGGAGCCATACCGAGATATGGCAGAACTCGGTGAGGCAGTCAACGATATGGCGGCTGAATTAGAAAAAAACCAACGCATTCAAAAATACATGCTTATGGATATTGCCCATGACCTTCGTACACCCTTAAGCGTACAAAAAGCCACTTTGGAAGCATTTGAAGATAAGGTTTATCCGTTTGATGAAGAAGGGATTGACCTCCTCAAAATGCAGAACAATCAATTGATCCACCTGGTGGAAGATTTGCGCTTACTTACCCTCTCGGATGCCGGGATCTTTACGGCAAGAAAAGAACAGGTGGAAATGCAGGCATTTGTCCAGGGGATTTTGAACTGCTTTGAGAGTGTATTTGCCAAGAAAAACCTGAAAGTCATCTTTTCTCAAAACGAAGATGACTATTTGATCCATATTGACCCACATCTCATGCAGCGCGTTTTTGAAAATCTGTTTCAAAACGCTTATCAACACTCACCTGAAGGTGGCGAAATTCGCGTGCGCATTCTTCGAATGATCAATCGCATGGAAATCATCATCACAGATCAAGGTTCCGGAATTCCCGAAAACAAACAGGAAACAATTTTCGATCGCTATTACCGGATGAGACCTCCTGGTGATGGGGAATTTGAAGGGCTGGGACTCGGGCTGACAATCTCGCGGCGCATCGTGGAAGCTCACGGAGGCTCACTGATTGCGCGCAACTCACCAAAAAACGGTGCGGAGTTTGTGCTCGGGCTACCCTACTCTGCCCGATAGTGGGGAGGGTTACCACTCAAGACCAGTCCTTGGGATGGTTGGTATAATTCATCATTAAATAGAAAGTTGTCGGAGAAATAATGCTCAAATTACGCGTCATGACCCTCAACCTTGGTGGAGGAGTTAAGAATTTCACAGGATCGCCGGAACAATCCACTGGTAAAGCCCAAGCTTTGGCACAACTTATGAATGAGATCAACCCCGATTTTCTGGGTGTACAGGAAGTTGCTCAGTATATTGATGCCGATGGCGGACTTCACAGCATGATCGAACGCATCAAACTCGATGGGAACTTTGACTATCATTTCTATGGCGAAACGCTTTCCATGAAAAAACATATGCAAATCAAGAAAGACTTGATGATCAATGGTCTTTTCAATGATTGGTGGGACTGGTCCAAAGGCAATGCCGTTTTTTCCCGCACGTCCTTTGCCCGTCTTGGAAACCCTGGCAAAGATGGCGTTCCCCGCAATGTCCCCATTTTTACGCCTTTGAGTTATGAGGGCACCCGCGATACTGACCCGCGATATGTTATCCTGACTCGCTTAAGGCAGGAGCCTTATCCTTATTTGATGAATCTGCATCTGACCACGCTGGTCGGTGAGAGAGGTGATCATGTTTGGACAGAAGTAGTTGAAGCAGCCAGGCTCACCCGCTCACAACAATTGAGCCGCGTGCTGGGGTTGGTTGAAGAACATGTGCTCATTCAAGATCAACCCTTGATCCTGATGGGCGATTTCAATGCCGAAATCGAGGAATATTCCCTGAAAGATATGCTCGAGCGCGATCACCAGTTTGTCCACCTTGCTCCTGTAGAAAAAATTCCAACGCATGTCAGCGCTGGTGCTGTTGACCATATTTTCTTCTTTCCTTCCAGACGCCTGATCAGCTATGAAACCCACATTGTCAATTCCCCCCTGGCGCACAGCATCTCTGATCATTTACCAGTCGTGACAGACATCGTAATTGAGTAGGAGACGTGAGGTACCTATGACCTTAAATCGTTATTTTGGAACTGATGGAATTCGTGGAACCTTTGGCGAAGAGCCAATGAACCCGGCTTTTGTCTATCGACTTGGGCTGGCTGCCGGCAAGGCTGTGGGCGCTGGTCTGGAAGGGCAGCCTGTTTTTGTAATCGGCAGAGACACACGCACTTCAGGTCCGGTTTTGCAGCAGGCATTGGCGACCGGTCTGCGCGAAAGCGGTGCGCGCGTTTTGGATCTGGGCATCATCCCCACCCCCGGTATCGCTTACCTTACCCGTTTCGTGAGGGCGGCAGCTGGTGCGGTAATTTCGGCTTCGCATAACCCTGCAGACGAAAATGGGATTAAATTCCTCAACAATGAGGGCATGAAATTATCCAAAGAACAAGAAGAAGCAATTGAAGCGAACCTGGCTGCAAGCACAGCAGAGCGAACAGATTTCGAAGGAGAGCGCCTTGGTGAAGCCAGCCCTCATCTTTTTCAGGCGTACATGCAGGATTTGTACGCTACTTTCCCCTCGCTCGATCTGGGCAGCCTGAAAATCGTGGTCGATTGCTCCAATGGAGCTGCCTGGCACGCCGCGCCACAAGTTTTTCGCCGGCTTGGCGCCAACCTGGTGGCACTGCATACTGAAAATGACGGTCGCCAGATTAATGCCGATTGCGGATCAGAGTATTTGCGCTCCATGCCCGCAGTTTTGGCTGCCCGATTGGTTGAAGAAAAAGCAGACCTGGCAATCGCCTTCGATGGTGATACCGACCGGGTTATCCTGATGGACGAAAAGGGTAACCTGGTTGATGGTGACCATATGCTCGCATTGTTGGCTGAAGAACTGCACACGCAGGGAAGGCTGCTTGGCGATGCCTTGGTGACCACCGTGATGGCTAACGGCGCTTTAAAGCAATTTGCCGGGCAAAAAGGTTTCGCCCTGCTGCAAACCCCGGTGGGTGACAAATATGTTACTGAAGAACTGCTGAGCCTGGCTAAACTCAATGATGCCGAGGGCAAACTGGGGCTGGGCGGGGAGCAGTCCGGTCATGTTATTCTCTATGATGAGGACCATCGCACCGGAGATGGCATCCGCACAGCGCTTTTTATCCTGAAAATGTTGACTGATACACCAGGTCAGACCCTCTCGCGATTAGCGACGCACCTCGAAAAATTTAGCCAGGTCGTCGCCTCGTGCAACGTTGCTTCGAAAATTGACTTGAACAGTCTGCCTGGCTTCCAGGAACGTCTTGGACGCCTGAAAGATGATCTGCCCGGATTGGTACAGTGGAACTCGCGCTACTCTGGCACAGAACCAAAATATCGCCTGATGCTCGAAGCTGATCAGCGCAGCAGCGCGCAGGATGTCGCCAGGGTTGCCTGGCAGGTCTGCGACCTGATCCAGGAGCTCACCAATACGCCTCCTGGCGCAAAAATTGAAGTACTGAATGTTAGCCAGGGCGGCTTAATGCCCAGACCCTGATCACACGGGAACCCAAGGAGACGATGCCAATGACCCAAAACTTTAAATCCCAACTCCCTTTCCAGTTCAACCGCCTGAATCGCGACCTGCTGGTGGCAGATATACCGGAAACATGGCAGCCAGCCGTAGCGGCTATGTCTGCTTTTCTTGATGAGGTCAAAGGGCTGCTGGTCGAAGAGCCAGACCTGGTGGAAAGTGACCTGGTCTTGTCTTCGCGGATTTTCAGCCTGCTTTTGACCCTGGCGGCAACCGGAACCCAGGGCAGGCTGGAGCTGTATAAAGGTAAGGATGAGAAGGGTGTGGCTTACCAGCAGCAGATTGAAGGAGAGTACATTCCTTTGACTGGGGATTTGCGCCGAAAAGCAATCGGTTTGGCTAAGTTCTACCTGGAAAACTCGGTTTTTGATTCTTTGAGGGAAGCTATTGATTGGGAGACACTGCCATTACTGCACAGTCTGAACGACCAGGTTGACCCTGACCGCTACATGCCCTACCGCGTTATCCAGATCGGCAACATTTTTGAGCAGCTCTATGCCTTTCGCCTGCGCACGGCAGACCCAATCCTGCTCGGTTTGGCTGGCAAAAAGGGACTTTTAAGGGAAATCTATGATCGCAAATACCTGCGTTTTGGCACCTCGGGTGTCCGCGGACGCTGGGGTAACGACTTTACCGAAACCCGCGCGCGCCAGGTGGTTCAGGCTGTTTGCGATTTCATGAACAACCAGGATGTTCCTGCCTATGTTGGGGCAGAGGACCTCTCGGGAAGAATCGTGGTTTTGGGGCACGACACCCGCCGGAATTCAGATGTTGTCACCCGCTGGGCGGCAGAAACCTGCCTGGCAAACGGATTCAGACTGCACATCGGCAACCGCGATGTGCCCACGCCCGCCCTCGCGTTTTACGAAACCGAAGTTGTACCGGAAGACGAAGTTGCAGGGTTGATTATCGCCACCGCCAGCCATAATCCCCCCGAATGGCAGGGTATCAAGTTCAACCCGCGCCTGGGTTACCCGGCACCGACCAACGTGACCGATTTCATCGCTTTCCGCATTAATGAATTACAGCTGGTAGACGAAGCCGGCGGGCAAACCGACGTGGAAGATGCCCGCTCCCGCGGTTTGGTGGAAGGCTTTGACCCGCTTAACAAATATGTGGATTGGATCAAGAACAATGGGAACGGCAACGCCCGCATTCCGATTGACTTCGACCGCATCAGGCGCTATTTTTGCGACAAAATGATCGTAATTGACGAGATGCATGGCTCCGGCAGGGGTTACCTTACCCGTTTGGTTGGGGAAGCCGGTGTGCGTTACACCGTGGTGCATGCCGAAGTCGACCCGGACTTGGGCGGGCAGGATTATGCCAACCCGGAAGAGCCCTTCAACTGGCTTCTCAAGCAAACCGTGGTGGAAACCGGTGCGCAAGTTGGATTTGGCATGGACACCGACGCCGATCGGTTTGGCATCGTCGACAAAGGCGGGGTCTATTTTCGTCCGAACCAGATTTTACCGATGCTCATACGCTACCTGGGTGTCGACCGTGGACTGACCGGGCGGGTGATTGCCACCCAGACTGGCTCTCCACTGATCGAAGTTTTGGCAGGCATGATTCCGGGCAACGAAGACAACAAGCCTACTCCTGGAACCCTGCCAGGCTATATCGGGCAAAAAATATACCAGCCCCGCCATGGCAATATTGCCACACGCGCCTTAAAGAATGCTTTTGCCGTACCGGTTGGCATTAAATATATCGAAGAAATCCGTCGCATGGACAGTTCTTACAATTACCTCAAGGAGCTGCCAGACAATTGGCGCGATCGCATTCTGATTGGCGGTGAGGAGTCCAGCGGGCTGACCACGCGTGGGCATGTGACCGACAAGGACGGACCCTGGGCGAACCTGCTGATCCTCGACATGATTGCCTACTATGGCACCCGCCCTGAGAAACCCCTGCACAGCCTGCAGGAGATTTGGGACGAGCTGACCCACCTGCCTGGGCTGTGGCAATCATTCGGAACCTCTGACGATCCAAAGTCTCATGCCGGGCGTGCCGATGTGGATGCCCCCCTGGAAGCCAAGGAAGCTTTTATTGACCATTACCTGGATATGCCCCGAAACGTACCTGATTTTGATCTGGAGATTGCCGGGCTGAAGATTGATTACCTGGGCGGCATCCGTTATGAACTGGTCGAGATGCAGCTTTCGGATGAAAGCGGTAATAATCATTATTATCTGCGTATGCGAGCTTCGGGCACTGAGCCGATCAACCGCGTATATATCGAAGCTGCCGATTTGAAAACAGGTCAACGCATGATGGCGGAAGTGCTGCGCAAGCTGGATGAAATTACATACGAAGTGCTTCGGGATGCGCATTCGCCCTGGCATTTGGTGGATATGCTCTCGCAATCGCAACTTACCCCTTTGACCCTTTCGGGTGTAAAGGAAACCATTGCCGAAAACGGCTGGGATGTTGAGGATGTAATTGGCAAGATCCAGCGCATGACCCAAACGCTTGAAAAACGCAACCGTAAGGTCATTGGTGCCTGGTCTGAAGCTTTGAGTGGTTTGTCACGCTGAGCAGAGCGAAGAGTCTTTGCAGCCTGTCAATCAACTTCACACGGAGGGGCTTTATGTCCCTCCGTTTTCCGCCCCTCCCCCGGTTCTCCATCAATAATTTTCCAACCTGATATTAACATTTCTCTTGCAATCAATGAGTATAGTTTATGTACATGCAAAAATATACTGAAAAAATTCAGCTGGAGGAGTGAAATATGGGAAAAATTATTGGAATTGATTTAGGAACAACAAACAGCGTAGTTTCCGTCATCGAAGGCGGGTCGCCCGTTGTGATCACAACTTCTGAAGGCTCACGTTTATTGCCTTCGGTGGTTGCATTTAACAAAAATGGTGAACGCCTGGTAGGCAACCCTGCCAAACGACAGGCAGTTGTAAATCCTGAAAACACAATCTCTTCTGTCAAGCGCTTCATGGGACGCCGCTATGACGAAGTGGAACAAGAACGCAAGATGGTATCTTTCAAAGTGGTTGAAGGTCCTACCGGCGACGCACGCATCGAAGTGCCAGTCACCGGTCAGACTTACACCCCGCAAGAAATTTCTGCGATGATTTTAGGCAAACTAAAAGCCGATGCCGAAGCTTACTTGGGCGAGAAAGTAACTCAGGCGGTTATTACTGTACCTGCGTACTTCAATGACAGTCAGCGTCAGGCTACCAAAGATGCCGGTAAGATTGCTGGTCTGGAAGTAATGCGTATCATCAACGAACCGACTGCCTCAGCCCTCGCTTATGGTCTGGAGAAGAAAGACAACGAGATTATCCTGGTATTTGACCTGGGTGGCGGCACGTTTGACGTCTCTCTGCTCGAAGTTGGCGGCGGCGTGGTGGAAGTTAAAGCTACTCATGGTGATACCCACCTGGGCGGCGACGACTGGGACAACGTGATTGTCAATTGGGCGGCCGATGAGTTTATGAAAGAACAGGGCATTGACCTGCGTAAAGATCGTCAAGCTCTGCAGCGTCTGCGTGAAGCCGCTGAAAAGGCAAAAATCGAACTCAGCTCAGTGCTTGAGACCGAGATCAACCTGCCTTATATCACTGCTGATGCCAGCGGACCGAAGCACTTGCTTTTGAAACTGACCCGGTCGAAGTTTGAACAAATGACCGAAAATCTGCTTCAGCGCACTCGCATTCCTTTTGATGCCGCTATTAAAGATGCCAACCTGACCGTTGATAAAATCGATGAGGTCGTTTTGGTGGGTGGCGCAACCCGTATGCCCATGGTGCAGGAACTGGTCAAAAAGATGACCAACGGCAAAGATCCCAATAAGGGCGTCAACCCTGATGAAGTTGTCTCGGTTGGTGCGGCCATTCAAGGCGGCGTGCTGGCTGGCGATGTCAAAGACGTGCTGCTGCTGGACGTGACCCCGCTTTCTTTGGGTCTTGAAACCCTGGGTGGTGTCATGACCCGCCTGATCGAACGCAACACTACCATTCCGGTCAAGAAAACTGAGGTTTTCAGCACTGCTGAAGACAACCAGACTGCCGTGGATATCCATGTGTTGCAAGGCGAGCGCCCCATGGCGAGCGACAACAACACGCTTGGTCGCTTCAGACTGGACGGCATTCCGCCGGCGGCACGCGGTATTCCGCAGGTTGAAGTAACCTTTGACATTGATGCCAATGGCATCTTGAACGTGACTGCCAAAGACAAAGCCAGCGGCAAGGAACAAAAAGTGACCATCACTGCTTCAACCAACCTTGATAAGGGCGATGTTGAACGAATGGTACGAGAAGCCAACCAGAACAAGGCTGAAGACGACCGGCGCAAGGCACTGATCGAAGCCCGCAACATGGGCGATAGCGTTGCCTACCAGTCCGAAAAGACCCTGCGCGAACTGGGCGAAAAGGTGGACGCTGCCATGCGTAACGACGCCGAAGCCAAGATCCAGGTTTTGCGTGGCGCTCTGGCAGGAAATGACGTCAGCGCCATCACCAATGCCAGCAATGCCCTGCAGGAAGTTATGCAGAAAATCGGTAATGCTGCTTATCAGCAAGCTGGACCGTCAGATGGTGGTCAGCCCGGTGGCTTTGGCGGACAGACTGGTCCTCAGCCTGGTCAGCAAACCTCCGGTGGTGATGACGACGATGTTGTCGAAGGTGAATTCACCGAAGCATAAAGGAAAAATTTAGATAATAAGAGCCCGACTCATAAGAGCCGGGCTCTTTTGTTCGTTGTTGGGCGGAATGCGCCTGTTTTGTGCACTCAGCTTCCACGCGCCGTCGTATTGACAGATACTTCTATGGCACCCAATTGTCGTGAATAATCCCGACCAGGTAATATGCGCCGTCAGTTGCTTGCTCAAAGATCAGGCGCAACAATTGCCAGTCCAAATTACCAAACTCCTCTGTGCCAGGCTTGAGGATATCGATGTAACTCCCTAGTGAATAAACTTCATTGAAATTATCGATGGCAATTGAGGGCGAATATTCATTCTCAGCCAACATTACCCATTCCTGGTTTGGCACAAGCGGGATCACGTACACATCCCAGTAATCATTCACACTCATCTGGATGTTGTCCCCTTTGGCTGCGTGGGTACCCCAGGTGTAAATGCTGTTGTCTGTGCCAAAATCCGCCACCTGGTCACGGGTGAAAACCAGGTCTGTATCGGTGTGAATAAACAGCTGTGGGGAGAAGCGCAAGCCCGCCTGTGGGTGAACGAAGGTTGCCAGGGTGGTGTAATTTTTTTGCCTCAGGAGTGGAAGAATTGTGCTTGCCAAGCCTACAAAATCTTCCGGGATGGGTTCGGGTGTTTTTTGCGCGACCTGGGTGGATAAGGCGTACACCTGGTTTTGCAGTTCCCGGTTTTGATCCTGGGCTTCAAGTAACAACAGCGTGAGCGCCTGATTTTGTTCTTTCAGCTGGTCAATTTCTGTGGTGTCGGTGGGCGCGATCGGCTGGCATCCTGCCAATGCGATGGCAAGAGCCAGTAATACGAAAAAGAATGTCTTCTTCATGTTTACTCCGAAGAGAGGTGGAGTGTTTCACTCTCTTGGAATTAAGACGTAAATTGCTATTTTAAGTTCCGCGGAGAGGGCTTTGCTTCCGTAAGCATTAACCTGTAGGGCGAGATTTAGGGTGCTGCAGCACACGATTGACGAAACGGTTCACCATCCTCAATCCGCCGTCTATGTACCCCGAGTCGTAGGGGCGATGCCTGCGTCGCCCTGTTCCCTTACCAATGATCTGGTGTCGGCGGCGGATCGTCTTTCAATCA
>DHCY01000005.1:18074-24437 GCA_002399085.1 Anaerolineaceae bacterium UBA4890
TTGCCACGCTCCCTTCGGTCGCTCGCAATGACCTTTTACCGTCGTAGGGGCGATGCCTGCGTCGACCTGTTCCCTTACCAATGATCTGGTGTTGGCGGCGGATCGTCTTTCAATCACGCCCTGAAAATTTCACATTAAGAACAAAAAAGAAAAAGGCAGATTGCCACGCTCCCTTCGGTCGTTCGCAATGACCGTTTACCGTCGTAGGGGCGATGCCTGCGTCGCCCTGTTCCCTTCGGTCGCTCGCGATGACCGCCCATTGCTACAGCTCTGCGTTGCGGATGGCATCCAACGTGCGCGCCAGGCGCACAGTCTCTTTCACATCATGAACGCGCAAGATCGATGCGCCTTTCATCACTCCCCAGGCGTTGGCTGCCAGGCTGCCTTCCAGCCGCTCACCCTGGGGTAAGTTGAGCGTGTGCCCGATAAAACCTTTTCGTGAAACACCCAGCAAAATGGGGTAACCGAGCCCCAGTAGTGCATCCAGGTGTTTAAGCAGATACAGGTTCTGATTGATCGTTTTGCCGAAGCCAATGCCCGGGTCGAGAATGATCTTATCGTCACTAACCCCCGCTGCATGGGCAATTTCCAACGATGCCGCCAACCAGTTGCCTACTTCGCTGACGATATCTTCATATTCCACATCTTCATAGCGTCCGCCCAAATCGCTGTTTACTGGGCGCGCGCCAGATTCACGGTTGTGCATCAAAACAGCAGTGGCGTCGAATTCCGCCACCACGCCAGCAATGTGCGGGTCATATTGAAAGCCCCACACTTCGTTGACAATATCCGCCCCGATGCCCAGGCAGGCACGCGCGGTTTCCGCCTTATAGGTATCGACCGATATCAGGGTGTCGGGCAGTTCTTTTCTGATCAGCCTCAAGGCGGGCAGCATGCGCCCAAGTTCTTCGCTGGCATCCAGTTTTCGTGAGCCAGGTCGGGTCGATTCTGCCCCAATATCGAGCAAATCAGCGCCCTCTTCCACAAAACGAATGGCTTGCGCCAGCGCGGCGGCTTCGACTTCCGCTTGATTGAACAGCCCATCGCCCGAAAAACTATCAGGGGTCAGGTTGATAATACCCATGATATAGGTTTTCTGGGGAAGGTCGGGAAAGAGATCGGATTTCATGGCTGCCTCACGGATTTTGGAACCTGGCTTCTGCAAACAGTTCAACTTCATGAATGGCAGGACCAAGGGAATAGACAATGGAGTTGAAAGAAAGGTTTTCGGTCTTTGTAATTGGCAATGCTGCTTCCCAACGGCGGAAACCGACGGGATTACCATCTTCATCGAAAGCTATCATCAGCAGCCACAAGGCAGCCAGGTCACGACCTTCAGTCTTGGCATTGATCTCACCTGAAACACGAGCGAGAAGACCATCGTCGGAAAGCCTGATTTCACTGGAAGAAATAGCAACCTCAGCGTAGCGGTCATCATCCGGCATCGTTGGCAGCCAGGAGACGATATTGACCTCCAGGTTGTACTCCTCCGGCACAGGCGCGGGGAAAGAGGCTAACACTGGCAGGCTGCTTCCAACAGGCAGTAAATTGAGCGCTGCAAAAACAACAAGTTCGCTCTCGGGATTACCTTCTTCTGAAGTAAGCGTGAAAGTGACGGATGGATTTTCCAAGGTTTCATCGCCTTGGTTGTTGATCAGCGCCAGGCAGTTCAGCACTCCAAGTGCGTCAAGATAACAAGTTGGCTTGCCTCGCAAGATCAACGGACCGGAAGGTGTCGCTGTTTGCTCTTGCAGAGCCTGGGCTGTGCTTGTGGAAGTGGGGGTAGGCGTATTGGTTGGCACCGGGGTTGGCGTGACTGGGATCTCCAACACTGTGCCCACGCTCATCCAGTTAGGGGTAACCGAGGGGTTGGCTGCCAGCAGCTCGTCCAGGGTGATGCCATAGTAAAAGGCAATTGCCATCAATTCATCGCCCTTTTCGACTTTCCAGGTGACTGGAGCCGGCGTTGGAGTGGAGGTTATCGTCGGTGCGAGGGTAGCCGTTTGGGTCGGTGTCAGGCTGGGTGCGAGAGTTGTGCTGGGCTGCAAGGTATCAGTGCTGGTTGGGATGATTGTCTTGGTTGGGGAATATTCGATTTCCACCAGGCAGGCTGAAAGAATAACCGTCAGCAACAGAAACCAAAGTAAAAAGGCGCAAAGCCGGGTGAGTTTCATTTTTTGATTATATCAGTCTGCAATTAGACTGAAAAACGGGCATCAACAACGGTTATAAGGAGTTATTGCGGTAAAGCTCACCCTTCTTCACCACTGTTGAAACCAGGTTGGTGCCATAACGATAACTGAGTTTACGATAGTCATCCACCGCCAAAATCAGCAGGTCGGCTTGCTTACCCGGTTCAATTGAACCCACCAAATGGTCCCTTGAAACAGCTTTGGCTGAGTTGATCGTGGAGGCTGCCAGGGCTTCGGCGGGGGTCAGTTTGAGATAACGGCAGGAAAGCGCCTGGATAAACTGCATCGATTCATTCCAGGTAGTGCCGGGGTTGAGGTCGGTTGCTAAGGCAAGATAACCATTAGCGTCAATGATGGCGCGGGCAGGCGTGTATTCACTTTGAGCCAGACCAAAAGGTGTGCCGGGCAACGAGACCGCAACCGTCTCAGTTTGTGCCAGGTTCTGAATGTCTTCCGGGGAGGTTTTGACCAGGTGGTCTGCCGAGACCGCGCCCATTTCAGCGGCAAGGCTGGCGCTGCCCAGGTTTTCGAATTCATCAGCATGCAGTTTGAGCGGGAAGCCCAGGTTTGCGGCTACGGTCAGGATCTGGCGGGTCTCTTCCAGTTCAAAGACACCTTTTTCACAAAAAACATCCACAAAGGGCAGTGGCTGACCCTCAGCGTACTGCAGCCACCATTTTTTGGTCTCCGGCAAGGCGGTTTCGCATAGCCAATCAGTGTATCTGGCGCTATCGCCTTCGTATTCCTGGGGGATGGCATGGGCACCCATATAGGTGGGCACCAATTCCAGCGGACCGATGTGGTTGAGCAGCAGAATGGCTTCCAGCTGCTTGAACTCGGTTTCGAGGTTCAGTCCATAGCCGGTTTTGGCTTCCATGGTGGTGGTGCCATAGCTGAAGGCACGTAAAGCGCGTTCCAGCGATTGTGCAACCAGCTCTTCCAGCGAGGCTTTGCGTGTAGCGGTCAGAGTAGCCAAAATGCCACCACCAGCTGCCATGATCTCCATGTAGGTTTTGCCCTGCAGGCGCATCTCAAACTCGTTGGCACGATCTCCTGCCCAGATAAGGTGGGTGTGCGGGTCAACAAAGCCGGGCACGACTGCCATTCCGCCTGCATCGATGCGCTCTGCCAGAGGGAAGCGACTGAGCAGTTCGTCAGAATTGCCAACCTCGAGGATCTTGTCGTCGACGATCGTGACAGCAGTATTTTCGATGATCGCAGGCTCAGCCAGGCGCTCACCGCGGCGCGCACCGCCAGCCATAGTTACGCATTGGGAGATGTTGTGAAGGATTTTCATAACCTTATTGTAATGGATATCAGGTCACCTCCCTTGCATTGGCGAGCGTTAAATCAAGCCAAAACGCTGAAAAGTCTTATAGATCGCGTCGTCTCCGACCTCGGGGGCGATGAAATCGGCGGCAGCTTTGGTCTCCGGGCGAGCTCCGCCAACTGCAACCCCGACCCCAACAAACTTGAGCATGCTAACATCGTTGCCACCGTCGCCAATCGCCAGGCATTCCACAGGCTGGATGCCAAAATGTTGCAGGAAGGTTCGAATGCCAACATCTTTCCCGCCTGTTTTGGGTGCCAGGTCAACTGAGTGGGGGTTCCAACGCACCACCTGGCAATCCGGCAGAGCCTTGCGCAGAAAATCGTCCATGTCTTCCGGGACGAAAGGCACAATCGAAAGGATTGCATCTTTGTTGAGTTCGTCATTCAAGAGAATCGGAGGAACCGGGCTGTTAAAAAGCTCATAAAATTTTTGCACACCCTCGTTGTAACCATTGATGGTGATTCGATCGCGTTGGTGGTAAGAAGCAAAAAAGCCGTGCTCGCTGCCAAGGCGGATGCTCTCTTCAACCCAACTGCGTTCAAAGGGGGCAAAGCGCAGCGTGGTGCCATCGGGCAGGTAACAGTATTGACCGTTCACCGTCACATATCCGTCAAATTCCAGATTTGCAACTGGACCGCCATCGACGGCTGTCAGGTTGCGACCGGTTGCAGCAAAGACTTTGATGCCATTGTCGCGAGCCATTTCGATTGCCTGGATCGCGGACTGAGGAATCAGGCGGGTAATTGGGTCGGTGAGGGTGTTGTCGATATCAGTGAAGACAGCTTTGATTTTTTGCATGCTGATGATTATAGCAAAAGCCTGGCGGAACAGGCAGTCTATGATGTAGGGCGAGATTGAAAGCACCGGAGATCTCGAAATACTGAAACCTGATATGCTTTCAATCCGCCACCTTGGGATTGTGCTCAATCCCACCTCATCCCGATATGCGGAGATGATAGTTGGATCTGATTCGGTCAGCTCACTATTACCTGCAATGTCAGGGTGCTGCGCAAGACCTTCGCTAATGGCGAGGACGTCGCCATCGTTTTACACCTTCGAAATTGAGACAAAGATAAACGGGCGGCGTTTGGTCTCTTCGTTCAAATACGAGGTGACCAGACCCTGGATCTCTTTCTGCATGTTCTTGGATGGCGAAAGGGTGAGTCGATAGATGCGTTTGCGTAACTCTTCAAACAACTCGGTTGATTCATCCTGGGCGATGAAGCCGCGGCTCAGGATTTCAACATCCTTGTAAGTGCCGTTTCCCTTATCCAGGAACAGGTTCACCAACACCACGCCATCCTGGCTGAGCAAGGCGCGATCGCGCATGGTGGAGCGGTCAATATCGCCAACACCAGTGCCATCCACGAAGACGTAGCCACCAGGGATACGTTCACCCAGTTTGAGCTCGCCGTGATGCAGTTCAATCACGCGACCGTTTTCGACCAGGGCGATTTGTTGTTCGTCCATGCCGACTTCCATCGCCAGGCGTTTGTGCTGACGGAGCATGCGGGTTTCCCCATGAATCGGGATCAGGTAACGCGGGCGCACCAGGTGCATCAGAAGTTTCATTTCTTCCTGGCTGGCATGCCCCGATACGTGCACATCTTCAATATCAGAATAAATCACTTCTGCACCCTGCTCCATCAGGCGATTGATGGCACGGTAGATACCCTCTTCGTTGCCAGGAATGGGTGAGGAAGAGAGGACAACCGTGTCGCCTTCCTGGATAGAGAACTGGCGGTTGGTGTTGTTTGCCAGGCGACCCAGAATGGAGGTAGGTTCGCCCTGTGAGCCTGTCACCAGCAATACTACTTTACTGGGAGGCATGGAAAGGGCAACATCGATTCCCACCACCTGGCTTTCTTCATACTGCAGATAGCCCAATTCTTTGGCGATGCGCGCATTTTCGATCATGCTAAAACCGGTAAAGCTCACTTTGCGTCCATAACGCTTGGCGATATCGAGCACCTGCTGCATACGTGAGATCAGGCTGGCGAACGTAGCAATGATGATGCGCCCCTTGGCTTTTTGAAAAACCCGGTTGAAAGCTTCGACAATCACCTGCTCAGAAGGTGTCCAGCCACGTACTTCAGCGTTGGTCGAATCGGCAAGCAGGGCAAGCACCCCCCGACCGCCCATTTCGGCAAGTTTGCCGTAATCGGTGGGTATCCCATCGACTGGAGTATGGTCAAACTTATAGTCACCGGTATGCACAATCAGCCCGGCGGGAGTTTCGATCCCCAACCCGACGCCATCGGGGACGGAGTGGGTTACATGGAAAAACTCGACCTTGAATGGTCCGATCTGGACGGTTTCGCCGGCGTGAACGTCGATCAGTTTGGCTTCTTTGCCAAGGTTGCGGCGATTGAGCTTGTTTTTGATCAGCCCGTTATTAAGCGGGGTGGCATAAACAGGCGCGTTCACATACTCGAGCACATGCCCGATGGCACCGGTATGGTCTTCGTGACCATGGGTGACAACCAGTCCGACTACCTGGTCGGCGTGCTGCTTGACATATTCAAAATCGGGGATAATGTAGTCAATTCCGATCATGTCGCTGTCGGGGAACATCATTCCTGCGTCAACGATCAGTATTTGGTGGTCATATTCGTAGACGGTCATGTTTTTACCGACTTCCCCCAAACCACCGAGAGGGATAATTTTTAACTTTTTGTTTTTCATTCTATTAATCCTAACTTACAAAATAAACCGGCTCTAACCGGATAGTTGTTTTTACTCGGAAACAAGCTGTACTGCTCATTTCCCCCGAAAAAGTATAGCACAAACGAGGGGTGAAGGTCAATTTGCGCATAGGAATGTAAGAGCAACATGATA
>DHCY01000004.1:0-1797 GCA_002399085.1 Anaerolineaceae bacterium UBA4890
GACGCCCCTTTCAGTGGCTCGCAGTGACCGAGGGACTACCGTGACTTTCCTGTGGGTCAGGTTACGTAGTGCTCTTCGAGTGCGTTTTTCAACCTGACATCACGAGCGCTGGTAAACGGTGGGTTTTGTCAGAAATCAAAGGCAGACTGCCACGCCCTTCGGGGCTCGCAGTGACTGCTCCACACTCCGTGCGCAAGCAATTGCAGTGACAGAAGAAAAGCGAACGGTCTGGCAGTGCCTGAAGACTCACGTATAATTGTGGAAGAGGAGAAACCAGATGCTTTATCTTGTTGCAACCCCCATAGGCAATTTGGGTGATATGACCTACCGCGCGGTTGAGGTCCTGAAGAGTGTTGATCTGATCGCCAGCGAGGATTCGCGCAAGACAAGTGTGCTGCTAAAGCATTATGATATCTCGAAACCGCAGACCGCATTGAATAATTTCAATGAGAGAAAAGTGGTACCAAAATTGATGGAACGGCTGGAAAGAGGGGAGAATATTGCCCTGGTAACCGATGCTGGCACGCCGGGCATATCAGACCCGGGTTACCTTCTGGCGCACGAAGCGCTGCAGGCTGGCATCGAGGTGCAATCGATACCGGGTCCGTCGGCAGTGATCATGGCACTCACCCTGGCGGATCTGCCGCTGCATTCGTTCACTTTCAAAGGCTTTCCGCCTAACAAGGAAGGTCCACGAAAGCGATTTATTGCCATGGAAGCCGAATCGCCGCACACCTTGGTGTTTTATGAGAGCCCATACCGTCTCCTGGCATTTTTGAATAATTGCCTGGAAATCCTGGGTGACCGCCCGGCAGTGGTTGCCAACGACCTGACCAAAAAGTTCGAGACCCATTACCGCGGTACACTATCAGAAATCATCGAAAAACTCTCCACCGAGAAGATCAGGGGAGAGTATGTGGTTAGTATTGAAGGTCTGCGAAAAGAGACTAAAACGAGAGCGGATTCAGATCATTGAGGTCCGAAAAGATATCGACACCTTCGGCATGCTTTAATTTTCGGGTCAGCCAATAAGTCGCAGGGGTAAAGAGCACCTCGATTGCCACCTTGAAGATGTAATTAGTCAGGGTCAGGCTCCAGAACAATTCCCATGGAAACACGCCAGTCAGCGAAGCGATAGCGATAAAAATGGCTGAATCAAGGAATTCTCCAATAATCGTACTGCCGATGGTGCGCATCCAGAGATGCCTGCCATTGGTCAGCTTTTTCATGATTGCCATGATTGCCGAGTTGGCAAAGGAGCCGATCAGGTAGCCCAGAACGCTGGCTAATACGATCCCGCCAAAACTGATGCCGCCAAGAACTGCGTCGAATGCCTCCTGCCCAACGGTCTCCTGCCAGTAGGCTTCACCAGGCAGAACCCTGATAAGCCAAAACATGAAGAAGGTGAAAATGAGCGCTCCGAAACCGATCCAGATCACTCGGCGGGCACGGGAATAACCGTAAACTTCGGTAAGCACATCACCGAAAATGTAAGCAAAGGGGAAGAAAACGGTGCCGGCGTCGAATGCGAGCGGGATTTTGCCGATCGAAATGCCCCAGTCGATGATTTTGGCTGAGGACGCGAAGTTGCTCAAAATCAGGATCACGGTAAAAGCGACCATCACCAGGTCGAGGTATTTGAAATTGATGTCTTTGTCAATTTTTGATTCCATGAGAAGTATTTTATACTACAATTCAGTTGCTGAAGCAGGTGTGTAGTTCTGAGAAAGACCAGGGCTAATGCTGGGTTTCATTGAGATCCTTCGCAAGGAAGGCTCAGGATGACAGATGGTAAGA
>DHCY01000004.1:2156-79721 GCA_002399085.1 Anaerolineaceae bacterium UBA4890
TCCTTCGCAAAAAAGGCTCAGGAGGACAGGTGCAAAAAAGACTCAGGATGACAGATGGTAAGATCCTTCGCAACTGAAGCTCAAGATGACAGATGGTAAGAGGCTCAGGATGACAGATGCAAAGAGGCTCAGGATGACAGATGCAAAGAGGCTCAGGGTGACAAAACATATCGTGAGGAACTAAAATGGGTTTAATTATTGGATTGGATATCGGCGGGACGACGACCAAAATTGTTGGCTACGATAACGGGGAGTTGATCGGTTTTGTGCGGGTGCAGGCGAGTGATCCCTTCACCTCTGCCAGCGGAGGGTTGGGCAAATTCCTGAATGTCATCGGAAAAAACCTGGGTCATGTTGAACAAATCCAGGCAACCGGAGTGGGGGCATCACAACTGGACGGCGATATTTTTGATTGCAGGACAGTGATCGTGCCCGAATTCGATTGCGTTGGGCTGGGTGGGCTTTACCTGGCGGGTCTGGATGAGGCAATTGTGGTCAGCATGGGCACCGGTACTTCGATTGTCGCAGCCAGGGGTCGTAAAGTAGAGCATATCATTGGTTCCGGCGTTGGCGGCGGCACGCTGCAGGGTCTGTCTGAAAAAATGCTCAATGTCGAAGAGTTTAAGACAATATCTGACCTGGCAGATTTGGGCAACCTGGGCATGGTTGACCTAACCATTGGCGATATTACCACGGCACAAATCCCAGGCTTGACCCCAAATGCGACAGCATCCAATTTCGGAAAGTTGAAAGACCTGGCGAGTGATGAGGATATTGCCGCCGGAATTGTGAACCTGGTTTTTCAATCTGTCGGCACTGCCTCGGTGCTGGCTGCCCGTCTGCAGGATCTGAATACGATTGTGATCACGGGTAATCTCGCCTTAATCCCGCTTGGGAAGAAGGTCCTCAAGGGTTTTACCAAATTGTACAATCTCATTTTTACTATTCCGGAGCACGCTGAGTTTGCCACGGCTGTCGGTGCCAGTTTGATCAACAGCCAGGAACCATAGCATCAGCCTTTGGTTTTTCGGGTAAAATCGAGCAATGGAAAGATTCTTTATAAACCCAGACCAAATAGTTGAGGGGGGTGTTACTTTTCCTGAGGATTTGTCCAGGCAGATCCGCAAAGTCTTACGTCTTGACCCTAAGAAGGATGCTGTTATTGTGCTCGACAACACAGGTTGGGAATACCTGGTTCAACTGGATGGAACGGTTGGAAACCTGGTTACAGGGCACATTATGAACAAACAAGAGGGTCGCGAAGAACCTTTCGTCAGGCTGAGCCTGGCTTACAGCCTCGCCCGTCGTGAAAAGATTGAATGGATCGTCCAAAAAGGGACCGAACTTGGAATTTCAAAGTTCTATCCTTATTCATCCTCACGCTCACTGGTCCAAGACCTGAAAACCAACCGTGCAAGGCAAGATCGCCTGGAGTCAATTGCACGCGAAGCATCGGAACAAAGCCTCAGGGCGAAACTGCCAGTCTTGCTGCCGGTGACTTCCTATGAAGAAATGCTGAAACAGACTAAGTACCACGAGTTGAAACTGATCGCCTGGGAAGGCACAGCCATCGTGCAACAGCTTGGTCATGAAACGATGCAGCCGCTGGTCGGGTCGAGCCACAAGACGGCTGTCCTGCTGATTGGACCTGAAGGCGGCTTTAGCGCAGAAGAAGTCATGCTGGCTGAGAAGTATGGCTTTCAGCAGATCTCTTTTGGGAACAGCATTTTGCGGATGGAAACAGCTTGCATCGCCGGCAGCGCTATTTTGCGCAATTTGGGCGATAGTTTAAGAAAGCAAGACAGGTCAGTGCAGCCCTAACGGTAGGGGCGGCTTGAAGTGTGTTTGTTGGTCTAGTTTCTGTGATGCTGCATCGCAGGCACTTCACCCGAGCTATATTTTTATATGTCGATTGGGCAGCAGATTTCGCAGTCGTTTGCTCGAATACTTCGCGGCACCGAGGTTGTTGCCCTCAACATCCCGTATGGCGATAACGGTGCCAGGCTCGATTCCGACCGGGTCGATACCGCGGATATCAAAGCCTTTCATCCATTGCTCTACCAGGTTATCTGGCATCTGCCAGACATTGCGGGAAAACTCAGTCCCGAATCGTAAAACAAAATCAACGCTGACCTCGAACTGATCGCGGATAAAACGCCCCAGCGGCACACCGATGGCGTTATAGGGAAGTGTAGCAAACTGGGTCAGATACGATGCAGGTAGCAGCTGAATGGCATCGACTTTACGCATGGGTACGAGGTTGAGTTTTTGCAGCATCCCGTCGAGATCGAAACCGTATATTTGCTGGAAGGTGCCATTTAATTCCTGCAACAATCCGGGAGAGAGTGCGCGGTAACCGGTTGATGCAAAATCCCTGGAAGGTGGGGGACTCTGCTCGCCACGTATTGAGGTGTCTTTGATGAGTTTGACGGCAAAGAATCCGTTGGTTTGGAAAACAAAAGGCCAGATACGCAGGGAATGGATAACTTCGGGGTGAAAACGCTCTCCTTCAAATTCGCTCAATCCTGACACGCAGAATTGTTGAGCTGGAGCAGGGTCGATCCGGAAAGCGCCGGGATAGGTTTCGAGCAAGGCTGAGACAACGGATTCATCTTCTTCGGGAGCGAGCGTACAGGTGGAATAGACCAACTCACCGCCGATCTTCAAAGCTTTGGCGGCTGAGAAAAGCAGGGCTTGCTGGCGGCTGGCAAGGCGACTGCGTTCATCCTCTGTAATGGGACGGTGAGGATGGCTGGCGGAGGCTCTGAGGCTCTGCATGCTGCAGGGCGCGTCCAGCAGGATTTGGTCAAAGGTTTCGGGGAACCAGTCGCCCCAACGTTCGCCGGCGAAATTCGTGATGGTGTAATTGGCAGCACCCCAGGTTTGCAGCACTGTCCGGAGTGCCGGGAGGCGGGATGCAGCAGCGTCGTTGGCGATCACGAAATCGCGATCACGCGAGGTGTCGATCATTTGGGTGGTTTTCCCGCCAGGTGAGGCAGCCATATCCAGCTTGAGCAGAGGTCTATCCGATGTACTGAAGAGTGAAATTGGCAGGATGGAGGCAGCGTCCTGCAGGTAATACTGCCCGAGGAGAAATTCGCGGGTCTGGCTTGGATAGGTGTCGTAATCAAGGATCTGGAGCGATTCGGCAGAATAGGGCAGCGCTTTGGTGACCCAGCCATACTTACGGCTGAGGTAGTCAAGGCGTTGTTGGGTTGTATTTTTTGCCGACTCGGTTTCTCCCTCCTCTGGGGGCTGGGGTCGGGGTGAGGTCGTCTTTTCGCCCTCCCCTGTGGGGAGGGGTAGGGGTGAGGTCAGTTTCAGCAAATTTAATCTCACCGCCGAAGGGGCAATCCGCTCCGATTCGGCAATCAGTTTGGCATACTGGGCTTCATCCAGGTATGGCTGATAGCGCTGGAGAGCGCTTGTGAACGAAACAGGTCCGGACGCATTCCCAGCTGGCGTGGTGCTTTCGTGTGGGCTCATCGGGTTTGCTCCTTACGAATGAAAAATAGCAGCTCGTTACCAACCCGGCGCATTTCCTGGTGCCAGAGGGTGCCTTCCAGAGTTTTGTCTACCAGGTGGTAATGGTAGTCTTCCAGCGAATGATGCCCTTTAAGGTCCATGGCAGGCAGGCTGAGCACAATAGTTTGAACTTTAAGAGTCTCCAGCAAGATGCGGGTTGCGCCAGGCTGGCGCTTTTCGAGGCGATGGGCTTCTTTGAAGAAGAAGGCGCAGTCTGCCTGCTCAGAAGGAGGATTTAGCAGGATATCTTGTTGAATTGCCTGGTAAGTTGGGTATGCCTGGGTGAAGAATGCCTGCAGGTAGCGCACTCGGGGACCGTTGATGTCGTAAGCCTTGAAGGTTGCCGTGGGTGCCAACTGCATCCAGGGCAGGCAGAGCGGATCCAGAGCACAAGCCAGGTCCAGGATACTGGCTGGCATGCCAACGTTCTCAAAAACTGTTTCGAAAAATACTTCAAGATGCGGGATTCTCTCTTTTGTCGAGGCGTGTTTTGCCATCATGCGAAGACAATAAGCGCGCAAATTTTCAGGCTCGTTGAATGAGAGTGGATTTGCTTTCAGACTGAGGATCTCTTCACCGTAATCGATATTTTCCAGGTAGAGCGCGATCACATTATGCAGGGCTTTGCGAAAATTGGTTTTCAGCTCAGCCAGGTTCTTCGAATTGGGAACATTGACCGAAATCAGATCCCGCAGCAAGTCTTCTGGTAATTCCAGGTCGCGATACTTACGTGAGGTTTGAACCGCCGTGACCAGCTTGTTGATCTCGTTTTCAGTGGGTGTATTCATCGGCTCAGCAGATAGACAGTCTCATTGGGGAAATCGAAGGCGCGGATTTGAAAATTCCTGCCCGAGGTGATGCGCTCAAAGTGCGCGGCATAGGTCTGTTTCATGCCTTTGCTGCGTCCTCCAAGGCTTTTTGATGGGTAAGAGATGAGCAAGTGGTCCGCGTTGATTTTGTCGAGCAGGTTTTCAGACGCATTAGGGTTAATCTGGTCGAGGATTGGCAGGAGTTTCAGCAGAAAGGCAACCTGCACCTTTTGAGGGGGTATGGATTGGAGCAAGTTGCAGGTAAAGGCGCCTCCGTTTTGCCCGGTGAGGGTCAGGTACTCGTGCAGAAAACCGACCAGCGGTTCCACCACGTCACAGGCATGATAAGCGCAATCTTCGCTCAAGGGCATCCAGGGAATAGCGAGCGGGTTGAATCCACAAGCCAGGTCCAGGACAGAACTGACCGGCGCGATGGAAGCCAGGGAGTCACGGTAGAAACTTTCAAGGAAAGGGGTGCGCTCCTGGGTGGAGGCGTGCAGTTTCATCATGCGCAGGGAAGTCTCTTTCAATAGATCCGGTCTATCAAGTGGTATGTCCTTAAAAAAGCCAAGCCACTTTGCGTAGTCTATCTTAGGTGCCAGGAAGGCACCAGCCAGGCGATGCAAGCGTGTGCGGGTAGTTTTGAGTGCGCTGCGCTGATCTTTCTGGTTTTTCATTTCCTCCCGGGCGATTTGGCGCACAAGACCCGTGTCCAACTGGGCGTACTTTGCGCCTTCCCGTACCTTGGCGACCAACTCATCAACCCTGTCGATCTCAGGCATGGCTTGCTTTCAAATCTTCAATTGCACGCGTCATCAGGCGCAGGTTGTGCATGGTTGCCAGGCGAAAATAGGAAGGATCGCGCATTTTGTAGAGGTGGTAGAGATAGCCCAGGCTGTAATCCTGGCACGTGGGGCAGTCGCAACCGACTTCAATTGGACCGGCATCGCGGATGTAGGTTTCGGTGTTGATGTAGGTAAATTTGAGCCAACCTGGGGGTGTGTTTGGCGATAGTTTTACACCATCCTTGCGATACAGCCGACCGTGGCGGGCGTCGCGTGTGGGCAGGGCGCTGTCGAACATCTCGTAACCGATCTTGTAGGCGGTGACAATGCTTTCAGGGTGACCGATACCGAGGGCGTGGATTGGAAATTGAGCGGGTACAAGCGAGCGGACCAGCTCGAGGATGTCTGTGATCAGATTGGACTCGTCATCCAGAGGCCATCCACCGAAACCGAAACCATCGAAGCCGATTTGGAGCAGCGCTTCTGCGCACTGCCGGCGCAAGTCTGTCTCGGCTCCGCCCTGGATCACGCCAAAAATCAAAGGGCGCTCACTTTCAGCGATTTTGCGCGAATCAAGCTGCTGCTGATAGGTTTTCTTGGCAATTTTTGCCCAGGCTATTGTGCGTTGGACGGATAGTTTTTGCTCTTCGTAGCTGGCATTGATGTGTGTGCAATCATCTAGGCAGATCAGAATGTCCGAACCATATCCGAATTGCAGCTGGATGCTCTTTTCGGGGGTGAGGTTAATCTTGCGGTTTGAATTTTCGGGTCGGAATACGATACCTTTGGGGGTCAGCGTGCCAAATTTTGGGTTTTGACGGATGAGCGAATAAGCTTGGAAACCACCGGAATCGGTCATGATCGGACGGTCCCAATCAGACATCTGGTGCAGACCGCCCAAAGCCTGGATCACGGTAGAGCCCGGTTTTTGCATGAGATGGAAGGCGTTCATCATCAGCATTGGCAAGCCCACCTGGCGCAGATCGTGGCTGGTGAGGGCGCGCACGTAGCCGTAGGTGGCATCGGGCATAAAGACTGGCAGTGGTACCTGCTTATCGCGAATTTGGAGTGAGCGCGGTGATATTATGAGCGCCTCCGCTGAGTTTTTTCGATGATGAGGATGAATTCAGCCTTGCGCTGCTGGACTTGCGCCTGTACTTCCTGCACTTCGCCGATGTATATGCGTTCACTGGGCATGGTCAGATCGGTTGCCAGGAAAATGGTCTGCTTTTTACCGAAGGCATTGGCGACTTCTTCGAGCAATTTTGCCATTCGGTAGGGCGTGTCCATCAGGATCAAGGGGTCCTGGGATGAGCTGTGCCGTTGCAGGACGATTTTTCTTTGTTCGGTCTGGGGTGGTAAGAAACCCAGGAAGTAAAATTGGCGCAAATCGAACGGGCAGACCGAGATGGCGGTCATTAAGGATGACGGACCGGAAACTGGCACGACGAGAATGTTCGAGCCGTACATGATCTCGAGTAGTTTGCGACCGGGGTCGGAGAAAACAGGCGTGCCGCAATCGGAGATCAGAGCGAGGTTGTGCCCTTGCAGGACTTTTAGCAAAATTTCCTGGACCATTTCATCTTCGTTGTGTTCGTTCAGTTCAAGCAATGGTTTGGAAATTTCCAATTGCTTTAAGAGGCGGGATGCAACCTTTCGCTCTTCACAGATGATGAGATCAACACGCGAGAGTACTTCGATGGCGCGGGAGTTGATCTCACCTGGGTGACCGATGGGTGTGGCAACAACGTAAAGGGTTCCTGTTTTATCTGGCATTTTTTCTCTTTCAAAGGAAATTATAAAGCATACAGTGATACAGAGATTTGATTGTCCCACGGGTTCGGTAGGGGCGAAGCATCCCAAGAAATAGGTATGCCTTTATCTCCTACGTCGAATAAGGATGCTTCGCCCCTACAACAAAAATAATTCTTTTAACGGGAGTTTCCAGTCTTCAAAAATAAGTTTGTGGCATAATAGGAAGCATTAAATGGAGCGCTATGAAAAAATTGAGCAGACTTACCAAGGTTTCATTATTATTAGCAGGATTATTTGGGATTGACAAGATCCTGGGGGTGGCACGGCAGATGATCATCTCCAGGCAGTTTGGGTTATCTGCCGAGTTGGATGTTTTTAATGCAGCCAACAACTTGCCGGACATGCTTTTTATGCTTATCTCAGGTGGAGCGCTGGCGATCGCCTTTATCCCGATCCTGTCGGAAGTACTGACTCAAAAAGGGCGTGAAAAAGCATGGGCACTTTTTTCCAACATTCTTAATATCGCATTTATCATTACCGCGATTGCAGCAGTTATCGTTGCCATCCTGGCAAGACCGCTGATCACCAACGAGCTGGGGATTGCCCCTGGCTTTTCCGAAGCACAGACTGAAGCGTCAATTCGGTTATTACGACTCAACCTGATCTCGACGCTGATCTTCTCTTTGAGCGGTTTGGTAATGGCTGGACTGCAAGCCAACCAGCATTTTCTATTACCAGCGCTGGCGCCAATTTTTTACGACCTGGGTCAGATTTTTGGCGCGCTCTTTTTAGCGCCAACGGAGGGTTACACCATTGGAAGCATCACCCTGCCGGCATTCGGGCTGGGGGTGGACGGGCTAGTCTATGGTGTCATTATCGGCGCTGCTCTGCACCTGCTTATCCAGATTCCGGGATTGATCAGATACAAGTTCAAGTGGAGTCCGAAAATCAATATCCACGATCCGGAAACACGAAAAGTATTCCGGATGATGGCACCGCGTCTGGTGAGCATGTTTTGTATCCAACTGATTTTTTTGGCACAGGATAACTTCGCTTCCCGGCTGGAAACTGGCTCGGTTACTGCATTGACTTATGGCTGGTGGATTATGCAAGTACCCCAGACCTTGATCGGCACGTCGATTGCGACTGCGATCTTGCCGACGCTTTCCGAGTTTTTTAGCAGCGAACGGTTTGACGAGATGAAAGAAAAAATCGAACGGGCAGCCCAGGTTATGCTGGCATTAACCATACCGATCGCTATTGTGGCAGGTGTGGTTTTGACACCGGCGGTCCAGGCCTTCCTGGGGCTTGACCCGTTGGATACAGCCCGTGTGGTGGACGTCTCCCGCATTTTCTTAATTGGTATAGTGGGTCATTCGCTTGTTGAATTGTTTGTACGCAGTTTTTATGCAATGCAGAAACCCAAATATCCACTCATTGGTGCGGTGGCAACACTGATCGTGTTTATCCTTTTCAGCCTGATATTATCGCCCCTCCTGCAAGCTCGGGGCGTTGCCGCTGCGAACACGCTTTCCTACTCCTTGCAGGCGGTTCTGTTGCTGGTACTGCTGAACCCGCACCTGGTGTCTAAACTAAAGCTGTCAAAATCCCTTTTGCGAGGGATTGTAGGAGCGCTGGTAGGAGGTGCAGTGGCATTCGCTGTGCTCACCTGGACTCCGCGCATTTCAGACAGCCTGATTGGCGCAGCTGCAGGTGGAGTGCTGGGACTGCTGGTGGCGGCAGTGGTTATAAGACCAGAATTGATCAGGTTGAGAGAATTATAAAAAAATCAGAAAAGCCGGAGGAAATCCTCCGGTTTTTTTTCCTCTTCGGGCTGCCATTTAGAGCGAAGCGAAGAATTTTTGCGCAATTCTAGATAAGATCCTTCACAAAAGAGGTTCAGGATGACAAACCTTCAGGATGACAAACCTTCAGGATGACAAACCTTCTAGATGACAAACCTTCTAGATGACAAACCTTCTAGATGACAAACCTTCAGAATGATAGATAACGCTCATGTTGACAAGACAATTTATTCCTGTGTACCAAACAAATCATATGGACCGACGCCTTCGATTGTCACAGAGGTCAGGTCACCAACCTCGGTGTGTCCATTTGCCACGACCAAACCATCGATCTCAGGGGCGTCCCGGTAAGTGCGACCGATGATCACTTCCTGGTGTGGATCCACCCCTTCGACTAAAACATCCAGGGTTGTGCCGATAAGCGATTGTTTTTTCTCGAGAGCCAATCGCGATTGCAGCTCCATCAACTTTTCACGACGCGCTTCCTTCTCTTGCTGATTGATCGGATCACCCAAGCTTTCGGCAAAGGTGCCTTCCTCGGGCGAATAGGTAAACACGCCCATGTGGTCAAACTTCATTTCCTCAACAAAGTCGTACAACTCGTTGAAGTGCTCTTCCGTTTCGGTCGGGAAGCCAACAATCAGAGTCGTTCTCACCACCAGGTGCGGGATGCGCTGGCGCATGGTTGTAATCGTACGCCTGACCCAATCAATATCGGATGGTCGACGCATGCTTTTTAAGACCTCCGGGCTGGCGTGCTGGAGGGGGATATCCAGGTAAGGCAACAATTGTTCGGAGCTTGCCATCAGGTCGATCAAGTTGTCGGAGATCATTCCTGGGTAGGTATAGAGCAATCGCAGCCAGGGAACCTCCGGAATTTCCGGCAGCAACTTTTGCAGAAGTTGATACAAACCGTCCTGTTCGCCACGGTCGGCGCCATATGCGGTTACATCCTGGGCAATCAGGTTGATCTCGTTCACGCCAGCTTCCTGTAAAAAGCACGCATCTCGTAAAATGTCCTCTGCCGGTCGACAGACCAGATTGCCTTTGATGCCCGGGATGGCGCAAAAAGCGCAGGAACGGTGGCATCCATCGGCGATCTTCAGGTAGCTGCTGCCCCCCTGGATAGTGGTGTAGGAAGCACCTGGGGCATACTGCAAGGCAGGGTAATCCAGGTAAGTGCTGGCTCTGCCATCGCTTTTCAATTTTTTGATGAGCGGAACGATGTCAGCTACCCGGCGGGTACCAATGAGACCGTCGATGCCGGGGTGGGATTTGAGAAGGTTTTCGCGCCAACGTTCTGCCAGGCAGCCGGTGACGATCAGTTTTTGGCGGGGATTTTTCAGACCTGCCATCTCGCGGATGGTATCCTGGGATTCCTGGCGGGCATCGTGAATGAACCCACAGGTATTGACCAAAACAAATTCAGCTTGCTGCGGCGATTCGGCGTAGTTCAGCCCTTCGGCTTCCAGGAGTTGTGCCAAGACGTTGGAATCGACCAGGTTTTTGGCACAGCCCAGACTGATTAGGTGAAACGTGTTTTTCTTCATTGGGATCCTATGGAGTTTCTTCGGTGTCTAGCAGCGATAATTCAGTCATGCCTTCAGCTGTGAAGAGCAGGCGGGCTGGCGTGCCAATTGTGTCGGAAAGCGGTTCGATGGAACGCTGGTTGAAAATGATCTCGATTGCTGAAACATTGCCGGTTTCGAGCTCGATTTCGTCTTCACCGGTGTAGGTGAGTACATTACCAGCCAGTTGGCGACCTTCGGCAATCACATCGCCATCCGAAGTGATCCGCAGCCAGACGTTTTGACGGATCAGCAAGACGATCTCAAGGTTCGATTCTGTCTCGGAAGCAGAATAAAATGGCGTAGCGGTTGGAATCACCTGCTCAACTTCCGCTGTTTCGGTCGGTGCGATTTCGGTTGCTTCACCGGTTGGTTCTGCGAGCAAAACCTCTGCAACTGGTGGAAGGGTCCCGGTGACTTCAGTTTCATCCTGTGGGAAAGTCATGCGGGAGATGCCCCAGATGAGAAAACCAACAATTCCGATGATCATCAGGCTGCCAAAAAATAGATCGAGCGTGAAAAAGCGCTTCAGATTGACCAGGAAGGGCGGCAGGACTTTTGGAGGGCGGAATCGTCTTTGTTTTTGCGTGTTCTTTTCGAGTCGGCGTTTCTGAATAACATCGGCATAACGGATCATAATTCCGGCGACATCCAGGTTCAGGAAGCGAGCATAGGACTGCAGATGACCTTTAAATTGCATCGGGTTAATTAAAGCATCCAGGTCGCCCCGCTCGATATTTTTGAGCTGGTTTCTAGGAATATGAGTTTCTTCTTCGATGACTTCCCAGGTGATATTCAGGTAGCGCCGGCGGGCTGCAAGTTCGCGCCCGATCGCCATCAATTCCTCGGCTGATTCAGAGTTCTGCTCACTGCTTTCTGCCTGGGATGGCTCATTAGCTGGGGCGGGTTCTTCTTGCGCTGGAGGTGCAGGGGAGGTTTTTACCTTTTTGGGTGGTTTCTTCCTGGTTTTTTCAGCGATGTCTTCCAATAGTGTTTTGGGTTTCTCTGATGGCGCATCCGGAATCGAAGAACTAATATTAATTTCTTCTACGGATGGCTCTTCCACTCCCAGGAAATCAGCGTAGAGTCTTAGAAACCCCTTGGTTTGGGTGCTGGAGCTGAGCTCGGAATATACTTCGTCTTCCAGGTCTTGCAGAGTTGCCAGGCGAATACGGGTTGCAGAGGCAACCTCTTCCAGGGATATGTTGCGCTCTTCGCGTATTTTTTTGAGTTGAGAACCTGAAAATGCCATAAGTCTGATTCTAACAAAAAAACAGCCTGCCGAGAAACTTCAGCAGGCTGCTACCCTTTTTTGCTTCCGGAATTCTATTCCACGGTTGTTTCAGTATCAGAAGTTTCGTCTTCGATTTCTTCGATCTCGACGTATTCTTCTTCAACTGCTGGTACGAAGACTTCACCTTCACGGTGAATGATGACGCGAATTTCTGGCACCAGGTCAAGCGTGAGGTTGACAGGGATCATGTAATCGCCAACATTACGGATGGGCTCAGTGACAAGTTGCCCGCGTTCCAACTCGATGCCTTTTTCGGCTTTAACGCGGTCGGCGATAGCCTGAGCAGAAACGGAGCCGTACAGTTTGCCAGTTTCACCAGCTTTGACTGGGAAGTAGAGCTCCAGCTTGGCAAGAACATCGGCGACGCTTTTCAGCTCAACGTTGAGCGCAGCGCGGCGTTCAGTGGCTTTCTTTGCGATCGCTTCTGCGACCTTGGATGAACTGTCGGTAGCGGGAATTGCTAAACCCTGGGGGATGAGGTAGTTGCGACCGTAACCATTAGCGACTTTTTTGATATCGCCGGCACGACCCAGTTTGTAAACATCCTTAATAAGTAGTACTTTCATTTCTAGCCCTTTCTGTGCTAAGTAGTTTTTCTTGTGGATGAAGGGTACAACATCCAAGCCGGTCAATATTACCATAAAATGTGAATTGCAAGAGGGATTTTTGTTTCTCGTCCTTAGTGAAGGAGAAAGATTTTGTGCGTACAGAACAAGCTTCGGTCAGGAGACCTTCGCGAACAACTGACCTTCGCGAACGACTGACCTCGGCGAACAAGAGGGAGGTCATAGATCGTTATTTTTCACAGGTTCAGTCATCAATCAGGTATACTTAAATCGTTAACCAATAACCGATTATTGAGGAGAGGTATGACAGACCAGACACAATTTGATAACTGGCAGGACAATTGTTACAACCCAGCCATCAGGCGCTTCCCAGAAAGAAAAGAGCAGTTCAAGACATCATCCAATATTCCCATTCCAGCGGTAGTACCACCCGACCAGATCAACCCTGATCAATTCGAAGAAGACGGGCTTCCGGGCGTTTACCCCTACACGCGCGGCGTGCAGCCGACGATGTATCGCGGACGACTCTGGACGATGCGCCAATATGCCGGTTTCTCGAGCGCGGAAGAATCGAACAAGCGTTATCGTTTCCTGCTCGAGCAGGGGCAAACCGGTTTGAGTGTGGCGTTCGATCTGCCAACCCAAATAGGCTACGATGCTGATGACCCGATCGCACTGGGTGAAGTTGGTAGGGTGGGCGTATCGATTTCTTCTATTGAGGATATGGAAACCCTGTTTGACCAGATTCCGCTGGATAAGGTCTCTACAAGTATGACTATCAATGCTCCGGCTGCCGTATTGCTGGCGATGTACATCGCTGTGGCAAAGAAGCAAGGCGTTCCATCAACGGCGCTGCGCGGTACGATACAAAACGATATTCTCAAGGAATACATCGCCCGCGGAACATATATTTTTCCCCCGAAACCGAGCATGCGCCTGATCACGGATATCTTCCAATACTGCAAACAGGATGTGCCCAACTGGAACACGATCAGCATATCCGGTTACCACATCCGCGAAGCCGGCTCAACCGCAGTGCAGGAAGTGGCTTTCACCCTGGCAAACGCGATTGCGTACATCGAAGCCGCTATCAAAGCTGGTATGGATGTGGACGAATTTGCTGACCAGCTATCTTTCTTCTTCAACTCCCACAACAACTTCCTGGAAGAGGTTGCCAAATTTAGAGCGGCGCGCAGGCTGTATGCCAAAATCATGCGCGAGCGCTTTGGTGCCAAGAACAGTAAATCTGAAAGGCTGCGCTTTCATACCCAGACGGCAGGATCCACACTGACCGCCCAGCAGCCTGAAAACAACGTAGTCAGGGTGACCCTGCAAGCCCTGGCAGCAGTATTGGGTGGCACACAATCACTGCATACCAACAGTATGGATGAGGCGTTGTGGCTTCCGACCGAAAAATCGGTGCAGGTAGCGCTGCGTACCCAGCAGATCATCGGCTATGAATCGGGCGTTGCTGACTCGGTTGATCCGTTGGCTGGCTCGTACCTGGTTGAGTATCTGACTGATGAAATTGAAAAGCGAGCCGCAGAGTACATCGACAAGATCGACGCAGTTGGCGGCGCATTGTCAGCTATTGAGAATGGCTACATTCAAAATGAAATCCAGGAAGCTGCCTTCCAGGCACAACGCGCACTTGAAAATAAGGATGATATCGTGGTTGGGGTCAATAAATTCCAGGTGAAAGAAGAAATCTCGCTTGAATCGTTGAAAATTGACCCGAAGGTCGAGCAGGATCAGCACGAACGCCTGGCTAGGCTGCGCGCTTCTCGTGACCCGCAGACGGTGGAAGCCTTGTTGAGCAAACTTGAAGCAACTGCCAACAGCGATGCCAACCTGATGCCAGTGATAATTGAGTGTGTTGAAAACAAGCTCACACTGGGTGAGATCTGCAATCGTTTGCGAAAAGTATGGGGTGAATACGTTGCCCCCAATTTCATCTAAAAAACCGAAGGAGAGTTATGGCGAAAATTACCAAGATCAACCACGTCGCGATCGTTGTGCGCGATATCGAAGAATCACTCAAATTCTGGGAAGAAAGCCTGGGTCTGAGCCTGGACCACATCGAAGTGGTGCCATCACAAAATTCGCGGGTCGCCTTCATACCAGTTGGTGATAGTGAAGTCGAGCTGGTGCAGCCCACCAGTAGTGAGACTGGTCTGGCGAGCTACCTGGAAAAACGCGGTGAAGGCATGCACCACTTGTGCCTGGAAGTCGACAATATCGACGCGAAGCTGACTGAACTGAAAGAAAAGGGCGTGCGCCTGATTAATGAGACCGCCGAAGTATTACCTGGACGAAAAATGGCATTCATTCACCCCAAAGCCGGTAATGGCGTGATGATCGAACTTTACCAACTGACGGACTGAGTAAAAAACATTGAGGAGGTAAGATGATCATAACCAACGGAAGCATTGTCACCTGGACAGAGCCCAACCAAATTTTGGAAGGGCATGAAATCCTGGTTGACGGTGGAAAAATTATGTCGATTGAGCCTGCTGGAGTGCTGAGGAATAAGTATCCCGAAGAAGAACTACTGGACGCGCAGGGTCAGCTGATCTTACCTGGCAACATTTGTGCCCATACCCATTTTTATGGCGCTTTCTCCCGGGGGATGGCAATTCCAGGTGAGCCGGCAGAGAATTTTCAGCAAATCCTTGAGAAATTATGGTGGAAACTGGATAAAGCTCTCGATGAAGAAGGCACGCGTTATTCAGCACTGACCTTGTTGATCGACGCCATTAAATATGGCACAACCACGATCATTGATCATCATGCCTCGCCGAATTTTATCGACGGGTCCCTGGATGTGGTGTATGAAGCGGTACGGAAGGCGGGTTTGCGTTCAGCATTATGTTACGAAGTGACGGACCGCGACGGCAAGGAGCGGGCACTGGCAGGTATCCGGGAAAACAGCCGCTTTATTAGCAGGGTCATAGCGGGGGAGACCGACCCATTGGTCAAAGCGCATTTTGGCTTGCACGCCAGCCTGACTGTTTCAGAAGAAACGCTTGAAAAGTGCGTCATTGAGAATGAGAACCGGGTTGGCTTTCATGTACACGCTGCTGAAGGTGTGGTTGACCAGGAAGACTCGCTGGCGAAATATGGCGAGCGCGTGGTGGAACGGTTTTGGGACCGCAAGGTCTTGAACGATCGAAGCATTCTGGCACATGGTGTACACCTTTCTGAGAACGAGGTTCGCTTGCTGGCAGAAAGCAGGAGCTGGCTGACGCACCAACCGCGGTCGAATATGAACAACGCGGTGGGAGTAGCACCGATTGAGAAGCTGCTGGCGAGCGGTGTCAATGTGTGTCTGGGCAATGATGGCTTTTCGAATGCCATGTGGCAGGAATGGTTCTTCACCTACCTGCTGCAAAAGGACCGCAAAGGTGATCCGAGAGCGATGAACGGCTATGACGTTATCAAGATTGCGGTTCATAATAATTCAGACCTTGCTACGCAAATTTGGGATGGTTTGCGCGTAGGCACTATCGAGCCTGGCGCCGCGGCAGATATCATCTTCGTCGATTATCACCCGATTACGCCGATGAACACGGGTAATTTGCCATGGCACATTTTGTTTGGCTTCCGGGATGGGATGGTGACGATGACGATGGCAGGCGGCAAAGTGTTGATGAAAGATCGCCAGTTATTGTTTCTGGATGAAGCTGAAATTGCAGCAAAATCGCGCGAAGTGGCTGCCCATACCTGGGCAAAGGTCGCAGAAATGTAATGGAGAACAAATGAAATATACGATTGGAATAATTGGTGGAACCGGTAAAGAAGGCAGCGGGTTGGGTTACCGCTGGGCGCTGGCAGGTCACAAAGTGATTATCGGCTCGCGAAACGCAGAAAAAGCGCTGCAAGCAGTTGAGATATTACGTGAAAAAATTGGCGAAAAGGAAGTTGAGCTCTCAGGAACCACAAACGATGAAGCAGTGAAAGCCTGCGATATTGCTGTGTTGACTGTGCCGTTTGCCGCGCATGCTGCCACGCTCGAAGGCTTGAAAGAAGAACTGCAAGGCAAACTGCTGATTGATGTGTGTGTCCCCCTTGTACCGCCTAAGGTCACCAAGGTGCAAATGCCGCCAGAGGGCAGCGCCGCACTGCAGGCTAAAGCGATTCTTGGACCCGATGTGCAAGTTGTGGATGCTTTCCAAACAGTGTCTTTCGAACACCTGCTTTCAGGTGAAGAGATCGACTGCGATGTGCTTGTTGCCGGCGGCAACAAGGAAGCTCGCGCGATCGTGATCGGTCTGGCTGAAGACATGGGTTTGAAAGCCTGGGACGCTGGCGTGATCGAGAACACGGTCGTGGTCGAAGGTCTCACGTCGATCCTGATCGGTTTGAATATCAAATATAAAGTACCTTCGGCTGGGATCAGAATTACTGGAATTGAATGAACCAGACCAAACAACTTATTCTCACTGCAGTCGCCGGAATTCCAATAGTCCAGGACGGTGATAACCTGGCTGAGATCATCTATCAGGCGATGCTTGACAGTGAATTGGATTTTAAAGACGGCGATGTGCTGGTTTTGGCACAGAAGATAGTCTCGAAAGCAGAAGGACGCCTGGTTAACCTGAGCACTGTCACTCCTTCAGCGGAAGCGGTCGAACTGGCAGCTTATTTAGAGAAACGCCCTGAGCTGGTAGAGCTGATTTTGCAGGAAAGCAGCGAAATTTTACGCACCCGACCGGGTACAATCATCGTCCAGCACAAGGCGGGCTTCGTGTGCGCCAATGCGGGCATTGACCACTCCAATGTGAAAGGTCCCTGGGGCGACGACGCAGACTGGGTTTTGCTTTTACCGGAAGATTCTGATAAAAGCGCGGCAAGAATCCGCAAGAAACTTGAAGAGAAGACCGGCAAACGGCTGGCGGTGTTGATCATCGACTCGCACGGACGTGCCTGGCGAAACGGCGTTTTAGGCACTGCGATTGGCGTGTCCGGAATGCCCGGGCTGGTTGATATGCGTGGAACAGAAGATATGAATGGCTACAAAATGCGGGTCACAACCATTGCAGCCGCAGACGAATTGGCTGCAAGCTCTTCGTTGATCATGGGGCAGACCAGCGAGAGCACGCCGGTGGTGCATGCCCGCGGCTTCCCCTATGGGATGCGCGAGGGGTCGGTTGCAGAGTTAATCCGTGACAAAGAAAAAGACATGTTCAGATGATTGAAAACATCTTTCCTCAATTTTCCCAACTGAAGGTGGTTGTGCTGGCTGGTGGTGTGGGCGGTGCCAAACTTGTTTTAGGTCTGGATCGCGTGCTTCCGATCGGAAATCTGGCTGCAATCGTTAATACAGGGGATGATTTTATCCATTTTGGTCTCAAAATTTGCCCTGATATTGACTCTGTGACTTATGCGCTGGCAGGGCTGTCGAATAAGAGCTATGGTTGGGGGCTGGAAGACGAGACCTGGAATGTTGCCAACGCGCTCGAAGCAATTGGAGCGCCAACCTGGTTTCAACTGGGCGACCGCGATCTGGCGACGCACCTGGAGCGGACCAGGCTGTTAGTGCAGGGCAAGAAGCTCAGCGAGGTCACTGCTGATCTTTGCGCCCGTTGGGGAATTGCCAGCCGAATTTTGCCGATGAGTGACGACGACGCTCCGACGTTGATCGAAACCAAAACAGGAACAATCTTGCCTTTCCAGGATTACCTGGTAAGAGAAAAAGCCCAGCCGGAAGTTAATCGTATCCTGCTGCACGGTGGCGTTGAGCCGAAGTTGCTGCCTGAAGCTCTGCTCGCAATCCAGCAAGCGGACCTGGTGGTGATCGCGCCCTCCAACCCCTGGGTGAGCATTGATCCAATTTTAGCACTCGAAAGTATGCGTGAGGCGTTGCAGGAGAAATATTTGGTGGCTGTTTCGCCAATTATCCAGGGCAAGGCAATTAAGGGTCCTGCTGCCAAGATGTTTGCAGAGCTGGGAATTGAACCTTCCAGCCTGGCTGTGATGGACCATTATGCCGATTTGCTGGACCTGTTCATCTATGATGCCAGTGAAAAGGCTTGCTCTCCCTATGACGTTCCGAATGGAATCGAAACGCGCCAAATGCAGACCATCATGACAGACGAAGCGGACAAGATCCAACTCGCCAGTGAAATCCTGGAATATTTTATCGAACAGGGTGCCGGCAAATGAGCTTGTGGGCGGTTCTACCGGTCAAACCACTGAACAAGGGGAAATCGCGCTTACACGGCTGTCTGGACGCTGAAGAAATACAAGATCTCAATCACTCACTATTTGAAGAAGCTTTCCAAAAACTGAAGACTTGCCCAGAGATCGACGAAGTTTTGGTGGTTAGCCAGGATGAAAATGTGCTGGAATATGCACGTCGATCAGGCGGTGTAGCATTGAATGAAAACGCGCAAAGCAGCCTGAACGCGGCAGTTACCCAGGCGCTCGTCTTTATACTCGAAAATCACCCTGGCAGAGTGCTGATCCTCCCGGTTGATTTGCCATGGATGACTTCTGAAGACCTGTCAGAGCTGAGTACTCTGCGCCAGGAAGGGCAATTTATGGTTATTGTTCCCGACTGCCGCCAATGGGGCACCAACGCAATTCTGCTCAGCCAGCCGGATCTGTTCAAACCCCAGTTTGGGCGTCGCTCGTTTCAAAAGCATTGCAGGCAAGCTGCAAATCAAGCCATTGAACTGGTGGTCTGGTTAAACAAAAACATCCAAAGAGATTTGGACACTCCCCAGGACTTAATATCCTATAATAAGGTTAAAATAATTCCAATCCACACACTAACAGAGTAGAAAGGACTTCTCACCATGTTCGAAAAAGTTGCTCTATACCTCCAGGATGCGCATGACCTGCGAGATGGTATTGAAATTGTTCAATATGCCGAAGAAAAAGGTTTTCATTCCGTTTGGCAAGCGGAGAGCCGGCTGGTGCGCGACGCGATCGTGCCCATGGCGGCATACGCGGCTGTCACCGAAAAAATCAAGGTCGGTTCCGCAGTGATCAACAACTGGACCCGCAATATCGGTCTGCTGGCGTCCACCTTCCTGACCCTGGACGACCTGGCTCCTGACCGCATAATTTGTGGCATAGGCGCCTGGTGGGATCCGCTTGCTAAGAACGTAGGCATCAAGCGCACCAAACCCTTGAAAGCAATGGAAGAGACCATAACGGTTTTACGCAGGCTATTGAGTATGGAAAACGTGACCTTTGAGGGAGAGTTTGTGCAGGTGAATGGTATTGAATTGGATGTGGTGCACGGTCGCCGTGAGCCGCGTAACGTTCCGATTTATATCGGTGCGACTGGCGGAAAAATGATTGAGATGACCGGTCGGATCGCGGACGGCATCGTAATGAACTACTGTGTGCCCGTTGAGTATAACGATTACGCGCTTGAGCAACTTGATAAGGGACTGAAACAGTCTGGTAGAAAGATGGAAGATTTTGACCGCCCGCAGTTGGTGGTGTGCTCGGTGGATGAAGACCACGACAAGGCGATCGATACCACCCGCGAGCTGCTGACCCAATACCTGGCGCAACAACCGCACATCGCACAGGCATCTGGTGTTTCCATGGAGGTTGTTGAGAGTATCCAGGCGATTTTGGGCTGGCCGGCAACCCATGAACAAATCCAGGCTGCCAAACACCTGGTTCCCGAAGACCTGATCCACCGTATCACTGCCAGCGGTACCCCTGATGAGGCACGCGCGAAAGTAAAGGAGTATATCAATCACGGTTGTACCATTCCAATCCTTTATGGGGTTGGCGGGAATACCAAGTTACTGATCGACACATTCACAAGCGAGGGTTAATGCAAAAACTGCCCAGCAGCAATAGCTGCTATGTTTGCGGGAGAGAAAACCCAATCTCACTGAGACTGGAATTTTACGTCAACGATGACGGGGATGTGATCTCCGAATTCTGCATCGATGAAAATTATGCTGGTTATTCGGGTATGGTACATGGCGGCAATATTGCTGCCATCCTGGATGAAACTGCTGGGCGGGCTCTGACAACTGATGACCCCGATCGGTTTATGGTGACGAGCCAACTCAAGGTCAAATACCATAAACCTGTGCCCACCAATACTCCCCTGCGCGCGATTGGCAAGGTTGTGAAGAAGCGCGGCAGGTCGGCAGTTGGTGCCAGCGAAATTAGAACTAAAGAAGGTGTTGTTCTGGCGAGCTGCGAAGCTTTTTTCGTTGAGGTGCTAGGGCAATTTAGTGATCATGAAAGCCTGGTGGATTCCGGGTGGAAGGTGTATCCAGATGACTGAAAGAAGCATTCAATATTTACGATCCCCCTCGCCGGAAGAAGCACTGACTCTGAAAGAACAATTCGGTGAGAAGACACAACTCCTTTTTGGCGGTAATTTTCAGCCAAAGCTTGAGGAGGGTGTTGAAGTTTTGATCGACCTGCAGGATACCAGTTTTGATGAGGTCGAATCGACTGACTCTGGTCTCAGGTTTGGCGGGTTGATAACCCTGAATTATTTGGCTGAGATCCTTGATCTGGCAGATTTTAGCGAAGCGCTCAGCATTGAATTTGGCTTGAATGTTCGCAATAGTCTCAGCCTAAGCAACTTTTTGGCGCATACAAGCGGGCGGTCACCGGTTTTGTGCTGCCTGGAAGCGCTGGGAGCCAGCGTTATCACACTGAAGCACCCCGAAGAAGTCGCGCTGTTTCAATATATATTTGAAAGAAAACAGGATGATCCGGTCTTAAACCTTCTGCTGACCGAACCGACGGGGCTTGCCTTCGAAAGCGTTGGCAGAAGCCCAAAAGACCTGCCGATTGTTTGTGTGGCTGCTGCCAAAACCGAAGATGGGGCGATCAGAGTGGCAGCAGGAGGCAGCGTGCAGGTCCTGCCTGGATTTACCATTGCAAGTTTTGATGAGGACGGGCAAAATGAGATCAAGGCAGCCCTCTCCGGAGCAGAGGATCAGTGGGCAAGCGCAGAATATCGCCGGGAAGTCGGCGCAATTTTGCTTTCAAGAGCGCTTCAAAAACTGCATCTTCGGGCTGCCAAACAGGAGGCGAGATGAACATAAATCTTCGCATTAATCAACGAGAATACCAGGTTCAGATCAGACCGGAAGAAAGATTGTTGGAAGTATTACGACGGTTGGGCTTTTTGGGTGCAAAATCGGGGGGTTGTGTGAAAGGCGAATGCGGTGCCTGCACAGTTTTATTGGATGGTAAACCCATCAACAGCTGTATGTTTTTTGCCTTGCAAGCCCAGGGACATGAGATCGAAACGATTGAGAATGCCGGTCAGCACCCGAAACAAGGCTGGAAAATAACTGATGGTTACTCCATTTTACAGCAGGAATTTATTGAAAGCGGCTCGGTGCAGTGTGGTTACTGCACACCAGCGATGATATTGGCAGCCAAAGCGCTGCTGGAAAAAAACGCTGACCCCACAGAAGCCGAAGTGCGCGAGGCATTGTCTGGGGTGCTTTGCCGCTGTACCGCTTACGTCAAACCGGTCAAAGCTGTTTTGGCTGCTGCCAAAAAGATACGCGCGGTAGCTAACGCTGAACCTGTTGCTACTGAAATCGACCTTTCTGCCTACGAACCGGCAATATTCACCCTCGATCAACGCGATGAAACCGCCACCATCGGTAAATCAGAGATCAAGGTCGATGCGGCAAAACTGGTGCAAGGCAAGCCGGCATTCACAGCCGATTTGCACATGCCCGGCTTGCTCTATGCCCGGGTCTTGCTTTCACCCCATGCTCATGCCCGGATCAGGAGCATCGATGCTAGCCAGGCGCGAGCGCTGGAAGGCGTTGCTGCTGTTTTGACCTGGGAAGATTTGCCGCGGGTGGTCTATTCTACTGCCGGTCAGTCCGACCCAATACCAGGACCACTAGACATGTTCTCCCTGGATAAAAAAGTGCGTTTTGTGGGTGACCGGGTGGCATTTGTGGCGGCAGAAACCCGGGAGATCGCGGAAAAAGCCTTGGGTCTGATCAAGGTGGAATACGAAGTACTGCCTGCGATAATCGATATGCGGGACGCGATGAAGCCTGGGGCAATTGTGATCCACGATGAGCCTGAATATCAGAATTTCGGTGAATCAGATCCTTCGATCAACCTGCCAGCCAGGATCCGCATCGATATCAATGATGTCGACAAAGGTTTTGCTGAAGCTGACCACATTTTTGAAGAAGAATACGTGGTTCCCAAAGTCCAGCAGGCGCACATTGAGCCGCATGTGACCATGACCTGGTGGGATGAAGACGATCGCCTGGTTGTGCGTACCAGCACGCAGGTGCCTTTCCATGCCCGTCGAATTTTAGCGCCTGTACTTGGCTTGCCAGTCAAACGCATCAGGGTGATCAAACCGCGAATTGGGGGCGGTTTTGGCAACAAGCAGGAAGTCCTGATCGAAGACGTGGCAGCCCACCTGACGATTGCGACTGGCAGACCGGTTCTTTATGAAATGACCCGTGAGGAAGAATTTATCGCTTCCCGCTCCAGGCACCCCATGCGTGTCAGGATGAAAACTGGTGTTAAAAATGACGGCACGATGACTGCCAACGAGATGATAGCGCTTTCTGATACCGGCGCTTATGGCTGCCATGCCCTGACTGTGACAGGCAATACTGGTCAGAAATCGATGGGTTTGTATGTCGGTGACGGCGAATATCGCCTGAAACCGAACATCCGCTTTTACGCTGACATCGTTTACACAAACACACCGCCTGCCGGTGCCTACCGTGGATACGGTGTGCCGCAGGGATACTGGCCGCTCGACCGGCATTTTGAAATGATCGCGCGCGAACTGGGCATGGACCCGATTGAATTCCGCATGAAGAACTCACTCAGACCGGGTGAGTACCAACCTTTCAGTACGGCTTGGAACGAAGGACGCGAACCTGTACCAGAGGTCGTTCAAACGGTCGGGCTTGAAGAATGCGTGCGCCAGGGCAGAATTGCGATTGGCTGGGACGAAAAATTCGGCAACGAAACCTGGCATACAGTTCCCGGAAAACCCCATCTACGGCGCGGAATTGGCGTAGCCACAGTGATGCAAGGCACTGCTATTCCTTATCTTGATATGGGTGGTGCAAGTATCAAGATCAACGACGATGGCAGTTTCAACCTGATGGTTGGGGCTACCGACCTTGGCACAGGCAGCGACACCGTTTTGGCGCAAATTGCTGCTGAGGTTTTGGGAGTGAAAGTTGACGATGTGATCGTAACCTCTTCTGATACCGATACGACGCCCTTTGATGTCGGCGCTTATGCCTCATCAACTACCTACATCTCCGGTACTGCCGTGAAGAAAGCGGCAGAAAAGGTGGCAGAACGCATCAGGCAGCGGGCGCAGGAAATGTTTGCCGACCGAGACGTAGAATGCCAGGTTGATGAGATTCACCTGCAGGACAATCACGCTATTACTCCGCGTGGTGAGCGTTTGAGCCTTGCTGAGATCGCGCTGGATTCGCTGCACTGGCGCAAACAGGAACAGATCATGGCGAGTGCGTCTTATGTTTCGCCCAGCTCACCGCCGCCCTTTGCCGCCCAGTTTGCGACCGTTTTGGTTGATACTCAAACCGGGCAGGTTACGGTAGAAGAATTGATCATGGCAGTTGATTCGGGCGTGATTATCAACCCGATCACGGCTTCTGGTCAAATTGAAGGCGGCATTGCCCAGGCACTGGGCTATGGCGTGAGCGAAGAAATGGTTTACGATGAAAATGGTCAGCCAAGGGAGAGGGACCTGGTGGATTATCACATCTTCAGAGCTGACGAGATGCCTAACATAAGCTCCATCTTCGTGCAGACTTATGAGGAGTCAGGACCATTTGGGGCGAAAGCTGTGGCAGAAATACCGCTCGATGGCGCAGCACCAGCGATTGGCAATGCCGTGTTGGATGCTTGCGGAGCAAATATATTGGATAACCCGGTTACTCCGGAAAAAATTTGGCGTGCATTGAACAACAGGTGAGATGGGTATGGAAAAAGGAATTTACCAAAAAAAATCTTCAGAACGAATTTATGTAACCGGGCATATCAACCCCGACACTGACTCGATTGCCTCTGCGATTGGCTATGCCTGGCTGCTCAATGAGCGTGATGGTGAACCCACGGTTCCCAGCCGGGCGGGAGCGATTAATATGCAGACGTCTTTTGTTTTGAAGACGCTCGGTATCGAACCGCCGATGCTGATGACCGATGCCAGCCCGCGTTTTGAGTCGATCATGCGTCGGCTGGATGTGGTCACGCCTGAAAAGTCGCTCAATGAAGCCTGGACGATCCTTTCGCGCACTGGAGGTATTGCGCCGGTTGTGAACGACGATGGCACCCCCTATGGCATGGTGACAGGAAGCAGCATGTTCGATTTCCTGCGCAAAATTATCGGTCCACATCCCAAATTCCGGGATATGACCATCTCAGAAATGCTCGATATTCAATGCCGTGAAGCGGCGACGAGAAACATTCCCAAATTCCAACCCCTGACCCGTATTAAAGATGTGATCAACCGCCTGCTGAGGCAGGAATATAACGAATATTGGGTTGTGGATGAAAACAACCGCTATTTGGGTATCGCCCGACAGCGGGATCTGGTCAACCCCCCACGAATCAAGGTGATTTTAGTCGATCATAACGAACCGCAGCAGTCGATTGCTTCCCTGGAAGAGAGTGAATTGCTCGAAATTCTCGATCATCACCGCCTGGGCAATCCCTCCACTCATAACCCAATCAAGTTTACTGTCGATATCGTCGGCAGCACTTCAACCCTGGTCTCTGAACAAATTGCAGAAGCCGGGCTAAGTGCTCCTCCTGCGATTGCGGGGCTTTTGCTGGCAGGCTTGCTTTCAGACACGCTGATTCTAACCTCACCAACCACGACCATGCGAGATAAGGCGATTTCGCATGTTTTGGCACGCTGGGCGTTTGTGCCTAGTTCACCGCTTGAAAATGAAGATATCCAGGGCTGGGGTGAACGCATCCTTAAAGCTGGCGCCGGTTTGTTAACTCAGGAGCCCGGAGTAATTGTACGAACAGACATGAAATTGTATGATTACGGTGGCTATAACTTCGCGATTGCCCAGGTGGAGACGACAGATTTGTACCAGATTGGTGATTATCTTGAGCCATTGAAACAGGCATTGGAAGATCTAAAGAAAGAAAAAGGTCTCGATTTTGCTGGATTGATGGTTACAGATGTGGTTGAGGGTTCCAGCCGCCTGATTTTTGTAGATGCACCGCCGGCGTTGGATGAATTGCCCTATGAACCCTTACCCGATGGAACCGAACTGGCAACTGGCGTTGTTTCCCGCAAGAAGCAATTGCTGCCAATTTTGTTATCCTTGCTTGAGGTTTAATGACAGATATTTACAGAAAACTAAACGAAGCCAGCCAGGATGGTCTACCGGTTTGCCTCTGTGTGGTAATCGAAACTAAAGGTGCCGTTCCGCGGCACGCTGGCTGTAAGATGCTGGTCTACCCTGATGGGCGCACGTACGGCTCAGTGGGTGGCGGGCAGGTGGAGAACGAGACGGTTGATGCCGCTTTGCGGGCGCTAAAAACTGGTCAGCCGGAGATTCTGCGCTACACGCTTGACCCAAATCACCCGACCGCGGTAGGCGTTTGCGGAGGGGATGTGACAGTTTACATTGAACCTCAATCTGTGCGCCCGGTTTTACTAATCCTGGGTGCCGGGCATGTGGGGCGTTCGGTGGCGAAATTTGGGCAGATGCTCGATTTTCGGGTGATTGTCTCAGATGACCGGGCAGATCTTTGCACCAGCGCACATATCCCTGGAGAGGTAGAATTTTTACCGATCCTGATGGAAGAGATCCCTGCCCACCTTGAGATCAACGAACAGATCTACATCGTTGGTGTTACCCGGGGAAGTGATGTGGACGTTGCCGGACTGCCAGCAATTTTGGAATACACGCCGGCGTACATCGGTCTGATCGGTTCACTGAAACGTTGGGGAACCACCAAAAGATCCCTTTTGGATAAAGGCGTTGCCAAAGACAAAATTGACCTGATCAAGTCGCCCATCGGGATTGATATTGAAGCCGAAACACCAGACGAAATTGCCATTAGCATTCTGGCTGAAGTGATCCAGGCTCGGAATAGCTGAATTTACCTCCAGGAGGTACCTATGTGGAAAAATTATCACATGCCAGAAACAGTTGATCATGTGATTGACCTGTTGAGCCAGGCTGGCAGCCAGACGAAAATCATTGCCGGCGGAACCGATCTGATGGTTGAGATCCGCGACGGTAAATGGCAAACATTGGAAGATGTAATTGATATAACCCGGGTCAGGGACCTTGATGCTATTTACCAGGATGGAGATGGATTGGTACACATCCAGGCGAATGTTACCCATAACGACGTATTGAGATCAGAATTGATCCGACAAACGGCATCGCCCCTTTACCAGGCATGCTACCGGGTCTCTTCGCCACAATTGCGCAACCGCGCGACGGTGGTGGGTAACCTGGTAACAGCATCACCGGCTAATGACACGATCCCGCCATTGATGGCAATGGATGCCAGCCTGGTTTTGGTTTCTAAAAGAGGAGAACGACAGGTGCGCTTGAACGAGTTTTACCCTGGCTTGCGCAAGACTGCCAAACAACCCGATGAGCTTGTGAGGGAGATTGTGTTCAAACCGTTGAAAACCAGCCAGAAGGGCAGCTTTATCAAGCAGGCCCTGCGCAAGACCCAGGCAATCGCTACCTTGAACTGCTGCGTGATCCTGGACATGCAGGACGACCTGATCGTGGATGCTGTGGTGACGATGGGCTCGGTGGCACCTACGGTAATTCATGCTCTGGGGGCGGAGGAGTTCCTGAGAGGGAAACTACTGAGCGCTGAGACTGCCCGAAGAGCATCAGAACTGGCAGCACTCGACACCCGCCCGATCACGGATGTGCGGGGAGGTGCCGATTATCGTCAATACATGATGCAGGTGATTGTTGAAGACGCGCTGATGGAGCTTGTTGAAAACCGACAGGATGAAAAAGTACCGATCAATCCGGTCACTTTGAGCCAGGGAGCCGGTTGGCGGGCAGTGCCGGATGGAGAATGGGACCAGGCGCACATCGAGACGACGATTAATGGGCAGACACTCCAATTTGCAGGTGACTTCAAAGGTACCCTGCTAAATTTCGTTCGGGAGCGCGTAGGTTACAGCGGTTCCAAGCCCGGATGTGAAGAAGGTGAGTGTGGTGCCTGCACGATGTACCTTGATGGCAAAGCGGTAGTGAGCTGCCTGGTGCCGGCTCCGAGGGCGCATATGGCAAACATCACCACCATTGAGGGATTAGCAGAAGAAGGACAGCTGCATCCGGTTCAGACAGAGTTTATAAACCACGGTGCTGTGCAGTGCGGCTATTGCACGCCTGGTTTCGTGATGGCGGCAGCCAAAATGATGGAAGAAAAGCCACACCCCTCTGAAGATGAGATCAAAGATGCGATATCTGGCAATCTATGCCGCTGCACAGGTTATTACAAGATCATCCAGGCAATCGAAGCAGCTTGCCAGAATGGTGGAGGTGCGCTATGAACGAAGTTGGAAAAGCTACCAACCGGATTGACGCCTTCGCGAAGGTAACCGGAAAAGCTAAATACCCGGGTGACTTCACTTTTGCCGACCAACTGATCATGAAGGTATTATTCTCTGAAAAAGTGCACGCCCGGATTCTTTCAATCGACACCTCGGCAGCGGAAGCGCTGGAAGGGGTTGTGCTGGTTCTGACCGCCAAAGATGTTCCGGTCAATGAATACGGTTTGGGCGTTTATGACCAGCCTGTACTTTGCGGACCTGGCTCTGCCAAGCCGGGCACGGATGTTGTTCGCTTCGAAGGAGACCAGGTCGCCCTGGTCATCGCTGAGAGCGCAGAAATCGCTCAAAAAGCGCTTTTGCTGATTAAAGTTGAGTACCAGGAACTGCCACTGGTAAAAACGCTGGGAGAGGCACTTAAAGAAGACGCGACAATTTTGCATCCTGGGCGGACCTCTAATATTTTCCACCATAATGTTGTCAGGCTCGGCAATACTCAAGAAGCCTTCGAAGCCTGTGATGTGATCGTGGAAAGCGAATACCAGACCCCGGTGCAGGAGCATGCCTACCTACAGCCTGAAGCCGGCGTAGCTTTTCTGGATGAAGAAGAGCGTATCACAATCGTGGTGGGTGGGCAGTGGACGCACAAAGACCAGGCGCAAACCGCCCACGCACTTGGAATGCCCAACGAGAAAGTACGCGTCATCTACCCCGCGATTGGCGGTGCCTTTGGTGGGCGGGAGGATATGTCGGTCCAGATTATTCTTGGGCTGGCTGCGATGCGTTTGCACGAAAAGGGTGTTGACAGACCGGTTAAGATCGTCTGGACGCGGGAAGAATCGATTGTCGGGCATTGCAAACGGCACGCTTACACCATGAAGGCTAAATGGGGGGCGACCAAAGAAGGCAAGATTATGGCTGCCCAGTGTGAAATCTGGGCAAATGGCGGCGCGTATGCCTACACTTCGCCCAAAGTGCTCGGTAATGCCACGCTGCTGGCGACCGGTCCGTATGAAATCCCCAATGTGTCAACTGATGCTTATGCGGTTTACACCAACGACATTCCTGGTGGGGCTTTCCGCGGTTTTGGTGGTCCGCAGGCGATCTTTATGGCGGAAATGCAGGTCAATAAGCTGGCGGAAGCGCTTCAGATGGATCCTGTTGAACTACGAATGCGTAACCTTTTCAAAGAAGGTTCGACCATCTCGATGGGCTCAGTGATCCCCGAGGGGGTCACCATCCGCGAAGTGACCGAACGCTGCGCCTTGGAAGCTGGCTGGACAAAGACTGAAGCAGGCTGGGAACGACCGACTCTGCCAGAGCCTGAAAACCCGCACATAAAATCGGCATGGGGACTGACTTGTGGTTATAAAAATGTTGGCTTCTCTTATGGAGCCCCGGAAAACTGCGGTGCCACCATCATCCTCGAAGGTAACCAGGATGTCGCAGTTGCCAAGCTTTATCACGCTGGCGCAGAGGTTGGGCAGGGCGCGCATACGGTTTTTGCCCAGATGGCAGCTGACGCGCTTGGGCTTCCGTTGAGCAAAATTCAGACCTTCTATTCCGACACCGCCACTTCGCTCGACTCGGGCAGTGTTTCCGCTTCCCGGATGACGCATATGGGCGGGAACTCCATACTTGGTGCTGCCAGGGTGGCTTTGGAGAAATGGGCAGAAGGTAATCGACCTGCGATTGGATCCTATGTATACCGTCCTCCAAAAACGAGTTCTTTGGATCCGGTGGATGGACATTGTTTTCCCAACTTTACCTATGGATATGCAGCCCAGGCGTTTTTGGTGGATGTGGATACCCGCAGCGGGAATGTGCACCTGCGTGAGGTAATCAGCGTTGATGATGTTGGCAAGGCGATCAACCCGCAGTTGGTCGAGGGGCAGATAGAGGGGGCGGTAGTGCAGGCGAGCGGTTATACACTGCTTGAAGACTTTAAGAAGAAAGATGGCAGGACCATCAGCGACCGCTTCTCAAAATATCTGATCCCGACTGTCAAAGATATCCCGGATAAAACGCGCAGCGTGATCATGGAATTAGCCGACCCGATTGGACCATTCGGTGCCAGGGGGATGGGAGAAATGCCCTATTTACCCTTTGCACCTGGCGTGCTTGAGGCGGTCCACCAGGCGACAGGTGTCTGGTTCGATCGCTTCCCGCTTACGGATGAAGCCGTATTGCGTGGGCTCGGAAAACTGCCTGCCCACGAAGTCGGTTTCTGGGATTACGAATAGAGAACAACGCATTGAAGGTCGTTGGGATTGTTCTAGCTGCAGGGGGGGCGAGCCGTTTTGGTGAGATAAAACAGCTTTTGCCTTGGCGTGAGAAAAACCTTGTGAATACTGTGGTTGAAACGGCTCAAATCGCTGGATTGGACCCGATTATTGTCGTATTGGGAGCGAGTGCGGAGCAGATAAGGGCAACCGTTCCCTATTCATCGGCGCAGGTTGTAATCAACCCCGATTGGGAGCAGGGGCAGAGCACGTCGCTCAAGACGGGCGTTAAGGCTATTTCTGGAAATGTTGACGGTGCGCTCTTTTTGCTTTGCGACCAGCCACAAATTTCGGTAAACCTGGTGAGCAGTGTGGTGGAAGAAGGATTGCGGACAGGAAAAGTGGTTGTGCCGGTCATTGATGATCGGCGTGCCAACCCGGTGTACTTCCCGGCTGTTTGTTTTCCATTGTTTGAAACGTTGGAAGGGGATGCTGGCGGCAGGCAGATTGTTTCAGCCTGCCCGCATACCACGTTGATCTGGATGGATGACTGGATGGCGAGAGATATAGATACGCCTGGCGATTATTTGGATTTGCGCGAGCATTTTGGATTGTAATTTTCAGTCATTGTGAATGAAGTGAAGATTTTTAACGGCAAGTATTCAAGGGTCCGTTTGAACGCTGTTAAGATCCTTCGCACTCGAAGAATCCTGCAGAAAAGGCTCAGGATGACAGATGGTAAGATCCTTCGCACTCGAAGAGTCCTACGGAAGACGGCTCAGGATGACAAACAACCTGTCATTCTGACAAACAACCTGTCATTCTGAACGAAGTGAAGAATCTTAAACGTTACCATTCTAAGATCCTTCTCACTCGAAGAGTCCTGCGGAAAAAGGCTCAGGATGACAGATGGTAAGATCCTTCGCACAAGAGCTCAGGGTGACAGATGGTTATGGTCGTATAATACAAACCAACTTGGAAAACTAAGCGCCTGACCTGCAAAAGCAGGTGACGAGGTGGGAGGTTTCTCCTCACAAGAGGAGACTACCATGCAATATGGGAAAATCGAAAGATCGGCGGATGCCTCCAGGGTAGCAACCCTGTTTCCAGGATATTAAGAGAAATTTGAGGAGCACTCATGTGTGGAATTGTTGCTTACATTGGCGGGCAGGATGCTACGCCTATCGTTGTCGATGGACTGAAAAAGCTGGAATACCGCGGTTATGATTCTGCCGGCATCGCCATTCTGGAAAACGACAATATTGAAATCCGTAGGGTTGCCGGCAAGGTGGAACTCCTGGAGAGGCTGATTCAGAAATCTCCGGTTACAGGGAATACCGGTATCGGGCATACCCGCTGGGCAACACATGGCGCACCCAGCGAATTGAATGCCCACCCGCATTTGGGGATGTCTGGAAGGATCGTGATCGTGCATAACGGTATCGTCGAAAATTACCTCTCGCTTAAGGAGGAGTTGATTGCGGAAGGTGTCGATTTCAAATCAGAAACCGATACCGAAACCATCGCTCACCTTATCGAAATTTTCTATAACGAAACCAACGATCTCGCAAGCGCTGTCCATAAGACCCTCAAAATGATCAGGGGTGCACACGGGCTGGTGGTGATGTCTATCGTGGAGCCGGAGAAACTGATTGCTGCCAAGCTTGGCAATGCCGGTGGCGTGGCATTGGGGGTTGGCGATAATGAAATGTACATCGCCAGCGATATTCCTGCCATTGTCAGCCACACCCGCAAAATCACCTTCCTTGAATCGGGTCAGTTCGCGATCGTCAGACGTGATGGATTTTCGATTCAGGATTTGGATGGGAATCCGGTCAAAGCGGTCATCGAGAATATTCCTTGGGACCCGATTTCGGCGGAGAAGGGCAGGTACCGGCATTTCATGCAAAAAGAAATTCATGAGCAGGTGCGTTCGTTATCCGATACGCTCAGCGGCAGAATTGATTACGAAGGCAACCGCATCATATTGCCAGGGTTGAACCTTGACCTGGAAAAGGCAAAAGAGATCAAGAAAATCTTCATCACAGCCTGCGGCACGGCTGCATACGCCGGCATGGTCGGTAAATACCTGATTGAGCACATTACCCGGATTCCAGTGGAAGTGATGGTTGCCTCCGAGTTTCGTTACAGCGACCCGATAATCGAGCCGGGAACGGTCGTGCTGGCGATCTCACAATCCGGAGAGACTGCCGATACGCTGGCAGCGATGGAGGAAGCCCGCAAAAAAGGTGCACTGTTGTGGTCGGTTGTTAACGCGATTGGCTCACAGGCGATGCGCATAGCCGATGGTTGTATCTCCATGCAGGTGGGACCGGAAATTGGAGTTGCCTCCACCAAGGCTTTTACCGCACCGATCCTGGATCTTTACATGATCGCGATACTTTTGGCAGACCTGCGCGGGACACTTGAGGAGCAGAGACGGTTTGAGTTGGTGAAAGACTTGTTAAGTGTTCCCTCCCTGGTTGAAAGAGCGCTGGAAAACGAACCTGCGATCAAAGCAATTGCCAATCGTTACAGAGAAATGAAGGGCAGTTTGTATATTGGGCGGGGGGTGAATATGCCCATCGCTTATGAGGGTGCTTTGAAATTGAAAGAAATTTCCTATGTCCATGCCGAAGGCTATCCGGCGGGAGAAATGAAACATGGTCCGATTGCGCTGGTTGATAAAGAATTGCCAGTGGTTGCGATTGCGCCGCAGGACCCATGGTATGACAAGATGCTCAGCCAGGTTGAACAGGTGAAAGCACGCAGCGGCAGAGTTTTGGCGGTGGCGACCGAGGGCGATGAGTTGATGCCGACGATTGCCGATGAGATTTTTTGGATTCCGAAAACGCCCTGGCTGCTGAGCCCGGTTGTGACGGTGATTCCGCTGCAAATGTTTGCCTATCATATTGCCGCATTGAAAGGGTTGGACATCGACCAGCCAAGAAATCTGGCAAAGTCAGTTACGGTGGAATAGTTTGCCATTTTGATGCAAGCATAAGTCTTTCATATTTTAAGATCCTTCGCGACTAATGCTCAGGATGACACCAAGACAAGATGACACCAAGACGCACAACGCGCTTGATAATTGCAGGCCGACACCGTAAAATAGGCTTTAGAAAAATTCAAGCAGGAGCAAATTTTGATAACAAAAGAACAAGTACTGAACGCATTAAGCCATGTCATGGACCCGGATCTGAACCGTGACCTGGTGAGTCTGAACATGATTAAAGATATCGAAATCGATAGGGACAATGTCAGTTTCTCTATCGAGTTAACCACACCCAGCTGCCCGCTTAAAAACAAGCTCGAAACCGATGCCCGCCAGGCTGTCTTGACGATGACAGACGCCACAGAGGTTGACATCAATATGACCTCCAAAGTCCAACAGCCCAAAGGTCTTGATCTGGGTGGAAATTGTTTTAAACACGTAATTGCAATCGGTTCTGGCAAGGGCGGCGTTGGCAAGAGCACTGTTTCCCTCAACGTTGCGTTGGCATTGGTTCGTGATGGCGCGAAGGTTGGGCTGCTTGATGCTGACATTTACGGACCAAACATACCGCGCATGTTGGGTTTGGACAGACTACCCAATACCCCTGAAGGGAAAAAGATTCAACCAGCTGAAATTCATGGTCTGAAGATCGTTTCAATCGGCTTCCTGGTTCAGCCTGGTCAACCACTGATTTGGCGGGGACCAATGCTGCATTCAGCAGTTCAGCAATTTATCACCGATTTCGATTGGGGTGACCTTGACTATTTGGTGGTCGACCTTCCGCCAGGCACTGGTGACGTCCAGCTTTCGCTTACGCAATCGATGCCGATCAGCGGAGCGGTAGTCGTGACCACGCCCCAACAGGTTTCAATCGATGACGCTTATCGTGCGGTCAACATGTTCGATAAACTGGAGACACCCTTGCTGGGAATTGTTGAGAATATGTCTTACCTCGAAATGCCAGACGGCAACCGCCAGTACATTTTTGGTGAAAAAGGCGGCGAACGCATGGCGAGCCAGGTTGGAGCGCGCTTCCTCGGTGGTATCCCGCTGGATCCGAAAATAGGAATCGGCGGAGATATCGGCAGTCCGGTGGTGATGCAGGAGTCGCTCAGCCCTGCCGGAGAGGCGCTGGTTTCGATTGCCAGAAACATCGCTGCTGAGGCGAGCAAAGTGGCTTATAAGAAAACTCAAACAGGATGATATAATTTAAAATTATGTCTGAACAAAAACTCATAGGAGTTCAATTTAAGCCTGTAGGCAAATCTTACCATTTCATGTTACCCGAAGAGGTCGAGGCGCAGGTTGGTGAATATGTGATCGTGAACACCGCTCGCGGTAAGCAGATTGGGAAAATAACCAGCACCGATATCCAGGTGACAGAACAAAACCAGGATGTTTTGAGTGTGGAACGCAAAGCAACCCCACGGGATCTGATCTTGCTGGATATGATCAAGGAAAAAGAAGTTGACGCGGTTGAAAAGGCACGCGAATTTCTAAAAAAGCCTGACTACCAAGGCGTAAAAGCTCTGGACGCGGAGTACTCATTTGACTCCACGCGCCTGACGCTTTTTCTGACCTACGATGACTGTCCGAATTTCAATATGCGTAACTTTATTCGTGAGGCTGGACCGATGTACCCGGAGACGCGTTTGGAAGTCCGCCAGGTTGGTCCCAGGGACATGGCAAAAGAAGTCTCAGGTTTGGGCGCCTGCGGGATTGAGAAACGCTGCTGCTCACGCTTTCTGACTGAATTCAGTTCGATCTCGATTCGAATGGCAAAGTCACAAAACGTCTCACTGACACCCTCAGAAATCACCGGGATTTGCGGTCGCCTGCGCTGTTGCCTGGCGTATGAGCACGAAACTTATGAAGAAGCGCGCAAACTGCTTCCCAAGGTGAAAAAGACCATTCAAACTCCCTTAGGTGAAGGCAAAGTAAACCAGGTGCTGCCGCTGACTGATTCGGTGCTCGTATATATTCCGGATGTCGGTTTACGTGAAATAAAGCGTTCTGAGCTTGAATCGGGACAAATGGAAGAGAAGAAACCGGCTATATCGGTGACAGAGCAAGAAGATTCCTCTTCGTCTGATGTAGAAATGGTGCGTTTCGACAATATTGGCAACTCACCAAAAAGCGCAGAACGCCGTTCTGGCGGTCAGCGAGGTAAGTCCAGGCAAAACCGGGATCAGGCGGCTCAAGCAAAAGTGAGAGAGCAGCCGCGAGCAGAAGAGAGCTCATCCAAAGATAGAAAAGACGGTCAAAGGGGCGGCGGCAAGAACCGCCCAGGCTCCCGACGCAGCAGGCGTGGTCCGCGAACAGACAAAAGAGCGAAAGAAAATGACAGTTGAAGCAGTAACTCCGGTTCAATTCACAAACTGGGAAAAACCGATGAATATCCTAATCATCCTGGCACATCCGGATGATCCGGAGTTTTTTATGGGCGGCACGATCTCCATGTGGAGCAAACTGGGACATAAGGTCAGTTACCTGCTGCTCACTAAGGGTGAGAGGGGTCTTAGCGAAGAATTTTCTGATGGCGATGCGCTGAAGGAAGTGCGCCAAATTGAGCAGCGCAATGCTGCAAAGCTTTTGGGAGTGAGTGAAGTCGATTTTCTTGATTATCCGGATGGTTTTCTGGAAGTCAACCTGGAGAATCGCCGCAACCTGGTCGCTGAAATCCGCAAACGTCAACCAGATATTGTAGTTAGCAGCGACCCACAAACTTACTTTCACACGCACTATATTAACCATCCCGATCACCGCCTTGCTGGCTTGCTGACCATGGAAGCGGTGTTTCCAGCAGCAGGCAACCGTGGTTTTTACCCCGAGCAGTTGGAGCAGGGACTCGCGCCTACCAAAATTCGGGAACTGTGGATGAGCCTGACAGTTGATCCAAATATTACCCTTGACGTCTCAGATTACTGGCAAATTCGGATTGAGGCACTCAAAAAACACGTTTCGCAAATTGGTGATCCAGGCGTCTTCGAACAGGTATGGAATCAACGCCGCCAGGAAGCAACCGCGAGCGACAGCCTCTATTACGAACATTTCAGACGCGTGATCTTAAGAGTCTGATGAACCCGCAACAACTGGCTGAAAGCTATTTTCTTCAAACTCAGGCAGACCGAAGGCACTTACATAGCTTCCCTGAACTGAGTTTCAAGGAATTTAAAACAGCTGAATTTGTTTCTGCCAGGTTATTAGAATCAGGTTTTACGGTCAAAAGCGGTGTGGCAAAAACAGGGCTGGTCGCCAGCTTTGACACTGGAAGAGATGGACCTGCCATCCTATTGCGTTTTGATATGGACGCCTTGCCGATACAAGAAGAGAACAAGGTCGATTATTGTTCTCAAATACCTGGCAAAATGCACGCCTGCGGTCATGACGGGCATGTCGCCATCGGTTTGACCATAGGCTGGATGATCAGCCAGATGAAAGACCTGTTGACCGGTACTTTTCACCTCTTGTTTCAGCCAGCTGAAGAGATTGGTTTGGGCGCCCTGGAGATGGTAAATGAAGGCGTTCTGGATGAGATTAAACCCGATCACATGTTGGGCGTGCACCTCTGGAGTGAGAAGCCTTTGGGGTGGTTGGGGATCACTGCTGGAGCGATGATGGCAGCTTCGGGTAAGCTGGACATCACTGTCCATGGGAAAGGCGGGCACGGCGGGCAACCCCAGATGACAAACGATCCGATTGTAACCTCTGCCCAGATAATCCAGCAGATTCAGACAATTGTTTCGCGCAACCTGGACCCACTCGATTCGGCAGTGGTCAGTATTTGCACTCTTCGCGCAGGAAAACAATTCAACATCATCCCATCAAAAGTGGAGATGAGCGGAACAGTCCGTTACTTTACTGAGCGCACCTACGGGATATTGAAACAGCAGTTATCTGAAATTTGTGAATATACGGGCAGAGCAATGGGCTGCCAGGTTGATTTGGAGCTTGAAGTCCTGGTGAGCGCTACTTGCAATGATCCTGTTGTTTCTGGCAAGGTAAGGGAAGCCGCTGAAAAGCTGGACAGGCAGCTGCAAGTTGACCTAACATACCGGACAATGCTATCTGAGGATGTGGGTGTTTTCCTGGAACGGGTACCGGGCTGCTTTATTTTGGTGGGTGCAGGTGATACAAACGAGGGAAATCGCTTTCCGCACCACCATCCCTGCTTCGATTTTGATGAGCGCGCTATGCCACTGGCAGCAACCTTACTCTTACAGTCCTGCCTGGAGCTGGCAGAGTAGAATAACCTGATGACTGACGAAACTGAAAAATTACCACTGGCATCCCACCTGGAAGAACTACGAAAAGCGCTTCTGTTGTCTGTGTTGGGACTTCTGGCAGGTGTGGTAGCAACTGTATTTTTCGTCAACCCGATCCTTAGTTTTCTGACCAAGCCGATCGGCGGGCTGCAAAACTTGCACGCGATCGAAGTGACCGAAACGATGTCGGTATACATGCGCATTTCCTTGTTGGGTGGGCTGATTATCGCGCTGCCCTGGATTGTTTTTCAATTGTTGCGTTTTATCAGCAAGGGTCTCAAACCCAACGAACGCAAGGCGATTTTCCTGACGCTGCCATTCATGGTGATGCTGTTTTTGGCAGGTGTGGCATTTGCCTATTATGTGATGCTGCCTACATCGCTGACATTTTTTCGAGAAATCCTGGATGTTACCACCAGCATACGCTTGAAATCGTACGTCAGTTTCACGACCAACCTGTTGTTTTGGATCGGCACCAGCTTCCAATTGCCTCTTGTTTTTTTTATTTTGACCAAAGTCGGAATCGTAAACCCGAAATTGTTGGTCAGGGGTTGGCGAGTGGCGATCGTAGTTATCGCTGTTTTAGCTGCGGTGATCACTCCCACTGGTGATCCAATTAACATGTTAATTTTCATGTTACCGCTTTTTGTATTATATTTGTTAAGCATATTACTCTCTGCTCTCGCCAACAAGCCGGCGAAGACAGAGGAATAAGGAGTTTTTATGGGCAGTTTACAATTACCTGAGATTCTGCTGATCGTTGGGATCTTGCTTTTGATTTTTGGCGTTGGAAGAATTTCGAAAATTGGCGGCGAGCTCGGTTCGGGCATCAAAGCCTTTAAAGACGGATTGAGCGGCAAGAACAATACCGATGAAAAAACAGAAGAAGAAGTCAAGAACGGCGACGACAAACCGCAGGAATAACCGATGGAATTCTTCAATTTAGGCTGGACAGAAATTGCCTTAATTTTAATATTGGCATTCATCGTCCTTGGACCGGGAAAATTGGTGAAAGTAGGACGCGACCTGGGAGACTGGATCCGGAAAATTAGTCGTGAACAGCTTTTTAGGGACGTAATTCAAACAACCGATGAGATACGGCGTTACCCACGCAAGATATTCGACGAAAGCCTGCTGGATCTACCTCCGCACGTTCAGCAGCAGGAAAAACAAGCGTCCGAACCAGATACGAATTCGGACGCTGCAAGGCATCATCCTGGGAATGACGAATCCACGCCGGCTTGATCAGCCGGTACCCAGTTTCCGTAAATTCACCATCATCCTCTCAAAAGCGTAATCGAGATCTTCAGCAGGTTTTTCTGCGTTGGAATAGAAAAGGCTTTCGAAGAATGAAAGCATCTGACTTTTTGTCAGGGTGTGGGCGATTTCGAACAGGCTCAAGGGATTGATTGCCAGTTCGGGCAGTCTCCGCATGAGCTGCTGTTTTAATAGTGAGGGTATTTTTGCCATACGGATCATCCTTTCAACCCGTTCAACCGGGCTGGTTTCGAAGCGCTCCATGCTGAAACCATCGAGGGTGATCTCAAGCTTTGAGGGATTGGGGCAGGCGATCGCTTTGATGCTCAAGACTCTTAGTTTTTCGTCGTAATAATATTTTACTTCGGTTGATTGTCCATCAAGGGATACCTCGATCTTGAGAGGGTCGCTTATGTTGCTGATATCAAATTGCCAGGTTCTGCCTCCTGGCAACTGACTGGCAAACTCACCCCGGGCAGGGTGTTTGACAATATGCAGGGTATCCTGGTGAAGAGAATGGGTGAGCAGGGTATGGCAGAATTCGCCGTCCAGGTAAGCCTGACCCTCTCCGCCATCTTCATACAGGTCAAATTCACCCTGATAGCCAGCAAAAACCTTCACCTTGAATTGCTGGGGCAGGTCTGCGCCATTGGCGACCGGGTCGGCATTGAGTGGAATGATTGTGCCGTCTGGCACAAACACAGGGATGTCTGCTTTGTCGAGGTACAGGCTGTACCAGAAACCGCCCTCAAAGGACTCGTTAGTAAAGAAATTTGTCCAGTTTCCTTTTGGCAGCCACACGGTCTTGCGCGCAAAACCAGTCTGATGGTCGGTGGGGCTGGTTACTGGTGCGACCAACAGGAACTGACCAAAGGTATATTGATTCGGGCAAGTATAAGACTCTTCGTTGTTCGGGTGGGAGTAATACATGGGCAGTACCAACGGTTCACCGGTACGAGCGTTTCTTTCGTTGGCAGTATAGATAAAGGGAATTAGCTGGTGACGAAATTGCATAGCGAAACGGGCGTGCTGGAAGATGTCCAAACCATAGCTCCAGGGCAAGCGGTCGATGAATTCGTTATTCGTGGAATGCAGCCGGAAGATCGGGCTAAAAATGCCAAACTGAACCCAACGCAAGTAAAGCTCGGCATCTTCCACACCTTCGCAATGTCCGCCGACGTCATGGCTCCACCAGCCGTAGGCGACGTTCGAAGCGGTAGCGGTCATTTCAGGTTGAAAATTCAGAGTCGACCAGTCGACCACAGTGTCGCCCGAAAACCCGATGGGATACCGCTGCCCACCCAATCCAGGCCAACGTGAGAAGATAAACGGGCGTTTTACGTGTGATTTGCCCTGATCGTAGTAGTGGAGGTGGTTTAGCCAGAAGAGCGGATCCAACCCGGCAATTTTTGAGCGGCTGCCTTGCTGCCAGTCGAGCCACCAGAAGTCGACACCTTGCTCCTCAAGTGGATGGTGCAACACTTCAAAATAAGCGCGGGCAAAGTGTGGGTCGGCGATTTCGAAGAGAATCGGTTGACCCGAGGTGGGGTCGATTCCCATGCGCGTAGCCATAATAGGGTATTGGTCTTCGTGATTGTGAATTCCTTCAGCAGGGTGCAGGTTGAGGGCTGTTTTCAGATTTTTCTGGTGCAGTTCGCTGATGAAGCCTTCCGGGTCGGGGAAAAGCTCTCGGTTCCAGGAATAGCCTGTCCAGCCAGAGGAAGCGTTGCCGGTCTTGGTTTTGTGCCAGTCCATATCGACGATACATACAGATAAGGGAACTTGTTGCTGCTTGAAGGTATCCATCAAAGTCAGGAGCTCGTCGGAAGAATACGCCCAATAGCGGCTCCACCAATTCCCCAATGACCAACGCGGGAGCAGGTTGGGTTTGCCGGAGATGAGCTGATGGTCCTGGATGGCTGCCAGGTAATCCTGACCGTAACCATAAAAATAGAGGTCTTTGTAGGCGATCGATTTTTCTCTTACAGCAGGCCACTGGTTGTCATCCAGCACCAATGTCTGACTGTCATCGACGATCGCCCAACCGGAGCGCGATACCACGCCATCATCAAGCGGGATTGGTCCGCGGGTGCTGTCGAGCGTGCGAATGGTGCCACCCAGATTACTAAAGTCCTGATCACCATAACGCCACTGTTGACAGGTTTTTTTTAGCTCAATCCAAAGATCACGCCAATGAAAACGATTGTTTTCGTAGAAATGCAGCACAAGCGCGTCTGTTTCGATCGTTAGCCAACCGTCAGAGCGCTTGACGCTGAAGTCAGGCACAGGCTGCTGGCGGTACCAATAGGTCAGACTGGCGCGGTCTTCGAAACCGGCAGCAGGGTCCAGTTCCATGCGGATTAGCCGGTTAGTAAGCACGGTGAAACGAACCTGGTCGGAAATTACGGTTGCCTGGGAAGCTGCGACGGGATTTATTTGTGGTTTTATTTTGCTCATGGTTTTTCCTTTATGTGGTGTTTCAAAATTTTACCGGAAGATTTCTGAATCGTATCAATTAGTAAGCAACCCTCTAGATTATTGCATTGGACCAAAAGGTTTCGAAACCAAATCGGAATAGTTGAGCCGATTACCTGAAGACATTTTCCGGAAGACCAACCAACCTCGTTATGGGTCGAGCCCATTTCCTGCGAATAGGAGGAAATAAAAAAACTCCTCTTTCGAGGAGTTTTTGAGCGGGAGCGACGGGATTTGAACCCGCGGTCTCGGCCTTGACAGGGCCGCATGTTTGACCACTACACCACGCCCCCATAGAGCAAGAAGTTTATCATGCCAAATTTAATAAGTCAAGTAAAAAGCGGAAAAAATTATGATTGGTGGTGAGGTTCCCGGTGTTGTTCAGGCAATATGTCAGACAAAAACACTCACCAAGAACAACGGCAAGTGTTTTGCCCAACAGAGCCAATCGAAAAGAAAAAACGGCAGGTCTGAAACCTGCCGTTTAATCCAAACTTAAGCTTTTGCTGCTGCCTCGACATCATCGGCGGCAGTTTTCACCTCGTCCTTTACTTCTTCTGCACCTTCTTTTGCAGTTTCGACGATCTTTTGTGCTTTTTCTTTTGTTACCTTGGCAACCTCGTCAGCCTTGCGGATAGCATCCTGGTAGGCGACTTCAGCGCGTCGTTTGGTATCTTCGAAGGTTTCCTGACCTTTGTCTTTCAACTCAATTGCTTTTTCCTTGATGACCTGGCGGGTTTCCTCACCAGATTGTGGGGCTAAAAGCAAGGAAGCTATGACACCAGCCAGTGCTCCTACAGTAAAACCCATTACAAATGATCCAAAGTTACTTTCGTCTGACATTTTTTCTCCTCTATTTCTATTAATTACTTTTTGAAACGAAACAGCTCGGTAATTTTCTTTACACTCGCCAGGGATTCGTTCAGTTTGATCACCGGTTCGGTGAGATTGTCGCTCATGAACCTTACGGTTCCTTTCAAGGTATTGACAGTGTCGTTGGTTGAGTGAATGATCGGTCTAACCTCATTTTTAAGCAAATTGGTCAGATCTGCTAATTGTACAATCAGCACAACCAGGGCAACTCCGATGATAAACATCATCAACGCCATTAAGATAATGAAAATATCTCTCACAACGCTGACAGTGCCTGCATCCTGAAACGCCAAAACGACGATTCCGGCAATGATGGCTAAGAGGACCACAGCCACGATTACGATCGCCACCGTGGCTTTCTTGTCGTCCGTGGGTGTCGCGTCTTCCAGCTGAGCGGGTGCAGTGGTTGTCAATTGTTTAGGTGTTGTTTCTTCTGTCATGTTGACCTCTGCGTTAATTATATACTAGTATAACTGGCAAATGTTATCAATGTATAAATGTTAAAGCTCGTCAATTTGGATTTCTGTCTCGTCGCTATCGAATAATTCTGCTTCCGGGAGCAGGGTGATATCGCCAAAATTTGTGTCTTGTTCTGTTGTGATCAGGCGCTGTTTAACTAATTCAAGGATCGCCAGGAACACGACGATCGCCTGCAAACGGTCATCGCTGTCTCCTAATATTTTCGAGAAGGTGCTCTTGTGATCTGCGCGCAGGATATGGAGGATATCTTCCACTTTTTTCTTCAATGTGATCTTCGGGATGCTGATAAGAGCACCATTCTGCAGAACGGGTTGCTGGCTGGCAAGGTTTTCGAGTGCGTAGATCAGGTCATCGATGCTGACACCTTCAAGGTCCAACTGCACGTTCACCGGGTAGGTGCGGGGAATATGCAAATGGCTGCGTAAATTGTCATTGATGCGCTTGGTCAGCCATTCGGTGGTCTTCTTGATCTCACGATAGACAATCAATTGCCGGGCGAGGGTCTCACCGAGATCTTCCTCATCCTCACCGCGCACAGGAGGTCTCGGCAGGAGTGCTTCTGACTTGATCTGGACCAGCCTGGCGGCAATGATTAGAAACTCCGAAAGATAATCGGGATCTGCGTCCTTGTTTTTTTCAATGAAATCTAAAAATTGGTCGGTCACCTGGGCGAGTGCCAACTTGCTGATGTCGAGTTCTGCCTTTTGGATCAGGTCCAGCAAAAGATCAAGTGGACCGGAATAGACCTCAGTGTTGATTTCGTAAGAATCCGATTGATGCAGCCAAAGTTTTGCCATGGGTTAATTATATCCGAGCGAATTGAGAATTTCGCTTCAATAAAAAATCGCTTTGTGGCAATTTATGCGTGTTACCAAGAATCACGCCAGACCGGGATATTGATTTGCAGATCTGCGTCGCACCCTAAGCGGCACACCAATCCGGTTGCAAGTATACTTAATTGGTAAGTGAGATTTCTATGGCGAGATTCGTTTGTTCTGCGTGTGGTGATGAATATCCGGCTGAAGGGCTGCCTTATTTATGCCCTGCCTGTGGGGAGATTTTTACACTAACCGATCTGACATACGATACGGCAAACAAGTTGGCTTTGCCTGGAATGTGGACTTATCAGGATATGGTGGGGTTTACTGGGAACCCGGTCTGTTACCTGGGTGAGGGGCAGACAGCACTGGTAGAGCGCGAAAGTGATGGAAATCAATTCTTCGCCAAGTTGGAAAGCTTGAACCCGAGCGGTTCGTTTAAAGACCGGAATTCCACGGTCGTGACCAGTATTTTAAAAGCACGCGGCATTGGGAGTGTTGTGGAAGATTCGTCCGGAAACGCGGGTGCCTCCCTGGCGCTCTACTCGGCTGGTTTTGGCATAGAAAGCCAGATTTTCATCCCAGCTGGAACGAAAGGACCGAAGGTAAGTCAGATTGTGACTGCGGGCGCAAAAGTGAAGGTAATTCCGGGAGAGCGTGAGAAAGCACACCAGGCTGCGTTGGCTGAACTTGGCAAGCGTGATATTGCCTATGCCAGTCATGCCATGCTGCCTTTTGGACTGGCAGGTTATGCTACCATCGCGTTTGAGATCTATGAGCAATTGGGAGAGTTGCCTGCCACTGTATATTGTCCGATCGGTCATGGGTCATTATTTTTAGGCGTGTTACTTGGATTCAAGGCGATTGGCAATTATCTTGGAACAACATCGAGACCTGCCATGGTCGGAGTTCAGCCAGAGCGCTGCTCTCCCTTGGTATCTGCCTGGAACCACCAGCCATTCACGCCTGGAAATTTGCCCAGTCTGGCAGAAGGCACCATGGTGGAACAGCCAGCCAGGGGTAGAGAAATCCTAGCTGAACTGATTTCAGGGCAGGATGATCTGCTGGCAATCCCAGAAGTGGCGATTAACCCAGCACGACTGGAGCTCGCCAGGATGGGAATCTACGTTGAACCAACCTCTGCCATGGTACATGCGGGGTTAAAGATGAAATTCGGCTCTGGTAGTGGTATAAATGTATTAGTTTTTAGCGGTAATGGGCTAAAATACTCTGAGAACAAATAAGAGATGAACTGCAGATTCGTTTGATATCGATCGAAAGAGGATGCTGAACGAATAAGCGGTTCAACAGGGAGAAGTAATGATTGAACCAGGCGCTTTGGCGAATTTGCGGGATCATTTACCCGAAAAATTCGATAATATTTTTATGCTCACAAGGGCATTGACCCATCGTTCCTACATGAACGAAAACCGGGAGGTTCTTGAAGACAATGAGCGGCTCGAGTTTTTGGGCGATTCGATTCTAAGTTTCATCGTGGCAGAGTGGCTTTATAACAACTTTCCGGAAAAAGACGAAGGATTCCTCACCAAAGTGAGGGCTGCCCTTGTGCATACCCAGCAACTCTCCAGTTTTGCCAGAAGCATCGAGCTGGGTCCGGCTTTGTTGGTAGGAAAGGGCGAAGCCAATGCCGGCGGACGGGATCGCGATGCAATTTTATGCGATTCGTTCGAAGCGCTCATTGCCGCAATCTACCTGGACTGTGGGATGCAGACTGTCAAAGAATTCATTGTTCCACTGCTCGAGGCTGAATCTGAAGAGATTCTGCGTTCTCACTCTGAAGAGGATGTTAAGAGCCGCCTTCAGGAATGGGCACAAGCCCAGGGTTATCCAGCCCCCAGCTATATACTGGTAGACGAATACGGACCCGACCACGATAAAAGGTTTGTGGTGGTTGCCATGATCAACAACGAGAAAATAGCTCAAGGCAGAGGTTCATCAAAACAGCTTGCAGAAAAAAATGCTGCCCAAAACAGCATTAAAAAATTAGGAATCCTCAGTCTATGACCAAGTCAAATCTCTCCGGCTTAGAACTCCAGGGATACAAAACCTTCGCAAAAGAAACCACGCTGGTTTTTCCCGCCAGGATCACGGCAATCGTTGGTCCGAACGGTTCAGGTAAATCGAATGTTGCTGACGCAATCCGCTGGGTTTTAGGGGAACAGTCTTATTCCTTGCTGCGTGCCAAAAAAACCGAAGACATGATTTATTCCGGCTCAGACAATCGGGCAAGGGCTGGCATGGCTGCGGTATCGATCAAATTTGATAACGAAGACAAGTGGCTGCCCATTGATTATGCGGAAGTTGTGCTGACGCGCCGGGCGTATCGGGATGGCAAGAATGAATACCTGATCAATAACCAGCGTGTGCGATTGAAGGATTTCAATGAATTGCTTGGAAAAACCGGACTGAGCGACCGCACCTATACGATCATCGGGCAGGGGTTGGTTGATTCCGCCCTCTCGATCCGACCGGACGAACGCAGCAAACTGTTCGAAGAAGCGGCAGGGATTGGGCTTTACCAGAGCCGTAAAGAAGAAGCACTACGCAGGCTTGAAACCACAGAGCACAACCTGGAGCGCGCGTTGGATATTATCGCGGAGATCAAACCGCGTGTCCGCAGCCTGGAGAAACAAGCAGCCCGGGTGGGCGAGTACAAAACCATTCAGGCATTATTAAAGCAGAACTTGCGTGAATGGTATGGCTATCACTGGTTTAAAGCTTTGAAGGAAGTCAATCTCACCCAGCAGCAGCTCAATTCCGCTGAATTGGAGCGGCAATCGAGCCGCAAGAGTGTTGAGAAAGAACAGGCTGAAGCAAGTACTTTGCGCTCGGATATTGAAGCCCAGCGCAACCTTGTGAATACTTTGATGAACGACTTGCGCGATCTGCGTGATCAGCTGCAGGCTGATAATCAGAGCCTGGCAATTCTGGACGAAAGAAAAAGAGCGGCTGAAAGAGCGCGTCTGCAAGTGGTGAACGACCTTGCCAATTTGGAAGAGGTGATCAGGGCGGCTGAAGGCAACGCACAGAGCCGGCAGGCAGAAGAGAACAAGGCTCGGGAAGAATTGGAGGCTGTACAAAAGCAATTCGTGGTGCTGAGCGAATCCAGGGCGAAAGTTTTGGAGCAGGACGCCAGTCTGCGGAAAGAAGAAGCCCGCCTGCGTGAAGAGCAAATTGACGTCGAGAAAGAAGCGGTTGTTATTCGATCGCGGAAACAAGAGATGAACGAGCGCATGCAGACGCTGCTTACTAACCAGGCGAACATCCAGGCAAATCTGCAGACGCTGGAAGCTGAGAAAATCAGTATTGATTCGACGATCAGCGACTTAACGATTAAAGTTCAAGAGGCTGAAAGCAATCTGAACGACCTGAAAACCGAAAACAGCCGGTTGATAGATGAACGTTCAAGACTGTCCAAAGAGTTGGAAGGTTATCAGCAAAGCAGTCATAAACTCGATTTGGAGAAGAACCGGGTCAAAAACCGCTTGGAATTGATCAAACAAAGCCGCGAGAGCCTGGCAGGGTTTTCGGATGGCGCTAAGAGCCTTTTAAAATCAAGCCAAGAGAAGAGATTGCGCAGCGAACTAACCGACCTGGCGACGCATATCGAGGTGCCGGAAGAATATGAAGTTGCCATCGGTGCGGCTCTTGGCGAAGCCGTGGATGTGCTGATCATCAAGAATGGAAAGATGGGAAGCAGCCTGTTGGAAGAGTTTTCTACCACTCTCGAAGACCGGGTAGCCGTATTGAGCCATGATTTCCCTGTGAAAAGCCCAGCCTCGCCAGAATTGCCCGAGGGGGCAGTTGTAGCCTGTGGGGTGGTGAATACCGAACCAGAACTGCGGGCGGCGGTTGATATGTTGCTTGGTGATTATGTGATCGTCGATAACATCAAGTTCGCCTTCACCGGACGTGAAAAACTCCCTGACTTGAATTTTGTCACCATGAGTGGTGAAGTCTTATTGAAAAATGGGATTGCCATTATTGGGAAAGCAAACCAGAGCAGTAAGGTCAGTTATTCTCGCCTGGTAAGGGAGTTGAGTAACGAACTGCAAGAAGTAATGACTTCGTCAGGCAAAATGTCCACAGTGATTGAACAATTAACTGAAAAACTTGCGGATATTGACAATAAAATTGCTGCATCACAACGGCTGCGGGAGAAACAACAGATCGTCCGCGATAGCTTGACAAAAGAATTACAGGCAGCCAGCATTTCCCTAGAAAAAAATCGTGGTAGAGCTGATTGGATTGAGCGTCAGCAGGATGAAAACAAAGCATCGCAGGATGGAACCAGGCAGAATCTTGAGAAACTGACCCAGCAAGAACAGGTGAATCAAGAGAAAACCACCCAACTGCAAATTCAACAAAAAGATTTGCGCCAGAAGCGGGCAGAATTTCAGCCCCAGGACATCGAAAATCAGTATCGCTACCTTGAAACCGAGAAACAGATGCTGACTCAGTCGCTGAACCATCTGAAAGATACACGTGAAACCGATATCCGGCGCATGGAAGCCGATAAGGTTCGCAAGAATGCATTTCTGACGCGGATCAATGAACATGAACAGGTTTTGAATGAAATCGAAAAGCAGGTTCTTACCCTGACAGAAAGTGCCGCTCGCAATCAGTCTGAGATTGCAGCTTTACAGAACGACAGACTCGACCCTGAATTGGAAGTTTTGCGAGAGCTTGAAAAACAGAGCCGGCAATATTCAGAGACAGAGACCAGCAATCAACAGGTATTGACCGAGAAAGACCGTCAGGTAATTCACTTCCAGCTCGAGTTAGCCCATATGCAGGAACGTTTGGAGACTTTGAAAACCCGCATTGATGACGATTTCAGCCTGATTGAAATGGAATATCGAAAAGAATACATGCAGTCAGCGCCACTACCATTCCCAGACATGGTCATAGATACACTACCGGAGATAACGGAAATTCCTGAAGGGCTCGCTGAAACGATCAAGGAGCAAAAAGCCCAGATCCGCAGAATTGGCGCAGTTAATATGGAAGCCGACCACGAGTATCGGGAGGTTAAGGAACGCTACGACAGCCTGAACACCCAGGTTGCTGACCTGACTGCAGCTCTCAACGATATTGAGCAAATGATCAAAGAGCTGGACAAGGTGATGAAATCCGAATTTTTGAAGACTTTCAACGCTGTGAGCACCGAATTTTCACAGATGTTTGCGAGATTGTTCAACGGCGGCTCAGCCAGGCTCTTGTTAGGGGATGAGGATTCGCCAATTGAGGGCGGGATCGATATCGAAGCCCGACTGCCTGGAAAGAGAGAACAAGGTTTGGTTCTGCTTTCCGGTGGTGAACGCAGTTTAACCGCTGTTGCATTGGTTTTTGCACTGTTGAAGGTCTCGCCAACGCCATTTTGCGTTTTGGACGAGGTGGATGCCATGTTGGATGAATCCAATGTGGGTCGCTTTATTGAACTGCTCAAGGACCTTTCCAGCGAAACCCAGTTTATCTTGATCACGCACAACCGCAATACGGTTTCAGCGGCAGATGTGATCTACGGTGTAACCATGGGCAAGGATTCTGCCAGCCAGGTGATCAGCCTGCGGCTGGATGAGGTGGATGAGAGTTTTGTGAGGGGATGATTAGCAGACAATCACTAAAATTTTGGGACTCACATCAACGAATCGATAAACATGGCTGAAGTAAACAACAAAAAGCCGGTGATGAGCCGGCTTTTCAAATCAAACTATATCGTTAGATTAATTACCTTCTGCGTTCGGGCTGATGACGTATTGATAAAGTTCCTCAGGCACGGCAGGGGTTTCAGGTGCGTACTCAGTCCAGACGTCTTCGATCATGATATCGTCACGGGATGAGCGAATTTCTGCCAGCCAGTCTGTGAAGAAAGTCTGCTTCATCTGCTCGAATTTTGAGCTGCTGATAGGGTTGTTTGCCCTGGTCACCAGCTGAATGATGTGCCATCCGAACTGGCTTTGCACAGGCGCACTGATTTCACCGTCTTCATTCAATGCGAAGGCGCCGGTAAGGAAATCAGGGTCGTAACTGTCTTTGAGACCGATCCAACCCAGATCGCCGCCGTTATTCTTGTTCGACTCGTCTGTGGAATATTCAATAGCCAGGTCGAGCCATTCTTCACCATCTACAAATTTTACGATGACCTCATTGGCAAGTTCTTCAGAGTCAACCAGGATGTGACGCACCCAAACTTGCTCCTCAAAAGGTTGCAGGTCTTTGGTAACATCTTCCATCAGTTTATCCCGGAGTAATCCGTTATAAATGATCTGCTCTATATCCTTCCTGCCAATCCCGTAGGGTGAAAGCGAGTCGTAATACTCATTCACGTCTTTATTGTACAGACGTTCGGTGTATGGCGTTGGGGTAGGCGGGTCGGTGGGAACCGCGGTTGCCGTTGGCTCAGGACCTTCAGTGGGTGCAAGCGTTGCAGTCGCGGGAATTTCAGTCGGGAAACCTTCTGGCAATTCGGTCGCGGTTGGCACCCATCCTTCCGGAGTTTGGGTGGGGGTGGGGGATGGTTCGGGAGTGTCAGTCGGGTTAATCAACGCGAATTGGGAAGCTGACCAGGTGGGGGTATAGACCGGAGTAGTAGTGACAGTCGGAGTATAGGTGCCTTCAGGGAAGAAGCGGAATTGTTCGCGCATTTCTTGCTCTAATTCGGCATCGCTGACAGTGATGTTTCGCTTTGCAGCTTCTTCGCGGATGATAACTTCATCGATTAGTTGGTTCAAAACGTTCTCACCCACAACGGTTGGATCCATAATCTGGCTCAGCAAGGATAACGCGTATTGTTTTCCCTGTTCGCCAAAAAAATTGACATATTGGGTTGCCTGGTTCAACATATTCACACGGGAATAAATTGTGCTGCTGCGGAACTCAGAAACTTTGATGTCGGTGTCGCCCACGCTTGCAACTACAACGTTGGGCTTGATGATATAGCGGTCAACCAGGACATAACCAAGCAATACTGCAACCACTGCCAAAATGACAATGGTTACAGTTATTGCAGTCTTGACTTGTTTTTCTTCTTTTTGTTTTCTTGCTAAATGCTTTTTAGTCACCGTTTGAGGTTTTTTCGGTTCAGTAGCCATTTCAACTCTTTCTCATTGGTGATTAGTTATTATCTACCCAGAAATCACCTTCGAAAGGAAGTAAGGCGATGTGTCGGGCGTTTTTGATTGCCTTCGCAACTTCTCGCTGATGTCTGGCACAGGTGCCAGTCTGGCGGCGGGGTCGGATTTTACCGGTTTCGTTGACGAAACGGGCTAACAGTTCGACATTTTTGTAATCAATAACCAGTTTTTTATCACTGCAGAACTGGCAAAATTTGGGACGGGAGACGAAACGGCGATTGCGGTTTCCTCCGCGGCGGTCATCGCCACGGTCATTGCGATCAGAGCGATCGCCACGGTCAGATGATCTATATTCAGTCATTATTCCTCCAGATTAATCAACGCGAACTATGCTAGAGCGCAGGATTTGTTCATTGAAGCCCATGGTGCGTTTGAGGGCAGCCACTTCTTCGGGGTTGTAGACAAAATTAACCAGAACGTAATAGCCTTCGTTCATTTTGCGGATGGGATAAGCCATTTTGCGCTTGCCCCAACGATCGGTCTTGGCGATTTCGCCTTGATTATTCTTGATAAGGGTTTCGATGTTTTCGACAGCAGCGTCCAGCGTTGCTTCGTCCAGGTCTGCCTGGAGAATAAATATAAGTTCGTATTTATGCATACTTCGAGGCTCCTTTCCTCGGGTCTGCTCCTGCTTATGCCGTAGGCGGACAGGAGTGGAAGGTTTGTGCATCGGCTCATGCCGAATTTAACATGGCAAGTTTATCACAAATATGAAAACCCGCAAGGTATTTGCGGGTTTTCGGGAATTATTCTTGGTAGGATTCAGCGGGAATGCTTTTTATTCGCTGAATTTTACAGTTGAATTAATCATCATCGCGATCTCTGCGACTGGATTTGTCGTTCGCAAAAATCATTGTGGCGATGCTGACAATCAATGAGCCAAGGAACGCCGACCACCAATTATCCACCAAGTATCCAGCCCCAAACCAAGCCTGAGCGATATTGGAAGAGAGCATGAACATCGCCGTGTTCAAAAGCAGACTGAACAACCCAAGTGTCAGAACAATCAGACCGCAGGATAGAGTTTTGAGGATCGGCAATAAGATCGCATTCAAGAGTGCAAGCACGGCTGCCATGATTGCGTAAGTCGCCCAGCCGTTACCGTCAACATGAATACCGGGGACAATCCAGGCAGCCACGAAAACCGCCAACATGATAACGAGCCATCTTTTCAGTAAATTCATCGTAATCCTTTCTACTATATTCCTATTATCACCGATAAAACAATCGAAGGGAGTAGATTATCTAAGGTTGTTTTAAAAAGAATTAATGCACATAGCCACAATGGAAGTATAAAGCATAGGTATACGTTCTTGAAATCGGTTAAAGGCTAGCAATCTTCATAGGTGGGTTTCCCAAGCGGTGCCTTTCCTTTGAGCCTCATTAGTGAGAACCTAATATTTAAAGTTATTATCCGTTAATGCGCGTAGCCACTATAGGGGTGTAATACTGAAGTATTTTCCCTTAATGTTGAAGGCGCACGGCTATTCCTGAACAATAATTCCCCTGATGTTGACAATATGTGCCAGGCAGTTTTCGGGCTGATAACTATTTCTTTAAACTTCTTTCAGAAGATCAATCGGGATAATTGAGGGTTTTTGGAGAACAGTTTTAGATTGCTGTACCCCTGCTTGATTTATTGACCTGCTTGCGCAAATGTTTACGATGTTTACTTTTCCCATTCTTTGAGAAAATGATCAATAGTATCGCGGACTTCATCGCGGGCGGTGCGTCTATCCATACCGCTGGCGAGCAGGCGATCATAATCTGTTTGCGTGTGACGGATGTGTGCGATGACTGCCAGTTCAACCGCCTCAGCATCCAGCCGTTTGGCAGCGGCAGAACGACCAACACGTTCGCTATATTTGAGACAGGCATGTTCAGCAATGGCGGTCTCTATTACTTTGGGGATGCCAGGGTGTAGTTCGCGCACTCTGGCTGCAAAACGTGTGACGTATTGCTGATCGAGCTCAGCCCGGCGGTCTACTGCCCGTGCTTGTCGTCGTGCGCGGAGATCGGCATCAGCCAGGCATTCCTGCTCGGCTTGCTCCAGAGCCGTGGCTTCGACGAGGATGCCCTGGCGTTCATAACGTTTACGGGCTTTGCTCCATTTCAAAACAACCGCTTTGAGGGTCGAATATTTGCCAGCACGGCGGGTGAGAGCAGCATTTCCGGAGCCAAGGAAGAGCAGTTGGTCAAGGTCAGCACAGCTCAGGCATAGTGCGCCTTTCTCGCCGGCAAGCGTAATCCAGGCGTGACGACCCAACGCCTCGCCGCACTCACTGCAAGTGGCAGCATTGTTAGTGATGAAAACTTTGAGTTCGACAGTCATTTCGTTTCAAGGAAATTCTAACACTTGTTCCAAAATTGCTACCCAATCTAGAACTGGAGACCTGCGGTCAAAAACGCTCGCAGGTCAGGAGACCTTGCGAGAATCACCTTGTTAAAGATTGGCAATAAATACACATACCCCCGGTGCGATTCGAACGCACAACCAACAGCTTAGAAGGCTGGTGCTCTGTCCATTGAGCTACGGGGGCTAGCCGATAGATTATATCGTGAAATTTCAAAAAAGAATAAAAACGATTGCGTTAATGCAACGATGTTTCATGTTTGTAAGGATGACGTTTGGCTACTTCCAAATGTCTCAGTAGGGGTCAAGCCCCACCACAATATGCCAGCGGGCGCGGGGCACGTTCCCAAAACTACTAATATCAGACCGGGCGAATTCCTTTATAGGTGCGACCAGCGCCGATCGTCATCAAAATTGTTGCTGCTGGTTTTTTGATGATCGCAGAAAGTTCTTCGGAGTCCATAGGTTGATTGTCTCTGCTCAGAAAAACCTTGAATATGGTGTCGACCAGTGGAGCGTTAGGCGTAATGAAATCATCCTGCCTGGCACAATGGGTGATTAAGGTATGGATCAAGGCATCGCCTTTTGTTACTTCACCGGTAGCGGGATCGACCAGATCGAACATCAACTCATCATCGTGTTGTGCGAAGGCTTCCCGGTGTTCAGGACAGAGAAAAGAAATCAGTGAATTGCGCCAGTTGCGGTCCTGTGACTTCCACCATTCAAAATCAATGCGAAATTTCGTCTTCCTGTTCGGTTTCATCAAACTGGATTTATTTAGCATTGATCCTCCTAAGCTTTCTCGGCGATATGGTAGTAATGGTCCCCCACATGGAAGAAATCGTCGCTCGAGCGAAGCACGTTGAGCAGGTCCATCGGTGCTGTTCGGCGAATGACATTCATTGCTGCGTATAAATCCACAAAGTGGACATGCCGCTGGTTGTTTAGCTTGGACAATTCTGCCATCATGCGCATCACGTCGGTCTTGAACGCAGGAGATTTGGCGCGGCGGTTCTTCCAAACTTCGTCCAGTCCGTTCACGTCCGGGATGGCAATTGCCATACGCTCGTTGAATCCGGCTGAGATGGGTTGCCTGAGAAGGGCAAAAACCAACCCGCCGTCGGCTCCAACCAGGACAGTTTTGATCCATTCCTTGTTCGAGCGTTTCTTCTCAGGAGAGATCTTCATCACTCCAGGGTCATCCGTGCGCGAGATTTCGAGGATGCTGCCAGGGATCAGGTTCTTTTCTTCGTACCATTCACGCAAGCCAATCACATAATTATGATCGCGTACGATCCAGGCGGAAATCGGCTGCTGGGTCTGGTCATCAATAAAAGAGACCTTAATCGTGTGTGATTCCAAGGCTGACGGAAAGACCTGGTTGGTCAGCGGTGTAACCGGCAGACTGCCGGCTCTCCAATGGGGGTAGGTGAGGGTAAGCTCGATGCTTTCGGCAGGCTCAGCATCATTGATGTCTTCTTCAGTAAATGAGAGCTCGTCGTCCAGCGCGTCAAGCAGCTGGTAGGTTGTATCGTCCATATCTTCCGAGAGGATTGAGATACCATCGTGGCGTAGATAGAGCGGGGTCTCCAGAACTTCTGCTGGTTCAAGGCGACGCAGGAACCACGAAAACTGACCAGTGGTACCGACTTCGTCAAAGCGCGGGTCTTCCTGCAATGCGTAATTCAAAGAAAATTCGAGCAATTCCCGGTTTTCGCCACTTTCTTCCAATTCGAGCTGTTTCATCAGATCGTGGATGCTGATGGGACCGCCAGACATCGAATCGAGAATGGCTTCCGCAATGTTGAGATGACCAGGACCTATATCAATCAGGAGCGAACGGGGGAACCAGGTGTCACCGATTCGAATGAGGTCGTCTTGCTTTTCGAGGGAGACCCGCAAGGCATTGTTGATGGCGCGACCATGTGTTTTCATAATTGTTCCTACGGTTTGTTCCTCGCCAGGAGCACTCTGATAATTTTTCTCATTGAGAGGATGATCCGCCAAACCTGAGGCGAACTCTTTGGTATTGCCGTCTTCAAGTTCCACCAGCATTACCTTGAATTTACCCATCCCAGGGTTGTCACCATCACGGAGCGACAACACAACGCCAGAAGCGTCATCGAGCTCGGCAAAATTCAGTTTGTCGCCGACTGCGTAGGTTTCTTTGGGAAGGTAGAACAAACCAGCTTTCGCCAAGCGCTCAGCCTCTTCTTCGGCAAGCAACTCCAAGCGGCGGTTGACCAAAACAGCGCTCAGGTTGGGGATGGACAGAGGCTCTTCCGTTTCAAACAGGTAGTTTGTCAGATATTGGAGGTCATTGGAGCCTATCTCAATCTTATCCCAATGATTCGGTTTTTTCTTAGCGGGTGAAACGGTCATAAAATCCTCTTACAATTGAAGTATTGTTAGATTATACATTAAATGTGCCGGGAGACAACAAAAATAGGATAAGGAAGACCACTGCGTTTAGCTACGATAAGGGATTAGTCTAGTAAAACTACCTCAGTAGGAATAGATGAGGGTTTATTCGTTTGACATAACCTGTGTCAGCCCGGTTTGCCCGGTTCAAAGGCGTAAAACTACTTGCGAAAGACAAATGGCGGTCGTATGACCGCCATTTGTGACCTAATTACCTGATGGTAATGACTAAATAAAGTAAGCGATAAAGAAGCCGATCAGCAGCCCCATGCCCGAAATGGTGACCAGCGTGAAAGCTTGCGTTTTGAAGAAGTCGCGCTTGCCAACCTTGTTCATCAGGGTTTCTCCCTTTTGCAGAGCCGGAGAATATTTTTTTACCTCAAGACGCACAGTGGGTTGGTAGCTCATCCGCTCCAAGTCCGAGGCATGGAACATGATCTGTCCTACCGGTCGGGCTTGTTTGGCTGCGTTAACTCTCTGGGTATCGAATGACAGGCGAACAGGTGGTTGTTGTTCGGCTTTTCCACGAACCTTTTTTCGTTTTTTTCCGGCTTTCAAACCGTCAATTGGGAAGCTTGTGGCGGTCATAGATACTCCTGGTTATCCTCGCGAAGAAGACATCTTGCTGATATTGCCATCTTCATCCGCAACCACGCGAATTGTCTGGGAGATCGATTTCCCATTCGGCAAGTCATCGCTAAAGCTGTAGAGAAGCAGATAATTGCCGGCTGAAATTAGGCTGACTTTTGGGCTTTTGCCAGCCAGCTTGGGGTGTTTGTTGACGACTTTTTCAGTTACTTTACGGATCGCTTCTACTTTCATCAATATTTCCTTACTTTTTCACTCGTCTTCGCAGAAAGGCAGGTACGGACAGATTATCACGTGAATCGACCTGTGGGTACTGTTCGAGACCAATTTCTGTTTTCTCGATTGGCTCTTCGTGTACCTGTTTTGTTTCAGTTTCAAAGGAGCGAGGTTCTTCAACCTGGCTCTGAGCCAATCCGCTGAAACTGTCAGTCTGAAAATTTGCTTTTGGTGCACCGATCCCTGTGACGATCAAAATTAGCTGGACGCGGTCTTCCATGCGGGGGTCGGTGATAATTCCAGGAATGATGTCGGCATGCCCGCCGGTAGCATTCTGAAGGGTTTTGAGGGCGTCGGTGACGTCACGGAAAGACATATTTTCGCTGCCGGTAAAGTTGGCGATCATTCCCGACGCAGAATAAAGATCGATATCATCCAGTAAGGGGTGATGCAGTGCTTTTTCAATCGCCTGGTGAACTTTGTCGGGGCCGCTGCCTGTGCCGATTGACATCAGGGCACCGCCACCACGAGTCATGATATTTTTAATATGAGAGAAATCGACGTTGATCAGACCTGTTTCAGTGATAAGCTCCGAAATCCCTTGCACGCCCTGCCGTAAAACATCATCCGCCAGAGTGAATGCCATCTCAAGGGGCAGATCGCGTGGTGCCACTTCGAGTAACTTGTCATTGGGGATGACGATGAGTGTGTCGGTGTATTCCTTCAACTTTTCGATACCGCTGTTGGCGTTAGACTGCCGGCGACCAAGTTCGAAAGAAAATGGTTTGGTCACAATCGCAACCGTGACTGCGCCGCAGGCTTTGGCGACTTTGGCTGCAATAGAAATAGAACCAGTTCCGGTTCCGCCGCCCATACCAGCTGTCAAAAAGACCATATCAGCACCCTGAAGGTAGCTTGCCAACTCCTTACTGCTTTCTTCTGCGGCTGATTCACCGACCGTAGGCAACCCGCCTGCGCCTAACCCACGGGTCAGTTTTGGACCCAATTGGATCTTATTGGGTGCCATATTGATCGCAAGTGCCTGGGCATCTGTGTTGGCAGCCACGAAGGTGACCCCTTGCATGCCACCTTCTATCATACGATTAACGGCATTGGAACCACCCCCTCCCATACCCAGCACCACAATTTTTGGAATAGTAGGGGAAATTTGATTTGAAATTGAATGGGTTGAATACATGATTTCTCTCCTTATTCTAAACAGGGATTCCAATGCTGTTGATGATCTGCTCATCGACCAGGCAGCCTGCTTCACGTAGTATATCAATATCACGCACGCTAAAAGAGCCGTTTTCATTCCAGACAGTCACCTTGCGGGCGTTCGTTGCTTCGATCAAGGAAAACCCAATGGTAGGTCTTGAATCGCGAATAATTGGGCGGATGCGGTCCAGCGTGTTTTCAGGGATGCCCCACTCGTAGGATGGCAGTAGCAGGTAATGGTCTATCGGATAAATCCATTCTGCCAGGCGATCCGAAACGGCATATTCCAAGGTTTGCTTACGGGTATGCTCGAGTTTCTCTTTATATTCCGGAATTGCCGCTACCTTTGGCTTGCCAGTAACATCGAAGAAAGCGGTTGCACCTTCCTGGCTCTCATCGCTGGAACTGAGGATCCAGAAGAGGCAGCCAAGAATATTGTTTTTCTGATCGGCTGCCCGACCGGCTTCTTCAGAAGGGCTGAGCGCAAATTCGATCAGTTCTTCAAAAGTGACTTTTGGATCCAGCACACTGCTGCGTATATCGGAGCTCCCGAAATAAAACAGGAACATTTTTGGATCAACGCCTAAAATGCTGTTGATCAGGTCTGCGTACCATTGCCAGGTATTGAACCCAATGTGGTCTTCTTCACCAATCTCACTCTTGGAGTAAGGACGTGGTACTTTCCAATTACGCTTGCCACCTGAACCCCAGCTAAGAGGGTGGTTGAAGGTTTGCGAACTGACTGCAATGTGCAAGTTGGAAACAAAATCAAGTGAGCGACGCTGCCTGGCGAGATGCAGTACCTTCTTCAGGAAAGACAGGTCCCAATAATCGCCGCCTGGCTGCAATGGTGGAAAGACGGGGGTTAAACCCTGTTGTTCGGCAGCGCGAACGAAGGGCAGGTAACGGTCCAAAAAGCGTTCAACCAGATCACCTTGCGACCAGGTGTCGTGCAGCCAGCTGGATTTCATGTTGGGGCGGTCGAAGAAAACGACATATTTGACACCCCATTTGGCATACGAACTGAGCAAGATGCGTAAATCTTCTGCGCGGACATCAGAATTGACAGCGAAATCGAAATGGATGATCGGCTGCACGCCCGAATCGAGCATACCGCTAATGAATTCTTCGGGGATGGCATAGGCAGGGCTGGCTTTGAGCACCAGCCAGCCTGATTGCAGAGATTCCAGCTCAGGCTTCCACAATGCCAGATCTCTGCTCTGGTAATGATTCAAATCCTGAAAATAGTGAAAACCAATCTTCTTTTCCATATCTCCATCCAATCCAATTTCTTACTTCTACTTAAAGTGCAAGTAGTATGCCAAGATTCTTTTCTGCTATAATTGCCTGCATGATTTTGGTCACTGGCAGCACCGGTTTTATTGGCAGAAAATTTATCGAAAAACTGGAAGAAAATTCCCTGGAGTATCGCTTGTTGCTGCCCCCCGGAGCGGTATCTGGAAAACTACCCAAGGGAAAGAATTATGATATTGTCCTGAGTTCGATGGAAGACGGCGGCAATCTTCGCGCTGCCTTCAACCAGGTTGATACGGTTTTTCATCTCGCTGGTGTAGAAAAAGAAGGAATGAAAGCTGACCTGAAGCAATTCGAGATCCACAATCTGGAGGCTTTTACCGAAATTGCCAGGCAAGCCGGTGTGAAGCGATTCTATTATCTCAGTCATCTTGGAGCAGACAAAAACTCTGCTTACGGACTCTTAAAAGCCAAAGGGCTGGGAGAAGAGGTGGTTAGAAAATCCGGACTTCCTTATACAATTTTTCGTAGCAGCATTCTTTTTGGCGAAGACGACCACTTTACGCAATCCATTGCACGGCTTATCAGAAAATTCATTGGTTTTTTCTTTTTGCCAGGTGAAGGGCAGGTATTGCTGCAACCGTTGTGGGTTGACGATTTTGTGACTTCCCTAATCTGGTCGATGGATATGCCAGGGATGCTCAACCGCATTATTGAAGTAGGTGGTCCTGAGCAGTTAAGCTATCGTGAAATTGCCGAATTGGTTGGGCAAGCGATGGGCAGGAACACCAAATTCTTAAACATCTCACCGGTCCAGTACAGTTTTTTTACTCAAATGGTCGAGAACAATATGAAGGATCCCCCAGTTAATGTATACTGGATGGATTACCTGGCAGAAAACCGAACAACTGCCCTTGACAGCATGTCCAGGATTTTCGAGATCAACCCTGCCAGGATGAAATTGAAACTTACGCATCTCAAAGGAAAATGACGCAATTTATGAACCTCTGTATTCACGGACATTTTTACCAACCACCACGCGAAGACCCCATCTCCAACTATATCCCCTCAGAAATCGGCGCAGAGCCTTATCGAAACTGGAATGAGAAGATTATGGCTGAATGCTATGAACCAAACGTGCTGGCTGGAAATTTTGGCAAGATCAGTTTCAATATTGGTCCCACATTGTATCGCTGGATGTGGAGCTATAAACCTGAAATCGCCCAGAAGATCGCCGACCAGGAAAGGGCGAATTTCGAAAAGTTTGGCGTTGGCAACGGCATGGCACAAAGTTGCCACCACACCATTCTGCCTTTAGCGACACCGGAAGATAAGATTACGCAGGTGTACTGGGGAATTGCTGATTTCGAGTATCGCTTTGGGCACAAACCGGAAGGGATCTGGCTGGCAGAAACAGGGGCAGATCTGGATACGCTGTGTGTCTTATCGGACCAGGGGCTCAAATTTACCATCCTGGCACCCTGGCAGGTTGGGTCGGTGGATGGGAAGCCTGGGCCATACCTGGTGGATCTGCCAGGTGGCAGAGAGCCATTTGTTGTTTTTCCTTACCATCGTGAACTGAGCACAATGGTCAGTTTTTTGCCTGAGAGCACCGAAAACGGCGACCGCTTTTTGTCCACAGTTCGCGAGAAGCTTTCCCAGGATCCGGCAGGATTGAATGTGATTGCCAGCGATGGCGAATTGTACGGACATCACCAGGAATTCCGCGACATTTTTCTTACCTATGTAGTCAACTCAGGGGAGCATTATAGGGATATCAACTGGACCTACCCGGGTAAATGGCTGTTGGAAAATAAGGTGACAGCCAGGGCGATGCTGGTTTCGCCGTCTTCGTGGTCGTGCTTCCACGGTGTTGATCGCTGGAAGAAGGAATGTGCCTGTACACCCGGGGCGCATTGGAAAGAACCTTTGTACCGTTCACTGTGCGGGATCGCCGGCTGGATCGATGAGCGATATGTAAGCTTTATGTCGGGGTTCGTGGATAACCCCTGGCAATTCCGCAACAAATATGTCAGGGTCTTTAATGGTCAGCAAGCGCTCGCCGATTTGCTCACTGAAGAGGGCGGCAGCAATTTTTCAATCTCAGACCTGGAGAAGATCAACACCCTGATGAAGGCGCAGGTTAAACGCCAGCGTATGTTCTCGTCTTGCGGTTGGTTCCACCAGGAGTTTCACCGTATTGAGCCTCAAAACAATATTGCTTACGCTGCAATGGCGGTCTGGCTGACCGAAATGGTCACAGGCGAACACATTGACTTGGAACTGATCAGTGCCCTGACAGAGGTGCGCGATAAAAAATCAGGTCTGAGAGCCGACAGCGTCTTCACTCAGACCGTGATGAGGGCTAAGAACGAAGCTTAATCCTGGTTGAGCAGCGCAAGCAGCCTGTCCAGCTGATATTCTGAACCTTCTTCAGCTTCAGCGATCTGTGCCAGTAGTTGTTCTTGTTTTAAGACCGCCTCGAGGGTTTCAGAGAGATCAGTTTCCTGCTGAATTGCGAATGTCAACAGCCTGACAGCACGCTGATACCAGAGGAAGTTGTCGAAGCTTTCCTTGTTGAACCAGCGTACGCCGTTGTATTCATTGACTTCCAGGTAATCCTTTACCGTGGGGTCGGAAAGCCACATTTCCAGCAAAGATTTAGCAGTAAGGTTGGCATCGAAGGGCTTCAGATCCGTGATGAGAACCTGGATAATTTGTGCAGCCTTCCAGGTTTCATACTCAGTAAAGCCTAACTGAGCCAGCGTTTGCCTGACAAGCTTTGCAACCGGTTTTCTTCGCGCGATCTCACTATTTAGCACCTGCCCGGCGGCTTTATTTCCGGGACTAGCCAGGTTGCTTAGAACCGCCCAAATCAACAGAACGTAGCGAGTGCGTGGATCGTTTTTCAGCCGGTCCTTGGCAATTCCATGTCCTTTGCGCGTAGACACCATAGCCGCAAGCCCAAGTTTGCCGTCCAGGCTATCGAATTCTGACAGGGCAATGATAAGTTCTTTTGCACGCTGGTGGGCGTGTTCCAGTTCAAAGGAATCTTGCTGGGATTTACCTGCCTTCCATAAGTGATGCATGGTTTCATCCAGGAGATTTTCCGGAAGTTTGTTTTTGCCATCCTGGAAGATAGGTTTGCTCAAACCCTTCAGCGTCTGGGCGTTGATCACTGCCCCCAGGGGTTGCAGCAATGGGCTGACGTTAATTTCCTCGAAGGCTTCTTCCAGGTTTGCAATCCCTTGCCCGTTCAATCTTTCGTAGAGGATAGTGAACTGAGGTCCATTCACCACCTGGAAATCGAGTAAAACCTGGTAGCTGTAAGCGTGCAGGTCAAAGCGCATGCCCTGGTCGCGGATTTCACCCAGCCGCCGCAAGAACCAGAGGCGTGAATCGTTGTCCCTGAAGAGCACAAAATCATCATTATTGCCGAGTAATTGCAGCGCATCTGCCAGGTCGCTTTGGTGCAATTGACCTTCATTACCATCCTTTACCAGGTATGGAGCTGATTGCTTGATCCAGCCAGAGCTGTCACCATAACGGTTGTTATAGATCACCAGAGCAGCCTGACCACGGTGGTAATTGCTATAGGCGAATACATTTTCATCAACATAACCGTCATCGTTCCAGAAATCGTAGAGGCGGAAGTCTTCGACATCGGCAAAGAGCTTGCGCCGGTGCAAAAGTGGGAAAATGATGGCGGCGTGGTGGTCTACCAAGCCCTGATCAGGAGTTTCATCCCAATAAGGGCGGTAATATTCCATACCGTACTTTTCTGAATAACCCTCAATTTGACCATGACCGAACATAGGCAAACCTGGCATGGTTGACAGCAGCGTGCAGATGCCAAAATACTTGTCGCCTTTGCCAAATTGCTCAACAGCAGTCTTTTCGTCGGGGTTGTTCATGAAATTGACGTACCGCTTCAGAATCTGCGGGTCGTAGACCAGTGTATTTTTGATGAGTTGGCGGTATTTTTCGTTTTCTTCGTTGCGCAGCATGTGCATAAAGGCGCTGTTATAAACGCGGTGCATGCCCAGCGTGCGTACAAAATAGCCTTCCATGAGCCAGAATGCCTCTGCCAGAAGAAGGGTATCCGGCACTTCGACTGCCACTCGGTCTACCACCTCGCGCCAAAACTCTTCGGGCATGACCTGGTCGAAAGCTTCCTTGGTCATGGCGTAATCGGCACGCGAGGGGATGTCTCCGCCGCTGCCCGGTTGGGGGAACCACAAGCGTTGGTAGTGTTTCTTGGTGAGCGTCATTGCTGCATCGAAGCGGATGATGGGGAATTTGCGTGCCACCGACAGAATAGTCTGGATGACAGCCTCTCTTACTTCAGGCATCAGGTAATTGAGCTGAGCCGTATCGTTCCAAGGCATGCTGGTGCCATCATTTCCGTGATAGATATAGCGCGTCTGACCGCTGGCGTGATCATGATGCTTGAAGACCACAGCCGCATCACTGCGGGAATAATAATGGTCTTCCAGGTTGATGCTGATTCCAGGACGTTTGGAGAGGTCGGGGCTATCGAATTTGTATGCTGGGAAGGGAGGTTGATCTGACTGGATAAACCAATCGGGATGTTCGAAGACCCAATCTGAATCGATTGCCATGTGATTAGGAACCATATCGCTGGCGAGCCTGATCCCGCGGGCACCGCAGCGTTGCGAAAGATTGTAATATGCCTCATCGCCGCCCAGGCGGTCGGCGATCTGGTAGCGCGCCAGGGAATATGCAGAGGCTATCGCATCGGGGTTTCCAGTCATTTGCTTGATTTCGCGGGAGGCGTCACTGCGCTCCCATAAACCAATCAGCCACAGCCCGGTGAAGCCCCACTGAGCCAGTTGGTCGAGGGTTTGATCGGGAACCTGGTCGAGCCGCTCGATTGGTCGCTGGTATTCGCGGGAGAGTTGGTTTAACCAGACAAAGGTGTTTTTTGCCATCATCACAACCCGGGGCATCCAGTCGCTGTCCTGGCTAAAGTTTTCTTCTTCGATCAGTTTATCTCCCCAGGGATCGTATTGGTAGTTGGGGACAAGGGTTTCGCCGGCTGAAAAATCGGGACCAGCTGCAAATAACATTGAACGGGCTTTGGCTTCTTCGGTGAAGAGGTCCAAGCTGCCGAGCAGGCGTAATAAGATGTCACCCAGGTAAGCGCCCCAGTTATCGCGAATATATTCCAATTGCCCGGTGAGCGAGTCGGGCGACATCAAGGCTGGTGTGCGTAGCATGGTTACCAGGTCCTGGTCATCCGGTCCAAAAGTGGGCTGTGTTTTGAAAAACACCTGGATGGCATCTACTAATGGGGCGTATTCGCTGTTCAAGTAGAGTGGGCGATCATCAAAGATTTCGCGGTAGCGCAGGGCAGCCGGGTTTACATTGGAGAGCCAGTTCATCAGCAATTCTTCAACGGTCACATCGTAGTTACTGATGCCATTGTCTGAGCCTTCCAGGTATTCCGGGATGGTTTGCTCACCGTTGTATACAGCAACCGGAGGAAGCTGCTCATTGAATTTGATCAGCGTATCAATCGCTTTTTCGCGACCAAGGCGATCGGTCAGGAACTTGGCAAGGTCCTTTTGGATTTCCCGCCCGTGGGTTTTGTAATATTCGCCGACAACAAAATGGAAAATCTCATCGATCAGCCCCAGGGCGTTGATATCGGCAGGTGAAGCCAGTGTATCGAAGTCGTCGGAATCAGTGCGGAACTGGTTGATCTTGTGGGCAAACTCGCGGGAGGCGTGAAAATTCGCAAAAATTACATTACCGTTGGTTGAGAATAAGACCTCATCAAATTGATACTTGTCGCGCGCTTGTTTAGTGACGTGAAATTCCTTCATTGGTCCCTCGCTTTAGAGAATATTAAATTATGGATAACAGGTGAATTGTATCATTCAGCCTGCAGGATGTGCGTAACGATATTCGACCCGGAACCGCCAATATTTTGGGTCAAGGCATATTTTGGGCGGCTTACCTGGTTGGCACCAGCAATTCCGCGTAATTGCAGCGTTGCTTCCACCAATTGGTAGATGCCGGTTGCGCCAACGGGGTGCCCACGGGCTTTCAACCCGCCCATGGTTGCTACGGGTATTTCAGCATCAATCTTGATTCTGCCTTCGATTGCCATTTTTGGTCCCTCGCCAGGCGCGCAGAAGCCTGCTGCTTCCAGGGAGAGCGCCGCCATGATCGAAAAGGCATCGTGATACTCAAACAGCCCCATATCTTCGGGCTGTAGACCAGCCTGGGCGAAGGCGGTTTTGGCGGAGGTCTCGGCTGCGGTCAGGCGCGTACCAACTTTGCGGTTCTGCAGGGAAAGCGTATCGGTCATCGATGAGGAAGCGATCACAGAAACGCCTTTGTGTCCGTTTCGGATCGGGTGAGCAGACAAAACGATCGCGGCAGCACCATCAGAAACAGGAGAAGCGTCCATCAGGTTGATCGGGTCTGAGATCATAGGCGATTTTTTGAACGATTCGATGCTGATCGGTTCCTGGAAGCGTGCGTTGGGGTTATGCATGGCGTTAGCATGGGCGTTAATGGAAAAATTGGCGAAATCTTTGTGCTCCCAACCATACTCGTACATATAGCGACGCATAAGCAGAGCATTCAGTCCGACGAAAGAGAGCCCAAAGTCAGTTTCCAGTTCCGCGTCTGCGGCGGTGGCAAGGCTGGCGGTGATTTCGTCTCCAGGTGAGTCGGTCATTTTTTCTGCACCGATCACCAGCACACTCTCCAGCTCACCGCTGGCAATTGCCATGAGAGCCATCCGGAAAGCAGCAGAGCCGGAACTGCAGGCGGTTTCAACAGAAATGGCGGGTTTTTGGTGAAAACCGAGCCAGTCTGCCATAAGCGTGCCTAACTGCGCCTGGCGATTGGCTGTAATTGCCATCATGTTACCAACGAAGAGGGCATCTGGGTAGCCAATGCCGGCATCGTTCATAGCCATCAAACCAGCATCACCAGCTAGTTCTTTGAGAGATTTGTCCCAACTTTCAGAAACCGGTGTCTGCCCGATTCCTGCGATATAAACTTTATTCATAGAACCTCTATCTTTTCGTTTGGCTGGGCTTCGCGCCATCCATACGATTGATCTTTGTTTCGTAACCTTTGCGGAGGGAGATAAGCCCCCTCCCTACGGTTGTCAGCTGCATCCGCAACACTCAGTTACAATATTGTAAGCAAAATTGCTCGCGAAAACTATCAAATGCAACATTAGTGAGGTACTGAGATGGAATTGATCGATATCACGGTTGGGATCCGGAATGATATGCTCGTCTGGCCAGGCGATGAACCAGTGAAAATTGGGTGGGAGAGCCGAGTTGTGGATGGGGCAATTTCTAACGTGAGCTCCATTCAAATCGGCGCGCACGTAGGGACTCATATCGACATGCCCCTTCATTTTATTGACGGTGCTGCCAACCTGGATAGCCTGGATTTATCAGTTTTGATCGGACCGGTCACGGTTGTCGAGGTACCTTGTGAAAAAAACAGTATCGACGCTGATTTTCTGGAGTCAATGGGGTTGGAAGATGTTACCAGGCTGCTTTTTAAGACAGCGAACAGTAAAAAATGGGAGGATCCTTCTGGGACGTTTGCGGAAGGATTTGTTGCACTTGACCGTAAGGCTGCTGAATGGTTGGCGAAGAAGGGCTGTAAGCTGGTGGGGATAGATTACCTATCGATCGCTCCTTATGATGACACAGTACCAACGCATGAAGTTCTGCTCTCGAACAATATTGTGATCTTAGAAACACTCGACCTGCGGAGAGTTCCGGCAGGCGAATATCAATTGATTTGTTTGCCGCTAAAACTGGTGGGCCGCGAAGCTGCCCCTGCCCGCGCGATTCTGATAAAATCCACTCAAATAGCTCTATAATGCGCGTAGCCACTTAAGTTGGTATCTCCCATAAGTGTAAATCGGAAACGCATTTGTCTTCAATTCCTCTCACTGATGCCCTCAAGTTTTTTTGAGATCACCAGAAGCATATAAGGGCGGAATTGAGGATGTTCGGGCAGAGTTGATGTCCCCAGAAAATCAATCATCCTCAATCCGCCGGGCGTAACAATACTCTCTTTCTTAATCACTGTAGGCGGATTGGAAACATGCAGCATTCATTTTTGGGAGATGCACCAATGTTTCCAATCTCGCCCTATTTCACCGAATAATTTTCGGAGGTGGTGATCAAAACATGTTTTCTTGATGGACCACTATTAACTGATATCAGTTTTCCAACGACAGATATCGCTTATTGCTATCGCTGAAGGAGTACCAATCTTCGTAAATTAGCAATAAGTTTGTTTCATCAATCGCAGCCTGCATAATGATCCAGCCTTCAAATTCCCCTCCAGGGAAGAGGTACACACTTAGAGCTGGTTCAGGTTCCACAACACTCGGCGCGTCATGCAGAACGCCTGCGCTGCCAGTTGTATTGAATGAATACGCATCGATGTTCATTGCTTCGTCTTCCGTACCGATATTGCGAACCTTTACTTTGACAGCAACATATTCGAACCCGTCTTCAGGTGGATCGTTGAATTGGTTGGCAGCCAGAACCATGTTCCACGCATCTGCGCCGCGAATCACTTCGCTTACTGATATTTCCCAATTATCGGTAACGACTATCTCAGACATCGGAGCAGGATCACTGCGGCTATTCCATAAAGCCGTTGGGGAAATATCAGCTAATTCGGGTACGATTTCTAGTGACGCGCCTTCATCGAGCGCCAGATATCTTACGTTACTCTCGAAGCTCCAGGTTTCTTCAAAAGCAAACATCAGGTTGGTTTCACCGATGAGATGATCAAAGACAACCCAACCTTGATACTCACCGCCTGGGTATAGAGAGATGTCGAGTGCGGGTTCCGGCTCAACCACGCTCGGCAGGTCGTAGAGAATATTTTCACTCCCTGTAAGATTATAGAAGTAACTGCTGATATCCTGGGAAACATCTTCGGTACTAATATTTCGGACGTTCATTTTCACGGCAATGTATTCATGGTTTTCCTTAGGCGGGTCATTGAACTGATTTTCTTCCAGTACCATAGACCAGGCAGCCGCTCCACGGACTACTTCGACGATGGATGTTTCCCAATTCTCTGTAGTGAGAATCTCCTTGAAGGGAACAGGTGTTTTTCGGTCCCTTCCGTTTTGTGATGGATTAATCTGCGATAACTCCGCGGGGATGGTGACTGACGCGCCGGGGTCGAGGGCGATGTAGCGTTCGTTATTTTCTTCGAAAACCCAGGATTCATCTGCTACCAGAATAAAATTGCCCTCTCCCTCCGAGACGAGATATGTTGCCCATCCTTCGGTTTGTCCACCTGCAAAGAGGGTGGCGTAAAGATTTGGTTCGGGACTTAATACGCCAGCCATGCCAGCAGTATACCGAATGGCTCTGTCACCAGTGACATCGAAGTCAAAATCACTAATGATATGCTCTTCGTCATCATCGTAGAGGCATTTAACGCGCAGTTTTATTGAAAGATATTCCATACCATATGGTGGTGGATTATTAAAATAGTTTGCCGCCTGGATATCCAACAAGGCATCTGCTCCTCGTTGAATTTCGAGAACTTGTACCTCCCAGTTTGGTATGTTGGCAACTTCGTTGCTGGGGAAAGGATTTGACCGGGATAAGCCGATCGGCGCCGAGGTGGCTGTCGGTGGAATCTGCGTTTCAGTAGGTGTTGGTTGCACCATGGTCTCAGTGGGAATTTGCGTTGACGTTTGGGTAGGTTTAGAAATATTGACATCATTCCCTGCTTGCGGAGCATCAGCGCCGGACGCACTGGGCGTGACTGAAGGAGGCGGAGGATTTGGTGAGCCACAAGCTGTCAGACTAAGAATTGTTAAGATGATTGTTATAATCCAAAAAGCTTTCTTCTTCATTGGTTCCCTCCTGGGAAATTCTATTAATTTGTGGAAAGACAGTGACAATATGGTTAGATGTGAACAATTGTTATTTTATTTTAATTATTGAAGAAATATGGATCGATTTTCTTCACGAAGAGCAAAGACAAACATCTTTAGGAACGGAATGCTTCCAAAACTCCTCTCCATTCCAATGTACCTATTGACTGGATGTATTTTCGTATAAAAAGGCGAAGGATTAATGCGCGTAGCCACATATAGGGGGTAATATTCTTAAGATTATGTTATTTTTCTGAGCTTCTAGAATGAAGTTTGCGGTTGACAGCCTGCAGGACATTTGCAGAGTCCCGCAGGTCGATCAATACCATCTTATTCAATCATTCAATCACTGGCATCGTCAGCAGGTGGAAGGCGAGAGTCTCGAGGTCGCGGGCTTTTTTGCTAGTTCCGAGGTCTTCCAAAATCTCATCGATATGGGCTTTAATGACAGGGTCGTTTTCAAGAATGCTGTTGAAGTCTTGATTTTCGTCCAACAACTCGCTTAAACCGAGATGATCATAAAGCTCACTGACAACACCGTAACTCCACTGGTCCGAGATTTTCAATTCGTCGGCAAGGTCACGCCTGCCAATTGAGAAGATTATCGCAAGCCTGGCGATTTCACTTTGTCGATCGGTCAACCCCGGATAACTTCTGGAACGCAACACCAGGCGCTCTTTGGGCACTGAGAAATTCGCATTCCAGGCGTCCTCCAAGCCTCGTGGGGTAAAAACAGGCTGACCCTCAGCCGCAAAGGTAATTGCCCAACCAAGCGAAGTTTCGATCTCCTGCTTGTATAACAACCCGATAATATTGGAATGTGGTACATATCTGAAGAAATCTGGTTCTGGGTTTCGGCACAACCCAATCAGCTTCAGATCATGTCCGGTTTTTTCAATCTGCTTGGCAAGCTGTTTGAGGTCGCCGGCATTGTCGATATCAATAATGATTCCATCGCACATCAGATGCTCCTGGCTGAAAAAATTCGACATCTCAGCTGGGCTGGTGAGCTCTGCCACCACCCTTGTACGCCAATCGCGAACCACCAGCAAGGACATCCAGTCCAACACGTATGTATCTTCACTATACAAAGCAACCAGGATATCTCGTCTCAAGGCGCACCTCCAAACAGCATTTGCTGAATTATAATTGCTACAACGCAAATCAACCGAGGAGATGAGATGAACAAAAGCATTGCTGTATTGACTAGTGGAGGGGACGCTCCTGGAATGAATGCGGCTATCCGAGCCGTTGTACGTACTGGAATTACCAACGAATGGGATGTCTTTGGTGTTCGCAATGGTTACCAGGGTTTGATCAACGGACAATTTGAAAAAATGACCACACGTGATGTTGGTGGTATCTTGCAGCGGGGCGGAACGGTATTGGGCAGTGCGCGCTGCCCTGAATTTGAGACCGTTGAGGGACGAACGCTGGCAATCCGGAATTTGAACCGCAGAGCTGTGGAGGCATTGGTGGTTATTGGCGGCAATGGCTCACAGGCTGGTGCCAACGAGCTATACAAGATGGGTTTCCCAACAGTGGGGGTGGCTTCGACGATTGATAATGATCTGGTTGGTACAGAAATTACAATTGGGGTTGATACCGCTTTGAATATCGCTCTTGAAGCAATTGACCGCTTGAAAGTAACAGCATCATCACATCAACGTGCTTTTATTCTTGAAGTCATGGGTCGAAAATGCGGCTATTTGGCGTTAATGGCAGGTTTGGCGGGCGGCGCGGAAGCGATCACCTTGCCGGAGAGAAAGACTGACCCGGAAGAAATTGCAGAAGAATTGCGAATGGCTTATGAGCATGGAAAAAATCACGCGATCATTGTTGCGGCTGAGGGGGCTGATTACAATGCTGCTAAATTGACGGAATTTTTTACCACACACAGGGAACGGTTGGGCTTCAGCGTTCGCACTACGATCCTCGGGCATGTGCAGCGCGGCGGCGAACCGGGCGCGTCTGATCGAATTTTGGCATCCAGGTTAGGCGCGGGGGCAGTTCAGGCAATTGAGCGAGAAGAGTATGGCGTCTTGATCGGTTTGAATAAAAACAAGGTCACTGCCACACCATACAAGGAGATCGCCGGTAGAATTAAAGAGCTCGATGCGGATATGATCGAATTAGCGCGGTTGTTGGATTAGGTCAGATTTGATTATTTCATCCGCAAGTATGCTTCGATGAAGCCATCCAGATTGCCATCTAACACCGCCTGGGTGTTGCCGGTTTCATAATCGGTGCGATGGTCTTTGACCATCTGGTAAGGGTGCAGCACATAGGAGCGTATTTGGCTGCCCCATTCCACCTTCTTGAATTCACCCTTCAAGTCTGAGATCTGGTCGGCATGTTCTTGTTGCTGAATTTCAAACAACCTGGCTCTTAGAACTTTGAGAGCCGATTCGCGGTTTTGAGTCTGGGAGCGTTCGTTCTGACAAGTCACCACCAGCCCGGTAGCCAGGTGGATGATGCGTACAGCGGTCATATTTTTTTGCACGTTCTGCCCGCCGGCACCCGACGACTTGTATACTTCGATTTCGATGTCTTCGGGACGAATCACAATATCGTCATTGCCTTCGATTTCAGGCAATACTTCGACCAGGGCGAACGAGGTATGGCGGCGATGAGCAGCGTCGAAGGGTGAAAGCCTGACCAGCCTGTGAACGCCTTTTTCCGCTTTCAGATAACCATAAGCAAGGTCGCCTGTTACCGAAATTGTGACCGACTTGATACCAGCCTCTTCGCCAACAGTGCGGTCGAGGACCTCGGTTTTGTAGCCGCTGTTTTCTGCCCAACGCAAGTACATACGCTCGAGCATACCCGCCCAATCTTGCGAATCGGTGCCGCCTGCGCCAGCGTGAATTGCCAAAATCGCGTTGCCATGATCATAACGACCAGAAAGTAGCAAAGAGATTTCCTTCTTTGCCATGACTTCTTCCATCACATCGACCTGCTGGTTGATCTCCATAGTCAGACTGCCGTCATCCAGTTCCCAGAGGGGTGAAAGCCCTTCCACTTGGGTTTGCAGCGAGGTCCATTCTTCAATCTGGTCTTCAAGGTAAGCGATGCGTTTCATTACCGACTGGGCTACAGTCGGGTCATCCCAGAAGCCAGACTCTTCACTTTGTTTGTGTAATTTGGTTAATTCTTCAGACTTTTGGGGTAAGTCAAAGATGCTCCAGGAGGGATTTGAATTGATCTTCCAACGATTTAATACGATCGGTCAGTTCAGCCATGCTAATTTCCTTCGTTCCTGGTAAAGATACTGTCAATGAACGAATTTTTGTCGAACAACTGCAGGTCATCAATTTTTTCACCCAACCCGGCGTAGATCACCGGGATGTTCAATTGGTCTTTGATCGCAAAAACCATACCGCCCTTGGCTGAGGTGTCCAACTTTGCCAGTATTGCACCGTTCAGATTGACTGCTTTTCCAAAAGCTTCCGCCTGATTGAGCGCGTTTTGCCCGGTGGTAGTGTCGATAACAATCCAAGAATAATGCGGTGCGCCTGGCAAGGCCTTATCCGCGACACGGTAGACCTTTTTTATCTCTTCCATCAGGTTGTAGCGGGTGTGCAACCGACCGGCGGTGTCGATCAGGACTATATCGATATTGCGAGCGATCGCGGCGCGGATGCCGTCAAAGGTCACTGCACCAGGGTCACTGTCTTGCTGACCGGTAATGATCGGCACGCCAACCCGCTCAGCCCAGATTTCAAGCTGGTCGGCGGCGGCAGCGCGGTAGGTGTCTGCACCAACCAGCAGAACGGATTTGCCCATGTTTTTGTACCTGGCAGCCAGTTTGCCTATTGAAGTTGTCTTGCCAGAACCATTCACGCCCGCAACCATGATCACTGTTGGTTTTTGAGCGAAATCAGGTTCTTTTGCATCGAAAAGCAAGTCGGATAATTCTTCTTTGAGCAATGACTCCAATTGGGAGGTCTTGGTGAGCCCTAATTCATCGGTTTTCTCAATGGCAGTATCCACCAGGTCGAGCGTTGTTTTAACGCCAACATCAGCCTGTATCAGCAATTCCTCCAGGTCATCGAAGGTTTCGTCGTGGATTTCGGTAGCACCAAACAACGTGGCAATCTTGCCAAAAGTGGTCTCGCGGGTTTTTTGCAGGCTGTCACGCCATTTTTTAAATAAGTTGTCCATAGGCTCCGAATTATATCATTCGCTTTGTTGTGATTGTGCCAGCTGTCCACAACCGGCATTGATCTCGATGCCACGCCGCAGGCGGATAGAATTGGGAATGCCGTAGTCTGTCAGTATTTTTGCAAAGGTGTCCACCCGTTCACGGCTGGAGCCGGGCAGAGGGTATTCCTTGCTTGGGTTGAGCGCGATCAGGTTTACGTGGCAGAGCATTCCTTTGATCAGGCTGATCAACTGCTTAGCCTGGTTGTCGCTGTCGTTCACCCCATCGATCAAGGCATATTCAAAGGTGATCCTTCGGCGGGTTTTATCGGTGTATTCCCGGCATGCTGTAATCAGGGACTTCAGGGGGTGCATCCGGTTGGCAGGTACCAGCTTTGAGCGCAGTTCATTTTCAGGTGCGTGCAGGCTGACAGCCAGGTTCACCTGGGAGTTAAGCGCGGTAAACTCTTTGATTCTGGGTATGATGCCAACCGTGCTGATGGTGATGCGCCGGGCACCAAAATTGAGCAATTCAGGGTCTGTCAAGTGTTCGATTGTTCGCATGACTGCCGGGTAATTGAGAAACGGTTCTCCCATGCCCATGAACACGATATTAGTCAGTTTTTCTTCTTTCGCTTCCAGGGCGCGGATCACATACAATATCTGCCCAAGGATTTCTCCGGAGCTGAGGTTGCGGGTGAAACCCATCTGCCCGGTGGAGCAGAAGACACAACCCATCGGGCAGCCAACCTGCGTGGAAACACAAACCGTGTTGCGGTCAGAATATTTCATCAAAACGGTTTCGATGCGGTTGGCTTGTTGAACTTCAAACAAATATTTTTCTGTGCGTTTATCTTTTGAAACGATTGACTCGCTTAAGGAGACAGGATCAAGAATAAAGCCGGTATCAAGCTCGGTTTTCAAGACATTTGGGATGTTACCAAATTTAGAAAAGTCATCATAGAGATGTTTAAAAATACCTTCCAGAATTTGTTTAGCGCGGAAGCCAGGCTGCCCAAGCTTTTTCAACTCTGCCGCCAGATCTTCTTTGTTCAAGTCAAGGATCAGTTGTTTATCCATTGATTAAGACCGTAAGATTCTTCGTAATAATGTCAGGTTGCGGCTCCCAGGTGGAAAGGTCTTTAAGCGAGTTGACGCCCGAAAGCAAGAATGCTGAAAGAAAGCCGCCTCGTTGTGCGCCTAAGATATCTGTCGCCAGCCGATCTCCAACGCACAGAACCTGGTCTGGAGTTAATTTCATCACCTTGGTTGCCTGTTTGTACATGGCAGGCGAGGGTTTTCCGATCACCACAGGCTCTTTGCCAGAGGCTGTCTGGATTGCAGCAACCATCGTGCCGGCGCCGGGCACAAGACCTGCCGGAGTCGGGAAGGTCGCGTCTGTGTTGGTTGCCACAAATTCGGCACCAGACCGAATCTGTTTAGAGGCAAAGGCGATCTTCTGATAGGTCAGCTGCTGGTCAATCCCTACGATAACAACATCAGCCTGTCGTATATCACTTTCTTGCAGGACTTCAAAACCCCTTTTTCCTGCATCTGCTTTGAGCGATTGAGACCCTACGATATAAATCAGGTTGTTACCAGGCTGGGTCTCACGTAAATAAGAAAAAGTCGCTACGGCACTAGTGAGAATCTGTTCGGGTTTAACCTCAACTCCAAAGTCAGCCAGTTTTTGTTGATACTCCTCGATGGTTTTCGCTGAATTATTCGTAGCCAGGACAAAATCGAGCCCGAGATTTCTGATTTGATCAAAAACTGCGGGCAGGTCACCGATCGGTTCGTTATCATGCCAAAGAACCCCATCCATATCGAGGATGAGGCCTTTGAGCATGGGGAAACGATCTGTGATCATTTCTACTTTTGAGGAGGTGTTAATACCTTGTCGATCAGTCCGTACTTCACTGCCTGTTCGGCGGTCATGTAGAAATCACGGTCAGTATCTCGTTGAATGACATCAAGAGGTTGACCAGTGACGTCGGCGAAGAAACTGTTTAAGTCCGCCTTAAGTCGCAGGATTTCTTTTGCCATAATTTCTATGTCAGAGGCTTGTCCTTCGGTGCCGCCCAGGGGTTGATGGAGATGGATGGTGGCGTGGGGCAGGGCATAGCGCTGACCCTTCGTGCCTCCAGCCAACAAGACAGTCCCAAAGCTGGCAGTTACGCCAACTGCCACAGTGCTGATCGGGTTGGAGATCATTTGCATGGTGTCCAGGATTGCCAAACCAGCATAAATGGACCCACCGGGAGAGTTGATGTACATTTGAATCGACTTGTCTGGGTCAAGCTGGCTAAGATAGAGCAGTTGTGCGACGACAATGTTAGCTACCTGGTCGTTTATGGCAGACCCAACGAAGACGATACGTTCTTTGAGCAGTAAAGAGTAAATATCATAAGCGCGTTCTCCAGTGGCAGTACGTTCGACTACCATCGGGATCACTGATTGAAAGTCATTATTTTGCATTTTCAGTCCTTTTTTTGTTTTTCAGTTTACTGCCTCAGTATTAGAAAATCGTTAGTCTTCGGTTATCTCTTCTGAAGCTGTTTCGGTTTCTGCTTCAGGATCAACTTTTTCAATCTCTTCCTGGAGAGCATCCATAACACCTTCCACTGCTTCTTCGGCGGCAACTTCGTCGAGGAGTTCTTCTTCAACCGGAATAGAATCTGGGTCAGCCAATTTTCTCAGTTGCAGACGGATAGCTTTTTCCAGGGCGTTCGTGGCAGCGTTATTGGAGATGGCTTCGGTAAAACGCTTTTTACCAAGCTCTTTTTCAGTGCTTTCATATTCGCCACTCATCAGCAGGGAGTTGATGATGGCAGTGACTTCTTCCTGCAATTGCTGCTGGGTGACAGTGACGTCATATTTTTTCGAAATTGCATCCATAACCAATGAGCGTTCCAGGCGGTCTTTGGCGGTTTGTTTAACTTCTTCCTCGATAAACTGGTCTTTTTCAATTTTGCGAACCTTGAGGTAAAGGTCCAGATCCAGCCCTCTGTGCTCGAGATCGTGCTCGATGCGATGCAGGACATCGTCTTCTTCGTCTTTGATCATCTGGGGCGGGTACTTCAGAGTCGCACCATTGCGAAGGGTGTCAACGAGTTCGAGGTAGTAGGTTTCATCATATTCTGATATGCGGTCGCTCTCGAGTTTCTGGCGGACAGCCAGCCTGAGGTCTTCTTCGTTCGTAAAACCGCCCATGGAGGTCAAAAATTCTTCGTCAATTGCAGGAAGTTCCAGCTCTTTGACTGATTGAATGTTCACGTCAAAGCGAACCGTCTTGCCAGCAAAAACGCTGTCGGAGGCATCTTCAGCAAAGGTGTGGGTGAGAGAGACCTGATCTTCGGCTTTTTTACCAATCAGTTCGCGGGCAAAGCCGCGGTAAGGCCATTCGGAATCTTTCTCTTCCTTACTTGTTGGAATCAGGGTTTGCTGTGGCGAAGACTTGACCAAAACAGCTTCTTCCGGGTTGACAGGCTTCTCATCGGTTGCTTCAAGGGTCATGTAAACCAGCTGACCGACTTTTGCAGCGCCTTCGACGGGAACAATATCGGCGCGGTTTCGGCGGACTTGCAGGATGAAATCGTCGACGTCGCTATCGGTGACCACTGGCGGCAGGTAAGCTTTCTTCAGGCTTTCCACATCGCCCAGCTCTGCTTCGGGTGCGAGCGGAATCAGGAATTCAAAGATGGGGGGTTCCTGGCTGGGGATATCTTCCAGGTTTCCGGCACCGTAAGGATTGATATTCTCTTGTTCCAGAACCTGGGGGTAGACGTCATTCAGCATCAAATCGATAGCGTCTTCCATGATCGCAGCCTCGCCGACGTGTGCAACCACCACGTTGTAGGGTGCTTTACCAGGGCGAAAACCTGGAATATGGGTTTTTTGAGCGATTTTGCGTGCTGCTCTGTGCTTGAAACCTTCAAGGGTTTCCTGCTCAAATTCAGCCCGAACGCGGACCTGGTGGTCATCAGTAAATGTCTTTTCAGTTTTCAATGTATACCTCGTAAGTAAAATGTGAAGTGGGGAAAGAGGGGCTCGAACCCTCACGCGTCGCCGCACATGATCCTAAGTCATGCCTGTCTGCCAATTCCAGCACTTCCCCTCAAACAAATTATTATATGCTACCAACGAATGGCAGTCAAACTTTTTCTTAGTTTTCCTCTTCCTCAAAACGTGGATGGTAAGCCGGGCTTGAAACGAAAAAGAACTTACTGCCGAGATAAGCCGATTCGTTGTACTCGAAGGGCAGGTCTGCTTGCGTGTAAGATATGTGCCGGACTTCGAGGATCGGTTCATCCGTCGTGCCAAGCCACGATTTCTCTTGCTTGGTCGCGTTGCGTGCCCGCAGCTGATAGTCATCGCACTTGGGAATGATGCCGAGCTCAGTTTTCAGGTAGTCGTAAAGTGACCGTTCGAGCGTCTGTTGGGGCAAATCTTTAACCACCTCACCGGAGAGATAGGTGCGTGTGATGGCGATAGGGGTGCCATTCGCGCTGCGCAGGCGCACAAAGTAATAGATCAGAGCATCTCCCTGGAGGTGAAAAAGCTTGGCGATCTCGTCGTTATCTTTTGCCTGGAGGATTTTGAACTCCAGGACTTTTGAGCCAGGGGTGGCACCGATGGTGTTAATATCCTGGCTGAAACCACGTGGTTCAGCAATGCGCTTTTGAATTTCAATTGTATTGACAAAGGTGCCTTTTCCAGGAATACGGCGGATGAAACCTTCATGGACCAGCAAGCTCAGGGCTTTATTGACCGTCATTCGGCTGACATTGTAGTGTTCGCAAAGTTCGAGCTCGGTTGGCAGTTGTTTGTTGCAGTATTTGCCATCAATAATTTCGCGGATCAGGTCCGCACGGATTTCCTTATAAATAGGAGTCTTTTTTCGCATACATTTATTTTATCGCATGTATACATTTAATGTATAGCATTTTGTAAAAAAATGACTGGTTTTTTATGAAACTCGGCAATAATCTCACCCTTATCAAATAAAACACCAGACAAATGACTATATAGATGTATTCCAAGTGGTTGAAAGCGATTGAATGAGTACGAAATGGGGAAAAACATAGACATTTTGATATCGCTGCAGAAAATATTTATTGCGCAGAGAATCTTTATCAGAAAAAAACAACGGCTTGTTAATGCGCATAGCCACAATAGGAAAAGCTTCGAAGACATTACACATCTTCGAAGGAATTTCATCAGGTATACTGGTTCACCTCATTTTTATGCACTATGAGGTAGGGGCGAAGCATCC